>NZ_FODU01000018.1:0-55823 GCF_900110445.1 Acinetobacter sp. yr461
ATGGAGTTTGACGTTGTCATCGTAGGTGCAGGACCTGCAGGTCTATCTGCTGCGATTAAGATCCGTCAATTAGCGATTGAAAATAACTTACCCGATCTTTCTGTTTGTGTAGTTGAAAAAGGCTCTGAAGTAGGTGCGCATATCTTGTCTGGTGCTGTGCTTGAGCCACGTGCCATCAACGAACTTTTCCCGAACTGGAAGGAAGAAGGTGCGCCTTTAAACGTACCTGTAACTGAAGACAAAACTTTCTTCTTGTTATCAGACACCACATCTAAAGAAGTGCCTCACTGGATGGTTCCTAAAACCATGCATAACGATGGCAACTATGTTATCTCTTTAGGTAACGTGGTTCGCTGGTTAGGCCAAAAAGCTGAAGAACTAGAAGTATCTATCTTCCCTGGCTTTGCTGCATCTGAAGTGCTTTACCACGAAGACGGCACTGTAAAAGGTATTCAAACTGGTGACATGGGTATTGGTAAAGATGGCGAACCAACGCATAACTTTACACCAGGCTATGAACTTCACGCTAAATACACCCTCTTTGCTGAAGGTTGCCGTGGTCACTTAGGCAAACGCCTGATTGCAAAATATAACCTCGATAAAAATGTTGATCCTCAGCACTACGGTATCGGGATTAAAGAGCTTTGGGAAATCGACCCTGCAAAACATAAACCGGGCTTAGTCATGCACGGTGCAGGCTGGCCATTGGCTGAAACAGCTTCTTCGGGTGGCTGGTGGTTATACCACGCTGAAAACAACCAAGTGACTTTGGGTATGATCGTGGACTTGTCTTATGAAAATCCACACATGTATCCATTTATGGAAATGCAGCGCTGGAAAACTCATCCACTGATTAAACAGTTTTTAGAAGGTGGGAAGCGTATTTCTTACGGCGCACGTGCTGTAGTGAAAGGCGGTTTTAACTCATTGCCTAAATTGACTTTCCCAGGCGGTTGCTTGATTGGTGATGACGCAGGTTTCTTAAACTTTGCAAAAATCAAAGGCTCACACACTGCCATGAAATCAGGCATGTTGTGTGGTGAAGCTGTGTTTGAAGCCATTGCTGCCGGTGTAGAAAAAGGCGGTGACCTTGCCATTGCACGTGTTACCGAAGGCGAAGATTTATTCACTAAAGAATTAACGTCATACACTGACAAATTCAACAACAGCTGGTTAAAAGAAGAGCTTTACAACTCTCGTAACTTTGGTCCAGCAATGCATAAATTTGGTCAGTGGATTGGTGGTGCATTTAACTTTATCGACCAGAATGTCTTTAAAGTGCCATTTACTTTGCATGACTTGAAGCAAGACTTCGCTGCATTGAAAACCGTTGATGCAACCAGCTTCAAGCCAAACTATCCAAAACCGGATGGCAAGTTGACTTTTGACCGCTTATCTTCTGTGTTTATTTCAAACACGGTTCATGAAGAAAACCAGCCAGCTCACTTGAAGTTGACTGATGCTTCAATTCCAGTGAATGTGAACTTACCGAAATGGGATGAGCCTGCACAGCGCTACTGCCCAGCTGGTGTTTACGAAATCATGGAAGATAATGATGGTTCTAAACGCTTCCAGATTAACGCAGCGAACTGTGTTCACTGTAAGACCTGTGATATTAAAGACCCATCTCAAAACATCACATGGGTAACGCCAGAAGGTGGTGGTGGTCCAAACTATCCGAACATGTAATAGAACACCCACCTTCTCTGCAAAAGCATAGCTTTTGCACTTGCGGCAGGACAAAGCGCTGCTTTGTTCTTCCTGCCTCAGGTGGTGGTGGTCCGAATTACCCTAATATGTAATTCCTTGCGACACGGCAAAGCGTTGCTTTGCTAGCCGTGTCTCATACCCGAATATGTAATATAAAAAGCCCCGATTATTCGGGGCTTTTTATTGGAATTCGCTTATTGAAAAGGCGGTATTTTTGCTACGTTTAAATTAAGATTCTTTTTATAAAAAATAAATGTGCCTAATAAAAACAAGCCAAGAAAACCAAAGTTTCGCGCTAAATCGAAGTACCAATCCGATTTACCAAACAATAAATCAACAACTAACATAAGCCCCATAAAACTTGTATGTAAAATCAGACTCATCTTTATTTTTGGTTCGGGAGCAAAATATGTATTTCTATAACCCAATAGAATTGAGCCAAAAATAACAACAGTAACTAAAATAATGGTAGCAACAGTTTCAGATAACCAAGAAATTTCTATATGTAATAAACCAGCAATAGAGAAAAACCAAAGAAAAATAAATAAGCTTCGTTTCACAAAATATTCATTCATTTTTATGCTTCATTTATATACATCATTTTATAGATTATATAATGATTCTTATTTGTAAAAAATTATCATTTAAAATTAAATTTGAATTATTAATGGCTTCTAATAGTCTTTATTAGAAGCCTTATTATTCTATTACCCTTTCTTCACCAAATAATGAAATTCTTTATGACCATTTTCATCCAAGCGTTCTTCTTGCAAAAGCAACTCATGGCCTAAATGCATACAAAATTTAGGAATATCCCACGAGGTCGAGTTGTCTGTTGCGAAGACTTCAACCACATCGCCAGATTTAGATTTGCGGATGGCTTGATGCAACATCATGACAGGTTCAGGACAACGTAAACCACGTGTATTAATTTGGACAGTAGGTGAAATGGATTGTTCCGACATAACAAACTCGAACAAATAGAATTTTCACATTTTAGCATAAACAAATTACTGACCTGTTAACTGTAACTGGCTTTTACATAACAATATGCGTTTTGTCTTTTAGCTGGTTTTATAGATGCATATGCATCTTTTCTTCGGTATGATTCAAAGTATTCATTTGATAGATTGAGTCTTTAGGAAAGATCATGCAAGAGGAACCAAGTCCATCGTGGGGAATGCGAGGCTTACGTAAATGGTTAGGTACAGCACCAGAAACCCGTGATGAATTATTAAAATTAGTCCAAAATTCACGCCGCTTTTTAGAACCAGATACTGTTGCCATGCTTGAAGGTGTTCTTGACCTTCCTGCTACAAAAATTCGTGAAGTCATGACGCCACGAACAGCAATGATCAGTTTGCAAGAAGATGATCAGTTACTTGATATTCTTGATGTACTGGTCGAGTCTGCTCACTCACGCTTTCCAGTCTTCTCTTCTGATCAGCCTGATAATGTTGTCGGGATTTTGCTCGCAAAAGATTTGTTGCCATTTCTAACTGAACCGAATACCAAAGTGGATATTCGAGTTCTGATGCGTCAGCCCTTATTTGTTCCAGAAAGTGCACGTTCCGATCAGGTACTACGCATGCTGAAACATACTCAGACTCACATTGCGATTGTGATTGATGAATATGGTTCAACGGCTGGTCTTGTTACGCTTGAAGATATTCTTGAAGAGATCGTTGGCGAAATCGAAGACGAACATGACACTGCTGATGAAGATGCTCAGTACATTGTTCCTGACAATGACCATACGGTAGCAAATGCATGGATGGTGCAAGCACTTACACCAATTGAACATTTCAATACTGTTTTAGATGCTGATTTTTCTGACGATGAAGTAGAAACTGTCGGCGGTTTATTGCTTCAAGAGATTGGTCTGGTAAGTGATTTACAAGGTCAAACTGTTGAGCTTGGAAATTGGTTATTTACAATCGTTGAAGCAGATGCCCGCACTATTCATCTGATTCGAGCTGTACGTCAATGAGAGCATACTTTGAAAAGCTGTTAGATTCTTCGCAACAACAAAAACAGCTTCCTTTAATTTTTCCTTTACTCATTGCTTTATTTTCAGGTGCCGTATTCAGTTTTTCACTGGCACCTTATTATTGGTGGTGGTTGGCAATATTATCTCCTGCCCTACTCTATGCATCATTACATAACCGCTCAGCCAAACAAGCTTTTGCTATTGGCTTGAGTTATGGCTTTGGTTTATGGTTTGTGGGAGCTTTCTGGCTCTACACGTCCATCCATGTATATGGCGATACCAATGCGTTTCTAAGCGTTTGTATGATTGCCATTATGGCCCTTGTGATGGGCCTGTTTACCGCATTCCAGACTTGGGTTTACCGACGTTTCTTCCCTGAAACACCACTGACTTTCGCACCACTCTGGATTGTTTTCGAGTGGGCAAAAACTTGGGTATTTACAGGTTTTCCATGGCTGTTTGTAGGTTACGCGTTTACCGAACGTTTACTCGATGGTTATGCGCCTCTATTCGGTATTTATGCAATTTCCTTTGTCGTCATTGTATTAGCCTGTGCTTTAGTTGAAGTTCTGCGTAAGCGTATTTTCTGGGTTATCCCTTCTGCTCTGTTAGTTTTGGGCGCGTGGGGAGCATCATATATACAGTTTGTAAAACCTAAAGCTGCCAAGCCGCTTAGTGTTTCACTCATTCAAGGTAACATTCCACAAGATTTAAAATGGCTAACCGAATATCAAGTTAGAACATTAGAAATTTATGCTAGTTTGACTCAATCTGAATGGGGCCGTGACTTAATTGTATGGCCTGAATCTTCAATTCCACTCTTCCAAACCGATATCGAACCGTTTTTGGATGCAATGGATGCACAAGCTAAAAAGAACCACACTGCATGGGTAACCGGAATTCCTTACTGGGATGTTACCAAATCACATGAAGTCGGTAGTCCACTGTATTACAACAGTATTATGGCTTCTGGAAGCGATGCCAGTGGTCTATATAAAAAGCAGCGTCTTGTTCCGTTTGGTGAATATATTCCACTCTCAGGTTTACTCTCTTGGGTACTACCGGCTATGCAAAATGATATTAGCATGAGTGGTTTTACACGTGGCGAGAAGGACCAAAAACCACTTATGATTAAGGGGCACGCGCTTGCCGCTGCGATTTGTTATGAAGTGGCTTATCCAAACCTCACCCGACGTAATGCGGAAGACAGCGACTTCTTAGTGACTGTATCTAATGACGCTTGGTTTACTGGCACTGCTGGGCCATTGCAACATTTACAAATGGTACAAATGCGAGCTAAAGAAAATGGCCGCTGGTTTATCCGTGCAACCAATACAGGTGTAACTGCCTTTATTGATCAAAATGGTCATATCACTGAACAAGCACCGATCGATAAAGAGTTTGTCTTGAGAGGCGATTTACCAGCCATGCAAGGTCAAACCCTTTATAACCGTTTAGGTGATTATCCAGTTTTAGGATTTGCAGTATTACTGCTGGTTTTAGGTTGGGTTTATCGTCCACGTAAAGTTGACGTTTCTTTTAAATCCCGCCGCTAACTTACAATAACTTTGTACCCAGAGGCACTTCAAACTCTGGGATACAAAGTGCTACATCACCATCTGCATTATGAAAACCTGTCACCAAACATTCTGACTGAATAGGTCCAATTTGTTTTTTGGGAAAATTGACTACAGCAACCACCAACTTACCAACTAAATCTTGTGGCTGATAGAGTTTAGTAATCTGCGCACTCGATTTACGTATCCCTAGCTCTTCACCAAAATCTACATGCAGAATATAAGCAGGTTTACGTGCCTTTTCGAAAACTTCAGCTTCAATAATTTTACCCACGCGAAGCTCTACTTTTAAAAAATCATTCCACTCGATTTGTTCCATTTACTTTTTCTCATGTTCTTAAACATCTGATTTGAAGCATATAATATGTACAAATAAAGAAACACCCTGTTTTTAGGCCCAGTTAAAAAATAAAACGTAGATATTCAGTCTACGTTTTATCTAAAAATTTGGTTCAAATTATAATTAAAAAGCGATCGATAATTGCAAAGATAAATAAGCAACTAAACTCGATAGAAAGACCATTGGTACATAACGATAGGCTTTAAAAAGCAATTGCTCATATTTAGTGGATATTTGTTTAGCTTGCCAGACACTCGCTTTTAATGCAGTAAAGAAGCTTACCATTAACCATGCACTCACAATACTTAATGCGAAGAAACCAATCATAATTTGGCTACTTCCCTCGGTATTAAGCCATAGCTTTAAAAAGACTTCAGCAATCGGTAATAAACCCAAAATCAACAGGACAGACTTGAGCATTACCCAATGAAACTGATTCAGTTCATCTACTATGAGAAATGCTTTCATTTAATCTCTCCTTTTAATGTAATAAAGTGCTTTTTATTTATTATGCAAAGCTTTTATTTAAATATATAGCTTATTTTTCTCTACATTTTAAGTTTCTTGTAACTATTAAATATGGGAATAATTCTTATTATAAGTCTCAAATATGAATATTAACTTTATTCTATATTTTTCAAAAACTTATTATATTTTTGTGATTAAGAAAGATTATCAATTCGTATTTACCAGTTTATCTTTTTAAACGAATTGATAATCTCTATTATATTTTCAATTAAGGTTGGTAATAAATATCTGCATCATTACCTTCACCGCCCTCTTTGCCATCTGCTCCAAATGAGTACAAATCAAAAGCTCGGTTATCTGCACCTGGAATTACATATTGAACATCATTTTTCCAACTATCTTTAGGATAACCACCTTTAACATATCCACCCGGCATCCAGTTTTTTGCTGTAGCAGGCTGATTCACTAAAGCATCTAATCCACCTTCTTGCATTGTTGGGAAATGACCGTTATCGAGCTTGTACTGATCTAAAGCACCAGCTACACCTTTTAACGTAATTTGAGTGGTATCAATTTTAGCTTTTTCACTACGACCCATGACATTTGGTACGATTAGCGCTGCTAACACGCCTAAAATTACAATCACAACCATAACTTCAATGAGAGTAAAGCCTGAGTGAGGATTAGCAAAGCGAAGCTTTGCCCGAACGCAAGATGGAGAGCTATGCTCGGAATGGCACGATTGTGCAATTTTTAAAGCTACACTTGAGGTATGTTTATCAGAACACTGCTCAAACTGATTTGAAACCGCAGATTCACTGTATTGTTCCATCGCTGTTTCGCTTTGAATATTTTTTACTTTCATCATTATCTCTAATATCAAAGTTATTAAATCATATTGTTCATATTTACGATTGGCAGCATAACCGCGATTACAATAACCAGTACAATGCTTGCCATTAAAACCAGCATAAGCGGTTCAAGTAATGCCAGTAAGGTTGAAATAAATGTTGTAACCTCACGGTCTTGCATGGTCGATGCCCGTTCTAGCATGCGGTCGAGCTCACCTGATGCCTCACCACTTCGAATCATTTGTACCATCATTGGTGGGAAATAACCACTGCGCTCAAGCTGCGTACCCAAGTTACCACCTTCTGTAACACGCTCAGCAGCTTGGGCAATTGAATCGCGTATGACCCAGTTATTGGTGACGGCTGCACCAATTTTTAATGCGTCCACCAATGGTACGCCTGAACGGGTCAAAATAGATAAGGTACTGGCAAATCGTGCAGAATTAATACCACGTGACAGTTTACCGAATAATGGCAATTTGAGTGTTAATCGATCAAAAGCATAATGCCCAGCCGTAGTTTTTAAAAACCGTACAAATGCGACAATTCCCACAACTGCAAAAATAATAATAAACACCCATGCATGACGAATAAAATCGCTCGCTTTCATTAAAGCGACCGTAATCCACGGCAGTGCATCTTTGTTTTGGTCAAAGGTTTTAACAATTTCTGGCACAACAAAAGTCATTAAGCCCATCACAATAGCAAATGACATCAGCATTAAAATGATCGGGTAAATCATGGCACCCTGAACTTTCTTTTGCATGGCAAAACGATTTTCGGTGTAATCCGAGAGCTGATCTAAAATCAGATCTAAATGCCCTGAACGTTCACCTGCAGCGACTGTTGCAATATAGAGGTCCTGAAAACGTCCAGATTGCTGCATACCTTGAGCCAATGAGTGCCCTTCCATGACTCGCGAACGAACAGACGATAAAAGATTTTGCACATGCGCTTTTTCACTTTGCTTGCTCACCGCACGTAAAGCTTCTTCTAAAGGAATTGCGGCTGCAACCAAAACAGAAAGTTGTCTGGTCATGAGTGCCAAATCATAAGCACTGAACTTTTTTTGAAATAACCCCTGACTCTGATGTTTATCTTTTTGTTCAACAGGGTCAACGCTAATTGGTGTCCATGCTTTATCGCGTAATTGTTGGCGAATCTGGCGTGCTGAGTCTCCCTCAAGCACTCCTTTTTGCTGCTTCCCTGAAGCATCAATGGCAGTAAATTGATATGCAGGCATGGTAATGTTCTAATTTTCCAAAAATAATAGTCGCTGCTGTTGCATCTATGCTACGCAATCATTCATATTCATTCTATAGCCTGTGTAGAATACCCAAGTCCTCTTCACGACGCTATGCCGTTTTTTAAAATTGACGAAATGAGCCTCTATGACCATAACGCCAAAGCCTGATTCAGTTGTTTATCGTGTGCGTGTTGCCGTACCTGTGCATCTGTACGACACTTTTGACTATACACTCACCGAAGCACAATATGAACGGGCTCAAGTAGGCTCACGCGTCGCTATTTCATTTGGGCGACAAAACCTGATTGGTATCATCACTGAAAAAGTGAATCCCCATGAGCCATTTACAGGCAAATTTCAGCTTAAAGCCATTTCTGAACTTTTAGATGAACAACCTATTTTAGATGAACAAGTTTTAAGTTTATTGACATGGTCCGCACAATATTACCAATTTCCAGTTGGTGAGGTCATGCAAACCGCCCTTCCGGCTATACTGCGTCAGGGCAAACCGATGGACGTTTTGTTCCATCTTTGGAAAATTACTCCTTGCGACAATGTTGAAGCACTGCTTAAACGTTCGGTGAAGCAACAAGATGCTTATCAGATTTTAAAGTTACATCCTGCTGGAACAACAGAGAACATTCTCAATTTAAGTGGTGTAGAAACTGCAACACTTAAAGCGCTAGAAAAGAAAGGTTTGGTTGAATGTACGCTTGAACCACACGACTTTAGCCCTACACCTGTTCAATTGGCACAAATGCCGCTCACGCTAAATGAAGACCAAAAGCAAGCAACCCAACAGGTTATTAAAGCACAGCATCAATACCAAGCATTTTTGCTAGATGGCTTAACGGGTAGCGGTAAAACTGAAGTTTATCTACACATCATGCACGAGGTGCTAAAGCAAGGTAAACAAGTACTGGTTTTGGTGCCAGAAATTGGTTTAACCCCTCAAACCATTTCTCGTTTTAAGTCTCGTTTTAATTGTGATATTGCTTTATTGCACTCTGGCCTCAATGACTCCAAGCGGTTACAAGCATGGCAACAGGCACAGACTGGAAAAGCATCTATTATTTTAGGGACACGCTCTGCCATCTATACACCGCTGCCACGTTTAGGTTTAATCATTTTAGATGAAGAACATGACCTGTCTTATAAACAACAAGAAGGCTTCCGTTACCATGCGCGTGATGTCGCACTGTACCGAGGGCACTTACAAAGCTGCCCTGTTATTTTAGGTTCGGCAACACCAAGTATCGATAGTTATTATTTGGTCGAAACTGGCAAGTTAACTTCACTGCAACTCAACAAACGTGCTGGACATGCACTTTTGCCTAAAATGCATTTGATTGATCTTAAAATTGTCAAAAAACAGCATGGAATTAGCCAGCCTCTCATTGAACAAATCAAACATACATTAGCTAGAAAAGAACAGGTTTTAATCTTTTTAAACCGTCGTGGTTATGCACCTGTACTGGTCTGTGAAAGCTGTGGATGGCAAGCCAATTGTCCACATTGTGATGCACATTTTACCTTGCATACTCAGCCTTATTCTTATTTACATTGCCACCACTGCGGAACCATTCATCGCTTACCTGATCATTGCCCTGAGTGTCAGCAAAAGAGCTTAAAAACACTAGGGGCAGGAACAGCCAAGGTCGAAGAACACTTACAAGAATTATTTCCAGATCATGACGTGATTCGGGTTGATCGTGACAGTACCAGTCGTGTCGGAAGCTGGCAAAAAATCTATGATCGCATTCATCAAAACAAGCCAACAATTTTGCTCGGTACGCAGATGTTGGCAAAAGGTCACCATTTCCCACATGTCACCTTGGTTGCCATTTTAGATATTGATGCAGGGTTACTTAGTGTCGATATCCGTGCACCAGAACGTACTGCGCAATTGATTGTTCAAGTGGCTGGCCGTGCAGGCCGTGGTGAACACAAAGGCCATGTTTATTTGCAAACCTTAAGACCCGATCATCCTTTACTCACCACGTTAATTGAAAAGGATTATCGCGCAGTTGCCAAACAAACATTGGCTGAACGTAAAGTTGCTTTACTACCGCCCTATCGCTATGCCGTACTCATACGTGCAGAGTCGAAAGATCGAGACTATACCTTGCATTTTTTAAATGAAGCTGCTGAGCAACTTCGCCAAGTTGCAGGTGAGATTGTTGATATTTGGGGACCAATCCCAGCACCGATGGAACGTAAAGCAGGACGCTATCGTGCACACATGGTGATTTTATCTGCCGACCGCGCTCGTCTACATTTTTACTTAAGACAGTGGTGGTCTCAATTGGTTCATGCACCAAGGCAGCATCAACTCAGGCTATCAATTGATGTTGATCCGCAAGAATTTAATTAGATGATTTGAATATCATGGTGTGAAGACGTCTTTTTCGTTTTACACTTAAAAGAGACTAATACATTCGAGGCAATGGATGTCATTCCTACTGCAAGCAACTATCTTTCTTGGAGCTTCTCTGATTTTAGTCCCTCTTGGCAAACGCCTAGGGATTGCAACAGTTTTAGGTTATTTATTTACAGGAATACTTCTGGGTCCTAGTGTTTTAAATATTGCTCATGACCCTGAAGCAATTATGGAACTTGCCGAATTCGGTGTCATTTTATTGATGTTCCTGATTGGCTTAGAATTAAGACCACAGCGTTTGTGGGAAATGCGTGACTCTATTTTTGTAATGGGAAGTCTGCAAGTTCTTATTAGCGGTGGCGTTCTTATGCTGATCGTACTCTTCCTATTTCAACAGCAACTTGCTGTCAGTTTTGTGATTGGTTTTGCGCTGGCACTTTCTTCTACAGCCTTTGTATTACAGCTTTTGACTGAAAAACAGCAACTCAACACGACCTATGGTCAGCAGTCTTTTTCAATTTTATTATTTCAAGATATAGCTGCGATTCCGTTACTTGCAATTATTCCATTACTCGCAGGAACAGAATCTACCCATCATGGGATCGCTTATTTTGCGGCTATTATCGCAACATTCACTGGCTTATTTCTGTTTAGTCGTTATGTGATGCGTCCATTTTTCCGTTTTGTTGCCAAAAGTGGAGCAACTGAACTCATTACGGCGGTAGGGTTGTTTATTATTCTTGCTGTTGTTTTACTGATGGATACGTTAGGGATTAGCACGACATTAGGTGCTTTCCTCACAGGCGTATTATTAGCAGATTCCGAATTTCGTCACGAAGTTGAAGCCAGTATTGCCCCATTTAAAGGTCTACTGCTTGGCTTATTCTTTATGACCGTGGGTATGACTACTCAACTGTCACTATTGATTGAAATGCCGTGGCTTATTATTGGTGGCGCAGTCGGCTTACTGGTGATTAAAACGCTGATATTGACCGCCATTGCACGTTATAAAAAGTACAGTTGGAATAACAGCCTACTATTAGGAACTTGTTTAGCTCAAGGTGGTGAGTTTGCTTTCGTTATTTTAAGCTTAGCTAAAAGTGAAAAGATTTTAACTCAAGCTTTATTAGAACCTGTGACTCTTATTGTGACTTTGTCGATGGTACTCACACCAGTGATTTACTGGTTGATGGCATACAAGGTCATTCCGCTTTTTAATAAAGAACGTCCGCCTGAGTACGATGAAATTCCTCAGCAAGAAAACCCGATTATCATTGCTGGTTTTGGTCGGTTTGGACAAATTATTGCGCGTATTGCCCGCCTACAACATCTAGGGTTTACTGCAATTGACAACAATCTTCATCAAGTTGACTTTGTCAGACGATATGGCGGATCACTTTATTATGGTGATGTGACCCAACCAGATTTACTGCGTTCTGCGGGTATTGAAAAAGCCAAAGTATTTATTTTAGCGATTGATGATGTTGAAGACTCTATGAATGTAGCACGTCATCTCAGATTAAATTATCCAAACTTAAGGATATTGGCTCGCGCTCGTGACCGCCACCATGTGCATCTTTTAAGAGATGTAGGTGTTGAATATATTTGGCGTGAGACGTATTTATCTTCATTAGGAATGGCTTATCGCGCCTTAAGAGAACTCGGTATCTCTGATGAGCAAGCCTATAACAATATCGAAATCTTTCGGGATTATGATGAGAAATTGCTCATACAACAGCAAAGTATTTATACTGATGAACAAAAGATCTTTGAGACGCATCGTAACGCTTTAGCCGAACTTGAACATCTATTTGAAAGTGATGCTCAACAACAGGCTACGTCAAAGCACGATGTGAATTTAAAGCGTCATTTACAGCCAAATCGCATCGACATTACACGAGATCATCTAGAATAACTTGAGATTTCAAAAAATGGCTATATTAAGGACTTATTCACATTGCCTAAATAATTGGACAATGGGCATCAATAAGCTGCCCCTGTCTGGCTTGCGGCTTCGCTGCATTCCCTAAGCTTGCTTAAAACGAAATTGTTATAATCTACTTAGGGCCCTGGAGAATATTATGTCTGATTTACGCCAACGCTTTTATATAGAGAACTTTCCAGTTCGTGGGGAAGTAGTTCATCTAGAAGAAGCGCTACAAACTATCTTAGCTCAACGTGACTATATGCCTGCGGTTAAAATTCTGCTAGGTGAAATGTTGAGTGCGACTGCATTACTTGCAAGTACACTAAAAATCAAAGGCCGTATCAGCTTGCAAATCCAGGCTAGCGGCACCTTTAAGTGGGCAATGGCTGAATGTAATCATTTAGGTGAAGTTCGTGCTCTCGCCGATTATGAAACTGATCCACGCTTCATTGAAGCAACAGACAGCAGTACAGTTCTCGGCGCTTTAGTTAATCCCGTTTTATTTATCAATATTGAACCGGAATTTGGCGAGCGTTATCAAGGCATTGTGCCTCTTGATCAGGCAAATTTAGCGGGTTGCCTCATGCAGTATTACGACTTATCTGCACAAATTCCAACTCGAATTGTGCTAGCAAGTACTGCTAAGCGCTCTGGTGGTTTACTCATTCAGCTTTTACCACGTCATGATGACGAAGAGCAAAAGCTGGTTGATGAAGATTTATGGCCACGCTTGACCATGTTGACCGAAACATTAAAAGCTGAAGAGCTCACCAATTTAGATGCAACCGAAATCTTATATCGTTTATATAATGAAGAAGAAGTTCGTTTACCAGAAATTGAAGCACTCAAATTTGGCTGTACATGTTCAAAAGAACGCTGTGCTAATGCGCTGATTCAAATTGGTGTAGACGCTGTTCATGAAACATTAGAAGACCAGAACCCTATTCGTATGGATTGTCAGTTCTGTAACACGCAATACACCTTTACCGCTGAAGAAGCTTTAGCGTTATTTGGTGAGCATTTGAGTTAGTAGTTAAAATTTATAAAAAGGCGGATATACCGCCTTTTTATTTATCCTTATTTTTTGATGATCATTTTCAATATCTTATTTTAAATAAGATAATATAAGATTACTTTATAGCCTGATAAATAAGATACTTATATTCCATGAATTATTTTGATTATTTTCTATTTATTTTTAGCGTCATTATTATGATTGCTACCCCCGGCCCTGTCATGATTTTAGTTGCAAGCGCTGGACTTAAAGGTGGATATAGAAAAGCACTTGAAACGATTTTTGGGACCAATTTAGCCTCACTTATTTTAATTTTTATTTCGGTACTCGTTTTAAAGGGAGTACTGAGTGTTAACGATAGTTATCTCAATATTATCCGTATCTTAGGCTGTCTATATATTGGATATTTAGGTTTCACTATTCTTAAAGAAGTCATTCAGGCACCTCATCCCGAAGCAATACAAACAGTTTCGGCACAAAATGGGGGCTTCAAAAAGGGCTTTTTTGTCGGGATCTCCAACCCGAAAGATATTATTTTCTTCTCGGCATTCTTCCCGCAATTTGTTTCTATTACACCACAGCTCAACCTAAGTTTAACCATACTCACCCTGACATGGATTGTTTTAGACTTCTTAACTTTATCTCTGGTTTATGTATTTTTCCGCCGTCTTTCTAATAGCCATTTATATCCAAAAATATTAGGACTTTGCGGCCTATTACTTCTATTGATTGCTATTTACGGCTTGTACCAAACTTTTATCTAAATAATGAGAGGTATAGCCCTAATCCATCTATACCTCTTTCTCTCAATTTTATTTTTTAATAGAACAACTCTTATACAATCTAGCTTATTGAAAACTCTAAAAATCGTTTCATAATGAAATAAACCACACCATCCTGATAAAACATTATGGCTAAAAATTATTATGAAGAATTAGGGGTTACACGCAAAGCCTCTGCTGATGAAATTAAGAAAGCTTATCGAAAATTAGCTCGTAAATATCATCCTGACATCAGCAAAGAAAAAGATGCCGAAGAAAAGATGCAGGCCATTAATGTTGCCTACGACACGTTAAGCAATGCAGAAAAAAAAGCTGAATATGACCAGATGTTAGATCATCCACAAGGTTTTAATAACTTTGGTCAGGGTGCTGCACAAGGTGGTTTTGATGGAGCACAGTTTTATCGCCAAGGCTTTACAGGTGGTGAGCAAGCAGACTTTAGCGGTTTTGAAGATTTATTTGGTCGCTTTGGTGCAGGATTTGGTGGTGGTCAACAGCAACACCAGAGACAACAGCGTAGTTATCGCGGTGAAGATCAACATGCCAGCATAGAGGTCGATCTTGATATTGCCTATCATGGATCAACGCAACAAATCACCCTACAAATTCCGACCGTAAATGCTTATGGCGAACCTGAAGTTCAACGTAAAACCCTTCAAGTCAAAATACCAAAAGGTATGAAAGAAGGTCAGCAAATCCGATTAAGTGGACAAGGGCAAAGTGGTATCAATGGCGGTGCTAACGGCGATCTCTATATTGAAATACAGTATAAAGATACAGACCGCGTTCATGTCGAAGGCAGTGATGTATATCTGACTGTAGATATCGCTCCGTGGGAAGCAGCGTTAGGTCAAGGTATTGAAGTAAAAACACCTGCTGGATCTTTGCATGTCAATTTACCTCACAATGCAAAACAAGGACAACAGCTACGTTTAAAAGACAAAGGGATACCTAATAAAACACCAGGGCATTTATACTTAATCTTAAATATTGTATTTCCACCTGCACATTCTGAAAAAGAAAAACAAGCCTATCAGCAACTGGCAGAAGCCTTTGCTTCATTCGAACCTCGTTCATCTCATTAGGGAGCAAGATTATGACAACCATTCATTATCGAGAAATTGTATATGACGGCCATACCTTTAGTGCTGAGGTCGTTGATGAACAATCCACATTTGATCTACAAGAATTCGCTCAAGCTTGTGGTCAAAGTCCAGACTGGATTATTCAGTTAATTGAATATGATATTTTATCGGTCAATACCGCACCTGAAACCCATCAGTTTATGGGCGAAGATGTCTCTCGTGCTCGTAAAGCTTATCGTCTACAACGTGACTTTGACGCAAGTTTGGCGGCAGTTGCAGTGATGTTAGATTTGATTGATGAAGTACAGCAATTAAGGAAAGAGTTGAAGCATTTTCATTAAGATTTTTTGAAGCATAGCTTGAGCTAAAGGTCATCCTTAGCCTGCCCATTATCTAAATAATATTGTTTTTGCAATAAAATTAGTTAGATGCTGGTAGTGAACAGGTTCTAAGGATGACAAATGCTTTTGGTTACTTTGGGCGAAACCAAAGTAACGAATTAGCTATAACTATTTGATATATTAATGAGAAGACTCCGTCGTGCAAAAATAAAAAATTATTTCAACCGAGTAATCTTTTCCACTTCCTTCAAAGTCTGCTTAATCGGTTCATATTCCAAAAACCAAAATAAATTCATCCGATCTTGACGGTGTTGCTGAGCTAATAAATCAATGACGCTTCGTTCACCTCGCCCCACCAAATGCTGCCGATAGAAATAGTACAATAGAAAAATCGTACTAAGCAGCATGACCCCGAGCATAATCCAGAAACCAACTGGCGATTTAAGACCTGGAATAAACTCAAAATTCATTCCATAAATACCAGTTAAAAGAGTAAGAGGTGCAAAAACGGCGGTGATAATTGCAAGAATCCGCATGTTTTCATTGGTCTGGTTCGCAATGGCTGAAAAATGCAGATCAATTGCGGACTGAATTGCGCTACGCAATCGCAAAGTATGTTTTTGAATACGTTCAACATGACTCATTAAATCATTTAAACGTACCAGTAAAATATCTTGTGAATTGTGGATATGCTTGCCAATCACGTGGTGGTAATTTTCTACGATTTCATCTCTAAACTCTTGCAAGCTTTCAATTTGCTCCTCGCATAGATTTTCCACTTGCTGAAATGCCATATTCTCATGAAATAATTGATGCCATTGTTTAAAACGACGATTACCCTGAAGCAATTGCTGTTGCCAATGCTCTACTCTTCTCGTCAATGGCGAGCGGATATCAAGATAGCCATCAATCATACTGTTTAACAGCCGTAACGATAAATCGATCGGTGAATTTGGCAATTTACGGGTTTTGTTTTGCTCTTCTAAGGTTCTACATAAAATATTATCAAGACGTTGAATATAATTTTCAATCGACTTATTTCCCTGCTCACGCACACTAATCAGCACATCTGGTGTCAAAATAAAGCTAATTGGTGTAGTCGCCAAACCAAAAACACTGTCTTGGGATTCAGCAGGTTTAATTTCATCATCAGGCGTAACCAGCTTTTTAAAAATCAGTAAGTCATATTCTTCAAGCGTGTCAAAGGCGCAAGGATGTTCAATATTCGAGATATCCCGCATATGGAACTCATTAATAACTACGCCTGAAAGCTTTTGAATCTCTTGTTGCCATTCTTCATTATGATTGACCACATCCGTTCTGAGACTATCAATCCAGAAAAACTCTAGAACATGTTCACTATGCTGTTCACGGCTTAAAAAGACATAGCCGTCGCTTTG
The DNA here is from genome assembly GCF_900110445.1 of Acinetobacter sp. yr461. Taxonomy (NCBI): domain Bacteria; kingdom Pseudomonadati; phylum Pseudomonadota; class Gammaproteobacteria; order Moraxellales; family Moraxellaceae; genus Acinetobacter; species Acinetobacter sp. yr461. The sequence goes on from NZ_FODU01000018.1 coordinate 17,113, forward strand.
ATGGCGATAAAAGTAATAAACCTGCATACCACAACGATCTGTTTTTGTATTACTTGCATCATGCCATAAAAAAAGTCCGCATCAAGCGGACTTTTTCATGTCACTAGAACAATTATGCTTGTTCAATGTCTTTCATAGTCAATTTAATACGACCACGATTATCAACATCAGCAACTTGTACTTTCACTTCCTGACCTTCTTTAAGAACATCAGTTACGTTCGCAATACGTTCATTTGAAATTTGCGAAATGTGAAGAAGACCATCAGTACCCGGCATGATGTTTACAAACGCACCGAATTCTACAATACGGATTACTTTACCGTCATAGATCTTACCTGGTTCAACTTCAGCAGTAAGTGCTTGAATTTTTGCAATCGCAGCACGAGCAGCAGCTTTAGTTTCACCAAATACGCGAACTGTACCATTGTCTTCAATATCAATTGCAGCTTTAGTTTCTTCAGTAATGGCACGAATCGTTGCACCGCCTTTACCAATAACATCACGGATCTTGTCTGGATTGATGTTAATGACTTCAAATGTCGGTGCATGAGCGCTGATTTCAGGACGAGCACGTGAAATGACTTTATTCATTTCGTTAAGGATGTGCATACGACCAGCAAATGCTTGGTTTAATGCAGCTTCCATAATTTCTTCAGTAATACCTTCAATCTTGATGTCCATTTGAAGAGCAGTAATACCGTTTGCAGAACCTGCTACTTTAAAGTCCATATCACCTAAGTGATCTTCATCACCCAAGATGTCAGAAAGTACTGCAAAACGCTCACCTTCTTTCACTAAGCCCATTGCGATACCAGCAACTGGTGCTTTAAGTGGAACACCCGCATCCATAAGTGATAATGATGCACCACATACAGAAGCCATTGAAGATGAACCGTTAGATTCAGTAATGTCAGATACAATACGAATAACATACGGGAAGCGGTCAGCAGCAGGAAGAACTGCTTGAACACCACGACGTGCTAAACGGCCATGACCAATTTCACGACGCTTAGGACCAGATTCACGACCTGTTTCACCTACAGAATATGCAGGGAAGTTGTAGTGCAACATGAAATTGTCAGTTTTAGTACCTGACAATGTATCAACCATGAGTGCATCACGAGTATTACCCAAAGTTGTTGTTACCAACGCTTGAGTTTCACCACGTGTAAATAATGCAGAACCGTGAGCACGGTCTAATACACCAACTTGAACGTCGATACCACGAACAGTTTTAGTATCACGACCATCAATACGTGGTTTACCTGACAAGATGTTGTCACGTACTGTACGGTATTTAAGGTCTTCAAATAATTCGTTTACTTCGTCAGCAATACCAGTTTCGTCATTTTCAGGAACGAACTGAGCTACAGCTTCTGCATAAAGTGCATCAAGTGCTGCATAACGATCTTGTTTAACCGCAATCGTATATGCTTCAGAAATTTTAGCTTCGAAAGCTGCTTTTAATTGCTCAAGAAGAGCTTCGTTTTTGCTTGGAGCAACCCAAGTTGATTCAACTGCACCAGCAGCAGCAGCAAATTCTTTAATTGCTTGAACAGCAATTTGCATTTCGTCATGGCCGAAAAGTACAGCACCTAACATTTGGTCTTCTGAAAGTTCTTTCGCTTCAGATTCAACCATCAGTACCGCAGATTCAGTACCCGCAACCACAAGATCAAGATCACTTTCTTTCAATTGTTCGTGGGTTGGGTTAAGAATGTATTCGCCGTTGATTAAACCAACACGTGCGCCTGCAATTGGACCACGGAATGGAACAGCTGCAATTGACATTGCAGCTGAAGCACCGATCATTGCAGCAATGTCAGCATCCATAGTCTTATCAGAAGAAACAACAGTCGCTGTCACTTGGATTTCGTTATAGAAACCTTCTGGGAACAATGGACGAATTGGACGGTCAATAAGACGTGAAATTAAAGTTTCAGCTTCAGACTGACGACCTTCACGTTTACCATAACCACCTGGGATACGACCCGCAGCATATTGTTTTTCTTGATAGTTAACTGTTAACGGGAAGAAGTCCTGACCCGCTTTTGCTTTAGGTTGAGCAACTACTGCAACTAAAACAGTTACGCCGCCCATTGTAACTAAAACTGTATTTGCTTGACGTGCAACACGACCTGTTTCTAAAACAACAGTGTGTTGACCATATTGGAATTCTTTACGAACGATATTAAACATTGACATGTATTGTATTTTCCTAATTTTATTCTAGTGAGACCCCTAAGGTTTGGCATTCAGACTACACCGATTGGTAGATAAATGACAAAGCTTAGAAGCCATCACACTAGGCCAAAAATTTTAAATAATGTTAAAAGTTAAACGCAAAGAAGGAGCGCACAAGCGCCCCTTCTAAAAATCACTTAATCTAAAATTAAGTGAAACTCTCTTTTCAGCGATAAAGCATTGCGACATGCGAAATAGCGAAAACAAAGTGAAAATCGAATTAACGACGTAAACCTAAAGCACCGATCAAAGCAGTGTAACGACCGTGGTCTTTACCATTTAAATAGTCAAGCAATTTACGACGTTGGTTAACCATACGAATCAAACCACGACGGCTATGATGGTCGTGTTTGTGAGCTTTAAAGTGACCTTGTAAATCATTGATTTGAGCAGTCAATAAAGCTACTTGTACTTCTGGTGAACCAGTGTCATTTTCAGCGCGAGCAAATTTAGCAATGATCTCTGCGCGGTCTGCATTAGTTAAAGCCATTCGATTTCTCCGAGATGCTTAAAAAAAGTAAACGATATGAATCAGTTGAGGCAACTGACTGCCGTGCATCACTACAGCAAGTCGCCTATTTTAAGGTATCTATAGGTGGATTGCAAAATAGTTTTCAGTAACTTGTCATTTTAGACACTGACATCGGCATATTAACTCTGCACACTACCCTTGAATAAAAAGAAAGAAGCGCGAGGAACGTGTGAAAATTTTTTCAACCAACACTTGTCCAGTACCGGACAAAATTGAGCAAGTTATTCGTCGTAAAGATGAGGTTGCTGCTGAACAGGGTGGAATGACTGAGCGCCAGATTCAAAAAATCTGGAACAGTGTAGAAGCATTATATAAAACCGGAAATTATCCACTCATTACTTTTTGTCTACGTCGACAAGGTAAAATTTTGCTGAACCGAAGCATTGGATATGCTCAGGGGAACTCTCCAGCAGGACTACAGGAGAATGCCTTGATTGCGACTCCAGATACACCCGTTTGCCTGTTTTCAGCATCAAAGATGATCACCGCCATGCTAATTCATCTATTAGATGAAAAAGGCGAAATCAATTTGCTTGATCCTGTGAGCTACTATATTCCGGAATATGGCGTAAATGGTAAACGCCGTGCGACTATCTTTCATTTATTAGCACATCGTGGCGGCATTCCCTATATAGACGGCGATGTCACACCCGAATTACTCTTCGATAAAGATCAAATTTTAAAACGTTTATATGCTGCCAAGCCTGTATCCCCTGCTGGTAACCACCTTGCCTATCATGCTGTTACGGCGGGTTATATTTTAGGAGAAGTGATTGAGCGGGTGACTGGGCAAGATTTACGTGATTTTGTGCATCAAACTATCGAAAAACCGATGGGAATGCCTTATTTCAACTATGGTTTAAAACCAGAATACCGCTCAGAGGTTGCTTTAAACTGTGCAACAGGTCTACACCCTCGTCTTGGTACCGACCACTACCTGAACCATGTGTTAGGTGGAGGGTTGCAACTTGCAGTTGATGTCACTAACGACAACCGTTTTATGGACACAATTTGCCCAGCCGGAAACATCTATACCAGCGCAGAACAAGCTGGACGTTTCTTTGAAATGCTTTTAAGTGGAGGAAGCTATGGCGGTCAGCAAATCTTCAGTGAGAAAACGATTTTCAGGGCAACACTGCCGACTACAGGCGTTAACATTGATCGTACTTTATTAATTCCAATGCGCTATGCCTTAGGACCAATGTTAGGTAGTAACCCTGTAGGTCTTTTCGGTCCAATGACAGGACAAGCTTTTGGCCATTTAGGGTTCTCTAATATTTTATGTTGGGCCGACCCTGAAAGAGATATAAGTGTGTCTCTGTTAACAACGGGCAAATCTGTCGTGGGAACGCACCTCCCTGCTTTAGCCAACGTGCTTTATCAGATTTCAACACAATGTCCACGCATCCCTAGAGACCAGCGCCGATCTTTGTTTGGTAGCGACTCACACGAAACTAACTTAGTGTAAAAGCAAATAAAAAACCCAAGCATTTCTGCTTGGGTTTTTTGCGCTGTAGTTTTTGTTTATCGTGTTATTTCTGTTTTTATTATCGTTGGTGAGATGCTAGTCACATCCTTCTTGTTGTTTTAACTCACTTCCAGTGTCTTTGTTTCTATTTCCTTATGTGATGTATTGTGACACATCCAATTATGAAGAAAAGTAGTATTTTTCTTATCATCATGTAAGTAAAAACGTACAGGTCTGTATAATATTTAGTAAATAACCATTTTTAACATTTAACGTACAGTTCTGTATAACATATAACTTAACAATTCACAGGAAAAATGGCTGTTTAAAAATCATATTACAGATAAATATATTGATATTAATTTTTAAAAGAAAACATATTAAATAGAGGTCTAAAACAGATCTTTTTTGATAATTTTTTAGAAGTAAATTAAAACGTGAATATAAAAAAGCCCTGTAGTCTCTCCCAAAACTACAAGGCTTAGCGGCTGTAAGTTTCCTCTTTATACACCTACTTCATTGTAAGTTCGCAGTCTCTCGACTTAAGCTATTATTATTGTGCGATTTTGCCCGACATTCCGTGCCAAGCTCGTTGTGTGTTTATAATCTCAAAAACGTGGGGTGTACTCTAGCAGCAAATATCTCGAATCTATGTAAGCTTTTTCTTACAAGGGTAAAAATATTAAGTTTGTCTTAACGAACTAACCGATTAACTTTCTGAACTAAACCACTTTTTCGTGTAGTACGAACTGTAAATGCCTGAACTAAAGCTTCTGGATGAACCAAAAGACTCACTACTTTTTTAGCTCGTGTAATCGCAGTGTAAATAAGCTCTTGGCTTAATAAATTCTTTGCAGCCTGATCAAGAACCACAGCAGTATGTGTAAATTCAGATCCTTGCGACTTATGAATTGTTAAAGCAAATGCACTTTGAATACTTTTAGGTAATCGGTTTGCCGCCACCCACTTATTTAAACTTGGAAAATATACTTCAAATTGCTGTGGCTGGGTTCTATGCTCAAAACATAAACCAATGTCTCCATTTGAAATACCAAGTTGATAGTCGTTATAAGTCATCATCACTGGACGACCTACATACCATCCACCCACTGTAACTATTGATAACTGTTGTTGTAACCAGCGCTGCGCATACTGGTTTAACTGTTGTAAGCCAAATGGGCCATGACGGACCGCCGTTAAAATACGGTAGTCATCGAATGCTATTACTACGTTTTGAACCTGTTCAATCGAGCGTTCTTCTTTTAAATAATTTTTTAGGCTCTTTACATAGCCTTGGAAACCTAACATGAGTTTCTGATAATAAATTTCGACTTCTGTGTGATTCCCTTCCGGTAAATACTCAAGCTGAACCACATCTGGCATGTCATTTTGTAAAACTATAGGCTTTAATTCAGAGACCTCAACAATATCAATCACAAATTGCTGCAAAACCACTTCATGATTTTGTTGATAGGTTTGTGCCTGAATAAATTTAGCAACTTGCCCAATCAACGCCCCTTCAGCGAAACGACGACTGGTTTGTAATTGTACTCTGTTGTCGGCTAGTGCCTGTATTTGTTGCAAGTCAGCAAGAACCGCACCTACATCAACGGAAGCAAGCTGATTTGCATCCCCTAATAAAATAATTCGACAAGACTCTGGCACAGCCTCCAATAGAAGAGTGGCTAGATTTAAATCCAGCATGGAAGCCTCATCCACCACAATCACATCGTAAGGAAGCGGTTGTTTTTGATTAAACCGTGGTGTTTGGCTATGCCCCATTCCCAATAAACGATGAATCGTTTGTGTTCCCTGATTTCTGAGCTCTTCACTCATTAATCCGGACTCAAGCAATTTAGGGTCATTAAATGAGTTTTGTAGCGCTTCTTGCATGCGCTGTGCTGCTTTACCCGTTGGAGCAGCCATCGCCACACGAATATGCGGAATTGCTTGGCTAAGCACAGCAATAATACGTGCAAGTGTATAGGTCTTACCTGTACCCGGCCCACCCGTAATAATACTGAGGCTCTGCCGAGCAACCATTTGCAAAGCTGCCTGCTGATGAGGGTCTGTGAGTAAGCTTATATAGTCATCACAAGATACAGGCTGAATTAATTGTTGCTTTAATCGACAAATTTGTTCTGCAAGGCGTTGCTCTAAGTGCCAATATCGGTATAATGCCAACCCCTGCTCATCGTAGACGCATGGTGCAACTTTTGAAGTCGCTTGATCGGCTGATATAGCAAGTTGACCAAGTGCTGCAATTTGCTCTGGACTGACATCGATACAGCTATCACCTTGCAAGCTAGCTTCAATAAGCTGCTGCAAATAAGAAGCGGTATCTGGCACTTGTGATTGCTCAGTAAATGGAGCCTGATTTAAGAAGTTACTCCAAGTCGTTAACCAGCTTAAATCAGCTTGTTCAGGGCTATTTAGATTGTCCACACACTTATCCACCTAGTTTTCCACACGCTTGTCCACATGGTTGTAGACAGGTTTATCCACATGCCAAATATTTGTTAATCTTAAAATTACCTAACTTATCAGCATTTTTCATGCGATTTTATCCTCAGCAAAATACCCCAAAATGGCATCAAGACGCAGAATAAACTCAATGCTAGGTTGCCAGTAATAATACCCCTGCTCTGCTTCACCATTCATGCCACGCAAATAAAGATAAGTCGCCCCACCTAAATGTTGCTCAATTTGGTAATCCTGCATTTTGACTTGCAAATAGCGATGTAATGCCACCAAGTATAGACCCGCCTGTAGCCAGTAACTTGCCAAAGACATGCTTTGTGCAATGTTATCGCTACGATAATCAGCAAGATCATCTCCTAAATAATTACTTTTATAATCGGCAATGTGATAGCGCTGCCCATCAAAATAAACCAAGTCAATAGAACCATTGAGATAACGGGCCGAACGCGCTTCAAGTAATTCCGGCATATTCAGACCATATTCAGCAAAGAGTTGCTGAACACGAGTCATGGCTAAAACCCGATCTGATAATGCCAAATAAAAAGGAAACTCCGACAAATGCTGCTCTGGTTGAAGTTGGTTCAATCGGAAGCCCTGATAGAGTGGCGTTCGTAAAACATCTTGCAACCACTGTGCAACTGACTGATAAAGCAGATTCTCGGCGTCGTCTTCCTCTGGGAAGCTCTCTTTATATTTACTGAGTAAATCTTGCCAAAGACTACTATAGTCATTTTTAAAACGACGACGTATTTCTATGATCCAATCATCTGAACATTGAAAATCGATATGCTCAAAAATTTCATGCAGGAAATTACCAGCAAGCGTTCCTCGCGGAAAGTTACTCTTTATCCAGTCAATCGGCTGAGCACTTATTGTCTCAACAGTGTTGACTAAATCCAGCTCATCTTCTGCTAATACAGCATCATTGCTCTGACTCGCCAATAAATCTGTGCCAACCTTATGTTTTAAATGTTGAGCCAAATAACTAAAACTGGTTTTTCCTCTTGAATAGAAGCGTTGTTCAGGAAAGCGTTGTGCTTGTAGTTCAATAATACTGGTTTGCTTAGCTAAATGAATTGCTTGAGGCATCTGCTCCAAAACCATTTCATCTGTACAGCAATGGTGCTGAAAAGGCTCATTCCTATTTTTCCAGAAAGCTAAGCCTGAAACCGATTTACCATCAGCATCTTGTAAAACTGCATACACGCGATGACTTGCTCGCGTTAGAGCCACATACCAAAGGCGATTCTGTTCAGCGAGCGCTCTTTCTTCGTGCTGCTTAAGTTCAATTTCATTCAAATATGTCTTGTCAGCAATGGCAACTACACGTTGAGTTAACATCTGACTTGAGTCTGGCTGGACTACATCTTGGGTCGAAAAATTCAGAGTTTTATTATTTTCTCGAAACGGCTTGTCTGCCCCCAACAAAAAAACGATTTTAAACTCCAGTCCTTTTGACTGGTGAATTGTCATGAGCTGAACGCCAGCTTCACTCGACAATTTACGTTCTAGCTCCCAATCACGGTCAAGAGGAGAACGCAACTGTTTCAGATACCAATGATAAAGGTTTTGTGCTCCTGAGTATTTCTCACTGTGCTGACTCAAAATTTCAGTTAAATGACGCAAGTTCACCACAACCCGTTCATTATCTTTACTTTGAGCAGCCACCAAATTTTGCCAGATATCAAACTGGCTTAAACATTGTTGCCATGCAACTAAAAAGCCCTGACTAGACCACAGCTCTCTAATGCTATCAAAACCAGTCATGAACAGGCTTAAGCCTTCTGCTGTCTGCTCAAGTTGCAACAGTTGCTTCAAGTCCATGGCAAACAGGCGGCTAATTAAAGCCCGCTTCACTTTTGCCTCATCGTAAGGATGAAGTATTGCTGTCAGTAAAGCACCGACGTCTTGAGCAATCGTGCAATCAAAAACACTTCGTTTCGATGGACGATTAACCCGAATTCCTAAACGCTCTAGCTCATATTGAACTTTATCAAGCCCATCATGATTACGAGACAATACCGCAATATCATCTTCGTTTAAGGCTTGAGTCTGAGAATCTTTTTGAAAATAGAGTTGTCCAGCATGTGACTGGTTGAGTAAGTCCCGAATCTTCCATGCAACTTGCTGTGCTTCCGTTTCTTTATCTTTGAGCATCAACCAACGCAAAGGATGAGGATTATTATTGTTGTGTTCAATCAGCGCAGGATGAGGCCGAGTCCCTGCCCGAATTGGGTCATATTGAACCTGTTCACCAAAATCGATTTGCCGTTGAAATAACGCATCGACAACTTCAACCAGATCGGCTACCGAACGGTGGTTATGAATTAACTTGTATTCACGACCATGTTTAGCTTGAATATCCTTATAGGCATTTAGGAAGGTGAGCATATCCCCACCACGGAAACCGTAAATTGCCTGTTTTCGGTCACCCACCATAATCATGCAGCCTTTTTGATAACGCTGCGGATGGCGCCAGATACTGGCGAGCATGTCGTCTTGATCTTGGTTAGTGTCTTGAAATTCATCGACCAAAATTAAGGGATAACGCGCCTGAACAAATACTGCAAAACGTTGTCCCTGCTCGCCCTTTAAAGCATCAGACAGTGTACGGATTTGCTGAGAAAAGGTCGTTTCGCCTTTATTTTGTAAAACCTGCGGTAGTCGTTTTTTAACTTCGACACACAAATAGGCCTTCAAATAAATATGAAGCTGGTCGAACTGCTCAGCATAGTTTTTAAGCACGCTAAAGAGTTGCTGGATCTGCTGAACTGTAGGGTGTTGATAGAATCCATCTGAAATTTCGGCCGGACATTTTTTAAAAACTTTCTGATCGGCAATTTGACCTAAAAATTTAAAAACAAGTTCTCGCTGGGCAGATAGCGACCCATCAAAAACTAAAATAATGTCGCTTTGCGTTAAAACTTGCAGTAGCTGCGGTAAACATTCACTAAATAGTTTATTAAAAGCGCCGTTTCGAAATACCGTACCGCTCACATGCTTATAGTATTCGCCATCAAGCTGGTAATAGTGCTCTAAAAGGCTTAAGTCAATTTCTGTGGCTAACTGTTTGAGCTGAGCAAGTTGTTCAAACTGAATGGTAGGTTTTTCGGGAAGTTTAAAATGTGCAGAACTAAAATTAAGCGAGTCTTCTACTAATTTGACAAAACTATCTACACTCTTGAGCTCACCTGCCAGATACAAAGCATCAATTACAGTTTGAGGTTGAGACTGTATCCATTCACGTAGCACATCATGAATGAGTTGTCGGCTATAGGTTTTTGCATCATCGGTAATTTGAGCACGTTCAATTTTGCCACTCTCAAAAGCAAACTCACGCAAGAGTTTTTGGCTAAAGCTATCGAGTGTTCCAACAAATAGCTCATCGAACTGATCTATAACTAATTTTAAACGCTCACACGCATAGGCAATACGCGTCGCGAAGCTTTTTAAAATGTGTTGGAGTAACAAATCAGGCTCTTGCTCAGCCTGCATAATTAATTCGTGTTCTGTAAAACTGCGTTTCGTCTCTAAATAACGATACGTTTCGACCAAACGGGCACGAATACGACTTTTTAGTTCGGCAGCGGCAGCACGCGTAAATGTGGTCGCAATGACTTGTCGAGGCAAGTATTTTTCAAGAAAAATACGGACCATCAAGCTCGATAAAGTATAAGTTTTTCCTGTACCTGCTGAAGCTTCAATTAAGTGTAATCCACTAAAATCAATATCAATAATAGGTTGATAAGACACCTGTACTCTTGAGTTCATGTCTTACTCCGAATGTTGAAATTGAAAAACTGGATGATACAGATCATACGCAAATTCATCGCAAGCATGTTGAAGCAAAGCTTGCGCATCTTGTTCTTGTAAAATAAAGCTCCAGTCTTTATGCAGCTTACAAGCTTCATTTTGAGTCATATCCATCGTGGTAAATGACCCTGTTTCATTCCAGTATTTTAACAGCTCAGCATAGCTCTTCTCATCCAGTTTTGCTTTTTCTGCCTGATTTACTGTTTCCCACTGATATGCTTTGGCTTTTTCTAGTGGTTTTAATAATAAGGCTGCTGGCAAAACTAGTGGTTGTTGTTGTGCGTAACGCCAGATTTTAAACCATGGTTGTAAATATTGCCGAGCCTGTTCAGAACTCACTCCACTACAAATCACGGTTTGATCACTAAAAATCACAATACGGCGTTTTTCAGCTCCTGCATTTCCCTCATTAAGATAAGCCAACCAGAGTAGGTATTCTAACCAGACTTTCGCACGTCTTTTTGCCCGTGCGCTTGAAGGTTCCATACTGACCCAATCCTGAGTTTCAGACTTTGGAACAGTAATATTCATATGAAGCTGTTTAGCAATTCGCCAAACTCGCTGGGTCGTTTCAGTTACCGCTGGTGCATAATGATGGAGGCGTTCAAGCAAACATTCTTGTTCAAAAACACCTTGCTGCCACGCGCTATATTTGACTTTACCAACAGGCAATTGATCAAGTAATACCTCAGGTTGTGCTTGTTGATCCGATTGCTGTAAAAAATGTCGAATTGCATAACGACCTAAACCATCTAGTAATAAGGGTTCATTTTGGTCGAGCAGTCCGACACTTCCTAAGTTTTCGACACCCAAAGTTTTCAAATATAACCGTGCAGGGAACGTCACATCCTGTATCCATTGCTGGCTATCTAAAACCAACATGTCAGGCGCTTGTAGCGGATAGGTCGTATTCGCCCAAGGTTGACGGTTTCCTGAAACTTGCTGAATTTGTGAAGCAACCTTAAACCAATGATCTTGGTAACGAACACCTCTTTTTTCTACAGTAAAACCTTTCGGATCGAAGGGCTGTAAATGGTGGAGGTGATACAGTTGTTTTAACTGGGATGGAATCTCGATCCCTTCAATAACTACATTTTCAGGTACATCGTCTTCGGCTTTTACAATTAAGGCAAGGTGCTCACGGAACTCTTGAAGAATACTGGAAGGCTCTCTCACCTCGCCATCGTTCACATCAAATCCGTTATAAAACAGCCATAAATTTTCTTGGGCTAATAATAAAGCATCTAAAAAAGCACCCTGATCATCTTCAAGACGAGAGCGGTCTCCTAACTGTTGGCGCAGTGCATCCATTAAATCAAATGGAACGTGTGTATCACGGTTTGGGAATTGCCCTGCATCAAGATTTAACATCACCATTAAGCGATAAGGTAGCGGCCGAATATGTCCAATTTGGGCAAAGGTAATCTGCCCAGTCGGTTCAGCTTGTGCACTTTGGCTTTCTAATGTGCGCTGAATTTCTTCAATAATATAAGGCAAAGGTAACGTAATTTTGCGCAAAGTTCCTGTTTCTGTCTCGGCGTAATAACTTGCGAGCGTCAACATTCGTTCTTGTTTTTTGACAATTTCCCGAACAGCTTTTAAAGCAGCAACACCCACCTGCTCAAATTCGACAATATCTTTACCCAGTACTTGGAGCCAATATTCAACCGTATAGACTTGCCCCTGTTCATGCAGGGTTAACCAATCACGGCGCTCATTCAAATCTTGATAAATCTGAATGAGTGTACCAATCAACTCAAAATCACCTGGTTGAACTTTGGCATAACTCAGCACCTGATTAAATGTTTCATGTACAGGCACAGCAATACCAAGCGCCAATCGCTCTAAAGCAAATTTAAAACTATATCGATAATCGTCATCACCCTCACATAGACTGCGCTTGAGATGCTCTGCATCAAGCCCTCGTTTAAAGCCTGCATCGGCAAGTAAATTTAAAATTCGCTCAACCTGAACATATTCAAGTTCGTATCGTTGCTGGGTCGCATGCAAGCTTAACCAGTCAGCAAAATCATCAAAGCTAAAACGTCCTTGCATCAGCTGAATACGCCCAATCACGGCACGCCAAGCATTTAATGCATCGAGTGAGGCAACACCTGCAATTTTCACTGGCAAATGCACACCCTGCTCAGTGGCAGTTGCAGGAAATACACTCCGAATTAAAGGCTCTATGTCGGTCAAATTAGGAACTAAAACTAAAATATCATTTGGACGACGCGGCTGCTCATGTGCTTTGGCCAACCAACCAATCAATTGCTCTTTTAGTACTTCAAGCTGACGTAAAGTAGAATGGCAAACATGGATCTGAATAGAGTCATCGTCTGGAGCAAGCTCATATTGCTTAGCTTGGGGTTCCACCAAATGCAAAATATCGGACTGAACTTTACCGAGTAAACTTTCAGGGAAATCATCCACAAAAGCATCAACCCATTTACCCTCTTCACCCGTAGATAAATTTGATAATAGCGAAAAGTGGTCGCGGGCTTGTTTACCCAATCTTGTTAAAAGTGGATGTCTGGACTCACGTGCTTCAGCATTAAAGTTGAGTGTAAATTTATTAAAGAAATCGCTAATTTCAGCATCCGTTGCCTTAGGGTTTTTCGCAATAAAGCGCTCTTTCACCCCTAAGTCATAATGCTGTTTCCAGAGTGGATCGACGCTATCCGCCCAATATTCTTGCGAAGGGTTATAGTGCAAAATTAGCACATCAATATATTGCCCTAAACGACGTAAGAACTGTAACTGGCTTGGTGGTAGATCCAATAATGTAAAGATCACCACCTGATGAGGTAATCTTGAAATAGCCCATTTACTGCGATCTGAATGTTCGATTTCTTGCCAAAACAACGCATCAATTTGCTGCATCTGCAAAAAGTCATCATGAAAATGTTGCTGCCACAACCACCGCTGCCAACGTTCTAACTCTTGAGTTTGATGCAATGCAAAAGCAGTAACCTCTTCGTCTTTTTGCACAATATATTTTTCAATATCGAGCGCTCGCCCTTGCCCCCAAGCAGCCAACCAGTTCTCTGGACACGTACAACTATTTTCACAACCACGCTGACACTGTCCACGATAAATCATGTAGTTACTAAATAGATCGGCAACCTGCTCCGCCACCCAATACAGCATTTTTTGTTTTTTAAGTTGTTTATCTATGCCTTGTTCGAGTCGGTCTGCGCTGTCATAAATGCGCTGAACAATAGAATGGAGAGGATGTGAGGTATCTATGCTAATTGCATCAGGTTGTATAAATTCATACAAAGCTTGATGAACCCGCCATTTAAAAATTAAACGGGGGATGTTCGCTTTACGAACCTGTTCTTTATGGGCAGTTAAAACTTGCTGGTAGGCATACCACTGGAAACCTCGTACCCGTTGATGAAACTGGTAATTGGCACTCATGCCTTGCTGTTCTGCAAGTTTCTGTATTAGCCACTGCTCAACCGCAGGACTTGGAACAACAAAATGCTGTGTTTTCAAAACCTGTAAAGGATGCGTTGAAGTTTGCGATGTAGACGCTAATACACCTTGCAACAACACATCAATACGTTGGCTTTGAATAACATGAATCCCCATTTATTTCATATCCTGCTTGCATAATTTATGCACAAAATCATAAACATTCATTACTATACAACTGAATCTGACTATGTCACGTTGGTTTAAACACAGCATAATTTAACTTTAGGTGTCACTTACACTTGGTTTAAATGACGCCATCAAGAAACTTACACAGGTAGACATTATGAAAATTGATAACATTCCTGACTATATTGATCCTAGCCTAAATCTGGAACAAATTCGCGATGAGTGTCATGACCTCATCAAAAAAAGAGCTTACGTCTCAGCAGGAGCGGCAATTGTACCCATTCCTTTTTTAGACGTGGTGATAGATTTGGGAATTTTGTCGTACCTTATTCCAGATATCAATTCCCGTTTTGGCTTAGCACCTGAGCACGTTAGTGTTTACGACCCAAAAACTAAAACAATTCATTGGGATGAATTACGTAAACGCGGTTTTGAATTTTCAGGTTTTGTAGTGGCGCGTACTACTGTTAAAAAAACATTTAATGGTTTTTTGGGCAAAATCGTAACGAAACAGGTGACTAAATTTATACCGCTAGGCGGACAAATTGTAGCAGCAAGTTTAGGCTATTTCATGATGAAAAAAATAGCAGAAACTCACCTGAATGACAGTTACAATCTTGCAAAACGTATTCAGCAAAAAAGCCGTACCACTATTGTAAATTAGTAGATACCTTATGGCTGAGAGCTTAACCTGCTCTCAGCTGTTTTAAAACTGCCTTTAATACTTCTAGACGTGCAGTATATTTATCATCCGTTGCAACAATATACCAGGGTGCGTATTCAGTACTGGTTCGCTCAAACATATCTGCCGCCGCTTTTAAATAATCGTCCCACTTATCACGATTACGCCAATCCTCTGCGGTAATTTTAAAGCGTTTATGCGGTGTCTCTTCTCTGGCCTTAAAACGCTGTTCCTGCTCATCTTTGCTAATTGCCAGCCAAATCTTTACTACAATCGTTTGACTATCAAATAAATCTTTTTCAAAACGATTAATTTCGTCATAAGCACGCTGCCACTCTAAAGGCGAAGCAAAACCTTCAACACGTTCAACGAGTACTCGCCCATACCACGTCCGATCAAAGATCGTGATTTTTTCAGCCTCATTAATACGGTTCCAGAAACGCCATAAATAAGGATGTCGTGCCTCGTACCGTTCAGGTGCTCCAATACAGTGAATATCATATTCACGCGGATCTAGGTTTTTAACAATTCGTTTAATTGCACCGCCTTTACCTGCTGCATCCATGCCTTCAAAAGCAATAACGACATTGCGTTTATCAAAACGCATTGCATCAGCAATTTTTTTGCTTAGTTTATCGAGCTCTTTTTTATATTCAGCTTTTTCAAGTGACTCATTAGCAGGTTTTAATAAACTCTCTGGAATTTTAGCTTGTTGCCATTTTCCTTTAACTTCAGTTTCATGGTCAGGAAGTTGACGCATGTGTTGCAAAAGGTATTGAGCAAAAAACTGATCGCGTTGCGTTTCATCTTCGCCATCAATAATGTACCAATCGTCGGTAAAACGACGGCGTAACTTTTGCAAGGTGTCATATTGTTTTTTATTACGCCAGTCTAAGCCGTGGAGCTTATGCCAATGTTGCTCTGACGGATCAATTTTGTCTAAACGTTTTTGCAATGATTTCCATGAAAGGTCGAACCAGACTTTGACCACATCGACATAGTTATTTTTCAAATCTTGTTCAAATGCCCGCATACTTTCAACATAAGCATCAAATCGCGCCTCATCTAAAGGTTCAGACACATGCGTTGCTGTGACAAGCAAATCGCTATACCAATTACCAAACATCACCACAATTTGACCTTCGGTAGGAATAAACTCCGAATAAGATTGCCAAAATGCTTCTGTATCTGTCAGCACACGCGGTGCATCTGCTTTTACTCGTAAATATCTTGGGTCTAACCACTCGCGAAGTTGCTTAACCGCTTCCCCTTTTCCAGCCAGTTCAATACCACTCATTAAAATGAGTGTACTTTTAGCATTCGGCTTCCCTCGACTTTCTTTTAGAGCATATTGTGCTTCAATCAAATCGACTGAAAGTTGTTCTTCATTTCGAATTTCAAATTTTGGTTGTTGTTCACTCATAGTCCACGACTCTAATCATTTATTGTTTAATTTCGCTGATATTTAACTTAGGCGGTTAAATGATGAATTGCTATACAAATTATGTCATTGCGACGAAATCTCCCATAAAAATTGACGCATGAATCATTTTTTTTACATCTTCTCGCCATAGTACAAGGTTACAATGCCTCTTATGATTTTTTGTAAATAGCCCAATATTAGAGTCTTACATGTCTAAACTCGCTGCTTTTGATGAACTTTTACAACAATATAAAACATTTAATTATCACGACAATCCGGTGCTTGCCCAACGTTTGCAAGATGTACAAACATGGCTAAAAGAGCGGATGAAAGATACACATCACGACTTTTTTAATCTGCCTGAACATAAACTCATGGCACAGTATTTTTTAAATCGTTTATATGGTGGTCCAGAGTTTGATGCCCTTGCAGCGCAAATTGAACGCCTCTTGAAATATGCACATAAAGCCGAAAAAGTATTGCCTGAGAATGCGATTAAAACTGGAACTAAATCGGTAAGTTTGGCTGTGCTTGCCACTCAGCTTGATGAACAAGTGGCGATACAGCTTCTTGAGGATTATCCGGCTGACACGGTATTAACCGATGAAATCATGCGCTTAACCCTAACCAAACTTGATCAGGCAGAAGCGCGTTATCAACAACTTGCTCTTCTTGATGATTTAGGTACAGCACTAGATAAATATATGCGCTCATTTATGATGTTTACGGCCTTTAAAATGTGTAAAGGTATTGCCCAAAAATATCACTTTGAATTGATGTATGATTTTATCCAAGATGGTTTTACTGCGATGAAACCATTAAAATCAGCCGAGACCTTTATCAAGACTTTTACGGAAAAAGAACGCCAGATTATTGAAAATGTACATTCAGGGCATCCGAATCCGTTTAGAGTGTGATAAGGTCGGCACAGAGAAAAAATCAACCTTACGAAGTTGAGATTTTATTCATTATATTTGCATGATGATGCCTGTAAAAATAGACAAAATCTGTCATCATGCAGAACTTATTCCGTTTCACTTGAGTTTGAGTCTAGGAGAGACAATATGTCTAACGAAAACCAAAAGCCAACATCTCCAACTGAGCAGGCACAAAGTTCAGACAAAGTTAGCCCATTCCTAAGCTCACCTTTACCGCAAGGTACCCCTCAAGGGCAACAACAAACTTTACAACAAACCTTAACTGATACACCGGTTAACGGTTCTGTACCGAAATACAATTTACCACGTGGTGCTGGCAATACTGGCAACGTGGGAGAAACCACACACTTTGGTTTCTCGACTGTTAAAACTGAAGATAAAGCTCAAAAAGTTGCAGAAGTTTTCCATTCGGTTGCAAGCAAATATGACTTGATGAATGACTTGATGTCATTTGGTATTCACCGCCTCTGGAAACGCTTTGCAATTAACATGTCAGGTGTACGCCGTGGTCAACATGTGTTGGACATTGCTGGTGGTACAGGCGACTTAGCAAAAGTATTCAGCCGCGAAGTTGGTCCACAAGGCCATGTCGTTCTTTCAGATATCAATGAGTCAATGCTTAACGTAGGCCGTGACCGTTTGATTGATGCAGGCTGTACCAATGTCGACTTCGTACTTGCCAATGCAGAAACTTTAGAGCCTTTTGCAGATAACAGCTTTGATCTACTCACCATTAGTTTTGGCTTACGTAACGTGACTGATAAAGATGCAGCACTTGCTTCTATGTTCCGTGTGTTAAAGCCAGGCGGTCGTTTGCTTATTCTTGAATTTTCTAAGCCTGTATTTGAGCCATTCTCGAAACTTTATGACCTCTACTCATTCACTGCTTTACCAATTATGGGTAAATTAGTTGCCAATGATTCAGAAAGTTATAAGTATTTGGCTGAATCAATTCGTATGCATCCAGACCAACGCACCTTAAAAGGTATGATGGAAAATGCTGGCTTCCAGAACTGTGACTATCACAACCTTACTGCTGGTATCGTTGCCGTTCACCGTGGCTTCAAACTGTAAGGGTTAACGATATGTGGTCGATTCTGGCACTCGGTGCAGTCGAACGTATCATTCATCATCTGATCGATCTGGATGCGGTTACACGCATTCAGCTTAATCAGTTACAGGGCAAAATGTTGCGTGTTGTGATTGATAGCCCGCAGCTTTCTGTCGATGTATTCTTTGACCAAGAAAAAGTACGTCTTGAACCTACCGCAACAGGACACAGTGAAAAACCTTCTATTTTTGAACAACGCCCTTTTGATGAGCAATTCAAAATTTCTGAAGCTACAGCAACTTTGCATGTTAAAGATGTCATTGAGCTGATCAAACTATTGGTCAGCGATCCAGATCAGATTGGCAATATCCCATTACAAGGTGATTATCACCTATTACAGGATATTCAAAAAATCATGCAACAAGCTGAACCAGATTTAGCTGCACAGTTATCAAGATGGGTTGGTCCTCAACTTGCCCACGAAATTGGTAAGATTCAACTTGCACCAAAACATTTAAAACGCTCTCTTCAAAGTCATCTATTTTTTGCTGAAGATGCATTAAAAGAAGATAGCGGTCTATTTGCCCCTCGCTGGGAAATGGATGATTTAACTCAAGCAACGCGCAAGCTTAATCAAGACATTGACCGTCTAGAAGCAAGATTGCAGCAACTCAACGCACAACTACAACCCTCTCAAGACTAGGTAAGACTGTATATGATTCCGCACGTTTCACGTTTACTCGAACTTTGGCGTATTGCAGCGCACTATAGACTCGATACGTTGTTCCCTGCGGATGAATTACCAGTTAAAGCTCAACGTGCATTAAGTGTTATTAAAATGCACCCAGCCGCATGGTCTAGTCGTGAACGTAAAAATCCTTTAAAGCTCAAAGAAGCTTTGGAAGAGATGGGGCCGCTTGCAATTAAGCTTGGGCAATTACTGTCAACCCGACGTGATTTGATTCCACCTGAAATACTTGCTCAATTGGTCTTACTTCAAGATCAGGTAAAACCTTTTGATAGCAATGTTGCCAAACAACGTATTCAAGATTCTTTAAAAGCTGACGTAAATACCTTGTTTGCTCGCTTTGATGACCAGCCATTAGCTGCTGCTTCAATTGCACAAGTTCATACTGCTGCTTTGCACGATGGTCGTGAAGTCGTTATTAAGGTGACTCGCCCTGACATTCGCAACCAAATTTTGCAAGACTTTGAAATTTTGGCGTGGTTAGGCAACACACTAGAAAGCCGCCTTGAAGCTGCTCGTGCCTTACATCTCTCTGAAATTATTCAAGACTACCGTCAGATCATTTTAAATGAACTGGACTTGAGTATTGAGGCAGATAACACCCGTCGTATGCGCCATTATTTTACTGGCTCAACCATGATGTATGTGCCTGAAGTCTACATGGACACCAAAGATGTCATGGTGGCAGAGCGGATTACAGGTGTACCTATTTCAGATACGGCGACTTTCGACCGTCTAGGCATGGACCGCGCACAACTGGCAGAAAAAGGATTAACCATTTTCTTCACGCAAGTATTTCGCGATAACTTTTTCCATGCCGATATGCACCCCGGCAATGTCTTTGTAGAAACAATTAACCCAAGTAATCCACGCTTTATTGCACTCGACTGTGCAATTATGGGTGAGTTATCCAAGCATGACCAGATGACGATTGCCCGCATGTTGCTTGCTGTAATGAACAGCAACTTTATGCAGCTCATTCAAATTGTGCACCAAGCTGGCTGGATTCCACCGGGTACAGACCAAGATGCGCTATCGCGTGAAATGCGTCGTACTGTTGGTCCAATGGTGTCTAAACCAATGGATCAACTGGATTTTGCTGGCATCTTGATTCAAGTGATGGATATTGCTCGTCGCTTCCATTTAGAGATTCCACCACAACTCATGCTATTGCTAAAGACTTTAGTGCATGTCGAAGGTCTAGGTACCGATCTTTATCCGCAGCTCGACATCTGGAAATTGGCAAAACCCATTTTGACTGAATGGGTCAAAGCCAACATGAACCCAGTCAAAAATATAAAAGAGTTAGGACAGCAACTACCTGACCTGCTTTTAGGTGCTCAAGATTTCCCAAGCTTAATTGTTGATAGTTTAAATGGTTTAAAAAATCAGTCTGCTTGGCAAGACCGTCAGTTACGCGAAATGCAGCAACTTCGTTTGCAAATGGAACATCAACAACGCCGCAGTTGGATATTCGGCAGTACTATGCTGATTTTACTAACCATCGCTATTATTAGTCCGTGGTTTGTTTCGGTTATTTTGATTGTGCTGAGTAGCTTATTAGCACTTTGGCGTATATTGAAATAAATTCTAAATCCCTTGCAATCGCAAGGGATTTTTCTATGACAATAATTTAATTTTAAAAATTTTTTCTAGATCAGTGATAAGTTCATTGTTAAATTGAACCTATAAATACTTCAAAAGAATAAACAATGAAAACACCTCATTTTGCCATTATCGGTGCTGGTACAGCGGGTTTAGCAACTGCGATTTTGCTCGCCCGCGAAGGCAATAATGTGACTATTTTTGAACAAGTTGATGAATTATCTCCGGTAGGTGCAGGTCTTTTACTACAGCCTGCTGGGTTAGCCGTATTTGAGCATCTTGGTGTACTTGATGAAGCCTTAACACTAGGTGCAAAAGTCACAGGTTTAGAAGGGCAACTTCCTGATAAACGCCTTTTAGTAAATAGTCACTATCATGAAGCTTCAACAAATCTTTATGGTTTAGGTATTCACCGTTCTACTTTATGTCACGTTCTTACTCAAAAACTTTCTCAATATTCAAGTCACATTACTTGGCGTATGAGCCACACAATTGAAAGACTTGAAGAACACCCTAATGAAATTCGGGTCTTTGGCTTTAATCACAACCAAAAGTTTGATGATTGCTTTGATGCGGTCTTAATTGCCAATGGCGCTCGTAGTCAATTGCGACCAAAAGCATGGGTAAAAGTCGATCAAGCTTATCCATGGGGTGCTGCTTGGAGTATCGTGCCTGAATGTTTAGCACTGAATCCCCAAATTTTGCATCAATTTTATGATCGCTCCAAAATCATGATGGGGATTTTACCTACAGGGGCAATCCCTTCTGCACCCGAGCAACGACTTGCGAGTGTATTTTGGAGCCTACCTACTGCACAATTACCTACATTTTTGAAAGATGAGCAGTCAAAACAGACTTGGTTAAACCAAGTTTCAGAGCGCTGGCCTGATGTAGCAGAATGGTTAAAACAGATTTTGTACAACAATCAAATTCAACCTAAATGGCTATCTGCCCAATACCGTGATGTGGTGATGACTCAATTTGGGCAAGGCCGAATTGGTGTTATTGGTGATGCTGCTCATGCTATGAGCCCTCAACTGGGACAAGGCGCAAATATGGCTTTACTGGATGCTTGGGCTTTTTCTCAATCATTGCAACTTGCCCAAAAGAACCAAAATATTAACTGGTCACTCCTCTGGCAGCACTATCATCAACATCGCCGCTCTTCCACCCAGTTTTATCAATTCCTCAGTCGCTTATTAACACCACTTTATCAATCTGACCATTGGTGGGCGGGAGGTTTAAGAGATCTCATTTTCCCTTGGATGTATCAGATCCCTTATTTTCGAAAAGAAATGGCAATCACAGTTTCTGGCTTAAAAACAGGTCCATTTCAACAACTTGATTATCAGAAAATTGCTCAATATTGCGAAAAAGAAAATGTACTTAATTCAAAAAGTGAATCTCTTCCCGACTATTAACCTCATAGAAGAATAGCGAGTTATATATGAAAATCAGCCACCTTGATCATCTCGTTTTAACCGTTGCAGATATTGAAAACACCTGTAATTTCTATCAAACAGTATTGGGGTTTGAGGTCATTACGTTTAAAGGTGACAGAAAAGCTTTAAAGTTTGGGAATCAAAAAATTAATTTGCATCAACTAGGCAATGAATTTGAACCCAAGGCATTGCATGCAACTTCTGGATCTGCCGATCTGTGTTTTATTTCAGATACTCCTATTTCAGAAGTGGTTACACACCTTAATCAGTTAAATATTCAAATTGAAGAAGGCCCCGTCGAACGTACCGGTGCAATGCACCCTATTCTTTCAGTTTATATTCGCGACCCAGATCAAAATTTGATTGAGATTTCGAATAACTTAAACTTATAAGTTATTTAAAATTTACAGGGATATTTTGTAATTGTTTTTCAATATCCCAATTCTTAGGTTTCTTTTTTAATTCCCACCAATTAGCACCTGTCTCCAACCATTTCTTGCGGTACGCTTTTACAGATTCTTTAGTATAATCCTCATATCCAAATTCAACACCACAACAATCACAAATCTCAAAGTTTGGATTTTCCCCACTTTCACCCCATGGTTCTTCACATTGTATAAGCCCACATACTCGACAAGGAAAATTTTCTATTTTATCCAAAATTTATTTTCCTAATTTATGTAATGAACTCAGGTAATTTTTCAATCTATTTTATTATAGAGATTAATTTTTAGCTGAAAAAGCGATTTAAAAAGTCTTATTCTATAAAAAAATATTATTTAATAACGCCCATCTTATGGAAAAATCATATAACTGATTTTTTATACAACAAGCATAGCCAACCCTAACCACAAGCGCTACACTAGCTGCTTTCCACTCAATGGATTTCCACTCATGTCAAACTGGTTAGATGAAGTTAAATTTGATTCCAATGGTCTTATCCCTGCCATTGCTCAACATCATCAAACCGGACGCATTTTGATGGTGGCGTGGATGAACCGTGAAGCACTCGCGCTAACAGCGGAAAAAAATCAGGCCGTTTACTTCTCTCGCTCTCGCCAAAAACTCTGGCACAAGGGTGAAGAATCAGGCCATTTCCAAACAGTTTATGAAATTCGTCTGGACTGCGATGCCGATGTCATTGTGTTACAAATTGAACAGCACGGCGGTATTGCATGCCATACAGGTCGTGAGTCTTGTTTCTACCGTAAACTTACCCCACAGGGCTGGGAAATTGTCGATGCACAGTTAAAAGACCCTACTGCAATTTACGGTGAAAATGCTAAAACAGAAGCTCATGATCACGCCCACACCACTGAACAGGTTGATGTACTTGCTCATTTAGGTCAATTGATGCAAGAGCGTAAGCAAGCTGAAGCAGATACTTCTTATGTTGCCAGCCTCTATAAAAAAGGCATCAATAAAATTTTAGAAAAAGTCGGCGAAGAAAGTGTAGAAACCATTATTGCTGCTAAAGATTTTGCAGTTCAAGATTCAGAAGCTCACTTAAACGATCTCGTTTATGAAACAGCGGATTTGTGGTTCCATACTATTGTCATGTTGGGTTATTTCGATCTTAATCCACAACTTATTATTGACGAATTAGCTCGTCGTCAGGGTTTATCTGGTTTAGTTGAAAAAGCTAACCGCAACAAGGTATAAAATCACTCAGTGTCGAATATTGAAAAACCTAAAGCTACCTATGAGCAAGCGATTGCCATAGACAACGCACGTCTTGGGCAATCATTTAAAGTGATTGCCTATGCGGGTACAGGTAAAACCACTACTTTGCAAATGATTAGCGATGCCATGCCTGAGCGGCGCGGTATGTATTTGGCATTTAACAAAGCAATTGCTGGCGAAGCCCAAAACAAATTTCATCGTAATGTGGACTGCCGTACTTTTCACTCGCTCGCCTTTCGTAGTGTGCCCCGTGGCGTAACTGACAAATTACGTCTACCGCGCTTAAGTCCAAGTTTTATTGCTAAAGAATATCGACTAGAGCCGATTACTTTACGACGCATGATGGGTGGGCGTTACGAGAAATATGTCTTGATGCCAAGCCGACTAGCGAGTCTTGTCGCAAATGCGGTGGGTTACTTCTGTTCAACGAGTTCTCAATACCCTGCACCTCGCCACATTCAAGCACCGAATTGGTTACATCCAGATGATGTTACTGAATTACAAAAGCATCTTTATCCTGCTGTGGAACGTCGTTGGCTAGAGTCGATTGACCCGAATCATCAAGCCGGAATTGGCCATGATATTTATCTTAAACTTTGGGCATTATCTGAACCGAACATTCCTAGTGATTATGTGTTATTTGATGAAGCACAAGATGCCGACCCTTTAATGCTGGGTATTTTGCTTCGACAAAAAAATACGCAGGTCATTTATGTGGGCGATGCTCATCAGCAAATTTATGCATGGCGTGGCGCAATTAATGCTATGCAGCAATTACCATTACCTGAATCTCGTCTAACCACGTCTTTTCGTTTTGGTGAAACGATTGCTGACGTTGCCAATGCGTTGCTGGGCGGCTTAAATGAGACTGTTCCTCTACTTGGCAATCCGAACCAGAAATCAAGTGTAGTCAATAAACCTCACACTAAAATGCGTGACGCAATTTTATGCCGCACTAATGCCCGTGCAATGGAACTCTTGTTGGCAGGTTTAGTTCATGGCGATAAGGTGAGTTTGCAAGCAGACCATCAAAAACTAAACCGTTTTGTAGATGCTGCAAGCCTTTTGAAACAAGGCAAACGTGTCACCGATGTTCCTGAGTTAGCATGGTTCAATTCATGGCATGATGTTCATGAATACTGTGAAACCAATGAAGGTAGTGACATTAAACCTTTGGTTAAATTGGTTGATGATCACGGGACTGACCCATTAAAGAAAGCACTTGCAAAGATTACACCCATTGAGCAAGCTGATTATGTCATCTCTACAGCCCACAAAGCTAAAGGGTTAGAATGGAACCGTGTTCATATTGAAGATGACTATCAATTTAAAATTAATGGCTTAGAACACAAGATTACAGATGAAGAGTTAAGATTACTTTACGTTGCCTGTACTCGTGCTAAAGTAAGTCTAAATATCCATCATCTTTATGATCTGATACAACAATTAAAACTAAGGGCGCCTTTAAGTCTTCGTCAATCGGTTGGTTGAAGCGCTCATACTTAGGTGAGCCTATGAAACTTGAATCGATCCAATTTAAACATATTGCTCTATTTCACGATCTTAAAATACAGTTTCAATATGAAAAACAGCCTATTACCTTAATTTTAGGTGAACAAGCAACTGGTAAAAGTATGTTACTCAAACATACTTACCATGCTTTAACTTGGTTCCCTGCCCGTCTTAAAGATTTACGTAGCCCTGGTATTGTCATGCCTGATCAAGACATTACTCAGTCGCGTCTACAATCAAGAATCGAAGTGACCATTCAAGTTCCAGCAGAAATTGGCCATTTACCTGAAAGTACCTCTGCCCAACAGGTGGATTCTTCATTATGTAGCTGGAAACTTTTTAAAACTCTAAATTCAAGTGGCATTGGAATAAGCCAAGTTGAAACGCAGCAACTTGATCAAACTATGGCCCTTTATCAGCAAGTTACAAAAAAAGATCCACTACAAGGACTGCCCTTAGTCGCTTACTACCCAGCCGAGCGATTTGTAAATGATATTAATCTGCTGAATAAAAATTTACCCGGCATTACCCAATCGATTTCAGCCTATGACATTAGCCCACTGCCATTTACAACATTTACCCGTTTTTTTGAATGGCTACGTGAAATTAGCGATATAGAAAATGCTCAAGCTGCACATCTCGTACAACGTATTATTTCTAAACAATCAGATCAGCAAGACCAGACAGAACTATTAAATGAGCTTCAAAAAGAGTTATCAGGGCAGCCTAAACAGCTCACCTCCCCGAATCTCTATGCACTGAAAAATGCATTAAATATTGTTTTGCCTGAACTTAAAGACCTATATTTGCAATATCAACCTCGGCTCCAGCTCATGGTTGACTATGAAGGTCAAACCCTACCGTTTCAGCAGCTTTCCAACACCATAAAAACTTGGATTGCGTTGGTAGGCGATGTAGCCCGTAGACTCTGTTTACTTAATCCCTTAAGTTTAAATCCTTGCCTCGAAGGTGACGGGGTTTTATTGATTGATCAGATTGATGCACAGCTCGACTCCACACATTGCACAGAAATCTTGAATCGGCTTCATCAGGCATTCCCACGCTTACAAATTATTGCAACAGGAAGTCGTGAGGAATTACTTGAACATGCTTCCAACTATCAATGTTTAAAATTAGAAAATGGTAAAGTTAGCCATCTTGATTTAAATACAACCAAGCAACAGCTTGAAAACATCTATACATTGCTACAAAGAAGCGAACCATTAACGCAGTCTATAGAGGCACAACCTCTTAGCTTAATTGATCCAACACCATCTCCAGCACAAATTGGTGTTTTATTTCAGCAAATCCAAAATCTAAATGAGCAACAAAAAAATGAATTGCTCCGCATGATTCATGCTGGAGACACACCAGAAGAAAGCCCTTCTGTTTAAATTTTATGACCCATTTACTCTATTTTTATAATGAAATTCGGCCTCACACAATATAGAGTTTAAGCAGGATTTTTAGGCTCTAAAATCACTAGATGTTGTTACTACATGTAATAACATCAGATTTTTACTGCTTTTTTAGTGTACAATAAATTTCATTTTGCGTTTTTATTCTTCAAGTTGCGCAATACAACTTGTTTCTCGCTTTATTTTCTAATTTGGTTGGGCTTTCAGAATACAAGCCTTGGAAATCTCTTTGAATTCCTATCTGTTCTGAAATTAAAATTTCACTTTTAGGTCTCGGCCTAAATCACATATGGATACGAGTGTGCTACCGATAATTATCTTATTACCGTTATTAGGCACCACCCTTGTTTCATTGCTTCAACGGTTCTCGCGTGGAGTAACGGCTTTAGGGGCAATCGGAGTCAGTTTAACCAGTTTTGGTTTATTACTGGCTCAAGCAAAAACTGTGCTTGGTGGTGCAAGCATTCAACAGAGCTGGGATTGGTTACCTCAATTAGGAATTAATCTAAGCTTCAGACTCGATGCTCTTGGTTTACTATTTTCTCTACTTATTACCGGTATCGGTACACTCATTTATATATACGCCTACTACTATCTTGGCCCTAAAAATTCTTTAAGCAAGCTATATGCTTTACTCATGCTGTTTATGGCAGCAATGCTGGGTATTTCGCTCTCTAATAATCTTATTATTTTATTAGTCTTTTGGGAGCTCACCAGTATTTCATCTTTTTTATTAGTGGGTTACTGGAGTCATTATGAAGCTGCTCAACGCGGCTCTCGAATGGCACTCACCATTACAGGGATGGGCGGTTTGGCGTTGTTGGGTGGATTTGTTCTATTAGGACAAATCACTGGAACCTATGAAATTAATGACATCATGGGCATGAAAGATGCCATTCAAGCTCATTCCCTATTTATTCCAATGTTATTGCTTATTTTGCTTGGTGCATTTACGAAGAGTGCTCAGTTTCCATTTCATTTTTGGTTACCCAACGCAATGGCTGCGCCGACTCCGGTGTCTGCCTACCTACACTCTGCAACCATGGTAAAAGCTGGGATCTTTCTACTTGCCCGCTTATTGCCAATTTTTGTAGGCGCTGCGATCTATCACAATATCGTGACGTTTGTCGGCCTATTTACACTTTGTATGGCCGCATGTTTTGCCATTTTCAAAGAAGACTTAAAAGGTTTGCTCGCCTATTCAACAATTAGTCATTTAGGTCTTATTGTCTGTCTACTTGGAATAGGTTCGCCTTTAGCAGTTGCTGCTGCCATTTTTCATATTATTAACCATGCGACATTTAAAGCAGCCCTGTTTATGCTTGCAGGGATTATTGACCATGAAACTGGTACACGTGATCTTCGAAAACTCAGTGGTATTTGGCAATTACTTCCTTTTACAGCCACACTAACCATGATCACCGCTGCTTCTATGGCAGGGGTACCACTCACCAATGGCTTTATTTCTAAAGAGATGTTCTTTACCGAGCTATTGGCGAATCTTTCAGGTTCAACGGTTATCTTTGCCAGCATTATTGCAACTCTGGCTGGTATCTTTGCAGTAAGTTATTCAATTCGCTTAGTGCATGGCGTGTTTTTTGATGGCCCAATTGGTAAACAAGTTCCAAATAAAAATGCACATGAACCCCCGATCGGCATGCGTTCGCCCGCCATTCTTCTTGCTGTGCTATGTATCTTGGTTGGAATTTTACCTTCTTTATTGGTAGAACCACTGGTAAATAGCGTAACGAGAGCAAGCTTGATGCAACCAGAATTTGCAGGAACTCATCTTGCAATCTGGCACGGATTCAATGCTCCTCTCATTATGAGTATTATTGCTTTAGTGGGCGGTTCACTCTTCTATTTTGCTTTGGCAAAAGATGGCATGATTCGTAAAATTGACCTTGACCCACGTCTTGGCAGGTTACAAGGCCGTATTTTATTTGATTTATTTTTAAAACATCTGTTGCTCACCAGCCGAAAAATCAAACAAAAAACTGAAAATGGCTCATTGCAAAGTTACTTGTTCTTGATCATTGCTTTTAGCATCATCATGGTCACCATGCCGCTACTCAATCAAGGGCTTACTACAGGCACACGTGAACTCACTCATGCTCCATGGATTGCCATCGTTCTCTGGCTAACCTTATTCTCGGGTTGCTGGATGATGCTCTGGTTCCACCATGAGCGTATTAAGGCAGTCCTCATTAGTGGTGCAATTGGTCTGGTTGTAACGATGGTGTTTGTCACCATGTCAGCTCCAGATTTGGCATTGACTCAAATTACCGTGGACGTTGTAACCACTGTTCTTTTATTGATGAGTTTATCTTTACTTCCACAGCTAACGCCTTATGAATCTCTGCGCTCAAGACGTTTAAGAGATGCCGCTTTAGCCATTGTTGGAGGCTTAGGGATAGGCTGGATTACGTGGCTGATTTTAACCCGTGATCATAATTCGATTTCATGGTTCTTTGCCCAACAATCTTTACCACTCGGTGGTGGTTCAAATATTGTAAATGTCATTTTAGTTGACTTCCGTGGTTTTGATACCTTTGGTGAAATTACGGTACTAGGAATTGCGGCTATTGGTTCACTTTGCCTCATGGATGGCATGCGTGTACATGGTACAACCATGACCCAAGGCCTCACCTACCGTTTTAATCCATCTCCGCTCATGTTCCGTATTACAGCCTCTTGGGTATTGCCATTAGCGCTTGTCGTGAGTGTTTATATCTTTATGCGCGGCCATAACTATCCGGGCGGTGGCTTCATTGCAGGTCTAATCACCTCAATGGCGTTAATCATCCAATATATTGCACTAGGTCAAGACCAAACTGAACAATTACTCAAAGCAAAATCAGGGCGTCTTTACGAAGTCTGGATTGGTTCAGGTTTAACAATTGCTGGGCTTACTGGTGTAGCAGCATGGTTCTGGTTACGCCCATTCCTCACCAGCGCGCACGTGTATGTTGAATTACCAATTTTAGGAAAACTACATTTGGCTTCAGCTGCAAGTTTTGACTTAGGCGTTTATATCACCGTTGTTGGTGCAACGATGTTGCTCATCTCTGTATTGGGAGACTCTCGCCACTCAAGTATGTCTGGTCCTGTAGTACCACATCGGGAGGAATCATCATGATCAGTTTAGAATTCTTATTGGCTTCTGCTATTGGTTTACTTGTTGCCACAGGTATTTATCTGATTTTACGTGCTCGTACTTTCCCTGTCGTACTTGGATTAGCTGTAATTGGCTATGCTGTAAACCTATTTTTATTTGCTATGGGCCGATTACAAATCAGCTCACAAGCAATTTTAACCGAAACAACAAAAATAACCGATCCACTTCCTCAAGCGCTGGTGTTAACAGCCATTGTGATCGGTTTTGCAACCACCGCTTTTATTGTACAACTGGCGCTGCGTAGCCGTTATGAGTCAGGTAGTGATCATGTTGATGCTAAAGAAGACATCTCTCCAACATACGACCCACGCGAGGATGAGCCGTAATGTTTGATTTTTTATCTTTCTGGCAAGAACATGCGCCTATTTTTAGCATTCTCATCCCGGCATTTACTGCTTTTATATTATTACTGCTCGGCAACCCGGGAGCTGGTGCTTTAAACAATGATTGGCGACAGCCATGGCGTCGTGGCATTAGTCTTGTTTCAGCCATTGCTGGCTTAATTACCGCAATTGTTTATCTGAGCTTTGCCAGCACTGGCCAGATTACCATTTACCAACTGAGTGAATGGTCAGCACCGTTTGGCATTGTACTCGTATTAGATCGTCTTTCTGCTTTTATGCTGGTACTGACCTATGCATTAGCAGTACCGGTTTTATGGTATGCAAGCGACAATTGGGATACCCGTGGTCGCTATTTTCATGCCATGGTTCATTTCTTGTTAATGGGTATCTGCGGAGCATTTTTAACAGGCGATTTATTTAACCTTTTCGTCTTTTTTGAAATTTTGTTGATGGCTTCGTATGTTCTGCTTTTACATGGACAAGGCAAGCCACGCTTTCAGCTGGGTGTTCACTACGTCATTATCAATCTATTAGCCTCTGCCCTATTCTTAATTGGCCTTGGTATGATTTATGGTAGTGTGGGTAGCCTCAACATGGTGGATGTTTCACGTCTTATCCCCACACTCGAAGCAGATCAACATAAATTAGCCGTAGCAGGTGCCTTACTTTTATTTGTAGTGTTTGGCATTAAAGCAGCCATGCTTCCTGTAGGTTTTTGGCTACCAAAAACTTATGCTATTGCAAGTACGCCTGTAGCTGCAATTTTCACCATTATGACCAAGGTCGGTATATATTCGATTTTGCGTGTGAATGGAACTGTATTTGACGATGCGCTTAGCCAAGAAATCTTAAAAAGCTGGTTACTTCCTATTGGTTTAATTACATCACTCTATGGTGTGATTGGAGCAATTGGAGCAGATCGATTACGTCGCTTTGTCGGGTTTATGGTGCTTTCTTCAATTGGCACCTTGCTCACGGCAATTGCCATGTCGAATACACAAGCATGGTCTGGCGCATTATATTACTTAGTGCACAGTACACTGATTGGAGCAGCTTTTTATCTATTTTGTGGATGGATAACCTCACAACGTGGAGATTTTAAAGATCATTTAAAAGTTGCCCCAAGAATCAAACAAGAAAAAGCGGCTATGCTGACTTATTTCTTGATTGCCATGATGCTCGCGGGTTTACCACCTTTTAGTGGTTTCCTTGGAAAAGTATTTATTTTGCAAGCGACAGTTGAAACCAGCTACCAAGGCTGGATTATTGGTGTTGTGCTTGTTGTAAGCCTATTAAGTATTATTGCTCTCACACGTGTTGGTTTTATCTTGTTCTGGCGAGCAACACCTCCTGAACAAGATCCAATCCATCCCGCTTATATTCTTTATCAAGCCTTACCAGAACGAGCACCACCACGTAATGATAAAGTCATCTATGTGTTACTTGCAGGCTTAATGGCTTATGTCGTATTTGCTGCACCTATTCAGCATTACACATTAAGTACTGCCCAGCAGATCCAAGACCATGCGCTTTACCAACGCACGATTCTTAAAGTAGATCAAAATGGTGAATTTATCAGCGTGCAGCCATTTGATCCCGCTTACCTACCAGAAACTAAATATGGTGGTGAAGTTGAAGATCATAATGCTTACCTCATTCCTGATATTATTACGAAAGATACCTTCAATGGTGAGCATATTTCAGAATATAAACATCGACAAATTCAGCAACAGGACAAATTACAAACGCCTACCATTGTTGATGAAAGTCAATTGAAACCTATGGAGCCATAACAATGCAGTTATCTCATTTGCTTGAACGCTGGTTTCCACATCCATTTGTTTCCGTTCTTATCATTTTATTTTGGCTGATGCTGTCACATAGTCTTGATGCCAGTGATCTTTTGACGGCTATGCTTTTAGGCTTGATCATTCCTCGTTTAGTCAAACCGTTCATTACTCGCACACCGCATATTCACTGGAAACCTGCTGTTAAATTATGCTTTGTAGTTCTTTGGGATATTGTGATTTCTAACTTTCGAGTAGCAAAGCTCGTTTTAGGACCTACCAAAAATTTACATCCTAAATGGTATCGTGTACCACTAGAAACGGAACATGAGCAGGTCAATACATTACTGGCAATGATCATTACGACGACACCAGGCACTGTCTCTGCGGGTATTGATCAGGAACGTGGAGATATTTTGGTTCACGCCTTGAGCACTGATGATACCGAATCTGACATTCAAGACATCAAACAACGCTATGAAATTCCACTTATGGAAATTTTTGATGTAAAAAGCGAAACGGAGGCAAGTGTATGACAATCCTACCCTATGCTCTAGGTATTAGCTTAATTGCCATTACAATCTCTATGCTACTTTGTCTTTTCCGAATGGTTATCGGTCCATCAATTGTAGATCGACTTTTAGCACTCGATACTCTTTTCTTAAATGCAACTTGCCTCATTGTTGTGCTAGGCATTTACTGGATGACCACCTCTTTATTTGAAGGAGCGCTACTGGTTGCTATGCTAGGCTTTGTGTCTACAGCAGCTTTAGCTCGTTACTTCACAACCGGTCATGTTGTCGATTAAGGAGAGATCAAAATGCAGTTTGTAATGGAAATTATTGTTTCGGTCTTTCTGGTTTTTGGCGCTTTCTTTATGTTAGTCGGCTCAATTGGTATGGTCCGCTTACCTGACTTATTCATGCGCTTACATGCACCCACAAAATCAAGTACGTTAGGATTAGGCAGCTTCTTGATTGCTTCCATGATCTTTTTTGCTTTTCAAGGTCGCTTTGGTTTTGCCGAGCTACTGATCACACTTTTAGCTTTTATTACCGCACCGGTTTCAGCAAATTTAATTGCTCAAGCTGCGCTACATTTACGTTTGCGCTCGCTTAGTGGAGAAGTTCCTGAAGCAATTGAACGCCCTTTGCCTTGGGATCGTTATAAAATTGGACAGCGTTTCTCGCAAAATAAACCTCCTATGGACCCTCCTAAAGAATAGGCGAAAAAACCAACCAATAAAAAAGCCACCCAAAGGTGGCTTTTTTATTTTTAATTTATATTACTGTTCGTCATCTGACTCGCGTTTCGGTAAATCATTTACCGCTTTCTCGATCAGACCAAACATATAGTTACCATACGCATTAGTCTTGTCATAATGGAAACGCAATCTTGGCGTAATACGTGTCTTGATACGACGGCTCAATTCATGACGCAAGAAACCAGAAGCTTTATTTAATACGTCTAAAGTTTCTTTATTTGCTGCTTCACTTTGCTCATCACCAAGCTCACGTCCCATTACAGTGACATAAACTTCAGCATAACCCATGTCTGCACTGACTTTCACCGCAGAGATGGTCACTAGACCACCTAAGCGAGGATCTTTAAGCTCCTGACGGATCAGCTCAGACAACTCACGTTGCACTGAATCCGCCATGCGCTTTAAGCGTTGGCTACCCGCCATTAAAGACTCCGTTTAATCAATTGAACATCATAGACTTCGATCTTATCTTTCACTTTGATGTCTTTATAACCTTTCACCGCAAGACCACATTCCATACCGGCACGAACTTCTTCAACCACTTCTTTATAGCGACGAAGAGATTCAAGCTCACCTTGGAACACAACCACGTCATCACGTAATACGCGAATCGGCTTATTACGATGCAATACACCTTCAAGTACCATACAGCCTGCTGCTGCACCAAACTTACTTGAGTGGAATACTTCACGTACTTCAGCAACACCCAAGATAGTTTCACGATGTTCAGGAGCAAGTTTACCACTCATGGCATCTTTCACATCATCAATCAATTCATAGATGATGCTGTAGTAACGAATATCGATACCGTCTTGGTCACTTCTCTGACGAGCAGTCGTATCGGCACGAACGTTAAAGCCCAACAATACAGCTTCTGAAGATTCAGCAAGAATCACATCAGACTCAGTAATCGCACCAACACCCGAACTAATTACACGAACTTTTACTTCATCAGTAGATAATTCATGTAAAGCTGCATTCAATGCTTCTAAAGTACCACGTACGTCAGTTCTTAAAACAACGTTCACTGTAGGAACATCTTTTTTGCCCATTGACGACATGATATTTTCAAGACGCATTGCGCTTTGACGATCAATACGTTTTTGACGTTCACGATCAGCACGAGCATCAGCAACTTCACGTGCTTTCTTCTCGTCATTTACGACAAGAACTTCATCACCTGCCATTGGAGCATCTGGAAGACCCAGAATTTCTACTGGAATAGATGGTCCTGCTGATTTAATAGGCTTACCATTTTCATCAGACATTGCACGGACACGACCATATGATGAACCTGCAAGAACAAGGTCACCAATGTTTAATGTACCGTTTTGAACAAGAATAGAAGTTACTGCACCACGGCCTTTATCAACACGCGCTTCAATAACAACACCTTGCGCAGCACCTTCAGCAGATGCTTTTAATTCCATCAATTCTGACTGAATAAGAATTAAATCAAGGAGTTCATCAATACCTTGTCCACTGTGTGCAGAAACCTTAGCAATCGGAACATCACCACCCCATTCTTCTGGAACGATTTGTTTCGTTGTTAATTCATTTAACACACGGTCTACATCAGCAGATTCTTTATCCATTTTGTTGATTGCAACAATAATTGGAGTACCTGCTGCACGCGCATGGTCAATTGCTTCTGCAGTTTGTGGCATTACACCGTCATCTGCTGCAACAACCAATACAACGATATCCGTTGCTTTAGCACCACGTGCACGCATTGAAGTAAACGCAGCATGTCCTGGTGTATCAAGGAATGTAATGATTCCTTTGTCTGTTTCAACGTGATATGCACCAATATGCTGGGTAATACCACCTGCTTCGCCTGCCGCCACTTTCGAACGACGGATACGGTCAAGCAATGATGTTTTACCATGGTCAACGTGACCCATAATGGTAACAACTGGCGGACGAGTTGTTTGCTCACCACGTGCTTCTTCAGCCGCTTCAAGCAAGTTATCTTCCGCTTGTGTATCAGAAACTAAAACAGGGTTATGGCCCATTTCTTCAACAACAAGTGCTGCTATATCTTGATCAATAGCTTGTTCTTGATTAACCAACTCACCCATTTTCATAAGTGATTTGATAACTTCACGTACTTTAATCGCCATTTTTTGAGCAAGATCGGCAACAACAATGCTTGAACCGATTTCTACATCATAAACTTGCTTTTTAACTGGCTTTTCAAATCCATGCTTATTTGCCTGACTTGATTTTAAACCACGTTTGTTATGGTTAACAAAGCTTTGCTCTTCTTGACCACGACGACCACCTTTTTTACCCGCACGAGGGTTAGTGGTTGCGCCACCGCGTTTAATTTCACGGTCTTCTTGCTTAAATGAATCTTCATAAGCTTGGCCAACCAGACCTGAAGCAAGTGGAGAATCATCAATCACACGAATTGTCGTAGTAGCTTCGTCATTTGAATACTTAGACGCCATTTTGCGCATTTGTTCAAGTGTACGTTGCTGAGCTTCTTCAGCCGCTTTACGACGCGCAGCTTCTTCAGTCGCTTTTAACTGAGCTGTTTGTGCTTCACGCGCTTTCTTTTGCTCTAATGTTTCTGCTGGTTTTGGTGCAGGTTTTACTGTACCACCACCACGTCTTTTCACGACTACAGCAGCTTTAGGAGCTGTCTGTGCAGCGTTATCTTGTTGATGAGCAACACGCATAGCATCTAAAGTTGCTTTTGCTTTTTGCTCTGTTTGAAGACGCGCGTTTTGCTGTGCAGTGTCACGCGTTTGCTGTTCTACACGTGTTTTAGCTTCAGCTTCTGCACGTGCTTTAGCTTCAGCTGCAATTTGTTCAGGGTTTGGTTTAGCAAAAACCTGTTTTTTACGTACTTCTACGTTAATTGTTTTTGCTTTACCTGAAGTACTTGCAACTTTAGCGGTACTGGTTGTTTTACGTTTCAACGCAATTTTTCCTGTGTTACCACTTTCCTGACCATGCACTTTTTTCAAATGATTGACTAAAGTATCCTGTTGTTCAGTGGTAATAATATCGTCTGCTGTACGTTGAGGCAAACCTGCTTCACGAGCCTGTTCTAGGAGCTTCTCAACAGGACGTTCTACACTGAGAGCTAACTCTTTAATCGACTTGTCCGTCATATTTCATCTCCTAGTTAAACCATGATTCGCGAGCTTTCATGATCAATTGACCTGCTTTTTCATGATCAAGACCTTCAATATCAGAGATATCATCAGTAGCCTGATCTGCCAAATCGTCGACAGTAATAATACCGCGCGCGGCAAGCGAGTAAGCGATCTCAGAAGTCATGCCTTCCATAGTTAGAAGGTCTGCGCTCGGTTCTTGAATATTTTCTTGCTGTTTCAAAGCATCAGTAAGTGCTGCTTCTTTTGCACGACTTTGCAATAACTCAACCAATTCAGCATCAAGCTCAATTTCGTCAAAAGTTTCAGCTGGAACATAAGCAATCTCTTCTAAAGAGGTAAAGCCCATTTCCACCAATGCCATTGCTAAATCTTCTTCAATATCGAGACGTGATACAAACATGTCAAGATATTGCTGAGCTTCATTTTGCTGACGAGCACGATACTCTTCTTCAAGCATCATGTCGAGTTTGTAGCCAGTTAAATCAGAAGCTAAGCGAACGTTCTGGCCTTGTGAGCCAATCGCACGAGCCAATTGATCGCTGGTTGCAAAAATAATATCGGCACTTCTTGCATCTTCATCAAGCACGATGCCTGAAACATCAGCTGGTTCTAATGCACTTGCAATGTACTGAGCTGGATCATCAGACCAGACCACTACATCAATACGTTCACCGTTTAACTCTTGTTGTACTGCTTGAATACGCGTACCACGCATACCAATACATGCACCGACAGGGTCAATACGATGGTCATTTGTTTTCACTGCAATTTTAGCACGAACGCCTGGTTGACGTGCCGCTGCTTTAATTTCAATAATTTCTTCAGAAATCTCAGGAATTTCTTTTTTCATTAAAGCAATTAACATTTCAGGCTTAGCGCGTGATAACAACAACTGAGCGCCACGACCTTCACGGTTCACATTGTATAAAATAGCGTTCATACGTTGTTTTGGGCGAAGAATTTCTTTAGGAATCATTTCTTCGCGCGCAAGATAAGCTTCTGCGTTGTCGCCTAAATCGATAATAAAGCCATCTTTGGTTTGTTTTTTCACTTCACCGTAAATCAACTCACCAACTTTAGACTCGTATGCATCAGCAACTAAAGCACGTTCAGCTTCACGAATTTTTTGTACAATAACTTGTTTTGCAATTTGTGCAGCGATACGACCAAACTCAATAGATTCTACTTCGAGTTCACGTACATCACCAATTGACCATTTAGATGGGTCAAGGTCAGAAATCGCATCTTGGCAAGCTGGCATTTCATGATCTTCATCTGCCACAACAGTCCATTGACGGAACGTACTGTAATCACCAGTTTTACGATCAATTTCTACACGAAGCTGAGCTTCTTCAGCATGCGTACCTTCGTAAAATCTTTTCTTCGTTGCGGCAACTAGAGCTTGTTCTAAAGCCTCGAAGATCGCTTCACGACTAACACCTTTTTCATTACTAACCGTTTCAACAACGGTAAGAATTTCGCGGCCCATAAGTCACCTACCGATTTCTTATAAAATTTAAATAAATTTAATCTTGATAGATCAAGTTTGCTTTATCGATATTGTTGCTGTCGATCTCAAGCACGTGCTGCCCATCAACTTCAACCTGAATTTCTTCATTTTCAAGGTCTACTGAGATAAGTTTTGCTTGAAATTTACGACGGTTTTCTACTGCTGCAATCAAACGCAAAGCAATTTGTTGTCCAATGTAGCCTTGTAACTGTTCTAGTTGAAAAAATGGACGATCCCAGCCCGGGGAAGAAACTTCTAATGAATACTCACCTGAAATTGGATCATGAACATCCAGCATTGCGCCGACTTGTTGTGTTACACGCACACAATCTTGTACACCAATACCACGGCCTTGTTCTACTTCGCCATCTTCATCAAGTACAGGCTCAGCATCTTCACTTACCGCTTTGTCGATATAAATACGCAATAATGAACGTTTGCCTTGTGGGAGAAATTCGATTCCCCAAAGGTCGACACCACATGCTTGTACTGCAGGAACAATTAAGTCATGCAATGCTTGGGATTTATTTGATAATTTCATTTACTCTCGTCATTCTCGTGCGATTCAATCGGTTGTTTTAACCGACACAGACCTACTATAGTGAAGCATGACTATTTGACCAATTGATGTCGAAACTACACGATAGCGATACGATAACCAATAAAAAAGGGCGTTAATCGCCCCTGTCTTGCACAGAAAACAATAGTCCACTGTGCAAAAAGGCCCACTTGTTTGTGAGCCTCTTTTAAGAAACTTGGTAGCGGGAGCTGGATTTGAACCAACGACCTTCGGGTTATGAGCCCGACGAGCTACCAGACTGCTCCATCCCGCAACAACGTGCAAAAATTA
>NZ_FODU01000002.1:0-388996 GCF_900110445.1 Acinetobacter sp. yr461
GATAAGAGATAAGAGATAAGAGATAAGAGATAAGAGATAAGAGATAAGAGATAAGAGATAAGAGATAAGAGATAAGAGATAAGAGATAAGAGATATTATTAGACTTACATACTGGATATAAAATAAAAAGCCCTCTTATTAGAGGGCTTTTATAGCACTTAAAAGGACAACAGAATTTCTTTTAAACGACTAAAATAAAAAAAAGCACTAAAAAGTGCTTTTTTTCTTACTGAAATATTATTGTGGAATAATATTTACAGCATTTGGGCCTTTTTGCCCTTGAGTAACAGTAAACGTTACACGTTGACCTTCGTGCAAAGTTTTGAAACCTGAGCCAGAAATTTCTTTGAAGTGAGCAAACACATCTGGACCATTATCTTGTTGAATAAAACCGAAACCTTTAGTTTCGTTAAACCATTTTACTGTACCACTTACTGTATTAGACATGATATATCCTACTGATTTCTAATATTTTAGTATCATTTAATAATGACACTAACATAACTTTGAAAAAAGAATAACAAATTGAGTTAAGATCTTAAAAAACGAAGGATTATGACTAAAACTACGATACTTTAAAGAAGATTTACTAACAAGACTTTTTTCTAGTTAAGAGCATGATACATGAAATAAATTTCTATTCAAGCTTTTTATGAAAAAAAATTTATAAATTATAATAAAAATCAGAAAAACAATAACTTAATAAAGCCACTAAAAATTTAGTATATTCCCTACTTAACCAACACCTTACGTCTAATTAGTTAAAATATCGAGGAACAGAAAGATAACTGTTTATGACTTATCAAGCGGCAGATGAAAATATGAACGAAGACTTGAAATAATTTGAGCTTTAAAAATTCAGGCAATAAAAAAACTCCTAAAAAGGAGCTTCATTTTTAAATCATTGGCAGAGGATCAAGGACTCGAACCTTGACGAACGGTTTTGGAGACCGTCATGCTACCATTACACCAATCCTCTATATTTATGATTAAATAGCTAATGATTTAATCATAAAAAAAGCAAGAACATCGTCTTGCTTCCTTTAATGGTGGGGGCGAAGAGACTCGAACTCTTACACCTTGCGGCGCTGGAACCTAAATCCAGTGCGTCTACCAATTTCGCCACGCCCCCATCTGGGACATTTATTTAAAATAAATGTGGCAGAGGATCAAGGACTCGAACCTTGACGAACGGTTTTGGAGACCGTCATGCTACCATTACACCAATCCTCTTCCAAGATCTAGATGACTTAACATCTAAATCAACTTTAAGATTTAACTTAAAGTGGTGGGGGCGAAGAGACTCGAACTCTTACACCTTGCGGCGCTGGAACCTAAATCCAGTGCGTCTACCAATTTCGCCACGCCCCCGATGGCTGTGTATATTAGCGATAAGATCTAACAGTGACAAGTGTTTTTTTTCTAAAAAAAACTGACCGTGTAAATTGTATACAGATACTAGATCAATGATTTTTATCAGATTGAAACTGCTTTTAAACAATTCAGCGCTTCAAACGCGTTTGCAAACCTATTTTTTTGTTGTTTTTGCAATAAACCTGAAAGTAATGGATAAAAATTCATAAACTGTGTTGGTAATTGAATGGTTAAATTTTGGCAATGCAATACTGCCCAATCATAGTAACTCCCTGCTTCTAAGCGAGTTTGGGTTAACCATTCATACAGAACAATTCCAAGTGCATATAAATCGCTTTGTACACTTTTGCCATGACCTTGATAGAGTTCAGGTGCCATATAACGTGGTGTTGCATCCATCACTGAATCTGAACTCGTCAAAAGTCGGGCTTTCTCAAAATCAATCAAGTAAGGTTTTTGCTGAAACTTTCGAAAGTGTTCTCTTTTAATATCTCCATGAATCCAACCCAATCTATGAAGTTCCGCGAGCTTATCTAGTGCGAACCAAATCGTATGATACACATCAATTAAATTAGTTTGATGAGGCAATGAACCAAACCACAAATCAGTATCAGGTAAAATTAAAACCTGCCCTAAAGAATGGTTTAATTGAGGAATGGTACTAACTTCGATTAATTTATGGGGTAAAAGCCATGTTGGATTCTTATTGTTAATTTCTTCGTAAAACAATTGTTCATGTATGAAGTCTTGCTCACTTTGAACACGCGTTTCAGGTAAATGATATTTTAACCAGTAATTTCTAGCATCTACAGAACATGTCCATAGATGCCGTCCTAAAGCTGAACTTCTGGGCTTTGTAACATATGTTAAGTTTTCTATATGGGAAGCAAACTCATGCTTCAGCATAGTAAGACTCTGGCTGTTGTTGCTTTTCTTCAAAACGCAAAACTTCTAAGCAATGCTGAATCGTCTTGCCAATACGAGCATGGGTCTCAATCGAAGAAATTTTTGGCCAAGTCGCGCGTTCCCCTTCTCGTTGCAAACGTTTAAACAAATGTGGACGTGGATTTTGCAAAGTATAGGTATAGTGACTCAAGCCATATTTAGCAATAATATTAACATCGCCATAATAACGCTGCCCCATTACGCCATATCCATGATCTAGCAATCTCCTAATCGGAGAAATAGAACCAAGTCTTTGACGGGTAAAGTCCATAATTCCCATCGACAGTACTTTGCCTTGACGCCTTAAAATACGTTCTGGCCAGCTTAAAACATCCTTACGAAAACGGTCAGCATCATCTTGCATAAATGGCACAATATGCGGGTTAACCTGACTGGCGATGGTGTAATTTAAATTATATAGACGCGCCATTCTTTCTTGCGGAAAATCATTTCTTACACTGCCATCTACCCATTTTGTATTTGCCATATAAGGGGTATGTTCACCGTCATAACGTTTACTGGTTAAACGCACTGGTGGAAATAACACAGGTACGGCACATGAAGCCAACACAGCACTCCATACCAAAACGTTCGGAGTCATAATGGCATTCATAATTCGCGGGTTTTCTGTTGCATCATAGGGTGCAACCGCAACATTAATATTTAAACCAGATTTTTTGAAAGCTTCCTCAAAGGTAAGATCACCCAGATTTTCAACAAGGAACTTTTTCAAATAGTGCACATCGGCAATTCCACCATTTCCTTTAATGAGTTCACGAAGTTTTCTAAAATGAAAAGCATCACTAAAGAATTGTTCTCCATTTAATAAATTTTGAACATCTTCACTGGCAGAAGTTCCGAGCATGCCTGTCATAATTGCCCCTGCACTTGAGCCAGACAACACTTTAGGCATTAGATCTTGTTCAATTAAAGCTTTACACACCCCAGTGTGAAAAAGCCCCAAAGTCGCTCCACCCGAGAACATAAGGGCCGGTTGTCCATATGCTTTTTCACAATTTTCAAAAAACTCAATTTTTTCTTTGCGTTGGAAAGTAATACATTCACTTGAAGCTATATAGGCCAAGCTTTGGCTAACTTCTTCAATATAATCTTCAATTAGTTTTTTTGTGCCCACATGCGTTGCGGCAAAAAGCATTGGGTGACCAATATTTGCAATATCGTAGGTTAGGCCTTCTTTGAGTAAATAAATGAGGTCTAGCGTTCGATGTTGCTGGCGGTATCTTTTCAGTAAGGTATATCGATAAGAAATGAGTTCTGCATCAAAATAAGGTGAACTATTATCGAATTTCCACTCTTGCACCCCTGTTTCTTCATCTAGTTTTAATGCAAAAGACTTCCACTCTTCATAAGATTCAGCCATGTCTAATTGACGTTGTAATTTTTTGATACGGTAAGCCTGATGCGGATTCATATCACTTCGTATTTTTTCAAACATATTTCGTCCTCATCTTCACAGATGATTTTACTAAATAGACATGACCACACTATGCGCGGTCTGAAGATTTCAATCAATTGCAAAACCGATAAACTGTATAGCAACAACTTTTTTGTCAGCCTGTTAATTTCGGTGTTAGTATCCTAGTAAATTACTGTTTAACATGATTGACTTACCATGGCTACCATTGATTTACCAGACAATTTAGTTCAGACATTATCACTTGTATTAAATCAATT
This sequence comes from Acinetobacter sp. yr461, assembly GCF_900110445.1. Taxonomy (NCBI): domain Bacteria; kingdom Pseudomonadati; phylum Pseudomonadota; class Gammaproteobacteria; order Moraxellales; family Moraxellaceae; genus Acinetobacter; species Acinetobacter sp. yr461. Next base: position 4,015 of record NZ_FODU01000002.1, read on the forward strand.
ACAGCAGGTCTTACCTGAACCTAAACAAGAAACAGATTTTACTGCACCTGCTTTTAGATGGGAAAATCAGCAACTTAAAGCCATCCATACCCCAAAGAATATTTATTTAGATGACTTAAAAGGCATTCAGCGCCAAAAAGAAAAAATCATTCAAAATACTTTGCAATTTTTAAATGGCTTACCAGCAAATGATGTACTTTTAACGGGCTCACGTGGTACAGGTAAATCATCTATTGTTCGTGCTTTATTGACTGAATATGCCCCTCAAGGGTTACGTTTAATTGAAATTGAACGTGATGACTTGGCAGATTTACCTAAAATTCAAAAACTCATTCAAAATCGATCTGAAAAATACATCGTATATTGCGATGACTTGGCTTTTAATGCTGAAGATGAAAATTATCGTAGTTTAAAAAGTGTATTAGACGGTTCACTACAATCTGGTGCGAGTAATTTTATTATTTATGCGACCAGTAACCGTCGCCATTTGTTACCAGAATTCATGCATGAAAATACACCTGTAACCAAGGTCGATGTTCCTCAATATACTGAACTACACCCTCAAGAAGCGATTGAAGAAAAGATCTCTTTGTCAGATCGTTTTGGTTTGTGGTTATCTTTTTATCCAATGGATCAAAATTTATATTTAGAAATCGTAGAACATTATATCCAAAAGGCAAATATGTCTTTTAATGATGAAGTTCGTGCCGAGAGTTTACGTTGGTGCCAAATGCGTGGTCAACGCTCTGGACGTGCTGCTTACCAGTTCTCAAAGCATTGGATTGGTTTAAATGGGTTAAAACAGTTGTCTAACAATTAAATGACGAATGTCCCGCAAAGCCTTAGCTTTGGCCTGAAAACCGCTTAGATTTGGCAGTTGTTTTTCATAACCTAAAACAAAGATAGTCCTATCCTGATTTAGGTTTATATATGAAAAAACAATTGCCAAAAATTTCTATAGGCAGCAAAGTTCTTGGTCGAAGCTTATTGCTCGCGCAAGGCGCCTTGGATCAAGCAGAAAAATACTCAACTCTTCCTTTTACTCAGTCTCATATCATCCAACCTCGAGTTGACGAAAAATATTATAGCTGGACACATTACGGTATCTTTTTTCCCCTTTTACCAGAACCACATCGTTATCTAAACATTATGATTTTATTAGGCACACCTGGTGCGCTAGCCTTTGATCATGACGACATAATTAATGAAGACCCAAGAAAAACAGCCACGTTCTTTTCAAGTACTGCCGCGGTTGAGCAAGCTTTGCTTAAGGCATATATCATTCCCAAAGAGACACAAATTAATAAAGATGGCAGCTTAATAGAACTAGGCAATGAGATTTCAATTCAAGGAAAATTCCCGCAAGTTCATATCCATGGACATTATGATGGGCTTAATTTCGACTTTGATATTGATGTTACAGCACATGTTTCGTGGTTTATAAAAACACCGATTTATGATCATTTTAGTTTATTAGCAAAGTTTAAAGGCTTTTTAAGTTATCAAGCGGAACGCATTGAAAGTGAAGGACTCTGTACGTATGAATATGCACGAGCAGCTGGTCCACATAGTTTCATAAACAAACTTCTTCCTGACGCTTATAAACTGCCGCTTGATTTTTTTACTTATCAAATTATTAATTTAAACGACACTACTCAACTTCTTCTTACTAAAGCAGATATTGCAGGACAGACGGCAGCTTATACCCTGCATATTAGATATCTTGGGCGACCCGCAGAAATTTATACAGATGTTAGCTTTGACGTTATTTCTCATCAACTCGATGACTACATCTCACCGACTGGGGAAAAGATGCGACTTCCGAAATACTTTTCATGGATTGCCCGAAATGAGAATAAACAAATTATTTTGAATATTCAGGCAGAAATTGACTGCCCATTCCGCTATGGTCATGGGCGTGGTTATGCTAGTGGCTATAAATTTACTGGTAATTACTTCGGCAATGAAGTTCAAGGCCGTGGTTATATCGAATACATTGATGTCGAAAACCAAAATACCTTTCAAGATGAATAGTTTTATTCAGGAATAGTGAGTTCCGTCATTGGCCAACGTGGTGTTGTCGTTACTGCCAAACCATCATGTTGGCCTGCTTTTAAACGTTGATAACCAGCAAAAGCAATCATTGCACCATTATCAGTACATAAGGCAGGTTCAGCATAGTAAACTTGTGCCTTAATTTTACCCAATGAAGTTTCCAACTGTTCACGTAATCGTAAATTTGCGCTTACGCCACCTGCGATAACTAAACGTTTCAGTCCAGTTTGCTTTAGAGCTTTTACTGATTTTTTTACCAAGGTATCTACAATTGCTTCTTGGAATGAAGCTGCAATATCCGCGTCTCGGTTTTCACCATTCAATTTTTTCAATTGCACAGAAACCGCTGTTTTTAAACCACTAAAAGAAAAATCTAAACCTTGGTGAAGCATTGGTCGCGGAAATTCAAATGCTGACGGATTACCACTTAAAGCTAATTTTGCAATATTTGGACCGCCTGGGTATGGCAAGCTCATCATTTTTGCAACTTTATCAAAAGCTTCACCAGCCGCATCATCAATAGACTCACCCAAGAGTTCATATTGACCAATACCGTGAGCTGCCATTAATTGTGTATGTCCACCTGAAACTAATAAGGCAACAAATGGAAATTCGGGTGGTTGACTTGAGAGTAGAGGTGCCAACATGTGCCCCTCCATATGGTGAACGCCAATTGCAGGTTTATTTAAAGAAAAAGCTAAAGTTCTTCCAAATAAAGCTCCTGTCATTAAGGCTCCCATTAAGCCAGGACCACGCGTATAAGCAACTGCATCAATCTCTTGCTTTTTTATTCCGCTTTGTTCAAGCAATTGATTCATTAAAGGAATTAATTTACGAACATGGTCACGAGAAGCAAGTTCAGGTACTACCCCACCATATTCGGCATGAAGTTTAATCTGGCTATAAAGAACCTGTCCCCGCAAGCCGAGTTCGCTATCATAAAGTGCCAACCCTGTTTCATCACAAGAAGTTTCCAAGCCTAAAACAATCATCAAAACTGCCTTTTATATGAGTCAAAATATTGCAATCGCTATTATAGACTTGTGATATGAGTTGTAAATGAGTAAAATACTGACCTTCACTTGTGATCCGGCACAATAGTGTGCTTGATCTTATCCATAATCTAGAGGATTTTACATGCCACAAGTTAAGTTGAAAGAAGGCGAACCAGTTGACGTAGCTATCCGTCGTTTCAAACGTTCATGCGAAAAAGCTGGTGTTTTAGCTGACGTTCGTAAACGCGAATTCTACGAAAAACCAACTCAAGAACGTAAGCGTAAAAAAGCTGCTGCAGTTAAACGCTACCAAAAGAAATTGGCTCGCGAATCTGTACGTACTACTCGCCTTTACTAATTAATTTGTGATTGACTGCTGAATTATGACTACTTTAAAAAACCAAATTACTGATGCATTAAAAACTTCTATGCGTGCCAAAGATATGGCAACAGTGACGGTTTTGCGTAGTCTACAAGCAGCAATTAAGCAAATCGAAGTCGATGAGCGCATAGAGCTTGGCGACGCTCAGGTTCTTGCGGTCATTGAAAAGCAAATTAAACAACGTAAAGAATCGATCAAAGCCTTTGAAGGTGCTGGTCGTGATGATTTAGCTAGTAAAGAACAAGCCGAAGCTGAGATTTTATCTCAGTTTCTACCAGAAGCTATGACTGAGGAAGAGCTTGATTCTCTCATTGAGCAAACGATTTCTGCTCAAGAAGCAACTAGCATGAAAGATATGGGTAAGGTGATGAATTCTCTACGTCCGATCATAGCCGGGCGTGCCGATCCTTCTATCGTTTCAGCAAAAATTAAAGCTAAATTAGCTTAATTTCCTCTCTTAAATTTTATATTCCTTCAAACCAAAATTCCTTTTAGTTTGTGCATATTTGCATATCTGAAAAATTTAAAAGATATATTTTTAGATTTTCATTCGTCGCTCATCTTGCATTTGTTTTAATCTGCTGTCTATTCTAGCCGACATTGCTTGATTGTCTTTTGCCAATCGCTGAGCATGCAACATCGATTTAATTGCATTCTCTTCACTCCCCGACCAATATTCAGCTTCCGCCCGATAGCGCAAAACATTAACTGCTCTCAACTTTCCTGCTTTATCCAAATTCGCAGCTTGCTGTAAAAATTGCCAACCTTGTATATCTCTTGGGTTTTTATTAATAAATCGCTGAACAAGCGTTTGAACTTGTGCAAATTTTCCTTGACGTAATAGCACTTCAGCCAATTTATAGCTAAAAGCTCTATTTTCAGGCATAGTCATCTGTGTAGAAGCAATTGAAGTATAGGCTTGATCCAGCTTGTTTTGCCCTAGATAAATATCTGTCTGCAATAGTGCAACAAGAGGTTTTCCGCTAGATTTGGCTTGATCTAAGGTAGGCTGTGCCTGTGCATAATCACCTTGTTTTACGTAAAAAGCCGCCAAAGCAATAAGACCAGCAATATTTTTTTGAGAGGCCAAACTCTGTAGTTGATTTTCAGTAGCCTGATTTGAAACCACCATTGTGTACCATTTTAAAATTTCAAAATCGGCATCATATATACGATTTTTGACTTTAGGCATCTGGTTCGCACGAAGTCGAGCTTCGCTCATACGCTCAGTTGTCAATGGATGAGTCAGCCAGAAATCTGGTAAAAAACTTACCCGACTCGTCGCACGGTGCATTGTTTCAAAATAGTCTGCCATACTTTGAGGGTTATAACCCGCTGTATACATATATTGCATGCCAATACGGTCTGCTTCACGTTCCTGATTTCGACTATATGTTAATTGTTGATCCATTAGTGCAGCCTGTGTTCCCAACATCACTGCTGCCCCAGCATCTCCACCGCCTTGTGCTGCGATTGCCACACCTGCCAAAAGCCCAGCCAAACTTAATAAAGTTTGCCCCTTAAAGGCTTCCTCCGAACGACTAAAATGTCTTTGAGATACGTGTGCAATTTCATGCGCCATAACCCCAGCAATTTCATCAATATTGCGAGCTGAAGCAATAAGGCCAGTATTAAGCGCGAATAAACCACCCGGAACAGCAAACGCATTAATTTGTGGATCTTTAATTACAACTAGACCAATAGGCTGTCCAAGTTGAGTCTCACTCAAAATACTTGAAAATACTTGGAAAAATTGGTCTTCGAGCCAGATATCTTGGAGAACTGGCATTTGTTTATGAACTTCACGGAATACTTTTTCACCAATAAATTTTTCTTTTTGTTGATCAAGCAAGCCTATCCCACTTCCAATATTTGGAATTTCCACCTGATTCGCAGATGACCGAGGGTCGAAAGACTGTGCATACGCAGCATTTGCTATAAAAGTCGCACTTAAAATAACTGGCAAAAATCTCAAAAGTTTTTCTCTATTAAAATTAAACCATAAAAAAAGCCTACTGATGTAAACCATAAAAAATGATGTTCAATCAATAGACTTTTACTATATCACTCGAAATCGACTAGTTTTGCAATGAAGTGTTATTCATTACTTATATAAAGTTTGGGTTTACCAGATATCTAGGTGTTTTATCCTCTAAAGCCTCAACCAGATTTTTATAGGCAAGATTTGCCATTTTTTTACGGGTTTCAGCAGTAGCTGAACCTACATGAGGTAAAGTGACTACGTTCGGCAATTTAAAAAGTGCTGAATCTTGTAAAGGTTCTTTTTCATACACATCTAAACCAGCAGCAAAGATCTGATTTTGCTGCAAAGCCTCAATCAAAGCTTGCTCATCAACTACCGAACCGCGCGCAATATTAATAAAAATAGCGTGTTTTTGCATAAGCTCAAATTGAGCTTTACCCATTAAAGCTTTCGATTCGTTATTTAAATCAACTGCGGTTACTACAAAATCAGACTGTTGTAGTAATTGATCCAAACCAAGATATTGTGCGTTTAACGGCTCAGCTAATTCAGGCTTTTCACGACGATTATGGTAAACAATATTCATGTTAAATCCATAAAAACCACGTCGAGCAATTGCAGCCCCAATATTGCCAAGTCCAATAATTCCTAGTGTTTTTCCAAAAACATCTAGACCGAATTGCTGAGGCCCTACAGTTCTTTTCCATTCACCTTGCTTTGTCCAATGATCAAGAAAAGGAACTTTTCTAGCAGCGCTTAGTAATAATGTAAAAGCAAGATCAGCTGTTGTTTCTGTTAAAACATGAGGCGTATTTGATAACCAGATTTTTCTTTGATTTAAATAAGCCAGATCATAATTGTCATAACCCACCGTTACAGATGAAATAATTTTTAGTTTTTGGGCTGGTGAAAGGTTATTTTCATTCAGCAACCGTCCTGCACCAATCATCCCGTCAGCATCTACAACGTGTTGTCGTATTTGTTCATTAATATCACCCAGTTTTGGGTTAAGAACTACAACATGATAATTCTGTTGTAATCGAGACAAAATTTCTTCATCAATTTGGCTAAATACTACAACTTTTTTCATGTAAATCCCTGCTACTCGTTGTTATCTTGCATTAATTTCCATAACCTTTTTTTAAGGAGTGGTTTCTCCAACATTTCCTTTAAACTTGCTAAATAAATAATATTTGCGTGTTGAATATAAGAACAATCACCGAGACACAATATCTTTTTCTCTGCTGCGACAGCATCTAAAAAGCCTTGTATATATGAACCAGCGCCCCGTTGATCTTGATAAGTCACTAAAGGGAAAGGCCATTTTAATTCAGCATACTGCCCTATTTTTGCTTTTTGTATGTTGCTCCAAAGATGTTTTTCTTCTTCGCTTAAATTTGTAACATCTAAAAAAATAACACATTTTTCAAGAGAAAAAGCCTGCAACTCAAATGATGCAATCTTAATTATAGGTGCTTGTACTTCATTGTGAGGTGCTATAACGGGCTGAACATCTATTGAAACTGGCGCAACAATTTCAGGTTCAACTTTTGGAATGTCGTTGATTTGTGGCTTTGTAGGCTGCTCAAGAACAACTGGTTCTACAGAAGACAATATAATCGGTTCAGGTTCTTCAACAACATGATCTCGCCAAAGGCTTTGAGCATTATTTTTTTGGCATACCTGTGTCTTAGGAATCCATAAATCAATTCCTAAAGTTGCCAGTATATTTCTTTGCTGCCCAATCATGTTTGAATCAATACCTCTACTCAATCTACATTCTAACGGGCTTCAGTTTTTTTTTCAGTGTTTTATTTCGTTCAGCTGTTTTTATAATCGTAGATGTCTTTTAAATAATCATAACACTATTTCTTTTTTGCATTTGCTCAACAATTTCTTCTGTCTCAAAGCCGAAACGCCAATAAAGCAATTCAAGTACATCCAACTCATCTTGAGTAATGATGCGATCGCTCCACAAACACATTTCCGCAATCGCTAAAATACTAAGACGGTCACGTAACAATAAACCCGCAATATCATTTAAAATTTCAGCAAGATCTAAAGGCTCATCCGAAATTTCATCATAAATATTCATTTCATCAGGATTGAGCAAAGAACGTAAAATACGATCACGGACTTCTAACTGATTTGGGCTGTTAATTTGTTGAACATGAAGTAAAGCATCAACCAAGCGAACAATTTGGGGTTTTACTTCTTCAAATGCCGTTGGTAAATGCAGCGGCATCAAACTCAGTTCATATTTAACCCGTTCTAACAAAAGTGCATCCAGCAACCCAATCTCGCCATCTTCTTGAATAATGAGCGCTAGTTTTGTGAGAAATTGCCGCGCAATACTTGCTGGCATATGTCCAATGTTTTTACAGGCATCATGGAATATCTGAATATGAATACGACCGTCCAAATTCAATAAAGCATCGATAATGGCATGGCTAACTGGCGCATCTTTAGGGATGAATTCTCGATATTGACGAATCATCAAAATAGCCACCATCACCTCACGTGACCCCGTAGCTGTTTGTAGTGCACGCTGAATTAACTCAGGGCGCTTTTTATTTCGACGAACATCACTACTAAGAGGCTTAATCGCATCATTTAATGCAAAACTAATAGGCGACAACCTTAGTAAAGGCAGTGGTTGTGGAGATGACCATGGAATATAAATTTCTTTCTCAGATTCTTCTAAAAAATGAAATAAGCTAAATAACGGACGGTTACGTAGTTTTTTCAAATTTTCTAATTGTAAATCTTGAAGCAAAGTCGGGTTTAATTCATAAATGCGCTCACGAATACTCGGATGAATATTCATCCAGCTTTGAGGGCTAAGTGAGTTAGCAAAACACATATGGGCGATTGATTCGGAATAAGCGCTATGAATTTGTGAACCCGAATGGTGAACATAAATACGCAATAAAGTCTGGGTATTCGCACTATTTTTTAATAATCGTACTGTTTTTTGGTCATTACGAAATGTGCGGCCACTCAGAGTTAAGTATTTAATAAATCGAGTAATCAATACACCAAGGCTACCCGCCAACCAAATTACACCACCCACCGCAACAAAGACGGTTTCAAACTTATGCTTATAACCTGGGCTATAGCGTTTAAAACCCTGTTTCGCTAATTTACTGCCCCACTGACTAAAGGTTGTTAATCCACTATATAGAATCTTTAATTTAGTGTTTTCAACTGCTTCCCCCGATAAAATCTGATTAAACTCATGGCCCAACAAGCCATATAGTTCAAGTTTATCCAGATTCTGCAAGGCTCCCCATGTCAGAATAATCACAATATCTTTAGGGTGAAAACCTGCTGTGAGTGCATTGACCCCGACCTCATCAGGCAAAACATACAAGGTTGGAACTTTTAGTGAGAAATTCTGCGCCAAATTTTCTGTAATTTTTAATGCTGCAAGTTCTTCCGGGGTACTTTCTTCTTTCACCAAACGACGCGCTTTAAGCTGTTTCGCTAAAGAATGTCCACCTTTACGCAGGATATAAAGTTCGGTAACCACAGACCAAACCATAATAAAAAGTAATAGTGCGACAAAATAAGGACTTAAAGTGTGCCACCAAATGGGCTGACTATAATCAAAAAAATGGACAAGCAAACCTAAAATTAAATTTAAAATGAAAATAGTAAGCAACACAGCAACCAAACACATAGTGATGGACCATGCCATATTCTTATTTTCGATTAGATAGTGGCTTACTTCTTTCAATGTAAATAATCCCAATTACATTGTTAGGTTTCATCATAAAAGAAAAAAGCGGGAAACACCCGCTTTTTTCAGCTATTCCTATTCTTCTTTAATGCCTGTTAAATCTACAGAAGCAGCATCAACATTCACATCAATGTAACCATCTTTTTTCTTTTTAGCAGAATCATTACGCTTCTGCTCCAAATTATTTAGATAAGCACCATCAATATCACCTGTTACATAGATTCCATCAAATACAGAGCAATCAAACTCAGTTAGATCAGGCACTTTGCTGGTACGTACAGCATTTTTCAAGTCTTCCAATTCTTGGAAAACCAAACGATCCGCACCAATAATTTCTTGGATCTCTTCTACGCTGCGTTCTGAAGCAATTAGCTCAGTTTTAGCAGGCATATCAATACCGTAAACGTTTGGATACATAACCTGAGGTGCAGCTGATGCAAAGTATACTTTTTTTGCACCAGAATCACGCGCCATCTGGATGATTTCGTTACAGGTAGTACCACGAACAATTGAGTCATCAACCAATAAAACGTTCTTGCCTTTAAATTCCAACTCAACAGGGTTTAATTTCTGACGTACAGATTTTTTACGCTGTTGCTGGCCTGGCATAATGAAGGTACGACCGATATAACGGTTTTTCATAAAACCTTCACGGAACTTCACACCTAGAATATTTGCAAGTTCTAATGCTGAAGTACGGCTCGTATCTGGGATTGGAATAACCACATCAATATCATGGTCTTCACCCCAGTCACGTAAAATTTTATGAGCAAGCTTTTCACCCATTTTTAAACGGGCTTTATAAACTGAAATTCCGTCAATAATGGCATCAGGGCGTGCAAAATAAACATATTCAAAAATACATGGACGGTATTTTGGATTAGCTGCACATTGTCTTGTGAACATTTCACCATCAGCAGTGATAAAAATTGCTTCACCAGGTTCAATGTCACGCTCAATTTTAAAACCAAGCGCTGTAATAGCAACTGACTCAGAAGCGATGATGTATTCCATCTCGCCTTGTTCAGTCATACGTGAACCATAAATGAGTGGGCGGATACCGTTTGGATCGCGGAAACCAACTAAACCATGACCGGTAATCATCGCCACTACGCCATATGCACCTAGACAGCGCTCGTGTACACGAGTAACTGTATGGAAAATATCATCTGGTGTAGGGTTTAAAGTACCGTTCTTCTGCAACTCATGCGCGAATACGTTCAAAAGAACTTCTGAGTCAGAATCAGTATTCATATGACGTAAATCTGTTTTAAACAGGTCATCATGAATGTCTTCAGCATTGGTTAAATTACCATTATGTGCAAGCGTAATACCGTAAGGTGAGTTCACATAAAATGGTTGTGCTTCAGCACTGCTAGCAGAACCAGCAGTTGGGTAACGTACATGGCCAATACCATAATTACCAAGTAATGCTCTCATATGACGAGTATGAAAAACATCACGCACCATACCGTTATCCTTACGAAGGAAAAGACGGCCTTCATGGCAGGTTACTATTCCAGCTGCATCTTGCCCACGATGTTGCAACATCGTTAAAGCATCAAACAACATTTGGTTCACTGGCGATTTACCGGCTATACCAACAACTCCACACATAGCAACCTCGCAGACAAGCTAGGAATTAATAAAAAGGATTCTTTGTCGAATGGTCGGATCGGTTTTCTAAATCTTCCGATTCGTCCATTGGTTTTGAAGGGGTGCTTGATGCACTACCTCCAGATGTTATTTGATGAAATGCCTCACTTGCTGCATCTTTAGACAATTCGGTAGCTAAAGGCGCATAAGGCAGTAAAAATTGTATAAGTTTGGACTGTTTCCAGTGTGGTGAACTTTCAACCCAAGGCCCTACGCCCTGCATTGTAATCAACACAACCAACAAGCCTTTCAAAGAACCAAAAGCACCACCTGCTAAACGATTTAATGGCCCCAATTTCAGACTTTTCAAGAGGCCATTTAAAAATGCAGTGACGATCCATGTTAAAACAATGATCATAAGTGCGATAAATGCGAAAGCTGCAATTTTTTGAACAACCGGATCATGACTTAAACCTGACATGGACGGCGCAAGAAGGACAGCATATTTTGCACCCATAATTAATGCAATGATCCATCCTACCAAGTTCGCAAAGGCTTTGATAAATCCTTGTCGCAAACCGTTTAGCCCCCCAATGAGCAAAAGTATCAGAATAATGATATCAATTGTGTTCATATTCACTTAAGTCATGGCTGCAACACATTGTTTTACTAATATAGGACCGGTATAAATCAATCCGCTATAGATCTGTACTAGTGTTGCTCCAGCTTGCTGTTTGGCTACTGCTTGTTCACCCGACAAAATTCCACCCACGCCAATTAACGGGATTTGTCCTTTTAACGTTTGGGCAAATAAACGTAAGCATTCGGTACTTTTTTCAAAAACAGGCGCACCTGATAAGCCACCCGACTCATTGCCATAAGGAAGATTTTCTACACCCTCTCTAGATAAAGTCGTATTGGTAACAATTAAACCATCAATTTTAAATTGCAATAATTGTGCTGCAATAAACTCGACATCTTCTGCTGTTAAATCAGGCGCAACTTTTAAAACCAAAGGAACATAATGGTTATATTGCTCGGCAAGCTCAAGTTGTCTTTCTTTTAAGGTTTGCAATAATTCAGTTAATGCATCACCACTTTGTAAACTTCTTAAATTCTTAGTATTTGGAGATGAGATATTAACGGTAATATAAGAAGCGTAGTTATAAACTTTCTCAAGGCAAATCAGGTAATCATCAACAGCCTTTTCTACAGGCGTATCTGCATTCTTACCAATATTGATACCTAGAATTCCTTTAAATTTTGAAGCTTTGACATTCTCAACAAGTTTATCAACACCATCATTATTAAAACCCATGCGGTTAATAATGGCTTTCGCTTCAGGAATACGGAACAATCGTGGTTGTGGATTACCCGACTGAGGACGAGGTGTAATTGTTCCAATTTCAATAAAACCGAAACCCAGTCCGGCTAAAGAATCAATATGTGCACCATTCTTATCAAGTCCAGCCGCTAAACCTACCGGATTTGGAAATTCAATTCCCATACACGTTGTTGGTTTTGATTCTACGCTCTGGCGCAGCAGGCCGAACTTATGTGCTTTATCAAGCATAGATAATGTTAATTCATGGGCACGCTCTGGTGCTAAACTAAACAACATCGGGCGAGCAAGTGAATATAACATACCAATCACAGTCTACTGATTTTAGGTAGGCATATTATAGGCACAGGTAGCACAAAACACCATGCTTAAGAACAGCATATTTTAATATGTTATTGAACCGTCGCTGTTAATTTAATCTGTCCATCACTTGAAACCATTTCCATTTTTTCAATACTTAAGCCCATTTGCGCAAGTTGGGTTAAAAAGTTCGCTAAAATTGCATAATTCTGATGAGTAACAATAATTTGTAACTGCTCACCATTTTGTTGAGAAGTGACCGTTAAGCCTTGTTGCTGAGCTACTCGTTGTATTTTTTCAGATTGGCCTAATTCGAGTTCATTCGCTGGTTTCATGGTAACTGCATTACTCTGCATCCAGACCATTAAATCTTTTAAATCATTTAACCGTTGTTGCTGTTGTTCTGCCAAGGAATGCATTTTCCAAAGTGAAGCACCCACAATGGCAACCACAACAAAAATTGTAGTAAAGACCACCATAACCCGCTCACGCACAGTCAAACGGTCTAAATATTGAGTGACCTGTTCAATCCACTGGTCAAAGCGGTTTTGCAATTGAGTTATCATTTTCATTATTGTATTTTCACCACCCCAATTGCCCCACCACCATCGGCTTGAACATTACCTAGCTCCGCTTTGAATCCCTGCTGGTTAAGTTGCTGTGTTAAAGCTTGCAAATCATCTGCCGACTTTGCTTTTAATGCCATAGTTAGTGTTGAAGCATCATAATTTAACTGCTGAGCTAAAATTTGTCTTTGCATTAAAATAGGACCAACACGGCTCAATAAAGAAAGTGCTTGTGTATCGCCTTGTTTACTCATGCGTAAATGACTTTCAAATTGGCTTTTTATATTTTGCTCATTTACCCGACTAGAAGGACCAAACCAATATTTATATTGCTCGACCGTCTGTTCGGCGGTTTGATTAGCCACATTTCTTAATTTGATCCAGCGTAGCAAATCATAGCTAAACTGAACCACAATGATTGCTAAAATAATAACAGCACATGCTTTCCAGTACCCAGAAACAGTGTGCTCTTGCCCTTTGGCTTTCGGTAAAACATTAAAAGGATGCTGTTTAGGTTTATCTAAACCCTGAAATTGATAGATAAATTCAGAATGATGCTCAGCATCCGATGCTGCCACCAAGCTTTCAAGTTGCTCTGTTGTCAAACCACTATATTGATAATGAGCTTCGACTGGTTGAAGCTCTAAAAATAATGCTAAATCATCTAGCGAATTACCCACCCATTTACTTTCACGCACAAGTAATTTCTGGTCAATATTACATAAGACCACTTGCTGCTCTTGAGGTTCCGGTAAAATTAGAAAGTCTGGCAATAAAGCAACGAGTTTAATAGGCAGCAAAGCCATCGCATGCTGCCATGTTTCCACTGTTGTTTTTGCCACTCCCAATACGGTGAGTTGATCAGCATGAAAATGATGAACCACTTTCATATGATCAATAGGCAAAGTTACAAATTCTTCAAGCAAATATTTAACACCATCTGCCCCTAGTTGCTTGTAATGAGACTTTGCCATGTGCTGCTGGAGTATCTGAGCATGGCGACTAGGGAAAAAGATGACAGCTTCTTTTTCTTGATGTAATTGCAGGTCTTGTATTAATTGATCAAGACTTGCTGCCTGCAACCAGTTTTCTCCGTTAGACCAATGCCATACTCCATTGGTTTCAGGCATCCATAAATACAGCATAATGGGCTAAATGACCTTTTAATTATATTGTGGGTATAAAACTATTTTTTTGTGTTGATAAACCAGTTGCAATAACAGCCTGATCATAAATTCGGGCTTCGGCAAGTGCAAATGGATTAAAGTTTTCATGTGTTAGTAGTTCAGCAATATGCCCTACCACGTTCATATGACACACGACGACAATTGACTCATAAGGAACCTGAGACAACCACTCAACTGCTTCTTTGGCATTATCATCTGGTTTAATTTTATCGCATAACAAGACTGGAACATCTTTAAAATAAGCTTGAATATGCGCCAATGTCTCTTGAGCACGCAATAAAGGACTAACTACAAAAATATCAGGCTTAACAATATCTTTTAAAAATGTTGCTGTCTGCTCAGCTTGAGCATGCCCACGAGCGGTAAGTGGACGTTTAGTGTCATTACCATTCACTGGAGGAGCGGCTTCCCCATGACGAACCAATGTCAGTTGCATAAATATTCCTTGTTAATAATTCTTGCATTATAACCGTAATTTATGACATTTCTTCTTCAGACTTCATGATGAGGTAAAACAAACTCAACATCACTACGGTGTCCATTTTTCATAAGAGATAATGCAATATTTAAAGGAGGTGCCCCCTCGAAAATAACCTCATATAAGGCATTGGTAATAGGCATATATACGTCTAGTTCTTCTGCTTTACCACGCACCTGAACAATTGTATTAATTCCTTCAGCGGTTTGCCCCAACTCTTTACTCGCTTGGTCAAGTGTTTTACCTGAACCCAAAGCATAACCAATCTGATAATTACGGCTTAAAGGACTATTACAGGTTGCAAATAAATCACCAACGCCAGATAAACCTAAGAACGTTAGCGGATTTGCCCCTTGTTTGACTGCAAAACGGCTCATTTCAGCCAAAGCACGCGTTAAAATCATACTCTTGGTGTTTTCACCAATCTTGTAAGCAGCACCGATTCCCATTGCAACTGCATAAATATTTTTAAGTGCGCCCCCTAGTTCAACACCATGCACATCATCACTACCGAAAACTCGGAATAAAGCACTATGAAGAGCATGCTGCACAGCATAACGAACTAATTCAGAATCACTGGCAATAACAGTACCAGATGGCATACCTGCCATAATCTCCTTAGCGAGATTTGGTCCAGATAACACACCATAAGGAACTTCTGGCAATTCTTCACGAATAATATCGCTCATGAAGCTAAAAGTTTTAGCCTCGACGCCCTTCGTTAGAGAGACAACCGCTTGTGCCGTAATATAAGGAGCAATTTGTTTTAATACATCACGAAATGAATGACTAGGAATTGCCACCAAAATAATATCTCGATCACACACGGCTTGTTCAAGGTCAGACACAGCACGTAATGATGACTCTAAAACAAAGTCTGGCAAATAACGTTTATTAATATGGGTTTTATTGATTTCTTCTGCTGTTTCGGCATCACGAATCCAGATCATGGTGTCGCAACCATTACGTGCAGCTAAATTGGCCATCGCCGTACCAAAGCTACCTCCACCTAACACAGTAATACGTAATGCTGTTTTTTTATCAACCGCAACAGGTTCCACTAAATCTGTAAACTTAAATTCAGCCATGCTTTATTATCCTATTTCTTACTTTTGAGGCTCGTTAAACCTGCCAAACCTTTACAAATTCTTTACTTTCAATCTCTGCACGCGGTGCAATCGCTTTAGCTGCCGTGCCCACATAAATAATACCTGAAATTAAATCATGTGGTTGCAATCCTAAATGCTGCTTTAACCAATTTGATTCAACAACCGCGCCACTACGCCACATGGTGGAAAAGCCTTGAACTTGTAAAGACAATAAAAGGTTCTGTACGGCAGCCCCTGTACTTAAAATCTGTTCAAAATGCGGAACCTTTGGATGGTCTTGCAATTGCGTAAGCGCTAAAATCAGTAAAGGTGCGCGGAAAGGATGTTGCTTAACCCGCTCAAGTTGCGCTGAATCAGTTTCACCTAAATCAGCCAATGCTTTCGCTAAAACCTCACCAAAAGCAGCACGTTGTTCAGCCTCAATGACGACAAAACGTGTTGGTTTAAGCCTATGATGGTCAGGAGCAGTTAAAGCAGCTTGAAAGGCCAACTCTAGTTGATCTGCATTTGGTGCAGGCTCAATCAATTGACCAATAGATTGACGTTGGTGAATATTCTGATGAATTATCTGTGTTGCTGAATCCGTCATTAATATTGATCTAACTCAAAAAATTCAAAATAGATTAGCATAATCTACAGATAATCCACCATTGTATCTAGAACATAAAAACAACGAGCTCATGCTTTGACATTTTTTTAAGACAAAACATCAAAACTAATACAACGTCTTCAAAGTCAATGAGAAAACTTGTGTTCAAATAGTCAGATCTTTTGACGATTAACGATATTAGGTGAAACATGAAAAAAATAATTTTAGCGAGTGCGTTGAGCAGTGTTGTTTTATTACTAGGAGCTTGTGCTACTACCCCTAAAAACACCTTGGCAGTTCAAAAAGAAAATAATCAATTTGAAGTCACAGGCATTGGTAAAACAAATCTAATTGCAAAAAATAATGCGATTACTGCCGCTCAAAAAACTTGTTCAAAAAATACTACGCCCGTCGTTGTAGATGAAAAAACAACATACAACGGTGTATTAAAAGATGTAGTAAGCGAGAAAACAGGCCAAATGGTTGAAGCAGCAGCTGGTGTGATTGGTACATTAACTGGTAAAAATGCCTCTCTAGCAAAAGATGATGATTATCAAACAACACTTACTTTCTATTGCAAAATTAATTAATCAAAAAAAATCCCAATCAAATGATTGGGATTTTTTTTATTAGCAATAACCCTCTATACGGGTTAATGGCAATTTCTTACCAATTGCTTTTTCAATTTCCGGCAAGTAAAAAGCATCATCTTCTGAAAGAAAACTAATACTTACACCTTGTGACCCAGCACGGCCTGTACGACCAATACGGTGCACATAGTCGTCTGACTGCTCAGGTAAGGTATAGTTAACCACATGAGATACACCATCAACATGAATACCACGGCCAGCAACATCAGTTGCGATCATGATGTTATTTTTACCCTGCTTAAACTGGTCTAACATTTTTAAACGTTTATCTTGAGCAATTTCACCTGAAAGCATCCCGACCCGATATCCATCTCTCTTTAAATGGTCATAAAGACGGCGTACTTGATCACGTCGATTAGCAAAAATCATGACTTTATCGATAGGCTCTTCACGTAAAATATCTTGTAGCAAACGATATTTATCTTGTTTAGCCACTACATAAACACGTTGCTCAACATCGTTATTGGTTTTTTGCTCAGGCTCAATTTCAACAGTGATTGGTTCAAACAACCATTGTCTCGCCAAATTAAGCACGTCATAACTAAAAGTAGCCGAGAACATGAGGGTTTGACGTTCTTCCTTACGCGGGGAATAACGCACGATACGTTTTACAGAAGGAATAAAACCCATGTCCAATAAGCGGTCAGCTTCATCAATGACTAGGAATTCAATTTGATCGAGCCAAACTTCTTTTTGTTCTACAAAATCAATTAGACGCCCAGGAGTGGCAACCATGATATCGACAAAATTAGCATCTAGCTGTTTCTTTTGCTTATCAAAATCTACACCACCTAACAATGTCACGACGTGTAAATCTGAAAATTTTGTGAGTAACTTCGCATCGCTTTCAATTTGCAATGCCAATTCACGAGTAGGCGCCAAAATCAAGGCACGTGGCTCACCACGAAAGCGCTGCTCTTGAATCGGGTTATGTAACAAGTCATTAATTACACTAATCAGGAAAGCAGCAGTTTTACCTGTTCCTGTTTGTGCTCTACCAATTGCATCATGCCCGCCCAACGTATATTTTAAAACCTTTTGCTGAATCGGGGTCATTTGCTTAAACCCTAAAGCATCAATCGCCTTTTTAAGTTGCGGATGTAAATTCAAGGTTTCAAAACCAGATGTCATAAATACGTGCTCTAACAAACAATCTCTCTAATGAGAAGATCATTATAAACAAAAACGCCCCAATTCAAAAATTGGAGCGTCCGTGATTCATCAAAAGATGAATTAGTCTAAAGGCTGAACGTTCTCAGCTTGAAAACCTTTTTGACCTTGTACTACACTAAATTCTACGCGTTGGCCGTCACGTAAAGAACGGTGACCGTCACCA
This sequence comes from Acinetobacter sp. yr461, assembly GCF_900110445.1. Taxonomy (NCBI): domain Bacteria; kingdom Pseudomonadati; phylum Pseudomonadota; class Gammaproteobacteria; order Moraxellales; family Moraxellaceae; genus Acinetobacter; species Acinetobacter sp. yr461. Next base: position 22,326 of record NZ_FODU01000002.1, read on the forward strand.
ACGATTGCACGGAAATGAACGAACACGTCGTCACCGCCGTTACGTTGAATAAAGCCAAAACCTTTAGTGTCGTTAAACCACTTTACTACGCCTTGTTCGCGAGCTGTCATAAGTCAATCCTCAGATGTTGAAAAAAGGACCTTCCGGTGTTGCAAACAGCAGAGCAAACAAGTGTTTAAAATATTTATAATCTTAAAGCTTGTAATCATTCTGTAAAACTATCAACAATTTCCGGTTACATCCATTTGTTATAGGATTTTTAAACCAATTTAAGTGTGTGGTAAATCCTAAAACGGTTCGAGCTTACCACGGGTTTATGACAATTAATAGAATTTTTTTCAATTATTCCCCCTATTTTTAGTCCTTTTTTTAAACAGCTTATTACAATATTTTTTATAGGTAATTGCTTGTTTCTTCTTTTATAAAATGTGCAGCGTTTATAAAAAAATTTGTTAGAATAATCTTTTTAGTTGTTTTGATGATGAATGACCAACACTTCTTCTACTACAGCACTTATTGAAATTAATGCCTTGGGCCAACCTTGTCCGATGCCTTTATTAATGCTTAAACGCGAACTCAAAAAAGTATCGGGTAAACAGCTATTTTTATTAAAATCTTCTGACCCCCATAGTGAAATAGATGTAACTCGTTACTGTGGTTTACATCATTTTATGTGTCAAACCACACATATATCCGAAAGAGAATTTCACTATTTAATTGAAACTCAATAATTCTTTGATAAACTAAAAGATTAGAAATTGCATAAAATTTTACATTTCTCTACCCAATTTTCCTTAATTATGAAGCTGATTCAAACTAAGATGAATTTATTGGTTATCCCATCCGATCCTATAAGGAGAAATCATGAGTGACAGCAGCAATCAATTGATGCCCCTGTCATTGTCTGCGCCCGGTGTAAACCTTGGTGCATATATCAGTACTGTCAATCAGATTCCTATTTTAACGGCCGAGCAAGAAAAAGAACTTGCTGAACGTTATTATTATGACCAAGATCTTGATGCCGCAAAAATGCTGGTAATGTCGCATTTACGTTTCGTCGTTCACATTGCGCGCAGCTATGCAGGTTATGGCCTACCACAAGGCGACCTTATTCAAGAAGGTAATTTAGGCTTAATGAAAGCCGTGAAGCGTTTCGACCCAAATATGGGCGTGCGTCTTGTATCTTTTGCCGTCCACTGGATTAAGGCAGAAATTCACGAATACGTTATCCGTAACTGGCGTATTGTCAAAATTGCAACGACCAAAGCACAGCGTAAATTATTTTTTAATTTACGTAGTTTAAAAAAATCGAGTAAAAAATTAACGCTCGAAGAAGCTCAATCGATTGCGAATGACTTAAATGTAACTGCAGAACAAGTTCTGGAGATGGAAGGTCGTTTAACCGCTTATGATGCTGCTTTCGAAGCTCAAGGTGATGACGACGATGACACCCCACATACTGCACCGGCATTGTATCTTGAAGATAATCGCTATGATCCAGCCCGTTTAGTCGAAAATGAGGACTGGGAAGAGCAAAGTACATCTGCCCTACATAATGCAATGGATCAGTTAGATGACCGTTCGCGTAATATTTTACAACGACGTTGGTTAGATGATGACAAATCTACTCTCCACGAGTTAGCGGCCGAATATAATGTATCAGCAGAACGTATTCGCCAGCTTGAAAAGAATGCAATGGAAAAAATTAAAATTGCCATGTCTGCAAGCTAAAATAAGTTTAAAAATAAAAGGGCGATTAGCCCTTTTGTTTTATCTGGCTATGTTTAGCCAACCCAATCTATGATAACGTTGCCCTTCATTATTCATTTGCGTTTTTTGTTATGTGGATTGCCATTTCAGCCCTTAATCTTGCCTTTGCAGTCATGTTGGGTGCTTTTGGAGCACATGGTCTTAAAGCTCATGCGAGTCCTGAGCAACTTGTTTGGTGGCATACTGCAACCGACTACTTTTTCTACCATGCTTTAGGTCTCTTAGCACTTGGTATTTTAAGCAAAGTTATCCTTACGTTCCCCATTAAATTGCCATTCATATTGATTCAGATTGGTATTTTATTCTTCTGTGGTTCACTCTATATCATGGCGCTTGGATTACCGAGAATTTTAGGGGCAATTACCCCAATTGGTGGAGCATTTATGATAGCTGGATGGCTCGTTTTGGCTTGGAATGCCCTCAAATACGCAAAATAATTGGAATGTGATCATGCAAATTTATTTAAATGGCGAATTAACGGACACGCCTTGTCAAAACCTAATGCAGCTCATTCAGGCTTTGGCACTTGAAGGAAAAAGATTTGCGGTCGAATACAACCAGCAAATTATTCCAAAAAGCAAATTAGAGCAGATTTCTATCGCTCAACATGACCGTATCGAAATTATTCACGCTGTTGGCGGCGGCTAAGTCGGAGTTATCCATGCAAGACACCCCTCTCATTATTGGTTCACGTTCTTTTCAATCTCGTTTATTGGTAGGAACTGGCAAATATAAAGACTTAAATGAAACAGATTTAGCCATTCAAGCGAGTGGTGCAGAAATCGTTACTGTTGCAATCCGCCGTGTGAATATTGGACAACATCCAGATCAGCCAAATTTACTATCTGTCATTCCGCCAGAAAAGTATACAATTTTGCCAAATACCGCAGGTTGTTTTGATGCTGATAGCGCAGTACGTACTTGCATGTTAGCGCGTGAACTTCTAGACGGTCACAACTTGGTAAAACTTGAAGTTTTGGGTGACGAAAAGACATTATATCCAAATGTAACCGAGACTTTAAAAGCGGCTCGTACTTTGATTGATGACGGTTTTGAGATTATGGTTTACACCTCTGATGACCCGATCATTGCTCAAGAACTTGAAAGTATGGGTTGTGTTGCAATTATGCCTTTAGGCAGTCTCATTGGTTCAGGTTTAGGTATTTTAAACCCACATACTATTTCAATTATTAAAGAAAATGCAAAAGTACCAGTTTTGGTGGATGCAGGCGTTGGTACAGCAAGTGATGCAGCTATTGCAATGGAACTTGGTTGTGATGGCGTGTTGATGAATACCGCGATTGCAGCTGCTCAGAATCCTATTTTGATGGCTTCTGCAATGAAAAAAGCTGTTGAAGCTGGGCGTGAAGCATTTTTAGCAGGTCGCATGCCACGTAAACGTATGGCAAATGCGAGCTCGCCAGAAACAGGTTATTTCTTTAAGTAATTTATTTGGGAGGTCATTGTTTTTCAGTGACCTCTCGACTCTTATATAGATATTTATCTTTCAAAATAAAATGACCAATAATATCTGTATCACTCAAGAAACCCATATCACTTCACCCTAATCCATAGATAAAAATTCTTATATTTACTTAGGCTATGCCTAATGTCCTCTGTAAATTTTGCTTTGCTCTTAACTCAAAATTCTGTTGAAAATAAGTCGTCTGATAAAGTGGGTCTGACTGATAAAAATGCGCTAGAACTTCCTTTCTTTTAATTGAATATACTTCTGGATCGACCCAAGCATATTCCTGCTGAATCTGTTGTTCATATTGCATAAAACGTTCTGGAGTTGCTGCCAAAATAGCTAAATCAATATCCAATAAAAATTGTAAATCTAACTCATCAGTCGGTATATGTTTTTGCGTGGCAAGAATCCACTGCTTTATTTTCTGAACTGTATTTACTGGTAAATTTTGAGCCATACATTGCTCAAAAAGCTCAGCACTTTTAAGTTCATTATCTTTAGCGTGTGGGTTATAGATCGCATCGTGGAACCAGAGTGCCAATGCAACCGCATAGGCATCATTCAAATCAGATCGAACTGATTCAAGCAAAGCTAAGCATTCATATAAATGTTGAACAGTATGATAGGCCCGCTGCTTTTCACTATAAGCAGCGATGAGTATATTTAAGATTTTTTGTGGCTCAGAAAAATGATAATGTTGATGCAGCTCAAACCAAACATGTTCCAGTTTTAATAAGTAAAGCTGCATCATCATATATTAACCACGCTCAGGATTATTGCTCATCGCGTTTAAATACCAGCTCTTTTGCTGATGAGTTTTCAGCATCAAAGTAGTATCCATCGGTATTGAACGCTTTAATATCCTTAGCTTTATTTAATTGGTTTTCAATCATAAAACGAGCCATTAAACCGCGTGCTTTTTTCGCATAGAAACTAATGACTTTATATTTACCATTTTTCTGGTCAAGAAAAACAGGCTTCACAATTTCAGCCTTAATTTTCTTCTCGTTGACCGATTTGTAATACTCATCTGAAGCTAGATTTACAAGTAACTCAGATTTAATTGCCACCAAGTCTTCATTAATCTGGTTCGTGATAATTTCACCCCAGAACTCATACAAATTATGACCACGTAAATTTTTTAATTTAGTGCCCATCTCAAGACGATAAGGCATCATTAAATCTAAAGGACGTAATAAACCATATAAGCCAGATAGCATACGTAAATGCTGTTGTGCAAAATCAATATCTTTATCTTTTAAATGATAAGCATCCAAACCTGTATACACGTCCCCTTTAAATGCATAAATCGCCTGACGAGCATTTGAAAAATCAAATTCAGGCTTCCAATCTCTAAATCGGTCGGCATTTAGTGTAGCAATTTTTTCACTCACACTCATTAAATTGGCAATTTCCGAAGCAGAAAGTTTTCGGCAAACATCTATCAATTGCGTTGAGTGTTCTAACAAGCGAGGCTGAGTAAACTCATCTGTAGGTAACGCTGTTTCATAATCTAAAGTTTTTGCAGGAGAAATTAAAGCAAGCATAGACAACCTGAAAAAATTATTCTTAATCCCAACTATAACAGTAGATATTTTTTAATGCTAACTCGTGTTTTCAATGACGACTATCGGTAAAATAGCATCACGTATTGTTATTTAGCGGTTCTTATATGTCTGAGCAAACTTTCATCCAGGGTCCAGTAGGTAAAATTGAACTTTTCGTTGACCGCCCTGAAGGTGAAATCAAAGGCTTTGCGGTTGTTTGTCATCCGCACCCATTGCAAGGTGGAACCCCTCAACATAAAGTCCCGGCCCTTTTAACCCAAATCTTTAATGAATATGGCTGCATTGTTTATCGCCCTAGTTTCCGTGGCTTAGGCGGCAGTGAAGGTATTCATGATGAAGGCCATGGCGAAACCGAAGATATTTTAGCTGTAATTGAACATGTTTGTAAGCTACATGAAGGCTTGCCATTTTATGCAGGCGGCTTTAGCTTCGGCTCACATGTTTTGGCAAAATGCTTTGCACAGCTTAATCCTGAATTACGACCTGTACAGTTAATTTTGTGTGGTTTACCAACGGCTACCGTAGTGGGTTTGCGCCACTATAAAACTCCTGAAATTCAAGGTGATATTCTACTCATTCATGGTGAGCAAGATGACATTACCTTGCTTTCAGATGCGATTGCATGGGCAAAACCTCAAAAGCACCCAATTACGATTTTACCGGGCGCTAACCACTTCTTTACAGGCTATTTAAAACAGCTTCGCCAAATCATTACACGCTTTATTATTATGAAATAAGCAGTAGTTTGATGGACATAGATTGAGTCTATGTCCATCATTTCATAAGCCCTGTAACTACTAAAAATGATTCCAACTTAATCCAAAACGGGCCAAATATTTTTTCACTCGATCACTATCATTTGTTGTATTACGTTGTTGACGAGACACCGAAAAGAGTTGTCTTCCCACCTCTGCCATTGATTTTGAATTTTCACAAACTTTAAGTACCCCACGTAATTGAATCTGGTCAAACTCATCTATTTGCTCTAGTTGCTCAGAACTCAAATAGTTCAATAGAATGTCTGCGTCTCTATTTCCATCATTGCAAGATGCGGTCTGAATAAGCCAAAGTTGCTTTAACCGTTGAATTTCTTTTTCTACAGTTTCACGGCGAATTAACTCACCTTGCGATAAAGTTGCTAAACGAGTCACGCTCGCGGCTAGATCTCTAAAATTTCCTTGCCATGATGCATCTGCTGATTTAGCAAATTTTAAATACATTTCTAAAGCATCACGTTGAAAACGCAATTGTCTTTGATGAATTGCTGCAAAACGTTGTAGCTCAAAATCAATATTGGGGGCAATATCTTCTATACGGTCTTTTAAATTTGGTAAAAAGAATGTCCATGTATTCAAACGAGCCCATAAATCTTCACGAAAACGGCCAGCTTGAACCTCATTACGCAAATCACGGTTAGTACCAGCTATTAGTTGGAAATCGGCCTGAATTTCCTTATCACTTCCAACTGGAAAGAAGCTTTTGTCTTCAAGCGCTTTAAGAAGCATTGCTTGTTCATCAAGCCCTAACTCACCAATTTCATCTAAAAACAAAATGCCTTGGTCAGCACTTTTTAGTAGACCAGCGCGAGAAGCAGCTGCTCCTGTGAATGCACCTTTTATATGACCAAATAAAGTGGACATGGCACTATCACCGCGTAAGGTCGCACAGTTAACATCAATAAAACGACCGCTTAATTGAAATTTATCTTTCTTTAACTGAAAAATCTGTTTTGCCAAATGTGATTTACCAACACCTGTTGCACCCATAATTAAAATAGGCGCGCTAGAGCGGGTTGCAACTAATTCAACCTCCTCAATAAGCTGATTAAATGCTTTATTATGAGTAGAAATATTTGCTTTAAGTTGTTGCCAATTTTGCTTTTGTTCATCATCGAATCGCTGTTTTAAGACATCGTATCGAGATAAATCCAGATCAATAATTCTATATTCACCTTCTGGGGTCTTTTGTTGATTAGGTGAGCTCTGAATAAGTTGAGCTGGCAAATAATGTGCATCGACCAATAAATACCAACAAATTTGAGCAACATGTGTTCCCGTAGTGATATGCAATAAATAGTTATTTTTTTCGACATCAAACGGATAGGTCTTTACAAAATCATAAAGTGCCCCATACACCTCTGCAAAATCCCAAGGATCTTTAATACTGACCTTATGTCCAGAAATCTGTGTTTGTGGAGAAATTTCTTTCGCGTCTGCTGCTATAGATTTAACTAAATTATGATGTTGCCGATCATGTAACAACACCAATTCATCTACAAGCAAATCTTCATGCATTAACAGGCTAATTGTAGGACGCCAACGCTGCCAGCGATCTGGCCTTCTTCCCTGATCAAGTGTAGAACCGACAAAGCCAATAACGACTGTTTTCTTTGCATCCGCCATAATTTCTATAAAATTTTATAAGTGTCTATAATATACAATACGCATTTGACCAAAAAATTCCAAGAATATGCTTCATTTTACTTTTTTAGGCACATCTTCAGGTGTACCCACCCTGACACGTAATGTTTCAGGATTAGCGGTTCGTAACAGCAAAAATAAGGACTGGATTTTAATTGATGCAGGAGAAGGTACACAGCACCGCATTCAACAAGCTAAACTTTCATCACAAAACCTAGTTGCCATTTGTATTACACACGTTCACGGCGACCATTGTTATGGTCTAGTTGGTTTACTTGCAAGTGCAGGAATGAATGCCCGCAGCAAACCCCTAATCGTGATTGCGCCAAAAGAAATTCAGCAATGGTTTGAAATCACCGCCCAACTTACAGATTTATATTTGCCCTATTCACTCCAATTTATTGATGTGAATGAAGCGACACAGCCACAGCAGATCACCGATGAATTCATCGTTCAAGCACACCCACTAAGCCATCGTGTTCCAAGTTTTGCTTTTAGCATTTATATCAAATCTATTCACAAGAAATTAGATACCCAAACTCTAACTCAGCTTGGCGTACCTCAAGGCGATGTGTGGGGCCATTTAAAACGAGGCTATGATGTTGAATTTGAGGGACAAACTCTAAAAGCTCAAGACTTTATCAAAGTTCAAAACCAGCAAATTCATGCAGTTATAGGTGGAGATAATGACCAACCTGAACTATTAGCAGACGCTTGCAAAGATGCTCAACTACTTATTCACGAATCAACTTACTTGCAAACGGTTTTAGATAAAGTCGGCAAAGGTCCAATGCATAGTTCAGCAAAAATGGTGGCTGAATTTGCAGAGCAGCAATCTCTGGGTAATTTAATTCTGACGCACTTTAGCCCTAGACATCAGGATAAAGCTGGACAACAAGCTATTATTGAAGAAGTTCGCCAGTTTTATAAAGGTCATTTTTATTTAGCAAATGATTTTGATGATTTTACTTTAAACGAAGCTGGACAGCTTTTAAAAGTCGATAAAAATCGTAAAGCTCATTAACAACATATATCTAAAAAGATATTTAAATATATTTTTAGATATATTTTAAACGTTAAAATCTCCAATAAAAATTAATCACACAGAGAAATGAATTATTTTTATACATTAATTTCAATAACTTAATTTAAAATTAAGTGCTTTTTAAAAAAGTTGGCACATTCAGTGCAATAGTACAAAGCACACAACATCATTGGGATATTGTGAATAACACCTGCCTGCAAACGCTTGGCAGGCAGGCTTTGAAAGGAAAAGAAAATGTCTGTCATTGAAGAAATTAACCAACAAGCTCAATTTGAACAAAAGCAGCAAGAACGTGCTTACCAAGTTCTGCAAAATGAAAAAACTATGCCAGTCAAAATGTGGACTAAAGGCGTGCTTGTTGATGACAACTCAAAACAACAATTATTGCAAACTGCTCAAATGCCTTTTATTTATAAATGGATGGCTGTAATGCCAGATGTACACTTCGGTTTAGGAGCAACTATTGGTAGCGTGATTCCAACTAAAGGGGCAATTATTCCTGCTGCTGTGGGTGTAGATATTGGTTGTGGAATGATGGCAACCCGTACAAGCTTAACTGCTTCAGATTTACCAGATAACTTACATGCTCTACGTACTGAACTTGAACGTTTGATCCCACATGGAATGACTAAACGCGGGCGAGATCGCGGCTCATGGGAAACTCCACCAGAAATGGTAGATCAAGCTTGGGCTGATTTGGTTGCAGATTTTGAATACATTTGTGCCAAACATCCACGTTTGAAAAACACCAATAACCGCAAGCATTTGGGAACTTTAGGTACAGGGAACCACTTTGTCGAAATCTGTTTAGATGAGCATGATCATGTTTGGGTTATGTTGCACTCAGGTTCTCGTGGTGTAGGAAATGCCATCGGTAATCATTTTATTGAGCTTGCACGTAAAGACATGCAGAAACATTTCATTAACTTACCAAATAAAGATTTAGCATATTTAGTCGAAGGCACTGAACATTTCGATGATTACTGGTTTGCTGTAGGTTGGGCTCAACGCTTTGCGATGAAGAACCGAGAAATCATGATGCAATCTGCAATTAAAGCCTTGGCTACGATTGTACCAAAACCTTTTCAGGCACGTTTGGAAGCAGTGAACTGTCACCATAACTATGTAGAAAAGGAAGAACACTACGGTGAAGAAGTAATGGTCACCCGTAAAGGTGCAGTACGTGCGCGTCTAGGTGAATATGGAATCATTCCAGGTTCAATGGGTGCTAAGTCATTTATTGTACGTGGACTTGGAAATCAGGAATCTTTCTGTTCATGTTCGCATGGTGCAGGTCGTGTTATGAGCCGTACTGAAGCAAAACGACGTTTTACTGTTGAGGATCAAATTGCACAAACTGAAGGTGTGGAATGCCGTAAAGATGCCGCTGTCATTGATGAAATTCCATCAGCATATAAGCCTATTGAAGATGTAATGAAAGCCCAAAGCGATTTGGTTGAAGTGATTTATACATTAAGACAAGTGGTTTGTGTTAAGGGGTGATCATGGAAAAATATTGTTTAGATATTCTAAGCTATAGAATCAGGGCAAATGAAGAAAAGCATCTGATTCTACCTGAACAACCGTATTACATCATCTTGGTTGTGAAGACTGATGCAATTCCGCCTAAATGGCGTAATTGGATCTGTGAGCAGATTGTCTATTCAAAACACTGTATTCAAGCAATGGTTACAGGATATGAGTGTTCTCTTTGGGATGATGTTCTAGATGAAGAGTATCTATTTTTTCATAACTATCAACCACCAGCCGATCATTGCTTCATAACAACTTGGCATGAAGATGAAACTTTAGAAGACATTACTGAATGTGCAAAAACTACTATGCAATTAGAAGATATTTCAAACTTAGTGATTGTACATATTGAATAAAAAGGTAAATAAAATGAAACTCGCAGAAGCACTTTTACTTCGAAGCGATCAACAAAAAAAGCTCGCTTCGTTAAAACAACGAATCAATGCCAATGTATTGGTACAAGACGGTGATGAACCTAGTGAAGACCCTAATGAACTCATCAAACAGGTATTTGCTTTAACTCAGGAAAGCAATCAATTGATTTGTCGTATTCATTTGACCAATGCGCAAGCAAAACTGGAAGATGGCAAAGTATTATTGTCTCTATTAAGCTTGCGCGATAGTTATGCTGAACAGCATAAGATTCTAATCGATGCGATTGCCAATACGCATCGAGAACCTGATCGTTATAGCTCACGTGAAATTAAGTGGAAGAAAGTCATTCCTGTTTCTAGCTTACAAAAGCAGGCGGATGATATCAGTGTGAAACTCCGCGACTTAAACGTAAAAATTCAGGCTGCTAATTGGCAAATTGATCTAATCGATTAAACAATAGATTTTGTGAAATCCGTTTCACAATCAAAGTTTGGACATACTGGGCGAGTACAAGATCCTGCGTTACTCCGATCTGAGGGATTGAAAATAATTCAGGCGGCTATGGCAGCATGTGAGCCGTGCATCGATATTCACTTATCAGGCTCAGCACTATGCACCTAGCAAACCTTTGTCGAAAGCAAAGTCACGCGTTACTTCGCATTACCATGTACTGACAGTATGTTCATTAAATTAAAAAATAAGGAAAATAGAAGTGAATACAGTTTTGACAAATATGCCAACAACCATTCAAATTGATGGTTCACAAGGTGAAGGCGGTGGACAGATTTTAAGAACTGCCCTTGCCCTTTCAATGATTACAGGTCAGCCTTTTGAATTAATTAATATACGTGCAGGTCGTAAAAAACCAGGTTTAATGCGCCAACATTTAGTTTGTGTACAGGCATCTCAACAAATTAGCCAAGCTTATGTTGAAGGTGCTGAATTACATAGCCAACGGTTGTATTTCGTACCTCAACATGTTCAAAGTGGTAAATATCAATTTCAAATCGGTTCTGCGGGTAGTACAACACTAGTTTTACAAACGCTTCTACCTGTTTTGTTATTACAAAATGAAGCCACCGAACTCACCATTTCAGGGGGTACACACAACCCACTTGCACCAACAGCAGAGTTTATTGAACAGTGCTTTTTACCTGCTCTAACGAAGATTGGAATTAACGTCGATTTTAAATTAAATAAAGCTGGCTTCTTTCCAATTGGTGCGGGCGAAATTCAAATTACCGTTCAGCCATGGCAACATCGAAACAGCTTAAATTTATTAAATCGTGGTGCTTTGCAATGCAATGAAGCTTTTGCAGCAATATTAAATCTTTCAGAAGAAGCACAAATTGCACAACGTGAATTAACTACATTAAGTAAAAAGCTAAATTTAAGCTCTCAGCAGCAATTTCATTTAAATGGAATTAGCCAAGGCAATACAGTGTATGTGAAAGTTACTCATCAATATCACACTCAAGTGTTTACAGCTTTAGGTGAAATGCGCAAAAGTGCAGAACAAATTGCCAATCATTTGGCTGAACAAGTGAAGCAATATACGGAATCTAATGCTGCTGTGGATGAGTATTTAGCAGATCAGTTGTTATTGCCTTTGGCCTTAGGTCAAGGTGGTGAGTTCACCGCACAATGTATTAGCGAACACACTCGCACTCAAGCAGCTATGATTGAAAAATTTATTGATTGTGAAATCGAATTTATCGAGTTAGGTACAAATCATTTTCATGTAAAGGTCAAAGTTTAAGAAGCTCATGACTGAGCTTCTTATTTCTAAAAAATTACTCTACAGATGCCAAAGCCGTCACCAACAACTTCCAGCAATTATCTACAGTATCAACCTTTACTCGCTCACCCGGTGCATGCGCACCTTGAATATCAGGTCCAAATGAAACCATCTGTAAATCTGGATAGTGCTCGGCAATAATCCCGCACTCTAGACCTGCATGAATTACTTTGAGATTGGGCTCAATGTTAAACGCCTTTTGATAGGCTTGCTGTAAGCACTTTAAAGCAGCCGAATCTGGATTTGGCGTCCACCCCGAAACCAACGGCGTGAGTGTAGAAGCGATATTAAATTGACTAAAATGCGCCTGAATTTTCTTTGAAAAATCTTCAGCTTCTTGGTTCACCATTGAGCGGACCATTAAGACAGCTTTTCCACCCTCTCGATTTAATTTTACAACCCCAATATTATTTGAAGTCTCAACCACATCTGGAAGAGCTTGACTCATACTTGCAACGCCGTATGGGCTTGTTGCCAAAGCTTGCAACCATTCGTTTTGCTGCTGTTGAGCAATCACTCCCGTCACGTCAGCGCTATTCGGTTGAATAGTTAATTGTAGATTGTCATCAATACCCTGTAGCAGTTTTTTGCATGTCGTTTGATATTCAGCAAGTAATTTTTCTAGTTCAGGTAACTGGCTAGGTGAAATTGCAATGGTTGCGCCTGCTTCTCGAGGTAGTGCATTACGAGCTGAACCACCACTAAACTCGACAAGACGTCCACCAAGTTGTTGTAAATGCTGATTTAAAAAGCGAGCTAAAATAACGTTAGCATTGCCACGTCCTAAATGAATATCTACACCAGAATGACCACCTTTAAGGCCAGCAACCTGAATGTTTACAACGGTCAAGTTTTCAGGAATTGTCTCATAAGTGAGTGGCTGTTCTAATTCAACATCAATACTGCCAGCACATCCGAGATATAACTCGCCCCACTCTTCTGTATCAATATTAAATAACCATTTCCCTTTTAGCACACCTGCCTGTAAAAGCCGTGCACCACTCATACCTGCTTCTTCATCAACTGTTAAAAGAACTTCAATTGGCCCATGAGCAATGTCGTTTGAATCTAAAACGGCTAAAGCCAATGCCACCCCAATGCCATTATCAGCACCTAAAGTGGTGTCTTTGGCAATTAACCAGCCATCCTCAAGTATTGGACGAATCGGGTCTTTAAAGAAGTCATGTACTGTGCCAGTGTTGGCTTGTGTGACCATATCTAAATGACCTTGAAGAATGACTCCAGATACATGTTCTTTACCCGCAGTCGCATTCTTACGGATAATCAAATTACCCACTTCATCTACATAAGTTTCTAAATTTCGATTTTGTGCCCAGTTTTGTAAAAACTCACGAAGTTGCTGTTCATGCTTTGATGGACGAGGAATAGTGCAAAGTGTTTGAAAATGCTGCCAAACGACTTGAGGAGATAACGCTGCAATATCAACTTGTGTCATGAAAACCACACTCTAATTATGTAAATATCGTAATAATTTCAATATACACAATGCATTAAAGATAGGTAGGGATTTCGGGAAAGATTTTGTATTTTTATATTTAATTTAAACAGAAAGTACGACTTTTCTAAAAGCCGTACTTAATAAAAGAGTCTTTATAATCGTTTTATTTAACTTTTCCATTCAAATGCTGAAAAGCTTTGATCGGCTTTCAAACTATTTTCAACTGCCTGTGCGAGCTGACGAATAATGCTTTGTGTTTCAATTTTCTCAAACCAGTCTTGTTCTTCATCTGGATTGGCAGAGATTTCACACATCAAATGCCCATCAGAGTCTGTTTTTTGGCAAGTAATAGACAAGGGTAAAAGATGATTATCAATACTCACTTCTACTTTTTCATGTTCATGCACAATATGTTGCGCATCAAAACCATAATGCCCCAATTGTTTAAATAATAAAGCCGCTACATATTCTTGAGTGATATGGCATTCATTTGGTGGATGATCAAGCACCCCATGTTGTGGGCAACTGGCAATAAATTGTAATTTTTTCATCCTTTGTCCTAACACTATTATCATTATCTGCGCTTAGCATAAGCAATAAACAAACAGCAGCCAAGCATTTAGCCCGCTGCTGCCGTTGCTATTGTGTTAGCAATTATAAAATGTGTTAGGTAAAAAGTTATTGGCTAACTTCAATCGTTAAGCCTGCACGATTCGCCAACTCAGTAAAAGTTGGGAAGCTGGTAGCAACTGTTTCCGTACCTTGAATCGTAATCGGACCAGAATTACGAAGACCTGCCATACTAAAACTCATGGCAATACGGTGGTCATGGTGCGATTCAACTTCACCACCAGTAAAAATTGGTGACCAATCGCCAGACTTACCCTTACCTTCAATAATGATGCCATCTTCAGTTGGTGTGCAGTCAATGCCCATGATTTTTAAGCCATCTGCCATGACCTGAATGCGGTCAGACTCTTTCACACGAAGTTCTGCTGCGCCAGTTAATACGGTCTGTCCTTCTGCACAAGCTGCTGCAATGAATAAAGCTGGGAATTCATCAATTGCTAAAGGCACTTGGTCTTCAGGCATATGAATGCCTTTAAGTGTACGCGAGCCTTTAATATGAATATCAGCAATAGGTTCACCACCCGCAATACGCTCATTTTCAACAGTCAGGTCAGCACCCATTTGTTTTAAAATTTCGATCACACCAGTACGTGTTGGGTTAATACCTACAGCTTCAAGCACAACGTCGGAACCCTCAGTAATTGCAGCACCCACCATAAAGAAAGCAGCAGATGAAATGTCAGATGGTACTTGAATGTCAGTACCCACTAATTTACCCCCACCAACAAGGGAAATTTTGTTGCCTTCAGTCTTAACATCATAACCAAATGCACGAAGCATGCGTTCAGTATGATCACGAGTTGGTTCTGGTTCAGTTACCGAAGTTTCACCTTCAGCCCATAAGCCCGCAAGTAAAATACCAGACTTCACTTGAGCAGATGCCATAGGTAAATCGTATTGAATACCTTTTAATTGCTGAGCACCAGTAATGCTTACAGGTGGTGTACCTTTTTCACCTGTAGTCTGAATTTGTGCGCCCATTAAACGTAGCGGTTTAGCAATACGCTCCATTGGACGCTTAGAAAGTGAAGCATCACCCGTCATCACTGAGTCAAACTTTTGCGCTGATAACATGCCTGAAAGCAAACGCATGCTTGTACCAGAGTTACCCATATATAAAGCACTTGCAGGTGCTTTTAAGCCATGCATGCCTACACCATGAATGGTCACTTCACCATTTTTAGGGCCTTCAATGCTTACACCCATATCACGGAAAGCTTGCAAAGTTGCTAACGCGTCTTCACCTTCAAGGAAGCCAGTGACATGCGTAGTGCCTTCGGCAATAGCACCAAACATAATGGAGCGATGTGACACAGATTTGTCACCCGGTACGGTAAATTTACCTTTAAAAGTTTTATTTCCCGGTAAGATACTGAATTGCTGTGTCACCTTATTTTTCTCCATTAAAGGTTTTTTGGCTAACATATGATTGAAATGCTGACGGGCTGCCTGAGCATGGCCAAGCAAACCCATTAATGCATGAGAGTCTTCGTTTTCAATCAATTTTCTAAGTACTGTAAGCTGCTTTTCAAAGCCATCTACAGCATTTAATATGGCTGTTTTGTTGGCAAAGAAAATGTCATGCCACATTTGGGGATCACTAGCAGCAATCCGCGAAAAGTCACGAAAACCACCTGCTGCATAACGGAAAATATCGAGATTATCTTCACGGTTCGCAAGTTGCTCGACCAGATTAAATGCCATTAAATGTGGTAGATGACTCGTATGTGCCAGCACTTCATCATGTTTGGCAACATCCATACAAATGACTTCAGCTTTTGCTGCCGACCAAAGTTGAATCAGTTTATCAACAGCCCATTCTGCACTTGTTGGTAACGGCGTTAAAATCACTTTATGATTTGCAAATAAGTCAACTTTACCCGCGTGAACGCCTGTATGTTCGCTACCAGCAATAGGATGCCCTGGCACAAAACCTTCTGGTAAATCTTCACCAAATACAGCTTTTGCTGCATCAACGACATTACCTTTTGTACTTCCCACATCAGTTACAATCGTGGTTTCTGACAAATAAGGTTTAATTTGCTCAAGCACTTTTTGCGTAGCGCGCACTGGCAAGGCTAAAACGACTAAATCTGCCCCTTTCACGGCTTCAACAGGATCAGAAAATCCTTCTTGTATTAAGCCAAGTGATTTTGCATCTTCTAAAGTTTTCTGTGAGCGTGTAGATGCAACAACAGTTGTCGCCAACTTTTCTGCAACAATAACACGAGCTAAACTCGACCCGATGAGTCCTAAACCAATAAATGCAACTTTTTTAAATAGGGGTTGTGACATAACTTCAACTTTGCTTTTGCTCAAAGTTATTTAAACCATTGAGCAATTTGTTTTTAAGCATAATGACATGCTTATCTTAATACATGTCATTATTCCAACATAAGTGATTACAGAACAGCGGCAGGATAAGAACCTAAAATACGAATCTCTTTCACCATTGGGCGAATATCATTAATCGCAGCAGCAACATTCTCTTGTTCGATATGACCTTCTAAATCGATAAAGAATACATAGGCCCATTTTTCAGGTAATGCTGGACGAGTCTCAATACTTGTTAAGCTAATATTATGTTTTGCAAATGGCGCTAAAATTTCTAATAAAGCACCCGCACGATCATGCGCTGAAATCAATAATGATGTTTTATCATTGCCACTTTGTGGAATTTTTTCACGGCCGATCACTAAGAAACGTGTTGTATTTTCCGGATTATCTTCAATATTGCTATGTAAGATTTCAAGGTTATACATGCCTGCTGCAATATCAGATGCAATCGCTGCCGAGTGCCATTCATTACGAATACGGCGGGCCGCTTCTGCATTTGAGTTTAAAGCAACGCGCTCAACACCCGGATAATGTGCATCTAACCATTGGCGACATTGAGCTAAAGTTTGCTGGTGAGCATAAATCTGCTTAATACTGTCTTTACGTGTATTTTCAGATACAAGGAATTGATGATGAATACGTAATTCAACTTCACCAATCACGTTTAAATTCGATGTTTTAAAGCAATCTAAGGTATGGTTTACAACACCTTCAGATGAGTTCTCAACTGGAACTACACCGTAATGTGCACTACCCGCTTCCACTTCACGGAAGACTTCATCAATTGTTGGAAGTGGGCGTACAACCGCATCTTTACCAAAATGCTTAAGCACAGCAGATTGAGTAAAAGTACCTTCTGGCCCTAAAAACGCAATACTTTGCGGCGCTTCTAAAGCAAGGCAAGCAGACATAATTTCACGGAACAAACGCGCCATGGTTACATCAGACAAAGGACCTTGATTGCGCTCCATGACTTTACGTAAGACTTGTGCTTCACGTTCAGGACGATAAAACAAAGGATTCTCTTCGGAAGCAAATTTAGCTTTCGCAACTGCTTCAGCAAGGCTTGCGCGTCGATTTAATAATTCTTGAATCTGTTGATCCACGCTATCAATATCTTCGCGAATTTGTTCTAAACTAAGAGAAGTCGTTTTGTTTTGATCATCGTTGATCATTGGAATGCAGCCTCAGCAAAATCATCTTTTAAACGAGAGTATAACAATAGTCTGCTTTGATTTGTTAGGCAATATGGCTGTATTGGCTTTTTTCATTAAACCGTCTTGGTCGGATTCCCCAGATCGCTTTATTTGATAATGATTTTCATTTATCATTTGTGTAATAAATTTTATTCTCCCCCCCATTATGCATAAATCATTTTTCCTTTTACCTTGCTGTTTTCTTTTGAGTTCATTAATAAGTGGCTCTGTTTTGGCTCAAACCTCTACACAAAATCAATCAAAAATCGTTTTTCAAAATAATCAGGCCCAATTTCAAATTAAATCTAAAAATACAGGCCATGATTATTTGATTCAGGTCTATAAACCACCAGTTGCCCCACCGCAACATGGTTATCCGGTACTTTATATATTAGATGGAAATGCAACCTTTCCAAGTGCAGTCAATATCGCTCAATCTATTGGGGCAGGTTCTACAAAATTAGGCCTAGACCCGCTCATGATCGTTGCGGTTGGTTATGCTCAGCAAAAAACTTTTGATGTAAAAAAACGTGCTTATGACTACACCCCAAAACCTTCTGCTGAATTTCAGGCTCAAGGTAAATATAAATATGGTGGTGCTGACCAATTCATTACATTTTTAAATGATGAACTCAAACCTGAAATCGCCAAACAGTTTCCAATTAATAACCAGCAGCAAAGTATTTATGGCCACTCATTTGGAGGGTTATTTGTGCTTTATCACTTTTTTCAAAAACCTGAAGCATTTCAACGTTACATCGCAGCCAGCCCTTCCCTTTGGTTTGATCAAGGCATGCTATTTCAAAAATTAAACCATTGGCAGAGTCAAAAACAAAGTAATTCTCCGATGCTTTTGACTATAGTCGGCACTCATGAGCAAGGAGGACCTCGTACTCAATCTGATCATAACTTTAACGAAAAAGATTTCTTTAAAGCTTTGGAAAATCGCCGCTCAGCCCAATTTTCTTATTGGCATTTTTATAATCCTGCTGAACAACATATTACCAATTTGTATGCGAGTTTGCCTAAAGCACTTATGTTTGCTGCATGCCAAAATTTAGAAAACTGCAAATCTTTATTTGATGAGCCTACACAGCAAACAACTGAATAAAACCCACTTAAATTTAAAGAGGAGCATTTCACTCCTCTTAAAGGCAAAGCTCTCAATCGAGAGATTAGTTATACTGTCTGAAGATGTCATAACAACAGTAAAATAGAATGAATAAAATTATTGTTTTAGGTCTACTGAGTTTTATTAGTGTCAGTCTAACGGCTTGTGGTGGCTGCCCCCTCATCGCGGGGTGCAATGGTACTGATCCGTCCCCGTACTATATGACGACTGCCAGCAATCAAGTTCGTGGTATTCCAATCCCACCCCAAACCAAGCTGACCTACCAGTCGCAACATTTCAGGCAGAAATTTGAACAAACACATGCCTTAAAAGAGAAAAATTTAACAGCTATCGCGTTACCAGAAAATACGGCAATCGTTTGGGGTGGCATGCCAGTAGACATGTTTATACAGTTTCCTAATCCCGAAATGAAAGGATTCTCGGTCTATCCTGCGAAAGGATTTAAAACAGAATTATCAAATGAGTTTTTACGTTTATGGAAAGGTTGTGAAAGTGATTTAGACATTAACCTAAAGGATCCTAATGACTGGTCATTTAATCCTAAAAATATGGAAATAACAGGTTGTGGTGTCGTCTTTCAAAAACGCAGTGAGTATACCGAAGACTCATTCCGTCAAGATGAAGCCGATGAGTTTTTAAGAAAGATGAATCATGCATTACAGCAATTACCGAAACAACAAGACTATCCTGCCATTCAACAGAAGACCAAATAGTTAAAAACAAAACAGCCTATTCTAGGACAGGCTGTTTTTTAAATCTATTTAATTAGGCTTTGCCAATTAATCCACGCGCTACGATTTCTTTCATAATTTCATTTGTACCACCGTAAATACGCTGAATACGTGCATCTACAAAGAAACGTGAAATTGGATATTCGGTCATATAGCCATAACCACCAAAAAGCTGAAGCAAGTTATCTGCAACTTTCATTTGCATATCGCTACTGAAACTTTTCAATGCCGCAGCTGTTTCAACATCAAGTTTGCCCTCTTGATATAGAGCAATATTTCTTTCATAAAAAGCCGCTGTAGCAAGCTCATCAATTTTCGCTTGCGCCAAAACAAAACGCGTATTTTGGAATTGTGAAATGGGTTGACCAAATGCTTGGCGTTCTTTTACATAAGCCGTTGTCAAATCAATTGCACCGCGGATTGCACCAATTGCAGTAGATGCAATTGCAGTACGTTCACGTGGTAATTCTTGCATTAAATAAGCAAAACCTTGCCCAGCTTGACCAAGTAACTGGTTTTTAGGCACTTTCACATTGTCAAAAAATAGCTCAGATGTGTCTTGAGAATGCAGACCGATTTTGTCGAGGTTGGTTCCTTTTTTAAAGCCTTCTAAGTGAGTATCTGCCAATAATAAAGACACGCCTTTAGCGCGGGCTTGAGGATCTGTTTTTACCGCAAGCACAACAAGATCAGCATGTTGGCCATTTGAAATAAAGGTTTTTGAACCATTTAACACATAATGATCGTCTTGCAAGATGGCGCTAGTACGCATTGATTGTAAATCCGAACCCGCTCCTGGTTCAGTCATACCAATTGCACCAACCACTTCACCTGTCACCATTTTCGGCAACCAGTATTGTTTTTGCTCTTCTGTCCCGATGTGTAAAATATATGGTGCAGCAATTTCAGAGTGGCAAGAAATGGCTGTTGATAATGCACAAAAACCAGCACGAGCAGACTCTTCAACCAACATTAATGAATAGTATGTCGGAACCCCATAACCACCGTATTCTTCAGGGACATCCACACATAAAAAGCCATTTTCGCCCAATTGATTCCAAACTGAACGAGGCATGATTCCTTCGCGTTCCCATTGATCATAGTGTGGCGCAATATGCTCACCCATAAAACGCTTAAAATTATCACGGAATAATTCTAAATCTGCATCGTATGCCAACATAATATTTTCCTTCAGCTTTATTGTTTTATCGAATCTCGTTGTTGTGCATGCTAATCATTTTTCAAGCAACTGTCATGGCATAGCTGCTCATTAAAACTGTACTTTTCAGTCAGCCAATAAAAAAGGAAGCTTTAGCTTCCTTTTTTATATAGGTTTATTCGAATTAATCTAGACCTTCAGCGACTTGAGGACTTTTTGGTTCCATCATTTTTCTGTCGACTTCATCTGGATTATTTAAGGCATCATTTAGCTTATCTTTATCTAAAGCACCGACCCATTTAGCAACAACAATCGTTGCTAAAGAGTTACCGACAAGGTTAGTTAAAGCACGTGCTTCTGACATGAAACGGTCAATACCTAGAATCAATGCCAAACCTGCAACTGGAATATGTCCAACAGCAGACAACGTTGCTGCCATAACAATAAAGCCAGAACCAGTTACACCCGCCGCACCCTTAGATGAGATTAAGAGGACTAATAACAAAGTGATCTGATGTTGAATATCAAGCTGAGTATTCGTTGCTTGGGCAATAAAGATCGCAGCCATGGTCAAATAGATTGACGTTCCATCAAGGTTAAATGAATAACCGGTTGGAATCACTAAACCGACTACAGACTTTTCACAACCTGCAATTTCAAGTTTACGTAGCATACGCGGCAAAACAGATTCAGAAGAAGATGTACCAAGTACAATTAATAACTCTTCACGAATCAGGCGGATCATCTTGAGGATACTGAATCCACTAATACGGCTGATTGTACCCAAGATCAAGAAGATAAAGAGTAGACACGTAATATAGAAGCAGAGAATTAATTGCCCTAATTGTACGAGTGAACCAACGCCATATTTACCGATGGTGAATGCCATTGCACCGAATGCACCAATTGGAGCCAGTTTCATGACCATATTCACAATGTTAAAGAACACATGTGCAACTTGATCAATAAATTTTAAAACTGGGCGTCCTGCATCACCTAACTTATGTAAAGCAAAACCAAAGAGAATTGCAAAAAGAAGGACTTGTAAGATTTCACCATTTGCAAATGCACCAACAACCGTATCCGGGATGATGTGCATTAAGAAATCAATGGTAGATTGTGACTCACCAGAACTGACGTATTTTTGAATGCCCGAGGTGTCTAGAGTGGTAGGGTCAATATTCATCCCTACACCCGGTTTAGCAATGTTAATTACAACAAGGCCAATCAGAAGTGCAATTGTTGAAACAACTTCAAAGTATAACAACGCAACGCCGCCAGTTTTTCCGACTGACTTCATGCTTTCCATGCCAGCAATACCGCTCACCACGGTACAGAAAATAACGGGTGCGATGATCATCTTGATCAAACGAATAAAGGCATCACCTAATGGCTTGAGTTGCTCACCTAAACCTGGGATATGTTGTTCGACACCATTGACAATTTGCGTTGTGCTTGGGGAAAAATGTCCTACCAAAACACCCGCAATAATCGCAATAATCACTTGAAAATAAAGTGATTTATAAATCGGTTTTTTAGCCATAACTTTACTTCAATCTATATTTCCAAGTCCGTTGGAAATACCAAAATGAAACGTCTATTCTTTACGAATACACAGCCCTAACCTTTCACATGAACACCGCAAAAGGGAAACGGTTCTTTGTAAACAAAAAACCTTCCTACTACCTCAATGAAAACAAAAAAGCTGTTTTCTAAAACAGGAGAATACCTGAAGTTCCTAACCACTTTGAGTAGTTAGAAATAACCTCTTACTTTTTAATAAAAAGCTGAAGATATAGGAGAATCACAGAAAATTATGATATGAGTGCTCAAAAAAGCACGAGAAAGTGTACTCGAATTAAATAATGATTCGATTAAATTTTTGGCTAATACGCGCAAAAAACACTCATGTGGCCCTAAGACTTTAGTATAAGAAACACTTTTGATATTTTTTCGACAGTTTTTTATGTCATATTGATTAAATACTTGTGGACATTTCATTTTGAGCTGCCTGCATCCCATCATTTTTATTGTTTTTGAACTACGATGAATACTAAACGTAATATCTATAAAGATGCTGAACATCCCTTTGCTCAATATGTCCGTATTTTAGGTAAAGGAAAAAGTGGTTCACGCTCTTTAAGCTATGAAGAAGCGTATCAAGCGTTTACCATGATTTTAAAAGGTGAAGTGCTTGATGTGCAGTTAGGCGCTTTTTTAATGCTGCTTCGGGTTAAAGAAGAATCTATTGATGAACTCGCAGGATTTGTTCAAGCGACCAGAGACCAGCTTAATTTCCAGCCTTTAGAAGTTGATTTAGACTGGTCATCTTATGCAGGTAAACGTAAACATTACCCGTGGTTTCTTTTAGCTGCTCTCACGCTTGCTCAACAC
Source organism: Acinetobacter sp. yr461 (assembly GCF_900110445.1). Lineage (NCBI taxonomy): Bacteria > Pseudomonadati > Pseudomonadota > Gammaproteobacteria > Moraxellales > Moraxellaceae > Acinetobacter > Acinetobacter sp. yr461. The sequence continues at coordinate 45,344 of NZ_FODU01000002.1, forward strand.
GGTTATAAAATCGTCATGCATGGTGCTTCAGGCCATACCCTTAACCGCGTCTATACCGAGCAGGTTTTAGAATATCTTGGTTATCCAATTTGTCATTCAGAACAAGAAGTGCGTACTCAGTTAGCAGAGCAAAATTTCGCTTACTTACCTTTAGACGTGATTTCACCTATTTTAAGTGAACTGATTTCTTTAAGAAATGTGATGGGATTACGCTCGCCTATTCATACTTTAGCCCGCTTAATAAATCCTTTTAATGCAAAAGCCACCTTACAAGCTATATTCCATCCAGCTTATAGAACTTCCCATCAACATAGTGCACTGCGCTTAGGCTATCAAAATAGTGCAGTCATTAAGGGTGAAGGCGGTGAATTTGAGCGAAATCCAGATGCAAAAACACTTATTTGTGGTATTAAAAATGGTGAACTCTATGAACATGAGTTACCAAAGCTCACACCTGAACGTAGTCCAACTGAAGAAGAATTAGATTTAGCAACTTTTAAAGCAGTATGGTTAGGTCAGCAGCACCATGAATACGGTGAAATGGCAGTAACAGAAACCATCGGAATTGCACTATATACCATGGGAGTTGTTACTAGTTTTGAAGAGGCAATGCTGAAAGCAAAAGCGTTATGGCATAGTCGTTTCTAATATATGAATGATCAAGGTTATATCGGATAGCCTTGGTTTTAAGGTTCAATATAATAAAAATCTGGCCAAAATGGATATTCCTGACCTGAAGAATGAATATTTCTTAGTTTCAAGTGATCACCTATTTTGATTGTAATCTTATTAGAATCGTAGGAACCCGAAAGATAAGCATCTCGTTGTTGACCAATAAGTGTCTTACAATATAAATAATGCGCTTTGATCTTTTGGGAGCTTCGTATTGTTTGCGACTCCAGCACCTGAATCCCAATCAATAACATGGGATAACCGTCGTTCTTTATACTTGTATATTTAGCTTGAGGTGAAGGGTATTTCTGACTCGCAACAACCTTCACGTTGAGTAAACATTCAATCGGCTGTTTGGCTAATGCAGCACCACTAAACAATATTAGAAATAATAGTACGTAAATAGGTTTTAAACGTTTCATAGGATTCTTTATTATATTTTGATAAACATAAAAAAAGCCCAGTAATCACTGAGCTTCTTAAATTAAACAAAACGAATTGGTTTAAACTCAGGTTCATGCTTGTGATGATCATCATCACACTCTTCACCTTCTTCTTTCGTACCACGGTCAATATAGCCGCTACGCTGTTCTTCTGGTAAGTTTTTCAACTCCCAAGCGATAACAGCTTGCATACAAGTCTCACGCTGCTCTTTTGTTAAAACAACGCCATTTGGCCATTTACCAATTTCTACTGCTGTTTTTAAACGCTCTACAATTTCAGGGTTTAAAACAGATAGCATTTGTTCAATATTCATGATTCATCTCTTTGAAAAGATTCAAAATCTTGGTTCCAACCAAGTTTGGTACGGCAGGCCATATAGAAATCATAACCTGGTGGATGCAATAAACTTAGTTTAAATGGATGTTTACGGATGTGTAAACTATCTCCGACATTGAGCGATATACTATGTTGCCCATCAGCGCTCACCATCGGTAACACCCGATTTTCGCGAATAACGATTTTAATTTCACTCTGACCACCGACTACGATGGGACGTGATGACAATGTATGGGGATGCATTGGAACTAATGCAATCGCATCCATACTTGGATGTAAAATTGGTCCACCACCTGACAAAGCATAGGCCGTTGATCCGGTTGGAGTCGAAACAATTAGACCATCACTATGCTGGCGATAAACATATTGACCATCAATGTTGAGCTCAAAGTCAATCATATGGACGGACTTACCCGAATGCAAAACGACATCATTTAAAGCAATTGCATCATAAATGACTTCGCCATTTGTTCGTACTTCCATTTCAAGTAAGAAACGGCGATCAAGCTGGAAATGACCTTGAAGCACTTGGTCAAGTTTAAAAATGGCTTCTGAAGGTTTGATATCAGTTAAAAAACCTAATCGCCCACGGTTGATGCCAATAACCGGGGTATTGTAACGGACCAACGCTCTTGCCGCATGGAGTAGAGAACCATCGCCTCCAACCACAATAACTAAATCAGCAACTTCACCTAATAGATGACGGCTTACTATCTGTGCATGATCATAAGGCACTAATTCGGCTGTTTCCTGATCAAAAATGGGGTTCAAACCTAAGTTCAATAAATGATCATGAATTAAACATAGTGTTTCTACAACTGATGATTTATCTGGTCGACCGATTAACCCGACGTTTCTGAAGGACTTATGTGAAATTTGCACGAATGAGTAAGCTCCGCTGCGATACTCGCCTATAATAACATTAACCCGATTAATTTAAAAAAACATAACTACAAGATGCTGTAAAATTCAATCTAACTTTTCCAATTATTCACAGTTTTATCATTGCAAATTGATGACAAGCTATCGCATCATTACAGGCATTGTTAGGGTTTTATCTCATTTTTATGAAGTTTGAACGTGGTATCGGTTTCTTTGCACTAATATTTTCCATTTTGGTCATTGGTGCTTTTATTGCTCTTAGTATCTATCTGATTCGTTTAGATAATATTATCCGTGAAAAATTTGAAGGACAGCGGTGGGATATTCCTGCCAAAGTGTTTGCACGACCTTTGGAAATTTATAACAACGCGCCTATTTCTCAAGCAAATTTCACTCAAGAATTAAAGTTATTGGGTTACAAAACTTCAAGTAATTATGACAAGTCTGGAAGCTATGTTGCTCAAGGCAGCAATATGTATATCCACACACGTGGTTTTGACTACGGTGACAGCGTTGAACCAGAACAAGTCTTAGAATTAAGTTTTGCAAATGATCAAGTTGTTGAAGTTAGAAGTACTAAACCCTCTTCAACCGGCGTTGCACGCTTGGAACCGTTACTCATTGGAGGAATTTATCCTCAACACAATGAAGACCGTGTACTCATTAAACTGAATAATGTCCCTAAACCACTCATTGAAGCTTTAATTTCTACAGAAGACCGTAATTTTTATCACCATCATGGTATTTCAATTCGCGGTACGGCTCGTGCATTGGTCAGTAATGTCACTGGTGGAAAACGTCAAGGTGGCTCAACCCTGACTCAACAATTAGTTAAAAACTTCTATCTCACCCCTGAACGCACATTAAAACGTAAAGTCAATGAAGCATTAATGGCTTTACTCATCGAACTGCATTACAGCAAAGATGAAATTTTAGAAGCGTATTTAAATGAAGTGAATCTGGGCCAAAATGGTAGCTACTCAATTAATGGTTACGGTTTGGCTTCACAATTTTATTTCGGCCTGCCGCTACGTGAACTCAGTGTCGCACAACAAGCTTATTTAGTCGGTTTGGTGCAAGGTCCTTCTTTATATAACCCTTGGAAAAACCCTGAAGGTGCAAAAAAACGCCGCGATACCGTGTTAAATAATATGCGTGTGATGGGTTATTTAACTCAAGCCGAATATGAAGATGAAATTGCGCGTCCTTTAAATGTGTTAAGTAAACCAAGTTTAGGGCCTGCAAAATTCCCAGACTTTTTAGATATTGTACGTCGTCAATTACGTACAGAATATCAAGAAAGTGATTTAACCAATCAGGGATTACGTATTTTTACAACCTTAGATCCAATTACTCAAACTCAAGTTCAAAATGCTTTTAAAGCTTCAGTAGACCGTTTGGCTAACAGTAATCCAGCGCGTTTGAAAAACTTACAAGGTGCTGTACTGATTGCACATCCTGAAAACGGTGAGTTAGTTGCAGCGGTTGGTTCAACACAAGACTTTACTGGTTTTAACCGTGCTTTAGATGCAAAACGTCAAGTCGGTTCTTTATTGAAACCTGTGATTTATTTAAGTGCTATTGAATCTGGACGTTATAACTGGGCAAGCCAAATTGAAGATGCGCCGATCAGTGTTCCTGTAGATGGTGGTAAAAGCTGGACTCCTAAGAACTACAGTGGCGGTGGGCATGGTGTAGTCAGTCTGAGTGAAGCATTAGCAAACTCATATAACCTTTCTGCTGTACGTTTGGGTCAAGAGGTTGGTCTATCTACATTTAGCAATAATTTAAGAAAGTTTGGTGTTGAATCAACAATTCCTGCCTATCCTTCTATTTTCCTTGGGGCAGTCAATATGTCACCAATGGAAGTGCTCGGAATCTATGAGAACTTCGCTACAGGCGGTTTTAAATATCCAACTCGTGCAATTCGATCTGTGGTAGATGCGAATGGTCGTTTACTTGACCGTTATGGCCTGAATGTTCAACAAACGATCGATCCATCTGTTGGCTATATCATGAATTATGGTTTACAACAGGTCATGTCTTCGGGTACTGGTCGTGCAGCTTATAGCAGCTTATCTCCAGCTTTAAAATTGGCAGGTAAATCAGGTACAACTAATGATACACGTGACTCATGGTTTGCTGGTTATTCGGGTAACCATGTAGCTGTAGTATGGTTAGGTTTAGATGACAATAAAGTGACTGGCTTAACAGGTTCATCTGGTGCATTGCCAGTATGGACAAATGTGATGAAGCAATTACGTCAAACACCTGTGAATATACGTCAACCAGACACTGTACAGTGGCAGTGGATTGATCGTGCAACGGGTGATTTATCTGCACAGGCTTGTGATGGTGCTATGTATATTCCGATGCTAACGCACACGATTCCGCACCGTGCTACGCCATGTGGAGCACCTTATTATCAAGTTGATCCAACATATACGCCACAAAGTGATAACACAACTCCTGACTCTCAGGATGATAATACCGACAGTTATATTCGTGAAAGTGAAAGCCAGATGCAACAAGATCTGTCAAATAACTCACGTGTGATTTCAAGTGGTAGTTATAACAACTAAGCGTTAACAGGAAAGTAGGATATGTTGAAGAAAGGTGTTTTTTATATTGGTGCTGTACTTATGGTCGGCTGTACAACTTTGCCGGATCATTCTGGCTCCAAAGAGAAAACACCTACTCCGCCAGTGAAGAAAAATACGGAAACTCCATCGGGTGTAAAAATTACACCTTATGAGCATCCAGAAATTCAACGCAAAAATTTACAGGTTATTGTTCCTCAGCAAAAAAAGCCTCAACATTTTAGTGATGATGGCAGCCAGTTACCTGCATTTAAAGTTTTAATGCAGAAAACACAACAGGCTTACAAAAACCAGCAATGGTCAGAGGCTGAACGCTATGCGCTTCAAGCACAGCGTTTAGCACCACAAGCGGCTGAGACTTATTTATTTCTTGCCCTTACGGCAAATCATAAACAGCAATATTCTAATGCTGAGTCTTTAGCACGACGTGGTTTGAGTTTTGCCCAAAGTCAGGCCATGAAAAAGCAGCTTTGGTTGACTATCTTAAAAGCTGGACAACAACGCAATAATCAAAAAACTGTTCAAGAAGCGCAACAAGCATTAAGAGCCCTCTAGCTTTTAATGCTCTTCTATTTTCTTATTAGAAATTACGAATACCTGCTAAGCCATATGCACCATGCTGTTGTGCAGTAGCTAAATCATCAGGATGCACTCCTCCCAATGCAAAAACCGGAATCTGGCTTTTTTGGGCTAGATCAGCAAAACGCTCCCAACCTAATGCCAAGGCTTCTGGATGGGTGGTTGTCGATTGTACTGGACTAATAAAAACAGCATCACAACCAATCTGCTCAGCCTGCTTTAAAGAAACCGCATCATGACAAGCTGCAATATAACGTAAGCCTACTGTTAAATCGCCCTTATGCAAATTCATGAGCTGAGATTGTTTTAAATGAACGGTCTTAATCTGCTTTTTTAACTCAAGTTTTAGCTTGTGCCAAACATCGACATTCACGATTAATTTTGAAAACTGATCGGTATCTAAAAGAGCTAATTTTTCTAGATCTGCCTGATCAAAACTATCTTTTTCACTACGCCAATACACTAAAGTTTCATCATTTTCGGCTGGTGTCAGCGTAGGACTAATTTTAATAAAATGCGGCCAATAGAGTCGCTTTATGATGTCTTTATTGGCTTTTGGAAAGTTTAAATGAAGTAACTGTTCCCTTGTGTACCATGCCCATGGTTGATGAATAAGATTTAATAGTTCATCAGGCACATAACTATGGAACAAATGTAAATTGACAATAATGTCATCATACTCATGGTGAATATAATCGAATTGGTGCCAATCTTTTAAACCGATACCGACTTCTTCATAGATTTCACGGCGACAGGCTTCTCCGAGTGTTTCACCTTGCTCAACCTTTCCGCCAGGAAACTCATGCTTTCCACCTTGATGCTGCTGCTCCCCGCGCCAACCGACTAATATTTTTCCACGATGAATTAAGATGGCTATTGCGACATCAACAATTGGTTTGGGCATTTTTCTATTCTCTAAAACTTTTCTCAAGTGTAAGCAAATTTTATCATTTTATAAAATCTTAAAAATCTCATTGACAGACCTATTCGATAATGATTATCATTTAAATCGTTCAAGAACATACCACGGAGCACAACAAATGAACGCACCTTTTAGCTTATTTACCCGTAACAATGAAACAGCTCACGCCTTACCAATGTTACATTCTAATAACCTCTTTGCATTAGGCCGTGAAATCCGCATTATGCATGCTGGCGAGGAATATCGTTTACGCCTCACTCGCAATAATCGTCTAATTTTAACTAAATAAAAATACACTCGCGTTTCAATAATATTCGTGGGAAAACAAAAAATGGATAGCATGGGTAACCATGCTATTTTTTATAAAGGTAGATTCACCTCTACCCTTAAACCACCCTGTTCGGCATGCATAAAATGTAATTTGCCATTATGCAATTCAATAATTTTTCGTGTAATCGAAATTCCTAACCCTGAACCTTGCTGCTGAGTGCCTAATACTCGAAAAAAACGCTGCCCTAAACGTTGCAATACCTCATCATCTACCCCATTTCCTGTATCTTCTATAGCGACCTTAATTTGCTGTTCATCCTGACTAATCTCAACATAAATAGAGCCTAAAGTAGGGCTATAACGAATGGCATTATCAAATAAATTTCTAAAAGCAATAAATAGTAATTCTTCATTCGCAAAGGTTTTAGTTTCTGTCGATAAAGTATTTGTTTCTATTAACATTTGTTTAGCTTGCGCATCTAAAGTTACAGTTTCAATGACTCTAGCCAATAAATAATTTAAATCGATAATCGTCTTGGGAAGTTGTGGCTGCTCTGCTTCATTGGGTTCTAAGCGAGCAAGAAGGAGTAAATTTTCAAGTATTTTTGTGCTTCTAGAAACGTCTTCTTGTATACGCTCAAAGTCCTGGTGAAGTTCTGGAACATGTTGATATTTACGCTGTAAAACCTGAAGACGCATTTGTATGGCAGATAATGGAGATCGTAACTCATGTGAAGCATCTGCGGTAAAACGCTGTTCAGCGACTAATGCCCTTTGCAACCTTGCAAGTAATTGGTTTAGCGCATCAATCACAGGCTGAATTTCTGTAATGACATCTGGTTCTTGAATGGGTTCTAAATTTGATGCGGTTTTTTGAGCAATTCGTCTAGAAAGTAAATTTAGCGCAGCCAATTGATGCTCGGTACGCCAACTTACAATGACCCATTGTAGGAGCCAGAACAACACCATAAGGCCGCTATACCCAGCAAGGGCTTTAAGTACTTCTTCGATACGTGTACTCATTGGCTGAAAAACTTCAACTTGTAACTTTGAGTCTTCTTGCTGTGCAGCTAAGCTACGCCATAATTGGCCATCAAACCAAAAATATGAAAAACCTTCTGACAAGTTGCCTTGTTCAAAAAGCTCGTGCTGATAGCTATGAGAGTGAGTAAGTAACTGCCCAGAACTTAATAATTCATACTGAATATCAAATTCGTCACTGAGCTCATCAAACTGTTTCATAGAGTGTTGAGAAAGATCAGAAACCAGCAAAGTATCTGAAATTTCATCCATGATTTCGTCTTGCACTGACATGTTGTGATAAACAGAAAATATGGTGAGTAAGCTTAAAGCCAGCAAGCCCACCACGACACTACTCCACATGGTGGTTTTAACCAGTTGCGACTGCAAGGATGAGCGATTAGATTTCATTTTAAATCTCCCATACGGTAGCCTAACCCCCGTATGGTTTTAATGCTGCTGCTTCCGATTTTTTTTCGGAGCTGATAAATAAATACTTCTATCGCGTTACTTTCAATTTCTTCACCCCATGCATAGAGCGCTTCTTCTAATTGATCACGGGTAATAATATGCTCAGGATGAACCATAAGCTTACGTAAAATTTGGAACTCTTTAGCGGTTAACTCAATGGACTTTCCAGCACATGATACAACTTTCGCTTGTGTATCAAGTTGCAGATCGCCCCATATTAAAACCGATTGCTGACTCAACGTTTGCTTGCGCAATTGAGCGCGGATTCGAGCAGAGAGCTCTTCTAAACTAAAAGGCTTAACCAAATAATCATTTGCGCCTAAATCTAGTCCTTCTACCCGGTCATGGATACTGTCACGTGCTGTAATGAAAATAACAGGAACATTTTTTTGTTTATGGCGGATCGTTGTTAAAACTTTTTCACCAGCCAGTTGAGGCAGCCCCCGATCAAGCAAAATACAATCATAGTCATGCTGCTCGATTGCTGTAAGCGCATAATCACCTCTTTCGACCCAATCTACCTGATAACCGTCTAACTCTAGCCACGATTGAATACTTTCAGCTTGAGAGCGATCATCTTCTGCAAGCAAAATTCTCATCTGTTTTTCCTGTTATATCCTGATTTGATCTTGCCAAGCCTTTTTAGAAAAAGCAAAGCCGCATTATTAAAATGCGGCTAAAGGCAATACCTATGATTATTAATTAAAACTGAACTTGATCTACATCAATTTCTACACGTTTTAAAGGCTTATAGTCGATATCTACTTCACCAATTAAAGTTACATTTGTATTTGGTGAAATAGGACGACCTTGCCAAAGTTCATCATCTACATCAACCGTAATGCTACCTGTCTTGTCACGAAATTGATATTTTTCATCACCTAAAGACTTTACAACCTGACCATGTAATTTTATCGGTGTACTATCTTTAGACGTTAATGCCTGTTTTACTGTGGTGACAGTTGCCGGAGCAATTGCGGCCTGATTCACTGGTGTATTCGCTACAACTACGCCAGCAGCAGTCATACCAGCAGTTAACAACATCACTTTAAGCATATTCATATAATTACCCTCTGTTTATGGTTTCCTCTTGGGATAAAGCAATTACATCATGCATAAATGAGGTGAATCTTAAGAAAAACTTAATTTAAGGGAACAACCCGTAATACCTCTTCTAATGTCGTAAGACCATCAATGACTTTACGAGCACCCGCAATTCTTAAGGGTTCTATACCTTCTTTTTTAGTTTGTGTTCTCAAATCATTTAAGGTCATATGGCTACTAATAAGATGCTTAAGCTCAAGACTGACCGGCATAAATTCATAAATACCGACTCTTCCCTTATAACCTGTATGACGACATTGTTCACACCCTACTGCCTGATAAACTTTTTCTGGCATTTCCATAATGTAGTCGAATGTGAGATGTTGCCACTCGTCCTCATTAATATAAGTTTGTTGTTTACAGTGTGGGCAAAGCTGTCGCACTAAACGCTGCGCGAGAACACCCAAAATTGTGGCTGCTGTTAAAAATGGCTGCACACCTAAATCATGCAAACGGGTCAGACTAGACGGCGCATCATTGGTATGTAAAGTTGATAATACTAAATGACCTGTTAATGCAGCCTGAATTGCCATATTCGCTGTATCTTGATCACGAATTTCCCCAATCATAATAATATCGGGGTCTTGACGCATGAGCGCACGAACACCATCTGCAAAGCCTAATTCAATTGCATTGTTGACCTGCATCTGGTTAAAACTAGGCTCTAACATTTCAATTGGATCTTCAATGGTACAGACATTGACCTGATCTGTTGCGAGCTGCTTTAACGAAGAATATAGCGTTGTCGTTTTACCTGAACCTGTAGGACCAGTGACTAAAATAATGCCATGGCTATTTTTTGTTAACTGTTGCCACTGTTGTAATAAACTCTCTTCAAAACCCAGTTGATGAAAAGAACGTACCAAGACATCGGGATCGAAAATACGCATAACCAGTTTTTCACCAAAGGCTGTTGGCAAGGTTGATAAACGTAGCTCTGTTTCTTGGCCCTTTGGCGTCCGAGTTTTTAATCGACCATCTTGTGGTTTACGCTTTTCGGCGACATTTAAACGTCCTAAAATTTTAATTCGAGATATCACTGCGGTTAGCGTATTTGAAGGCATGTTGTAAATGGTGTGCAAAACACCATCGATACGAAACCTGACTTTACCATTGTCTTTGCGCGGTTCCATATGAATGTCACTGGCACTCTGCTCAAACGCAAACTGTAAAATCCAGTCGACTAATTTCACAATATGCTGATCATTGGCATCAGGGTTCTGGCTATCGCCAAGCTGTAAAAGAGCCTCAACATTTTTATTATCACGATCATGAGCTGCATCTTTTTGAGCTGAGTTTACCGCTCGACTGACCTGATAATATTCGCGTAAATAACGCTGTAACTGTTCGGGATTAAGTAGTACCCGCTCAATTTTTTTAGGAGCTAGACTTCGTTCAAGATTATTGAGCCAATCTGTTTGAAATGGCTGGTCTGTTCCAATCACAATTCGATCGGCATGGATTTCAACAGCTAAAATATGATTACGAATAGCAAATTCTTGCGACATTACCTGAGTTAAAGCACTCACATCTGCCTTTAAAGGATCAATCACAAATAAAGGAAGTTGAACTCGATCTGCAAACCATAAACACAAACGGTTTAAACTTAAATGGGCCTGTATGTGTTGCTGATCTTTTAAATTAAAATGCGCAATCCATTGTAATGGATGCCACTTTAGCTGGTCTTTTTGGCGGTGGCTTGACTGTACCAGTAATTTATCTCGTTCTGTGATACGGCCTTCTTGTAATAGTTGTTCTAGACACCAATAGGTATCTATTTCTACATGTGCATTCATGCGTTATCCCCAATATATTTTTATAATATAACAGAGATGTTTTTGATTTAACTCATCAAAAAATTGACAAACCTAACATTTAAATATCCTTCAGCTTCAAATAATTAAACTAACTCTCAACTTGATATTTTTTTGCGTCATAGTTCATGTTTATTAAAATATTTTGTATGTTACATTGTCTAAAAAAGATACTATGCTGACTATAATAAAAAGCATAAACTGGAAACGAACACATGATTTTAAAATGATTAAAATCCACATATAACGATAAGCATAAGAGGAAGTAATATGGGACTTCCAATGACAATGTCATTACAAACTGCATCCTTTGAGGAATTCATTACTATAATTGCTGCTGCGCTTGGCTGTGGCTTATTAATTGGTTTAGAACGAGAACACAGTAAACTCAAACATGAATATAAAACTTTCGCTGGTTTTCGATCTTTTGCAATTAGTGCTTTATTAGGTGCGATCTGTTTTTTATTCGGTATTTCAATTGGGATCGTTGGAGCTTTAATCATCGGTGCAATCAGCATCGTTTCCCTAAAAAATCAGCCAAATGATCCAGGCGTTACTACCGAACTTGCATTTATCATGACTTATTTCATTGGAGCTCTCTGTATTTGGAATATTTCATTGGCAGCAAGTTTAGCAGTCATCATGACGGCTATCTTAATAGCTAAGCAGTCTATGCATGGTATTGCTAGCCAATGGATTACCGAGGCAGAATTGCGCGATGGAATTTTTCTACTCGCCTTACTTTTAATTGCTTTACCTTTAGTCCCGAATAAACCCTTTTGGGGACCAGTTTTAAATCCGAATATTATTTTAAAATTGCTCACTTTAATTTTATTTGTACAGGCACTAGCTCATATTGCCAAACGATTATTATCTTCTAAAAATGCGCTCTTACTTTCGTCTTTGGCTTCAGGTTTTGTTTCCAGTACAGCAGCTATTGCCAGTCTGGGTTTAGAAGTACGTTCTGGTCGTGCAAATGCAACGACTAATGCGGGCGCTGCATTAATGTCCTGCGTTTCAACACTTATTCAAACTTTAATTATTGTGATCGGTATTAGCTTTGCTTGGTTTAAGCTAATTATATTTCCTGCCCTTATTGCATTAGTTGTTTTAGCGGTATGGGCTTTTATTTTATTACGTAAAGCAGAGCCTAGTACTACTTTACCCGAACTCGACTCAAGAATGTTTAGTCTTAAAGAAGCCATTATTATTGCTGGAACACTTACGCTCATTCAGGCAGGTGTTTATGGTTTAAGTATATCTTTAGGCGATGCAGGATTAATAGCCGGAACGTTACTCGCTTCTTTGTTTGAGATCCATGCAGCTATAGCCGCAGTAATTGTACAAGGTGAACCTGATAGTGCTCATATGTCCCCTTTATTAATTGCTTTTATGGGAGGCTTTGCAGTGCATGCAATTGCCAAAAGTATAAACTCTGCAATTTCGGGCGGGCTAACTTATGCTCTTGCCTTCGTTCCCGCCCAGCTCATTCATATGGCTATTTTTATTACTTTACTTTGGCTCAACATCCATTGGTTCTAAAATAGAAGTTATTGCACAGTAGAAGCTTTGACCATATCCACTAAGGTAACTTCAATCTGACCGACTTTAAAATGGATATCGAAACTGGAAAATTTCATTTTATAAATTCTTTCAGGATCTTCTTGATAGGCAGGCCGAGGGTCTAAAGCCAATACCTGCTCAAGCTCATCAAGGTATTGATCATTCATTTCTTTATTTTGTAAAAAATATTTTTGAGCATTTAGAGCAGGTTCAGACCAAATGACTGATTTACGTTTTGGTTCTGCATGGGCATAACCACTTTGTGCATCAGCAATCGCATCAGAATATTGAATATAGGGTTTGATATCTAGAATTGGAGTTCCATCTAATAAATCACTTCCTGTGACATACACTCGTACTGACTTTCCAACTTTTTCAACTTTCTTTAAACGCACTACAGACAAGCCCACTGGTGCTGGTCGATACATGCTACGTGTAGTAAATACGCCAATTTTTTCATTACCCCCTAAACGTGGGGGACGAACTTGCGGACGGAATTTATCTGCATTGCCCTGATTTTTATTGTCATGAAACTGCCAAACTAGCCAGAGATGACTAAATTGTTCAATTCCCTCAAAAGCCAACAAGTCGTTATAAGGTTCTACCATCTCAATATATGACTCGATATTTACCAAATTAGGCTGGCGTGGAATACCGAATTTTTCTCGATATGGAGAGCACATGTGGCCGATTATGGGGAGGGTGACAGAATTGATCATCACTTTTTCTTATAAACACAATTAAATATATTCAGTTTATCGGGAATGAATTTAGATTAGAATAGCAATCTGTTTTCTTTTAATCGTGATCGAGACCTTTAATGGCTGCTTTTAACGTCGAACGCATTACTCATGTTCACCACTGGAATGACACCCTTTTCAGTTTTAAAACTACACGCGACACTAGCTTACGTTTTAAAAATGGTCAGTTCGTAATGATCGGACTTGAAGTGAATGGCAAACCGTTAATGCGTGCGTATTCGATTGCAAGTGCAAATTACGAAGAAGAGTTAGAATTCTTCTCAATTAAAGTACAAGAAGGTCCTTTAACTTCGATTTTGCAAAAAGTACAAGTTGGCGATGAAATTTTAATTTCTAAAAAACCGACAGGTACATTGGTTCATGATGACCTTTTACCGGGTAAAAACTTGTACCTTTTATCTTCTGGTACTGGCCTTGCACCATTCTTATCAATTATTCGTGACCCAGAAACTTACGAACGTTTTGAAAAAGTAATTGTTGTTCATGGTACACGTTATATTTCTGAATTAGCTTATCAAGACCTTATCTTGAACGAATTACCAAACCATGAGTTCTTTGAAGAGTTAGGCATTAAAGACAAGCTTGTTTACTACCCTACTGTAACTCGTGAACCTTTTCACACTCAAGGCCGTGTTACCACTGCAATTGAAACTGGTGCTTTATTTGAAAAAGTTGGTTTACCACGATTTAACCGTGAAACTGACCGCGCAATGCTTTGCGGTAGTCCTGCTTTCTTGAAAGATGTTGCTGCGTTACTTGACCAACACGGTTTAGTTGAATCACCTCGTATGGGTGTAATGGGCGACTACGTAATTGAACGTGCGTTCGTAGAAAAATAAGTTTTTCTAATTAAAAAAACCGAGGCCAAGTCCTCGGTTTTTTTATATTTGTTTTATAAGTTAATCGTGCCGTCGATACAGGTAACAGCGCTTCCACCCACTAAAATTTTATCTTGATATAAATTTATTTGAAGCTGTCCGTCACGTCCTAAAACGCGACCTTGTGAAGAAAGTACCTGATCATTTTGTGCAGGCAAAATACCATGGTAACGAATAAAAGACGCTACGCTACCATTACCACTACCACAAACTGGATCTTCATTTATTCCAATTGAAGGGGCAAATGAGCGAACTTCTATATGTTTTTGCTCATCATTATTTTCATAAAAACCATAAACCGTCGCTCCACCAACTTTCATTTCTAAATCATGTTGTTTTAAAGCAGCGAAGTCTGGTTGAGTCGCTAAAACAACTTCGGCATTGACAGCTTGTAATACAACCCAACGCGCCCCAACATCAACCAATGCAGCATTCCATTGAGTGTCAATCTGACATTTTAAAATCTCTGCCAATTTTTGAGTCTGTTTAGTATCTAATGGCGTAATTTTAGGTTGTGGTAGTTCAAAGGAAATATGATTCAATTCACTTACCGTAAGAGCAACTAAACCTGCACCACATTGCTGTACCAATTTTCCTTCTTTAGCAGTAATTAGACCAGCTTCAAGTAAAGCATGGGCTGTGCCAATTGTAGGATGGCCTGCAAATGGTAATTCATTTTGCGGAGTAAAAATTCGAACCTGATAATCAGCTTGCGAATCTGTGGCAGGCAGTACAAATGTAGTTTCAGAGAGATTGGTCCAATTGGCAATCGCCTGCATTTGCTCAGATGTTAAGGTACTGGCATCCATAATCACCGCGACAGGATTTCCCTTAAATGCTTGTGAAGTAAAAACATCAACTTGTTTAAATGCTACAACGGACATAGACCCACTCCTACTCATTTTGATATTAAAAATTATGGTTTTAAATCCTCACCATGCTTTTGATCTTACTGAGATATCTTTAATGGTTACAGTATCAGTTAATATGAAAAATAATAGACACAGTTTTTAAGTGTAAAACTCGATTAAACGGACCAATCCAAAGTAATCACAATATTTGAGATAAACAACAGATCACTATAAAGTGTACCCATTGCTTTGGCTTTTTAATGAATTGATATGTACAAATATAAAAAAGTGAGTGATGAGTTAATACTTCAAATCCATAATGGAAGGCAGCCTATTGGTTCGCGTCTACCTTCAATACGAGACTGTGCAAACCATTATCAGGTTAGCATTAACACCGTAAAAGAAGCGTATCGTCAGCTTGAAGATCAAGGTTTGATTTCTGTTCGTCCTCAATCTGGTTACTATGTTTGTCATGCACCTTCAAACTTGCTAGAACTCGAAGAACGTTATGTGAGTGAAGAAAAAGTGCCACTTTCAGGTATTAGCTGCTTCCTCGCACAAATCGTTAAAAAGCAAATGGACCCAGCCTATATTAATTTGGCCCTAGCTTGCCCCTCAGGAGAAAACTTCTACCCGATTGAACGTTTAAAACGCTTAACTGCTCAAGTTTTACGTACACAACCAGATATTTTTAAAAGCTATACCTTACCACCTGGGTCAACACGACTACGCACACAAATTGCTAGACGAAGCTTGCAACTGGGCATGTTTCTTTCAGCAGATGATATTGTGCTGACTCATGGCACCATGGAGGCCTTGAGCCTAGCGATTATGGCAACAACTCAAGCGGGTGATAGCATTGCACTTGAGATCCCTACTTTTCATAATTTGTACCCACTCCTTCATAATTTAGGCCGAAAAATTGTAGAAGTTCCCACTTCACCACATACAGGCATGTGTCTAGATACACTTGAAGAACTCTTAAAATCTCAAAGTGTACAAGCCATATTAACGATTCCAACAGGACACAATCCCCTCGGTTTCAGCATGCCTGAAAGCAGCCGCCGTCGCTTGGCAGAACTAGCTAATCAGTTTCAGGTTCCCGTCATTGAAGATGCAATGTATGCCGAATTGCAACTTGCCGAACCTCTTTTACCCAACATTAAGGCATTTGATCAAAATGGATGGGTTCTCGTATGTAGTAGCTACACCAAGACTGTAGCGCCGGACTATCGAATTGGTTGGTTAGAAGCTGGGCGCTTTCGTAATATTGTGCAGCAACTGAAATTTACAACAACGGTAGCCGAGCCTGCTTTGCTCACTGAAACCTTAGGACTTTTCTTAGAAAATGGTGGTTACGATCTGCACTTACGGCAGCTCAAAAAACGCTATCAACAACAAATTGACACCATCAAATCTTATATTTGTCGCTATTTCCCAGTCGGTACTCGAGTCAGTCGCCCACAAGCTGGATTTATTTTATGGTTAGAGCTACCAGAATCTATTGATACGCTAGAACTCTTTCATCAGGCAATGGATGAAAAAATCTTATGTATGCCAGGAATTTTATGTTCGGCTGATAAACGTTTTAGTCATTGCTTACGTATTGCAGCGTGTTTTGAGTTGAACCCCAAAATGTTAAATGCTTTGATGCGCTTAGGAGAACTGGCAAAAAATATGCTTCCTGCACAAAAAAACATAGATCAAATTCCTACTAATTCAGTAGGTTGAATCAAAAATGTAGAGTTAATAAAATAAAACCATATATTTTTTATGCCTTTTATTTTATGAAGACCGAACTCCTCTCTCCTGCAGGTTCACTTAAAAACATGCGCTATGCATTTGCCTATGGAGCAGATGCCGTATATGCAGGCCAACCACGTTACAGTTTACGTGTGCGTAATAATGCTTTTGATCATGACAACTTAAAAATCGGAATTGATGAAGCTCATGCTTTGGGTAAAAAGTTTTATGTTGTGGTGAATATCCAGCCACATAACAGCAAATTAAAAAACTTTATTCGTGATCTTGAACCTGTGATCGCTATGCAGCCTGATGCACTCATTATGTCTGATCCAGGCTTAATTATGATGGTGCGTGAGCGATTTCCTGATGTACAAATTCATCTATCGGTTCAAGCCAATGCAATTAATTGGGCAACTGTTAAATTTTGGAAAGATTACGGTCTAAACCGTGTCATTTTATCGCGTGAGTTGTCTTTAGAAGAAATAGAAGAAATCCAGCAACATGTGCCCGATATTGAACTTGAAGTTTTTGTGCATGGCGCACTATGCATGGCCTACTCAGGTCGCTGCTTACTTTCAGGATATATGAACAAACGTGATGCCAATCAAGGTGCTTGTACCAATGCTTGCCGTTGGGACTATAAGCTGCATGAAGCCCAAGAAGATTTAAACGGTGATGTGATTCCAGTCACTCAGCTCAATAAGTCAGAAAAGTCTTGCTGCTCATCAGCACAATCAGAAATAACTTCAGCTCAAACCTTATTAGTACAACGTAATGATGAAGAAATGTTTGCTGCCGAAGAAGATGAACACGGCACCTATTTTATGAACTCGAAAGATTTACGTGCTGTACAACATGTAGATCGTTTAACGAAAATGGGCATAGCCTCGCTTAAAATTGAAGGCCGTACCAAATCATATTTTTATTGCGCCCGTACAGCCCAAATCTATCGAAAAGCGATTGATGATGCATTAGCTGGAAAACCGTTTGACCCAAGCTTAATGACACAGCTCGAAGGTTTGGCGAACCGAGGTTATACCGAAGGCTTTTTAAGACGTCATGTGCACAGTGAATATCAAAACTATGCCGATGGCTCATCACATTTTGACTATCAACAATTTTGTGGAGAGGTTTTAGGGCGTTATGGCGAATATATTCGTATTGAGGTTAAAAACCGTTTTGTGGTTGGCGACACACTTGAGCTCATGACGCCTCAAGGCAATATTACCTTTAGCTTAACCGAGATGCGCGATTTAAAAGGTAACCCAATTATAGATGCCAAAGGTTCAGGCCATTTCGTTGAGATTCCACTCTCCCAAGATGTTGATATCAGTTATGCACTACTCGTACGCAACTTACCACATGCGAAGGAAAGTATTACTGCATCGACATTAGCTTATTCAGCGAGTTAAAAATGGCACTTTTGATTACAAGTGAATGTATTAATTGTGATATGTGCTTACCGGAATGCCCCAACATCGCCATTTTTGAAGGGAGTAAAGTTTATGAAATTGATCCACTCCGTTGTACCGAGTGTGTAGGCTTTTACGATGCGCCAACATGTAAGGCGGTTTGTCCAATCGATTGTATAAAACAAGATCCGGCACATATTGAAACCCAAGATCAACTATTAGAAAAATTTAAGGGATTAAATATAGTTGGCTAATCTATCTTTTAAAAAGTTTATAGAGGATCAAGCTAAAGTCGCTGATCCTCTAAATGACTGCACGGATCAATGATTAAATAAACGAATAAATAGCTGATACCACTTTGCTAGTGATAAAATCAAATGATCAGTTCAGTTTGATTTACTTGTATTTGTGTACCAAAAAAATTGCACAATCGTTAAAACTGGTCAAACCATTTCAACATTTCATATAAATTGATTAAAACTCATTCTGGCGTAGCTCCCCATGTCTTATCTTTATTTAGCAATTGCGATTGCTTGTGAAGTCATTGCAACTTCAGCTTTAAAAGCATCTCAAGGTTTTACTGTTCCAATTCCTTCGATTATTACTGTTGTAGGTTATGCAATTGCTTTTTATTTATTGTCTCTGACGCTAAAAACAATTCCGATCGGAATTGCATATGCCATTTGGTCTGGCGCGGGTATTATTTTAATTTCTGCAATTGGCTGGATATTTTACAAACAGCATTTAGACTTGGCAGCCTGCATTGGTCTTACTTTAATGATCGCAGGCATTATCATTATTAATGTGTTTTCTAAAAATACTCATCTATAAAATATAATTAAAAAAACAACCGAGTACGGTGAGAATCTTTTATAAAAAATTTCACCATACTCGGTATGAACAGCTTATTTTAAACTGCCCGTTAGAAACTGCTTTAAGCGTTCACTTTTCGGGTTATTGAGTACTTCATCAGGATGACCCTGTTCTTCAATCTTCCCTTGATGCAAAAAAATTACTTGATTAGACACATGACGCGCAAAACCCATTTCATGTGTCACCACAATCATGGTGCGCCCTTCTTCAGCCAAGCCTTGCATTACTTTGAGTACTTCACCCACCAACTCTGGGTCAAGCGCACTGGTTGGTTCATCAAACAACATAACTTCCGGTTCCATAGCCAAAGCACGAGCAATCGCTACACGCTGCTGCTGGCCACCAGATAAAAATGCAGGATATTTACTTTCAACACTTTCAGGCAAACCAACTTTACGTAGATATTTCCGCGCCCGCTCTTCTGCCTCAGCACGTTTTACCCCAAGTACATGAATTGGTCCTTCAATAACATTTTCCAGCACCGTCATGTGTGACCATAAATTAAAATGCTGAAATACCATCATGAGCTGGGTACGCATTTTTTGTAGTTGCTTTGGGTCAACCACTTTTAAATTGCCTTTTTTATCAAAGACTGTGCGTAGTTTTTCACCATTAAGTTTAATGGTGCCATTGCTCGGTTGTTCTAAAAAGTTAATACAACGTAGCAAGGTACTTTTACCTGAACCAGATGAACCAATGATACTAATGACATCACCAGCATTTGCATCAAGTGATATCCCTTTCAGTACTTCATGATCGCCAAATGTTTTGTGTAAATCACGAATCACTAGTTTTGCAACTTGTTCCATTATTTATGTCTCCTAATGATTCGATGGCTTTAAAAATGCCAACCAACGTTTTTCCAACTTACGAAATAGCCAAATCAAAATAAATGCCAGCATCGCATACAACACCGCGGCAATTCCAAAAGCATTGAAGGTGTCATAGGTTGCCGCATTCACATCACGCGCAATTTTTAAAATGTCAGGAACAGTTGCTGTAAATGCAATGGTTGTCGCGTGCAACATCAAAATGACTTCATTCCCATAAAATGGTAAAGCACGGCGCAACATCGATGGAATGATAATGCGAGTATAGAGTTTCCATTTGGACATACCGAAAGCTTGTGCAGCTTCAATCTCGCCATGTGGAATAGAACGGATCGCTCCAGCAAAGATTTCAGTGGTATATGCACCAGTATTGAGCGCGAATGCCAAAATGGTGCAATTTATACCCTCTCGAAAAAATGCATCGAGAGTCTGCTGTTCATGGATGTAATCAAAGCTGTAAATGCCTGAGTAAATAATCAGCAATTGGATGTACAGTGGTGTGCCACGAAAAACATAGGTATACAACCAAACTGGGCCACGCAACCAAAGATTTTCTGATACTCGTGCAAGTGATAAAGGCACAGCAAGCACAAAACCAATACCAATAGAAAGCACCAATAACCAAGCAGTCATCGCCACTCCGGTCATTTGTAAACCATCAGTCCAAAGGTATGCCTGCCAATATTGTTGAAGGATTTCAATCATAATTGTCCCTTCCTCACACCAGCAGAATAACGACGTTCAAGCCACATTAAAATCAGGTTCGAGACGGTGGTAATTGCCAAATAAATGGCAGCAGCCACGATGCTGAAAAAGAACAGTTGCATGGTACTTCTACCTGCATCTTGTGTAATTTTTACAATGTCAGTCAGGCCAATAATTGAAACCAGTGCGGTTGCCTTAATCAAGACTTGCCAGTTGTTACCAATGCCTGGCAATGCAAAACGCATCATTTGAGGGAATAATACACGGCGAAAAACCTGCCAAGGGGTCATACCATAGGCCTTTGCTGCTTCAATTTGCCCCGTTGGAACCGATTGAAATGCACCACGAAAGGTCTCGGTAAAATATGCACCATAAATGAACGCTAAAGTAATCACACCAGCCACAAATGGATTGATATCAATTTGGTCCATTTGCAGTGATTCAGTAATTTGGTTTAGACCCAACTGCAAGCTATAAAATAACAGCAGCATAATGACCAAGTCTGGCACACTACGGATGAGTGTCGTATAGGCGGTCGCAATATAGCGTAAGGCTTTAAAACTAGAGAGTTTTGAGCTCGCACCAATTAAGCCAATAATGACAGAAAGCAAAAGTGACAACAGCGCAAGCTGGAGGGTCATCCATGTCCCGCTGAGAAGGAGTGGCCCATAGCCAGATAAAAACATGACTCATCTTCTCCTTAAAAACAATATCTAATATTGATGAGATGAGAATAGATTTAAAAATGTCGGCACTCAGCCGACATTTTTCACATCATTAGTAAATGTTAAAGGAGAAATATTTTTTCTCTAGTTTCTTGTATGTACCATCCGCAATGATTGCTGCGAGTGCTTTATCAATATTCGCTTTTAAATCTGCATCTTCTTTGCGTAAACCAATCGCTGCACCTACACCCAGTGTTTTTGCATCAACTACATTGCCACCGACAAATGCAAAGTTTTTGCCTTTTGGTTGTTTTAAGAAAGCACCATCAACCATGATTGCATCTTGTAAAGTTGCATCTAAACGACCTGACATCATGTCTTGATAAATCAAATCTTGGACTGGATAAGGTACAACGGTTACACCTTTTGGTGCCCAATAGGTTTTAGCATAAGTTTCTTGAATTGTGCCCTGTTGTACACCTACACGTTTACCTTTCAAAGAGGCAGCTGTAGGCAATAACGGCGAGCCTTTTTTTGCAACCATACGCGTTGGCGTGTTGTAGACTTTGTTACTAAACAAAATTTGTTTCGCACGTTCATCAGTGACCGTCATTGATGAAAGAATGCCGTCAAATTTTTTCGCTTTAAGTGCTGGAATCATCCCATCAAAAGAGTTTTCAACCCAAACACATTTGGCTTTGAGTTTTGCACAAACGGCATTACCCAAATCAACGTCAAAACCAGTTAACTTGCCATCTGGTGTTTTATATTCAAACGGCGCATAAGAGGACTCAGTACCAAAACGAATCACCTTCCAATCCTTTGCTTGAACATTCGTCGCAACAGCAGCCAAAACTAAGGTTGTTGAAACGAACATTTTTTTCATAAAGCTTGCCATCTTGAAGCTTCTCCTTAAAAATCCAAATAAGGTGATAAAAATTTGAGTATTTCTAACTTACTCTTCTGCCGAAATAATTGCAATTTCTATACCATAAATTAAGGATTTATGAAGATGACTAAACAGTGGATTGTATTAAGTGATTAATTGTTGAAAAATCACTCAAAATATGAAGCTAATTTTTGAGTGCATAGGCTTCTGCCATATTTTCATTTTCAACCAATGTCCGAATGGTATATTCATGGTTATGTTCTTTGGCACTGGCAAATTCACATTTCTGATCCCATGACATTGAGCAACCACTTAATAGATGGCAACTCGCAAATAATTCAGCCACCCAATCTACAAACACACGAACTTTAGGCGATAAATGCCGATTTTGTAAATAAACAACAGAAATTGGCATTGGTGCTGGACGCCACTCTGTAAGAACCTCTTTCAAGGCTCCCGACTCCAGATGGTCGGCAACCATGAAACGCGGACACTGAATTAAACCGAAACCTTGAACTGCAAGCCCCACATATGAATCACCATCGTTGACAGAAACACGCCCTTTCACGCCAACGCTATGAATCTCACCATCAACCATAAAATCCCAGTCAATATTACGTCCGGTACGACTATTAAAGTAATGCACGACCTGATGTTTTTGTAGATCTTCAATGGTTTGGGGTTCACCATGTTCAGCCAAATAACGGGGTGCAGCAACCGTCACACACTGAATTGTTCCGATACGACGTGCAACCAAACTTGAATCTTTCAGCTGACCAATACGAATGACACAGTCCACCGCATCTTGTACCAAATCCACTGGACGATCACTCATTCCAATCACCAAATCAATATCGGGATACTTGGCATGAAAGTCACAAAGCATCGGAATCAGGATCAGCCGCCCAATCGAGGCTTTAACATCAATACGTAGTCGGCCTCGTGGTCCACGTTCCGAATCATGAAAATTCGATTCAACATCTTCAACATCGGCTAAAATTCGCGAAGTACGTTCATAATAAACCGCACCATCGGGTGTCAAACTGAGTTTACGAGTGGTTCGGTTCAATAAGCGAACTTGTAAATGTCTCTCTAAACCCTGAATGGTTGTGGTCACAGAAGCACGCGGTAGGCCTAAACTGTCAGCAGCTAAACTGAAACTATTTGTTTCGACAACTTTGTTAAATACTTTCATCGCATGAAATAGATCCACACGCACACTCCTATCAATGCATTTTTTAATTCAAATACATCAATTGTTATAAAAATACGAATAGTGTTATCGAATTTAATATATTTATTCGTGATTGACAAACTTTTATGCTCCGTCCATCCCCCAAACCCTGTTTCTCCCATACGGACCATAATTAAAAGTCTGAAAACAGGTATCCAAATAAGTAGGAGCACCTCATGTCATTTTCCCGCAAACAGTTCGCACTGTCTGCCATCTTTGTTGCCCTTTTAGCAACGGGAGGCAGTTTTATATTTCTACATGAAAATGCCGATGCAAAAGCTGCACCGACCACAGCCCAACAAGCTGCTACTGTTGATGTCTCTCCTGTCGTCAGCAAAACCATTACCGATTGGCAAGAATATTCCGGTCGCTTAGAAGCCATTGATCAAGTTGATATTCGGCCTCAGGTTTCGGGCAAACTCATTGCCGTTCATTTTAAAGATGGGAGTCTGGTTAGAAAAGGCGAGTTACTTTTTACAATTGACCCTCGTCCATTTGAAGCAGAACTCAATCGTGCACAAGCACAACTTGCTTCAGCCGAAGCGCAAGTCACCTATACAGCAACCAATCTTTCCCGTATACAACGTCTAATTCAAAGTAATGCTGTATCACGCCAAGAGCTTGATCTGGCAGAAAATGATGCACGCTCAGCCAGTGCCAACCTACAAGCAGCCAGAGCAGCCGTTCAATCTGCACGCTTAAATCTTGAATACACCCGTATTACTGCACCAGTCAGCGGCCGAATTTCTCGTGCTGAAGTGACCGTGGGTAATGTGGTTTCTGCGGGTAACGGAGCACAAGTTTTAACGAGTTTAGTGTCAGTATCCCGTCTCTATGCATCTTTTGATGTTGATGAACAAACTTACCTGAAATACATCAGTAATCAACGCAATTCAGCACAGGTTCCTGTCTATATGGGACTTGCCAATGAAACTGGTTTCTCGCGTGAAGGGACTATCAACTCAATCGACAATAACCTAGATACAACCTCAGGTACGATTCGTGTTCGAGCGACTTTCGACAACCCAAACGGAGTTTTATTACCGGGTTTATATGCTCGGATTCGTCTAGGTGGCGGCCAACCACGTTCAGCCATTCTCATTAGCCCAACCGCAATTGGGGTCGATCAAGATAAGCGTTTTGTTGTTGTAGTCGATGCTAAAAACCAGACCGCTTACCGTGAAATAAAAATCGGGGCGCAACAAGATGGCTTGCAAATCGTAAATAGCGGATTACAAGCGGGCGACCGTATTGTGGTGAATGGTTTACAGCGCATTCGTCCGGGTGACCCAGTTACGCCGCACCTCGTCCCGATGCCGAATGCACAAATCACTGCAAGTACTAACACGCCTCAACCTCAGCCAACAGAAAAAATATCAACTCCGGCAAAAGGTTAATCGCATATGAATATTTCCAAATTTTTTATTGATCGGCCGATCTTTGCTGGTGTGTTATCAGTATTGATTTTGCTTGCTGGTCTACTTTCAGTATTTAAGTTACCGATTTCCGAATATCCAGAAGTTGTTCCGCCATCTGTGGTGGTGCGCGCTCAATATCCGGGTGCAAACCCAAAAGTAATTGCCGAAACTGTTGCCTCTCCGCTTGAAGAATCGATCAACGGCGTCGAAGACATGCTGTATATGCAATCTCAAGCAAACAGCGACGGTAACTTAACCATTACCGTGAACTTCAAACTCGGTATTGACCCAGATAAAGCTCAACAATTGGTTCAAAACCGCGTGTCTCAGGCAATGCCTCGTTTACCTGAAGATGTACAGCGTTTAGGTGTCACCACGTTAAAAAGCTCTCCCACTTTAACCATGGTTGTACATCTGACTTCACCAGATAACCGCTACGACATGACTTACTTACGTAACTACGCTGTACTGAACGTAAAAGATCGTTTGGCACGCTTACAAGGTGTAGGTGAAGTCGGTTTATTTGGTTCTGGTGACTACGCTATGCGTGTGTGGCTCGACCCACAAAAAGTAGCGCAACGTAATCTCACAGCCACTGAAATTGTGAATGCAATCCGTGAACAAAATATTCAGGTTGCGGCAGGTACAATTGGTGCGTCACCAACTAATTCACCTGTACAACTTTCAGTGAATGCTCAAGGTCGCTTAACGACTGAGCAAGAATTTGCAGACATTATTTTAAAAACTGCACCCGATGGCGCGGTTACCCGATTGGGTGATGTTGCCCGTGTTGAACTTGCAGCCTCACAATATGGCTTGCGTTCATTGCTTGATAATAAACAAGCAGTTGCCATTCCAATTTTCCAAGCTCCGGGTGCCAATGCTTTGCAAGTTTCCGATCAAGTGCGTAGCACGATGAAAGAGCTTTCAAAAGATTTCCCATCTTCAATTAAATACGACATTGTTTACGACCCGACTCAATTCGTACGCTCTAGTATTAAAGCAGTCGTTCATACCTTGCTTGAAGCAATTGCACTGGTTGTTGTGGTTGTTATTTTATTCTTACAAACATGGCGCGCGTCGATTATTCCATTGCTTGCGGTACCAGTTTCTATTATTGGTACATTTGCACTTATGCTTGCCTTTGGGTATTCCATCAATGCGTTATCGCTATTCGGGATGGTACTTGCCATCGGCATTGTGGTCGATGACGCGATTGTCGTTGTCGAAAATGTCGAGAGGAATATTGAAGCAGGCTTAAGCCCAAGAGATGCAACTTATCGCGCCATGCGAGAAGTAAGTGGTCCAATTATAGCGATTGCTTTAACGCTGGTTGCCGTGTTCGTTCCACTTGCCTTTATGACAGGCTTAACAGGGCAATTTTATAAACAATTTGCCATGACCATTGCCATTTCAACTGTCATTTCGGCATTTAACTCCCTTACGCTCTCTCCAGCTTTAGCTGCCATGTTACTTAAAGGGCACGATGCTAAACCTGATGCATTAACACGCATTATGAACCGCATATTTGGACGTTTCTTTGCGCTGTTTAACCGCGTATTTACCCGTGCGTCAGACAACTATGGTAAAGGCGTAAGTCGTGTCATATCTCATAAAGCATCGGCAATGGGTGTCTATGCAGCACTTCTCGGCTTAACCGTTGGTATTTCTTATATTGTTCCTGGTGGCTTCGTTCCTGCCCAAGACAAACAATATTTAATTAGCTTTGCTCAATTACCAAATGGCGCTTCATTAGATCGTACCGAAGCAGTCATTCGTAAAATGAGCGATACAGCACTTAAGCAACCTGGTGTAGAAAGTGCTGTTGCCTTCCCTGGCTTATCCATTAACGGTTTTACCAACAGCTCAAGTGCCGGTATTGTCTTTGTGACCTTAAAGCCATTCGATGAACGTAAGGCCAAAGACTTATCTGCTAATGCAATTGCAGGTACTCTCAACCAGAAATATTCAGCCATTCAAGATGCCTATATTGCAGTTTTCCCACCACCACCCGTGATGGGCTTAGGTACTATGGGCGGCTTTAAACTCCAACTTGAAGACCGAGGTGCCTTAGGCTATTCGGCATTGAATGATGCTGCACAAAACTTTATGAAAGCAGCACAATCGGCCCCTGAACTTGGTCCAATGTTCTCAAGTTATCAAATTAATGTACCTCAGCTTAATGTTGATCTGGACCGTGTAAAAGCCAAGCAGCAAGGTGTGGCTGTAACCGATGTGTTCAACACCATGCAGATTTATTTAGGCTCTCAGTACGTCAACGACTTTAACCGCTTTGGACGTGTTTATCAGGTTCGAGCGCAAGCCGATGCTCCTTTCCGTGCTAACCCTGAAGATATTTTGCAGCTTAAAACCCGCAACAGTGCCGGACAAATGGTGCCTTTATCCTCATTGGTGAATGTGACTCAAACCTACGGTCCAGAAATGGTAGTGCGTTATAACGGCTATACCTCAGCGGACATTAACGGCGGCCCTGCACCGGGCTATTCATCTAGCCAAGCTGAAGCTGCTGTTGAACGTATTGCTGCTCAAACCTTACCACGCGGCATTAAGTTTGAATGGACTGATTTAACCTACCAAAAAATCTTGGCTGGTAATGCAGGACTATGGGTATTCCCAATCAGTGTACTACTGGTGTTCTTAGTATTGGCAGCACAATACGAAAGCTTAACTCTGCCATTAGCTGTAATTCTCATTGTGCCAATGGGAATCTTGGCGGCTCTGACAGGTGTTTGGCTGACAGGTGGAGATAACAATATCTTTACCCAAATTGGTCTGATGGTACTGGTCGGGCTGGCCTGTAAAAATGCCATTTTGATTGTCGAATTTGCAAGGGAACTTGAAATGCAAGGTGCAACTGCATTTAATGCCGCAGTTGAAGCAAGTCGTCTGCGTTTACGCCCAATTTTAATGACGTCAATTGCATTTATTATGGGTGTAGTACCACTGGTTACCTCAACAGGTGCAGGTTCTGAAATGCGTCATGCCATGGGTATTGCCGTGTTCTTTGGCATGATCGGAGTAACGTTGTTTGGTTTATTCCTCACCCCTGCCTTTTATGTCCTGATTCGTACACTCAACAGCAAACATAAACTGCATTCGGCAGCCGTTCATGAAGCGCCATTAGCTAACCCACATGATCACTAAGGAGGACATTTGATGACATCATCAAAACAAAAATGGTTAGTGTCCTCACTCATGGGAAGCCTGCTCCTTGCAGGCTGCTCATTGGCTCCAGAATATCAACCTGCAAAGGTGATAGTTCCAGTCAAATTTAAAGAGTCAGACCCTAAACTTGAAGATAGTAACTGGAAAATTGCTCAACCTGCCGATGCACAATCACGTGGCGAATGGTGGCGTGTTTTTAATGACCCACTATTAAACGAACTAGAGCAACAAGCAATTGCTGGTAACCAAAACCTTAAAGCTGCTGCTGCCAATATTCAGGCTTCACGTGCGTTACGTTCAGCAGCGCAAGCGGAACGCTTACCAAGTATTGGTGCTGGCTTTGGCCCAACTCGCCAAAAACCATCTCCCGCTTCACTGGGTTTAGATGATAATGCGCATACATCTGCACAAACCTTATGGCGTGCCCAAGCTAGTGTTTCATATGAGCTCGATTTATTTGGCCGTATTGCTAGTAATGTCAATGCAGCAACAGCCGATGTACAGCAACAAGAAGCGCTATACCAGTCGGCACTTTTAGCATTACAAGCAGATGTTGCACAAGGCTATTTTCTAATTCGCCAGCTTGATGCTGAACAAGTAATTTATAATCGCACTATTAAATTACTTGGTGAGACTAGAGATCTAGTTCAAACTCGATTTCGTAATGGTTTAGTCAGTGAATTAGATGTTTCTCGCGCGCAGACTGAACTGGCTACAGCCCAAACCAATGCACTAACCATTGCCCGTAACCGAACAACTGCAGAACATGCACTTGCTGTTTTACTTGGAAAAACGCCAGCTGACTTCAACCTAGCAGCTCAACCCTTAGCAACAAACAGCATTCGCCTTCCAGCAGGTTTACCTTCAACTTTGCTTGAAAGACGGCCTGACATTGCTGCTGCTGAACGTGCTATGGCAGCAGATAACGCACGTATTGGAATTGCACGCGCTGCTTTTTTTCCAAAACTAGATCTAACAGGTGCTCTCGGTTATGAATCATCAACTTTAGGTGATTTAGGTAAATGGTCGAGCCGCACATTCTTGCTTGGGCCAGTCGCAGGCACTATTTTATCTTTACCCTTGTTTGATGGTGGGCAACGTAAAGCTGGAGTTGCTCAAGCGCGAGCTGCTTATGAAGAAAGCGTTGCGAATTATCGCCAAACAGTGCTGAATGCATTCCGTGAAGTTGAAAATGGTTTGTCCGATCAACGCATTCTCGATCAGCAAATTCAAGCTCAAAATCAAGCTCTCTCCTCTTCTCGCCATGCAAATCAGCTTTCTCATCTACGTTATCGTGAAGGTGCTATCAGCTATCTTGATGTAATTGATTCTGACCGTACTATTTTGCAACAAGAGCAACTTTCTGCTCAGCTTAACGGCAGCAGAATGATGGCTAGTGTAGATTTAATTCGGGCATTAGGTGGTGGATGGTATGATGCCGAGTCATCGCTAAAAACTAAAAGTTAATTCTTACGTAATTAACTAGATATAAAAAAAGCGCCATACGGCGCTTTTTTTATATCTACAACTTATTGTGCATATACAGGGAATTTTGCACAAACAGTTTCAACTTTCGCTTTTACATCAGCAATAACTTTTTCGTCACCTTTGCTGTCAATCACATCAGCGATCCAACCAGCAAGTTCACGAACTTCAGCTTCACCGAAACCACGAGTTGTTACTGCTGGAGTACCGATACGGATACCAGAAGTCACAAATGGAGAGCGTGGATCATTTGGAACTGAGTTTTTATTAACAGTAATGTGAGCAGCACCTAACCAAGCATCTGCCTCTTTACCAGTTACGTCTTGTTTAATTAAAGATAACAAGAATAAGTGGTTGTCAGTACCGCCAGAAACAACGTCATAACCACGAGCGATTAATACTTCAGCCATAGCTTGAGCATTTTTCACAACTTGTTGTTGGTAAGCTTTGAAGTCATCAGACATTGCTTCTTTGAAGCAGATCGCTTTAGCAGCAATCGCATGCATCAATGGACCACCTTGGTTACCAGGGAATACAGCTGATTGAAGTTTTTTCTCGATTTCTTCATTCGCTTTCGCAAGGATTAAACCAGAACGTGGACCACGAAGTGTTTTGTGAGTCGTAGTTGTGGTTACGTCAGCAATTTGAACTGGGTTTGGATATACACCCGCAGCTACAAGACCTGCAACGTGAGCCATATCAACAAAAAGGTAAGCGCCAACTTTGTCCGCGATGTCACGGAAACGTTGCCAATCTACAACACGGCTGTAAGCAGAGAAACCAGCAACGATCATACGTGGCTTGTGCTCTAATGCTAAACGTTCAACTTCTTCGTAATCGATCTCGCCAGTTTCAGAGTTTAGACCATACTGAACCGCGTTATAAGTTTTACCAGAGAAGCTTACTTTTGCACCGTGAGTCAAGTGACCACCGTGAGCCAAGCTCATACCTAAAACAGTATCGCCTGGGTTAAGAAGCGCTAGATAAACAGCAGAGTTAGCTTGTGAGCCAGCGTGTGGTTGAACGTTTGCGTAATCTGCACCAAAAAGTTCTTTAGCACGATCAATCGCCATTTGCTCAATGATATCCACATATTCGCAACCGCCATAATAGCGTTTACCTGGATAACCTTCTGCATATTTGTTCGTAAGTTTTGATCCTTGCGCTTCCATCACAGCAGGAGAGCAATAGTTTTCAGATGCAATTAACTCGATATGTGCTTCTTGACGCTCACCTTCAGAAGCAATTGCTTGAGCTAATTCTGGATCAAATTCAGAAATGGAAATATTGGCAAACATTAGCGGGGGTCCTATAAGTAGGGCTTTTAAGCCGTGCTAAGATTGCGACATATTGTAGCATGAACTTTATAATTAAACAGAATGAAGTTAGCTCAGTTTTAAATAAAAATGGCTCAAGTTTTATAAAAAATGAGCCATTGTTTATAAATCAATAAAAAAGCTGGTTTAACGCTTATATTTTAAATTTTTTCATCGTTAACGCTAGATTAAAATGATGTTAAAAATACTTTAAATATCAATAACTCTATTGTGCTGTTAGCAAAGTCTGAACATTTCCAACAATGTTGTCTACATTACTACTCATCGCCGTATTATGGTCCCAGTTACCAGTCACATAACTATTAATTTTAGTGCCTACGACAGTGGCATTAGATATCAAGATATCCGTTGCGACTTTAGGTACTGTCGAATCCGCTACCCCTTGATAAATAATAATCGGTGTAGTGACTTTTGCTTGTAGCGGCTGCGAATCTTTATCTAAGAATGTTTTAACAATCGGGACACCCATAAAGTTAGTTTGTGTACGTGTATAACCATCCAGTGTGCCGCCATGTGTTTCTGCGTAGGTTTGCATATTAACTGCAAAAGTTTGCGCTAATGGTCCCGCACAAATCGTTTCTGCCTGCTGTGCTGTACTTTCTGTTTGTGAAGTAAATACCTGCGAATAATTAAAGCTTGGCTGTGTATTTCGAATGCCAGCTGTAACTAAAGCTGTATAAGTATCAAGCTGTGCATACATTGGGATCTTTTTATCCAAGGTCTCATTTGCAACAGCTTGTTCACCCGCAATTAAAATAAAACCTAAATTAGAAGCTGGTGCTACCGCTACCGTACCTTTATAGTCTAGCTGCGCACGACTCGCATATTGTGCAGCACTCAACGCAGCATGTCCCCCTTGTGAATGCCCGACTGTAAGCCATTTTTTTGAAGTTAATAAATTACGCTGTGATAAATAGTTACGCGTTGCAACCACCGCATCTGTAATTGAAAAAGCCTCACTTTTAACATTTAAAAAAGGATGTATTCCTGGTGTGCCCAAACCTTCATAGTCAGGTGCAACGACAACATAACCCGCTGTAAGTAACTTACTAATTAAATCTTTTGTACTGTCTGCTAAAGCCGTTTTACTTGGTGCACAAACATCTGCAACACCAGTTGTTCCATGTGCCCAGACTACAATTGGCCAACCGCCTGCTGGTGGTGGAGTGTTTGGTGTGAATACCAAACTGGTTGCCTGCACCTCTTGCCCACTTTGGCCCAACATTTTATAAGTTAAAATGCTACTTTCTGCAGCTACTGTTCCCAAATTGGTACTTGTATAGGCATCAACTTTAACAACTGGATTTTGAATATTATTGGCAGGAGTACCGGATGGATCAACAATCGGTGAGTCATCATCACTACTTCCTCCACCACATCCCGTCAACAATAAACTTGTGCTAAGAACACTGGTCATGAACAGTTTCATTTTCATTGCTATATCCCTTAAATTCCATTTTTGTTGTGCTTTAGTTTTTAGTAACATTTTAAATGTCTTACAAACAATTACGCCTAAACTTAATTTTTG
Organism: Acinetobacter sp. yr461; assembly: GCF_900110445.1. Lineage (NCBI taxonomy): Bacteria > Pseudomonadati > Pseudomonadota > Gammaproteobacteria > Moraxellales > Moraxellaceae > Acinetobacter > Acinetobacter sp. yr461. Next base: position 77,819 of record NZ_FODU01000002.1, read on the forward strand.
GCAAGTCATATTTGATCAAAATTAGCACCGAAATCTTCTACTTCTCAACATAAATTGAATTTCTTGTTCACATCTAACCCTCTCTTTATGTTTTAAAGTGAATAGCCAACTGTTACCATTCATAGCTACTCGTGATTTTTTAAAGGGCCAAATATGCAAGCCATTATTTTAGATACAGAAACTCATACACTAAATGGTTTGCCTATTGAAATTGCGTATGCCCCGATTGAACTGAATGAAGGAAAACTCACCTTAGATAAAAGCAAATTGTTTGATCAGCTCTATCAGGTTGGTGCGCCTATCTCTTATGCTGCAATGGCAGTACACCACATATTAGAAACAGATTTAGAAAACCAGCCTCACTATAAAACCTTTAAATTGCCAGAGACCACAACTTATATTATTGGCCACAATATTGATTACGATATTGCCGCGATTGCTCGTTGTGGTGTTGATGTATCGAATATTAAACCGATTTGTACTTTAGCTTTAGCACGTAAAGTTTGGGCAGATGCAGAGGCTCATAATATCTCAGCACTGATCTATATGATTTCTCAAGGCAGCAGTAAAGCTAGGGAAATGCTTAAAGGTGCTCACCGTGCCGATGCCGATATTATTTTGACTGCTAATATTTTGATGCATATTGTCTATCATCTAAATATTCAAGATATTGAAGAGCTCTACCGAATTTCTGAAGAAGCACGTATCCCCACTAATGTTAACTTTGGTAAGCATAAAGGCACAGCAATTGCTGAACTTCCTAAAGACTATATTCAATGGTTATTACGCCAAGATGAGCTTGATGTCTATCTTCGCAAAGCATTAGAAAGTGCCTTTTAATATTTTAACCAAATGATATTTATAGATTATTCATCATATTGTCATTTTTAAGTTTTATTGTTAACCCCATTTATATTTTATTAAAAACAGTACTGTTCGACTCACAAGATTGAACAGTCTGATTTATTTTTATATTGGGGAAAAGTAATGGCTGGTTTTTATAGAACCAATTTGGGAAGAGTTGCGCTTCAACAACGCAATATTGTTTTAAATGCAAAACAAAGACGTTTGTTACTATTAATAGACCATGAAGATTTTCAGAACTTAAATGGTGAATTTAAAAAACGTATTGCTTCTCCAGAGCTGATTCAACAACTTATAGACTTAAAACTTATTGCCCCAATTGCCTCTACCGATACATCTACTAATGAAGAAATTATTCTAAAAACATCAGCCATAAATAAAGTAGAAGAAAATCAAAAAGAATCTGTTGATAGTTCTATACTGCATTCCCCCCATCTTGTTGGAGAAATCCAGCTTTCCGAGCAAAAAACTTTAGATCAGTCCAGTACTACATATTTTCAACCAGTAATATCTTCTGAGGCTCTTTCTTTCGAAGAAATACAACAGTTAATGATAAAAACACTTAGCAGTTATTGCGGACTAATGACTAAACCACTTGTTCAAAAAATAGAGAAAACTGGAACAATACAAGAGCTTAAATTATGTCAGGTACAATGGATTACAAGTTTGCAAGAATCACGCATTCCCCCTCAAGAACTTGCAAGATCTTTACGTACAATTAACTATTCAATTCAGCTTCTTTCACAAAGCATATAAAATATTGAACAACTTGCTGTTTAATTAAGCATTAAAATCACTTGGCACGTATTTCGTGCTTTACCTGCAAGTGTTTTTTTCCTATGATGTGCCCCACACATGCGCTCGTAGCTCAGTTGGATAGAGTACAGGTTTCCGAAACCTGGGGTCGTGGGTTCGATCCCCGCCGGGCGCACCAGCTTTTATATAATAATTTCTCAATTTATCTTAATTTTATAAAATTCCGACTATTTTACTTGGTTTATTAATCATTATCGCTCAAAATATACCCCTCTTTCATAATGTGAGAATTTCATGACTGATGCTTTGGTTTTAAGAGATTTGTCCAAAACATATCGTAATGGTTTTCAGGCGTTAAAAGGTATTAACCTCACTGTGCCTGAAGGTGAATTTTATGCGTTGTTAGGCCCAAATGGTGCCGGCAAATCAACAACCATTGGTATTATCAGCTCCCTCACAAAAAAAACCTCAGGAACAGTTGAGATTTTTGGGCACAACCTCGATACCCATCCATCTCTGGCAAAACAGCAGCTTGGTGTCGTTCCTCAAGAATTTAACTTCGGGCAGTTTGAAAAAACATTCGATATTTTAGTCACTCAAGCTGGCTATTACGGTATCCATAAAAAGATTGCAGAAAAACGTGCCGAACATTATTTAGAAAAACTCGGTTTGTGGGAAAAACGTAATATACAAGCACGTATGCTGTCTGGTGGTATGAAGCGTCGTCTGATGATTGCCCGTGCCATGATGCATGAGCCTAAACTTCTTATTTTAGATGAACCTACTGCTGGTGTAGATATTGAATTACGCCGTTCTATGTGGGATTTTCTAACCGAAATGAACGAAAGCGGTACTTCTATTATTTTAACGACCCACTATTTAGAAGAAGCAGAAATGTTGTGTCGTCGCATTGCGATTATTGACCGCGGTGTAATTAAAGAAGATACCAGCATGAAGAGCTTCCTTAATCAGCTCAATGAAGAATCATTTATCTTCGATTTAGCCGAACCGATTGGGCCGCTCCAGTTAAACATTATTGGTGTCAAGTTCAACTTAATTGATAGCAATACTTTAGAAGTCACGATGGATAGAGCGCATACATTGAATGACCTATTCCAGTTATTAGAATCTCAAGGTATTCGTGTTCACAGTATGCGTAATAAATCGAACCGTCTAGAAGAGTTATTTGTCAAAATGGTCGAGAAAAATCTTGAAGGAGAGGCAAAATGAATTTTAGCCAACTGCAAATTGCTCTCTGGACCATAGTTCGTAAAGAAGTACGCCGTTTTCTACGCATTTGGCCACAAACCTTATTACCACCGGCAATTACAATGAGTTTGTACTTCGTCATTTTTGGTAATTTGGTTGGTTCACGCATTGGACAAATGGGTGGCGTGAGCTATATGCAATTTATTGTGCCTGGCTTAATTATGATGGCTGTCATTACTAATAGTTACGCCAACGTGTCTTCCAGTTTCTTTAGCGTAAAATTCCAAAAAAGCATTGAAGAACTCATCATGAGTCCTGTGCCACTACATATTATTTTGTGGGGCTATGTGATCGGTGGTATTTGCCGTGGTGTATTAGTTGGTACAATTGTAACTGCAATGAGCATGTTCTTTACCGACCTTTTCATACACAACTGGTTCGTAACTATATATACAGTCTTAATTACTTCGGTTCTTTTCTCATTAGGTGGTTTTATTAATGCAGTCTATGCAAAATCATTTGATGATATTTCTATTATTCCAACCTTTGTTCTTACACCCTTAACTTATTTAGGTGGTGTGTTTTATGCCATTAGTTCCCTTGGTCCTTTTTGGCAAAAACTTTCTTTAATTAACCCTATTGTTTATATGGTTAATGCTTTCCGTTTCGGCATTTTAGGTCATAGCGATGTGAATGTTTCATTCTCTTTAATCATTGTGACATCATGCTGTGTTGTACTTTACGGAGTTGCTTACTATTTACTTGCTCGTGGTTCAGGAATGCGTGAATGAGTGTCGAACAGTCTTTGTTGGGGAAAGAAACCCAATATCCAACTAACTATCAACCTGATGTTTTATTTCCAATTGCCCGTGCTCAGTCTCGTGAAGCCTACTCGCATATTGAAGGCATCACACAAGGTAAAGATTGGTGGCATGTTTTTGAAATTTCATGGTTAAACGCTCATGCTATCCCGCAAGTTGCTATTGGCAGAATTACGCTACCTGCATCTTCACCGAATTTGGTTGAATCTAAGTCATTAAAACTTTACTTCAATAGTCTTAATTTCACTCAGTTTGATTCTAAACAGTCCTTCATTGAAACTGTTGAAAAAGATCTCTCCGCTGCGGCTGGTGCAAAAGTTGAGTTAACCCTATTTCAAGTAGATGATTTAGAGATTTCTAAGCCTCAAGGTATTTGTGTTGACGACCTCACTCCAGAGCGTTTAGAACAACATCCTGATGCCACTCTTTTAAAACTAGATGAGTCTGGTGAAGAAGTCGAAGTTGAATTGTATTCTCATCTTTTAAGAAGTAACTGCCCAGTCACGGGACAACCTGATTGGGGTACAGTTTTTATTCGTTTTAAAGGCAAAAAACCTTGTTATCGTAGTGTTTTAGCTTATATTATCTCGTACCGTCAGCATAACGGCTTTCACGAACAGTGTGTCGAACAGATCTTTGCCGATATTTGGCAAAATCTACAGCCTGAAAAGCTGATGGTTTATGCAACTTATACTCGTCGCGGCGGACTTGATATTAACCCTTGCCGAGTATCGGATCTTTCATGGATGCCAAAACCGATTCGATTGGCACGACAATAAAACGAATAATTTGAGGATATACCATGCCGTTTTTTGGTTTTACCCCTTCTGAAGGCTTATTGAACGATATACAAACTGGAATTGCGAATAAAAATTCTAGTGAACCTTTATATCCACTTCGCGATAAGATTGCTTTACAACTTAATGAAGAAATTATTGATAATGTCTTAATTCAGTTAGTTCAGCATTTTCCAGCAAGTGAAAAGCGCGATACTGCCGAAAAACTAGCAGGCTATGTCAAATCAACTGTTGCTGTTCTTTTAAAGCAATTGCTAAGCAAAGCACCAAATGATGTGGTTAAACAGTCAGTAGAGTTTTCTGAAAAAAGCTTATTTAAAGACCCACAAGGCCAATATAAAATAGGCGTAAATTTAGATGCAGGTTTAGTGACTAACCTTAAGCATAACTTTACTGAGCTTGAAGCAGGCAATGACATTAATAAAGCTGCTTTAGCTGAATTATATAAACAATTCGGCGATGCGATGATCAAACACTTCATGTCTGATTTTAACAAGACATTAGACCTTGGCATGATTAAGCGTAAAGCAGCAGATATTGGTGCAGCAGCTGTAACAAAAGCAGTTCACATTGCAATCGACAAACTGATTCCAAGCTTAAATCGCACTGAACTTAAAGCGATGGCTGAATACCATGATAGTCTATTCTTTAACTAATAAAAAATAGACTATCGGAAACCTAGCGAGAGCTAGGTTTTTTTATTGCAAAATATTGATATACATTGCCATTCACCACGTTTATGTTAGCATGCGCCAAGCACTGATTGACCTTAGTTAACGCCGCATGTCTCCTAGCCCACAATATAAATTTTTACGCCAAGCTCCTCGAGATGGTCTTAGCACCGCTATGCAACCGTCAAAGTGGCAACAACTCCATGTTGACCCTTGGTTATGCCTATTTCTGCTCTTAAATGCTTTATTAGGTTTAACCGTACTATATAGTGCTTCTGCACAGGATGTGGGGTTAGTGAGTAAACAAGCCATGAGTTTTGGTATTGGCTTTTTAGTTATGTTTGGTCTAGCCCAAATTCCGCCCAAGGTCTATCAAGCTTTTTCACCATATTTTTATTTGTTTGGCTTATTTTCACTTGTGGCAGTCATGGTGTTTGGCGAAGTCCGAATGGGTGCTCAGCGCTGGATTGATATTCCCGGTTTCGGAAGTGTCCAACCCAGTGAATTCATGAAAATCGGTATGCCCATGATGGTTGCATGGTTTTTAGCACGTAAACCCCTTCCCCCTAGCTTTTCACAAGTTGTTTTATCCTTAATGTTAATTGGTATTCCTTTTTTACTAATTGCAGAACAACCCGATTTAGGGACATCAGTGTTAGTGCTAGCAAGTGGCATATTTGTTTTATTTTTAAGTGGACTATCATGGCGTATGATCGGTGCTGCAGGAGCGTGCGCTGCGGTCATCATTCCAATTGCGTGGGAATTTCTTTTACACGACTATCAACGTCAAAGGGTTTTAACGTTGCTTGACCCAGAGGCGGATGCACTCGGTACAGGTTGGAATATTATTCAATCTAAAACTGCGATTGGTTCTGGTGGTTTTTCGGGCAAAGGATTTCTTGAAGGAACTCAATCACATTTGCACTTTTTACCCGAAGGTCATACCGACTTTATTATTGCCGCGTATTCCGAAGAATTTGGGCTCATCGGTGTACTTATTTTAGTTATTCTTTATTTTGCTATTATTTTTAGAACATTCCAAATCGGTTTACAAAGCTTCCATAACTATGGACGTTTAGTTGCTGGCGCCTTTGGTTTGTCATTTTTTGTGTATGTATTTGTAAATGCGGGAATGGTCAGTGGTATTTTACCTGTAGTAGGTGTTCCTTTACCTTTTATGAGTTATGGCGGAACAGCTATTATTACTTTAATGGCCACCTTTGGTTTAGTCATGTCCATTCATACACATCGATAATCTGGAATTTTAAAACGATATGTTGTCTCAACACTTAAATAAAACTTTAAAAATGCTCGCTTTGTGTACTGGTTTAATCAGTACAAGTCACTTCGCTCAGGCCAACGATTTTGCAACACATCCTGACTATGTAAATTTTAAACAAAAAACCATGAGCGCTTATGGATTAAGTGGCGATCAAGTTGATGCAGCTATGAGTGGTGCAAAAAATTTACCAAACATTCTAAATATTATGACTCGTCCAGGGGAAAGCAAACCTTGGTATGACTATCGTTCTATGTTTTTGGTTGAAGGGACAATTCAACGTGGTGTCCGTTTTAAAAACCAATATGCAGATGCTTTAAATCGCGCTGAACAACAATACGGTGTATCTCAAGCAGTCATTTTAGGTATTTTGGGTGTTGAGACAGGTTATGGCGCCAATAAAGGTTCTTTTATTACACGTGATGCCTTAGCCACACTTGCTTTTGGCTACCCTCGCCGTGCTGAATATTTTGGTGATGAGTTAGCTGCTCTTATTGCATGGACTTATAAAGAAGGCTACCCAACAAATAGTATTGTAGGTTCCTACGCAGGTGCAATTGGCTATCCACAGTTTATGCCGAGCAATATTAGTAAATATGGGGTCGATTATGACGGTAATGGACATATCGATTTAAGAAACTCTGCAGAAGATGCAATTGGTTCAATTGCAAACTACTTAGCAAAACAAGGATGGCAACGCGATCAACCTATCGGGTTTATGGCGCGTTACACGGGGTCAAATCCAGAAAGTATTATTGCTAAAGATTTAACTCAGCCTTTTCCATATGGGGCATTAAAGACACTAGGTATTTCACCATTAAATCCTTTAGTTAAAATTGATGATCTGGATATGGTGAATGTTATTCAATTACAAGACTATAATGGTCCAATTTACTATTTAACTTACCCGAATTTTCAAGTGATTACGACCTATAATAAGAGTCGTATGTATGCGACTGCTGTATGGTTATTAGGCACTGAAGTGGCTAGCCGATAGGCTAGCTTTTTTATGAGTTATGTAAAAGTCAATAAATATTTTTGTTAAATAGATCACAATACGCACAAATTTAATATCTTGTTACACTTTTGGCTATTTTTTAACCTAGAACTGTAAGTTTTTGCCCTTTTTGTAACGATTTCTCGTTAAAGACTAGACACTCTCCGTAAGCGATGAATATTATCCACCCCAATGTAGCAATTGCAAAAGTGAATAATCAGACATGTTCACTTTAAATTTCAGTCAATCGCTGAAAGAAAAAAGTACATGTTCTCAGGAGTTTATACAAATGCAGTTATCGCTGAAATACGTTCTTGCACTGACGGCTAGTTTAAGTATGGCCCCATTGCACGCTGAAATGGTGCAATCATCATCATTAAATAATGATGTAGATGGCTCTAATTTAGCAGCTCGTGTATTGAGTAAAGATACTCAAAATTTTAATTCTCGTTTTTCTAACATTAACAGTCTTTCAATCACTGAACGTTCTGGCGATCAAATTCGTCGTCAAGCGATCGCAGCAAAAATTGAAATCCCTGAAGATGAGCCTTCAGTGATTGAAAAACTTAACACAGTAGCTTCAAACACTGTTCGTAAGTTTAGCCAAACTGGCATGGCTTCATGGTATGGTCGTCAATTCCATGGTCGTAAAACAGCAAATGGTGAAACATTCGATATGAATGCTCTCACTGCTGCTCACCGTAGCCTACCATTGAACTGTTACATCCGAGTAACTAACAAAGACAATGGTAAAAGTGTGGTTGTAAAAGTAAATGACCGTGGTCCTTTCCATGGCAATCGTGTACTTGACCTATCATACGGTGCTGCTAAACGTCTTGGTATTACCAATGCGGGAACTGCAAAAGTAAATATTGAACGTGTTGATGGTCCAACTTCATAAGTTATAGCCTCTAGAGTTCATGTAAAAAGCCGCAATTTTTTCTGCGGCTTTTTTATGTTTTAAACTATAAAAATAATTTCTAACTTAGGTTAAAAAAATTATCTTTTTTAGCCCTTCTCCACCCTTAAATTTGAATATTTTTTACACAAAAAAGTACGTTTATCTTATCCAAGCTTATTTTGCTTCTAAATTGCATTTAGAGCGACTTTATTAAATTTCCGCTACCCTAGTACCATTTTTATAAAATTAAGGCTAATTATGGCGTTTTTAGAGTAGATAAGTAGAGCTTTTTCATGCAATTTTCCCACCTATCTCAAAATCACACTTTTTTTGATGATTTCATCATCTAGCAACCTATAAAAAATATTCTGAAATATTGCATCATTCTCAAGGTTACATTGAGTACTTTTTCTATCACCCAGACATTACATTTTTCTCATGTTCTTTTTAAATCTTTATTGCCAAGTTCCTATAGTTGAATAATACCGCTTTCTTGTCGCCTACCTTAAGAACAGGATAAAATATACTCAGAAAAAATAAATCAAATCTAAAACAAGGAGTGTGCCATTAATGAAATCCATTACAGAATGGTTTGATGAATATAGCGAAAGCCATCAAAACCCAACCAACAAACAAATTCACTGGCTCTGCGTTCCTGCCATTTTATTTTCTATTATTGGAATCATTGCCCATTTCAGCGCTTTACTCACAGCCCTATTACTTGTACTGACTCTCGTATTTTATGCACGTTTAGATCTTGTACTTGCTGTTGCAATGGCTGCTTTACTGGTGGTTATGGCGTGGCTTATTTACACCCTACCTGTAGGAGTAGGATTTTATATCGCTATTTTTGTAGTTGCTTGGGTCGGACAGTTTTATGGCCATAAAATCGAGGGCAAAAAGCCATCTTTCTTTAAAGATTTACAATTTCTACTGATTGGACCAGTTTGGTGCATGGATGCCTATCTAGGAAAAATCTTACCTAAATGGAAAAGCAGACAAAAACACGCTCTTTCCTAATGATTAAATTAAAGCTGGATCATCTCGATTCAGCTTTTTACATTTTACTGATTTATTAGAAAATTTATAAAATAGAAAAAAACTAAACTAGCGATAACACTTAAAAGTACTCTTTTTAGATAAATGGAAATTACAATACAAAAGATTGCTGCATAAATATAAGAATTATCTAAAACTCCTTTTAAATTATCGCCATCAAAAAAAACAACTGGAATACAAATTGCTGTTAATAAACAGGGAGCAGAATAATTAAGCATCTTATTCATAATAAGAGGCAGTTTAATTTTAACGTTAGGCTCTAAAAAATAATAACGATTAAAAAAGACGATTGCTGCCAAGCCTAAAATCATGAACCAAGACATATTATCGCTCCTTCTCTATTTTTTCAGTTAACACAGCAACCAACATCCCTAGTAATCCTGAAAGTAAAATCGCCCCTTCAACTTGATAAAATTTAAAGAAAAATCCGCTAAAACAGGTCATTAGCACACCAGCAAGTACAGGCAACCCCTTACATAACGGTACGATCATGGCAACAAAAATAGCCACAATTGAAAAATCTAAATGATAATTTAATAAATCAGGAATCACTGTTGCTAAAAGTATTCCTACCAAGCTAAACACTACCCAGAATAAATAAAAAGATAGACCTGCACCCAACAGGTATTCTGGCTGCCTTTTTTCACCGGATGCACATACCGCAAATAATTCATCTGTTAATAAAAAACCCAAACTTAATCGTTTCGAAAGAGGCAAAATAGAAATGTCATTTCTTAAAGTTAATGCATAAATAAAATGCTGAGCTGTTAAAAAGAAAATCGTCACATAAATTGTAAAAGTGGATGCACCTTCCATTACCATGCTTAAGCTAACTAATTGCGCTGCTCCAGCAAAGACAATTCCTGACATCGCAAGCGCCTTATAGAAAGATAAACCTGCATGAATTGCCATAGAACCTGCTAAAATTGCCCATGGAATAACAGAAATTGACAACGGTAAAATATCCATTGCACCGCGTAAAAAAAGATAAGATGGCTTATTTTTTGGAAACTCAACCGACTGATTAAGCTGAATATTCATATATAGAATCCAATATAAGAAGCATTTCTATAACATGCTTGATGAAAGCCGACTTATATTGAATAAAATTGCTGTAAATAAATTTTTAATAATTTAGTTATTTAGACTAGCTACATATTGAGTTGGCGTCACGCCCATTGCTTTTTTAAAGTGGCGATTAAAATGGCTTTGATCAGAAAAGCCACACTGCTGTGCCACCATTGCAATTTGGTCACCCTGTTTTAATAATTGTCTTGCTTTTTGTAAGCGCGCTTGAACAAGCCAAGCATGAGGTGGCAAGCCCACATATTTTTTAAATTGTCTTAAGAAATGCCATGCGCTCAAGCCCACCATGTCAGCCAGATCTTGCAAAGAAAAATTCGTTTCAGGCATTTCTACCAGTAACTCTTTAACTCTTAATATTTTTGAATATGCCTCTGGCAACTCACAAAAAGTCTGATTTGATTTACTATGTCGCTTCATTAGACAGGCTAAAGTAGACAAATACATTGTTTCTTTGAGTAAGAAATTATCTTTTTGTTCCAATAAATCAAAGAGTAAACAAAGTTGTTGGGCTAAACCCAAGTCACGAATCACAGCTTGAGGAAACCACGGCGCCCCACGTGAATTTTCAAAAAAATCTTGACTGACTTCTTCCAACATTTCAGGTGTGGGATAAATCGCCCGATATCGCCAACCCGACTCAACAGCAGATGAACCCGTATGAATCTCGTCAGCATTTACTAAAATAATATCGCCTTTGGGAGCTACATGTAGCTGGCCTGTCCTAAAAAAAGACTGTGCGCCCTCTTCAATCACGCCAATACAATACCCTTCATGAGTATGCTTCGAAAATTGCGTTTGGTGATAATGTGCTTTTAATAACTCTAAACCGCCCAGCTCTCGCACATGCAGATAATCGGCTTGCTCCCGCTGCATAAATACGTCTCATCCATTCAATAAAAAAACCATAGCATGTTTTAAGAAACTGAATAGAATAAAATTGCTCTATAAAAACAATCTCTTTATTCGTTTATTCGGCTTTATTGATAGATTTGCCCATCATGTTTGAGCCAACCGCTTTCATGACGACTTTGTGGATCACGATGAGTCCAGTGTAATACACCACCTTTAGGGTTGTATTCATATTCACCATAAAACTCTACCACGTCACCTTTTCTTAAATTAGGAATTTTAGGTGCTAAATCGATATTATGTGCGACTAAAATTGAAAGGCCATTTTTTAGAACAAGAATAAATTTCTGGTGTCTCGACCCATCATTATCATCTCTTAAAATTGCTTTGACCCGACCACTTCCCTGCACTTGAACATTACTTTGTCTCTGCTCATGAGCAGCTTTTATGTTATCGACTCCATTACTTGGTAATGTAGTTTCTGTATGCCGAGCTTCGGGTATGGTTGATGATGGCGATTGATTTTGCTTATGCCCAGATAAATCCAGACCAAAATATCCAGCAACCAATAAAATAATGACACTGCCAATACTAAGATTTTTTTTATTTATCATTCTAAGCCCTCATTTTAGTCGAGATAAAAAAAGCCCCAATGGGGCTTTTTTTATTGTGATACGAATTACTTCGCAGCAGCTTGAGCAGCAGCAACTTCTTCAGCGAAGCTAAGTTCTGCTTTTTTCTCAATACCTTCACCAACTTCAAAACGTACGAAGTTAGCAACAGTAGTACCAGTTGCTTTTAATACATCAGCAACTTTTTTGTCGTTGTCGATTACATACATTTGACGATCAAGAGCAACTTCGTTCAAATATTTATCAACTGAACCAGTTACCATTTTCTCAACGATGTTAGCTGGCTTACCAGATTCTAACGCTTTCGCTTCAGCAATTTCTTTTTCTTTAGCGATAAGGTCAGCAGGAACAGCTTCAGCATTTACAGCTACTGGGTTGAATGCAGCAACGTGCATTGCAATACCTTTACCAGTATCAGCATCACCAGTATAAGAAACTACAACACCGATTTTTAAACCGTGTTTGTAGATAGCCAAGTTTTCGCCTTCAACGATTTTCGCGCGACGAACTTGGATGTTTTCACCGATTTTTTGAACAAGTGCAATACGAGCTTCTTCAACTGTTTGACCGTCTGCTAATTTTAATTCAGCGATTTTAGCAGCATCAGTTTCGCCAGCAGCTAAAGCAGCAGTAGCAACAGCTTTTGAGAAGTTAGAGAAGTTTTCGTCTTTAGCAACGAAGTCAGTTTGACAGTTAACTTCAACTAAAATTGCTTTATTGCCTTCTTGAACGATAGTGATTGCACCGTCAGCAGCAATGTTGCCCGCTTTTTTAGCAGCTTTTGCTTGACCTGATTTACGAAGGTTATCAATCGCTAATTCAACATCACCATTAGATTCTGTTAATGCTTTTTTGCATTCCATCATTGCAAGACCAGTACGGTCACGTAATTCTTTTACCATGCTCGCAGTAACTGCAGTCATGTTGTTCTCCTAAATACGGTAGAAAAATGAATCTGTTCAACAAAAACGGCCCAAAGTGTTCTCTGGACCGTTCTGCTTTCTTGACGCTTAATTTGCCACCATTACATGTCGCAAAAATGACAATTTTGCATCAAAATGCATTAAGCCTCTGGAGCTTCTTTAGCAGCTTCTTCGCCTTTAGCTTGTGCATTTGCTTGTGATTGAGCATATTCTTTACCAGCAAGAATCGCATCAGCCATAGCAGAAGCATATAGAGTTACTGCACGGATCGCATCGTCGTTACCCGGAATAACGTAATCAACGTTGTCTGGGTTAGAGTTTGTATCAACGATACCGATAACAGGAATACCCAAGTTCTTCGCTTCTTTGATTGCAATCGCTTCGTGATCAACGTCGATTACAAATAACGCGTCAGGTAAACCACCCATGTTTTTAACGCCGCCTAAAGAACGCTCAAGTTTTTCCATCTCACGAGCACGTTCTAAAGCTTCACGTTTAGTAAGCTTAGCAAAAGTACCATCTTGAGATTGAGTTTGAAGATCTTTTAAACGGTTGATAGATTGGCGAAGTGTTTTCCAGTTCGTCAACATACCACCTAACCAACGGTGATCTACATATGGTTGACCAGCGCGTTGAGCTTGTTCACGGATGATGTTAGAAGCAGCACGTTTTGTACCAACAAACAAAACTTTGTTCTTTTTGCTTGCTAATTGGTTAGCGAAGTTCAAAGCATCATTTAACGCAGGAACAGTGTGCTCAAGGTTGATGATGTGAATTTTGTTACGCGCGCCAAAAATGTATTGACGCATTTTTGGGTTCCAGAAACGTGTTTGGTGACCAAAGTGCGCGCCAGCTTGAAGAAGGTCGCGCATGCTTACGTTGTAATCTGCCATTTTCTTTACCTTAAAGTTTGGGTTAGGCCTCCATATATCCGCATTCTCCACCCTTTTACAGGCACCCAGAGTAATGTGACGATATATGTGCGGATTTTTTACGCCATCTATCAAAATTGTTCGTAAAAGATATTCACGAAAAGCATTTGATAAAATGGGCGGCTATTTATACCATAGACACTTGTAAATTACCAAAAGTTTTTAGAGATCATGAACAGTACTTATACAGCTCCACGTCGATTAATCAAAACTCCAGATGAAATTGAAAAAATGCGCATTGCAGGACGACTGGCGGCTGAAGTTCTAGAGATGATCAAGCCCTATATTAAGGCAGGTGTGAGCACACTTGAACTTGATACCATTTGCCGTAATCACATTGAAAATGTACAGCATGCTATTCCTGCCTGTGTCGGCTATGGTGGCGCTCCTGGACGCCCTGCTTTTCAGCACTCTATTTGTACTTCGGTTAACCATGTTGTCTGTCATGGTATTCCCTCTGAAAATAAAATCTTAAAAAATGGCGACATCCTGAATATTGACGTAACTGTCATTAAAGATGGCTATCACGGCGATACAAACATGATGTATGTCATCGGTGGCGAAACCTCTATTTTGGCTAATCGTCTATGCAAGGTTGCTCAAGAAGCCATGTATCGTGGAATGGCAACTGTTAGAGATGGTTCATATTTAGGTGATATCGGCCATGCAATCCAAAAATATGTCGAATCAGAACGTTTTAGTGTAGTACGTGAATATTGTGGTCACGGTATTGGAACTGTGTTCCATGATGAACCTCAAGTATTACATTATGGTCAAGCGGGTACCGGTATGCGTCTGGAAGCAGGTATGACTTTTACCATTGAACCTATGGTAAATGCGGGCGTATGGCAAACTAAACTATTAGGCGACAAATGGACTGTTGTAACGAAAGACCATAAACTTTCAGCTCAATATGAACATACTATTTTAGTGACTCAAACGGGCATTGAAGTTTTAACTGCGCGCCCTGAAGAAGACTTATCTCGCTTCAACTAATCATTTAATTACATTTAATAAAAGGCTACTTTATGTAGCCTTTTATTATTCATTATGTATTTTTAATTAATAAATATTGCTAAATATAAACAATTATTTCAAAAAAATTACAATTATTAATTTTTAATAAACAATCATTTTTATAAAACACGGTATGGTTGGCTCAATAAAAATCAGTAAACAAATGCCGGACATGGAGTCCTTTTATGATGAAAAAGTCATTATTTTGTATGACAGCTGCCTTTTTTGCTCTGCCAACAGTCACCTCAGCCGCTTCTCCATATTTTAGTTTAAAAGATGGTGATGGCTTCAAACGTTTTTCAGTCTCTGCTGGTCCTTTATATGTCAAGCCTACAGGAAAAGCTCAACCTTTTAGAATTAATACATCTGTTAAAGAAAATGAGCAGTCTAAGGTCGGAGATATTAAAGTAAAAACTATTCAAGATAATATTTCGGACAGTAATAGTAATGTTGTGCTGGAAGAGCTCATTGATGTTATTGGTTTAGGTACTGATACCATTCCCGCATGGTTAAGTGGAACAGCACAAGTACGAGGTTTGAGTCAATGGGATGCCGAGAATACTGGGTTAGAGGCAGATGACGTTACTACCTTAGGACTCATGAGTAATTACTTTTTTACAGATAATTTTTCATTGGAGTTAAAAGCTGGTATTCCCCCTAAAGTTGATTTACAAGGTAAAGGTAAGATTTATGCACCTTTTTCTGCTACTGCAAAACCTGCTGGTGGAATCCTTGGTTCGATGGAGCTTGAAAATAATCTTTTCATTACAGATCTTGAAGGACACGGAAGTGCTGCGTCAGCACGCGCTTGGACTCCAGCATTTGAGTTTCAATACCATTTTGGCAAAACTGGCGTAAATAAATTTAGACCTTATGTTGGTCTAGGTGTGATGTATGCCTATTTTAGCGAATTAGAAATGAACCCAGAAATTGAGAAAGATTTAGTCAATGCTGGCCATATGATTGTAAACATTAAAGACGGGAAAGCAGGAGCAGCTTTAGAAAGAAAAACTAGCTCTGGTGATCCTAAAGTAGAACTTGAAGCATCCGATGCTATTGCTCCAGTAGCAACTTTAGGATTTACCTATGACTTTAATGATAAATGGTACGCTGTAGGTTCTGTCTCGTATGCTCACTTAAAAACAGATACGACCATTACAGTGAGCGACGCCAAATATGGTGAATTAATCAATGCAAAAGCGGATATCGAAATTAACCCGATTTTAGGTTATGCAGGGGTCGGTTACCGCTTCTAACTTTTGTGTTATGTAAAGCTATAAAAACTTATGCACGTTTTTATAGCTTTCTTTCAATCTATAAGCTCCTACAAATTGCTTCTTTTTAAATCAAAATGCTAAAAAAATGAGCATTTCTTATAAACACAACAGATAAAACTAACTCCCTATACTCTTATAACCCTCCTCTCGTTTCGATCTTCTTTTTTTAGTTATTTTTATCTTCACAAACTAACTTAATAAAATTAGAAAGTAATTTTTCCTTTTTAGTAAAATTCATTTTTTGGCACGCCCTTTGCTTTATTCATAGCATAATGAATCAACGCTGATTCAATGAATAAACCAAGACGGCCAACGATGTCCGCTCTGATCGGTCTGCAGATAGGCAACTTATTGCCATGCAAATTAAATTTCGTTCAGTTCAGGGGGACGGCGTATGTCTTCAAATGTAAATCTAGATGCAAAAAAAGCAACTGAGATTAAATTATTCAGTTTTTCAACTCCAGCAATGCGTGCCTTCCACATGACATGGCTCGCTTTCTTTGTATGTTTCTTCGCATGGTTTGCGTGTGCACCATTAATGCCCGTTATTAAAGGTGAGTTTGGATTAACAAAAGACCAAATTGCCAATATTAATATTGCTGCTGTTGCCATTACGATTTTAGTTCGGCTTATTGTCGGACCACTCTGCGATAAATATGGTCCACGCATTACGTACACCATCCTCCTATTAGTCGGCAGTATTCCAGTATTTGGTGTAGCTGCTGCCAATAGTTATGAATCTTTTCTGTTCTTTCGCTTACTCATTGGCGCAATTGGCGCAAGCTTCGTAATTACGCAATACCATACAAGCATTATGTTTGCTCCTAACGTTGTAGGTACAGCAAACGCTGCAGCAGCTGGCTGGGGAAATGCTGGCGGTGGTGCAACGCAAGCCTTAATGCCTTTATTGCTCGGTGCAATTGTGATGTTTGGTGTTGAGCAAGCCATGGGATGGCGCGTGGCATTAATCGTACCTGGCGTAATGATGGTTATTGTTGGCATCCTTTACTGGAAATTAACTCAAGATTGTCCTCAAGGAAACTTTAAAGAAGTCCGCGCACAAGGTATTGAGGTTGGTAGTGGTAAAAAAGGTGGTACAGCAATTTTAATGCAAGCCGCTCGTAACTATCGTGTCTGGATTTTATTTTTAGCATATGGCGCAAGTTTCGGTATTGAGATTTTCATCCATAACGTTGCAGCAATGTATTATGTTGATCAGTTCAAAATGGATTTGAAAACCGCTGGTTTAACTGCAGGAATCTTTGGTTTGCTGGCATTATTTGCTCGTGCACTTGGCGGGATCATCTCCGATAAAGTAGCGCTCAAAAAAGGATTAGATGGTCGTACAAAAGTGCTCGTACTCATGATCTTAGGTGAAGGTTTATTCTTAATACTCTTCTCACAAATGAATGGTGTTGCTCTCGCAATCATTTCTATGACCATTTTTGCACTGTTTACTCATATGGCTTGTGGTGCAACTTATGCACTTGTTCCGTTTATTGACCGTAATGCATTAGGCGGAGTTGCAGGAATTATTGGTGCAGGTGGTAACGTTGGTGCTGTCGCAGCTGGTTTCTTACTCAAAGGTTTACTTGATGTTCAAACTTGTTTGTTTATTTTAGGTGGTTTGGTTATGGTCGCAGGCTGTAGCGTAATTTTAATTCGCTTCACCACCGAACATAAAGAAAAAGAACAAGTTCTTTTTGAACAAGCATTACTTGAACGCAATTCCGCAGCTTAATTTTATTGTTTATAAGAAGCAGAGATCAAAATAATTTCTGCTTCTTTTCTTTTTTTCACAAAGCAATACAACCTTACTTACTCTTTAGCTCGCCTTAAATATTCTATCTAAACATATCGATATTACTCGATATATCTTCTACAATAAATCATCACATTATTATAATTTTCTATTAATCATGACTAAAACTGGCAATCAATTTTCTCAGCCCCTCATCTATATGTTGATTGGCAGTGCAATTATTCTAGCTCTTTCTCTAGGAGTCAGACATGGTTTTGGACTCTATCTAGTACCGATGAGTCATGAGTTTGGTTGGGGGCAACATGTTTTTAGCCTTGCTATTGCTATGCAAAACCTGATCTGGGGAGTCGTTCAACCTTTTACCGGCGCAATTGCCGATAAATATGGCAGTCGAATTGTTGTCGCAGTCGGTGGCATGCTCTATACCCTCGGCCTACTCTTAATGGCTTTTAGTTCTAGTATTTTAATTTTAAATTTGAGTCTAGGTCTTATCATTGGTTTAGCTTTATCAGCAACCTCATTTACGGTTTTACTCAGTGCAGTAGGTCGAGCTGCTCCACCAGAAAAAAGAAGCATGGCAATGGGTATTGCTAGTGCTGCCGGATCTTTCGGTCAGTTCATTATGTTGCCATCTACCCTGCTCTTACTTAAAACAGTGGGATGGTCAGCAGCCCTGATGGTGAGTGCGCTATTAATTGCTTTTATTATTCCGCTAGCGCTTATGTTAAAAGGGTCAAGCAATCAAATACCAAAAGCAATTGCTCAGCCTCAACTCACATTTAAACAAGTGCTTAACATTGCCAGAAAACATAAGCCCTTCTGGTGGTTAGCTTTAGGCTTTTTAGTTTGTGGATTCCAAGTCGTCTTCTTAGGTGTACATTTACCCGGCTATTTAATCGACCATGGATTTGACGCGGCTACTGGCACTGTATTTCTGGCATTGGTAGGCCTATTTAACGTAGTGGGAACTTACGGTGCTGGTTGGTTAGGAGATCGTTTCTCAAAACCTAAATTATTAATGGCACTTTATGGCAGCCGTGGCATCGCGATCATTGCCTTTTTGTTATTACCTTTAAGCACTTATACGGTATATGCTTTTGGCATAATTATGGGCCTTTTATGGCTCTCTACAGTTCCGCTCACAAATGGCATTGTGGCAAATATGTTTGGCGTTAAATACCTTTCCATGCTGAGTGGTATTGTGTTTTTCACCCATCAAGTCGGTTCTTTCTTTGGTGGATGGCTTGGCGGCGTTAACCATGACTTAACAGGTAATTACAATGCGATTTGGCTATGTTCTATAGCCTTAAGTATACTAGGAGTGATTGTTCACTTCTTTGTTAATGAGGAGGCTGTTATTCATGACGCATAATGCCTTACTTTTGAAAACAATTATGGCTTTTATCATCGCTGCATTTTTGGTACTTTCTATAATTTTATGGAAACAAACACCAGATTTATTTGAATATTTTAACCAAGCATTTTGTGCCCACTAAAATATAAAGCACGTAAATCACTCATCAGAACTGTCATAAAAATATAAAAATCGTATGATCTAATGAAAATAAAAAAGCCCGCAGATTTGCGGGCTTTTTTATTGAAAACTTATTTAAAATTAAAACAAGCGATTCATACCATTGAGCGCAGCTACGCGATATGCTTCAGCCATTGTTGGATAGTTAAATGTCGTTTCAACAAAATATTTCAAGGTATTGTTTGGGCTGTGCATAACTGCTTGCCCAATGTGGATAATTTCAGCAGCGTTATTACCAAAACAGTGAATACCTAAAATTTCCATCGTGTCACGGTGGAAAAGAATCTTTAACTCACCCACTGTATCACCCGTAATTTGTGCACGAGCTAAATGACGGAAAGAAGCTTGACCCACTTCATACGGAATTTTTTCTTCCGTTAATTCCTGTTCATTTTTACCAATTGATGAGATTTCCGGAATGGTATAAATACCCGTTGGAATGTCTCGTACTGGTTTAGCATCTTCACCACTCATGTTTGCGCCAGCACAGCGCCCTTGGTCATAAGCAGCCGAAGCTAATGAAGGCCAACCAATCACGTCACCAGCAGCATAGATATTTTCAACTTCAGTTTGGTACTGATCATTTACTGAAAGTTGACCACGGCTATTTGGTACTAACCCAACATTCTCAAGGCCTAAACCTTCTGTGTTTCCTGAACGGCCATTACACCAGAGAATGGCATCGGCTTTAATCTTTTTACCACTTTGTAGATGTAGAACCACATGGTCATCAAACGTTTCAAGATGATCCATTTGTTCATTGTGACGAATCAATACACCTTGTTCACGCAAGTGATAAGACAAAGCATCAGCAATTTCGTCATCTAAATAGCTTAATAGTTTTTGCTGAGTATTGATCAAGTCAACTTTATGGTCTAGACCAATAAAGATTGAGGCATATTCACAGCCAATAACGCCAGCACCATAAATAATGATTTTTTGAATTGAGTAATCAAGATCAAGGATTTTGTCCGAATCGAATACGCGAGGATGGTCAAAGTCGAGACCTTGCGGATGGTATGGACGACTACCTGTCGCAATCACAACTTGTTTACAAATAATTGTTTCTTTAATGCCTTCATGGCTGAAAACTAAAACTGTATTTTTATCTTGAATATATGCACGCCCGTGGAATACACCGATCTTGTTACGATCATAAAAGCGTGTATGTGTATCAACCTGTTGTTGAATCACTTTATGTGCATTACGCAAAACCTGTTTCATGGTGAACTGTTTCCATTCACCTACTTTTTGAAACATTGGATCACGCTGATAGCGAATAATACTAGAAACTGTTTGACGTAATGCTTTACTTGGAATGGTTCCTACATGTGCACAGTTACCACCAAGTTGATCACGCACATCTACAATTGCAACACGCTTACCCGCTTTTGCAAGCTTCATTGCCGCGCCTTCACCTGCAGGTCCAGAACCGAGAACTACCGCATCGTATTTAACGAAATTCCCACTAACGACCTCTTTTTTACGTGGCATTGAAAGCTCCTTCCTCTCTTGAATGACCATATTTTATAATAGATTATGACTAATATGCGGTGAATTTATGTATTTCTCAACCCTATATTTCTGAATAACCACATTTATTATATGAATAGTTATTTTCCGCTATTAACTGAAGAACTTCGCTATAATACAATGTCAATGTCTCTATAAACGAGTGGAAAAGTTAAATATGTCAGAACACCGTAAACCTGAACAGGGTGTAAAACTTCGTGGCGCAGAAAAAGTCGCAAGAATTCCTGTAAAAGTTGTACCTACGGTTGAAGTGCCGCGTAAACCTGACTGGATTCGTGTCAAGATGACGGCACCAGAAGAAGTTCAGCGTATTAAAACGACTTTACGTGCTCAAAAACTCCATACCGTTTGTGAAGAAGCAGCTTGTCCTAACCTCCCAGAATGTTTTGGTGGCGGTACAGCAACATTCATGATCATGGGTGATATTTGTACACGCCGTTGCCCTTTCTGTGATGTTGCACATGGTCGTCCAAATGCGTTAGATGCTGACGAACCTCGTCACATGGCAGAAACCATTTCCAATCTGAAACTCAAGTACGCAGTAATTACTTCTGTTGACCGTGATGACTTGCTTGACGGCGGTGCACAACACTTTGTGGACTGTATTAAAGAAGCTCGTGCGCTTAGCCCAACTACATTGCTTGAGATTTTAGTACCTGACTTCCGTGGACGTATGGATATTGCTTTACGCATTATGACTGAATGTCCGCCAGACGTATTTAACCATAACATTGAGACTGTACCTCGCCTATATAAAGCCATGCGTCCAGGTTCAGACTATCAACATTCTTTAACCTTACTCAAAATGTTTAAAGAATATTGCCCAGATATTCCAACAAAATGTGGTTTGATGGTGGGTATTGGTGAAACTGAAGAAGAAGTCATTGCATTACTTGATGACTTACGCGCTCATGATGTGGACTATGTCACTATTGGTCAATATTTACAGCCTTCTAAACAACACGCACCAATTGACCGCTTTGTAACACCAGAAGAGTTTGAACGTTATGCAGAGCATGGCCGCAAACTTGGTTTTAGAAATATTTGGTCTGCACCAATGGTTCGTTCAAGTTACTTTGCTGATCGCCAATACCATGGTGAACCAGTACCAGAAGTTCGTCGTAAAGTAGATCCTGCTAAGAAAATTGCTGTTCAGGTCGTCGAAGCTTAATAAATTAAATATCTATAAAATGCCCTCTGTATTAGAGGGCTTTTTATTTGTATAAGAAAATCAATAACATTTCTTGACAAATCAATAAAATAACCCCTTACACTTTCACTCAAAAATATCTTATACCTAAAAGTACGATATATCCCTGCTCTAGCATATACATCAATATTTGCGACATAAAAACTCAAATTTAAACAGCAACAAAATAGCTAGTTAAGCCTTAAATATCTCCTCGCTTTTGTAACTTCATCCACTTGAGGGCTTAGCTAGTAAGGAGCAAGTATGATTTTCCTACTCTTTATATTAAGTATTATTATTCAGCTTATTGCAGTATGGGCAATTTTCTTTTTTAACTTAAATAAAGTTCTTGGTAGCGGTGTGGCCATTATTATTGCCATACTTTCAGCGTTCTTGCTAACACCATGGTCTCTGCTTTTAGGTATTCCAATTATTGCGCTCAGCATCATTATTTTAGTTGAGCCATTACGATTTAACCTGATTACCAAGCCAGCCTATAAGACGTTAGCGAATTCAATGCCGAGCATTAGTACCACAGAACAAGAGGCTTTAGAGGCTGGTACCAGTTGGTGGGAAAAAGAATTATTTATGGGAGCACCTGATTGGTCTCAATTTGAAAAGTATCCCTACCCAACCTTGTCAGAAGAAGAACAAAGTTTTATTGATAATGAAGTTGAACTACTTTGTAGCATGCTCAATGAATGGGAAATTCATCATCACTTAAAAGACCTTCCTCCTGAAGTTTGGCAATTTATTAAAGATAAAGGTTTTTTAGGACTCATTATTCCGAAATCGTTTGGTGGTAAAGAATTTAGCTCATTCGCACAAAGTCGTATTATGAGCAAAATTGCTTCACGCTCACTCACCACCGCGGTGAGTTGTATGGTTCCAAATTCGTTGGGACCCGGTGAGCTGCTCATGCATTACGGTACCGATGCTCAAAAACAACAATATTTACCCGGTCTTGCCAAAGGTGAAGAAATTCCGTGCTTTGGTTTAACCAGTCCAGAAGCGGGTTCAGACGCTGGCGCCATTCCAGATTCAGGCGTTGTTTGTTACGGCGAATATGAAGGTGCTCAAGTTCTTGGTCTACGCATGAATTTCTCTAAGCGCTGGATTACGCTTGCCCCAATTGCCACCGTTGTTGGCCTCGCATTTAAACTTTATGACCCAGAAGGATTACTCGGCGATAAAAATAAAACAGAATACGGTATTACCTGTGCCTTAATTCCTGCAAGTCATGCGGGAGTTAAAATTGGAGCACGTCATTATCCGGGTTCTCCATTTATGAATGGAACAGTAGAAGGAGAAGATGTTTTTATTCCAATTGACTGGATTATTGGTGGACAAGAAAATGCCGGTAAAGGCTGGCGAATGCTGATGGAATGCTTAGGCGTTGGCCGTGGTATTTCCCTTCCAGCTTTAGCAACAGCAGCAGGTGAAATGAGCTATCTCACCGTAGGAGCTTTTGCGAAAATTCGCCAGCAATTTAATATTTCTGTCGGTAAATTTGAAGGCGTACAAGAAGCGACCAGTGAAATTGCAAGTGATGCCTACATGCTTGAGGCATTCCGTTATTTAGTCACTTGCGGATTAAATCAAGGTGGAACACCTGCCGTGATGACCGCTATGGCAAAATATTATGCAACTGAAACGATGCGTAAAGTAGTCAATCACGGAATGGATATTGCCGGAGGACGTGCAATTCAACTTGGGCCACGCAACTTCCTTGCTCTCACCTACCAAGCAATTCCAATTGCAATTACAGTGGAAGGCGCAAATATTTTAACCCGTTCATTGATGATTTTTGGTCAAGGCTCAATGCGTTGTCATCCTTACCTTTTTGAAGAGTTGCAACTACTTCAGTCTGAAGATAAAAGCACTTCAGTCAAAAAATTCGATGATTTATTATTTAAACATTTAGCCTACACCTTTAACCGTGGCGCAAAATCATTTGCTTATGGTTGGACAGGTGGTTCAAGCGATGCTCCTCAATCAGTAGATCAATTTACTGCCAGTTACTATAAGACGATTAACCGTTTTAGTGCCAACTTTGCTTTAGTTGCAGATATGGCGCTTGGCTTACTCGCAGGAGACTTAAAACGCAAAGAGATGCTGTCAGGACGTTTGGCCGATATTCACGCACACCTTTTTATTTCTACTGCAATTTTAAAGTTTTATGAAGCGGGTCAAAAAACTGAAGCTGAACAACTTCACGCTAAATTAGCTCTGCAAAAAGCTTTCTTGAATATTCAGGAAGCATTTTGGGGTTTATTTGAAAACTTCCCAGCTAAACTCCCCGCAGCATTTGTGAAATGGATCTGTTTCCCTTTTGGTCGTGTGATTTCAAAACCCGATGATGAGTTAAAACAGCAAGTCGCTGAACTCATGATGCAAGAACATCCTTTCAGGGAACAACTCAAACATCACGTATTTTATTCAACCAAAGCCGACGATGTGACTGGTCGTTTAGAACATGCATTCCAGATTTTACGAACCCTTGAACCACTTTGGGATAAGTTTAAAAAAGCTGAATCTAAAGGCAAATTTAAAGGACTTACTTTCGAGGAGAATATCGAAAACGCTACAAAAGAAGGTTTTATTTCTGAAAGCGAAGCTCAGCAATTATTGCAATACAACGCAATTCGATTCGACAGCATGCTTACAGATATTTTTGATGAAAACTTAAATAAAGATCTTCCTTTATCGAACCCTCATCAAATTTAGTGACTGATGCCTCCACTAATTCACTATTGCAATCACTTTTGATTCGCATTAATTAATAAACAGCCATAAAAGCGTCAATCGACGCTTTTATTTTTAGGAGAAATTAATGTCTAAGCAAGATTACGAAAATGGATTAAAAGTTCGCACAGAGGTGATGGGAGAATCTTTTGTAAAACGTGCCCAAGAGAATACCGTACCATTTACTCAGCCATTGCAAGACTGGATTAATGAACATGCATGGGGTTCAACTTGGCAGCGTGAAGGTGTGCTACCGCGTAAATATCGTTCATTAATTACTTTGGCAATGTTAACTGCACTTAAGTCACCAACTGAACTCAAAGGCCATGTTCGTGGCGCGCTCAACAATGGTTGTACAGTTGAAGAAATTCAAGAAACGTTATTGCATAGTCTGCCATATTGCGGTGCCCCTGCTACTCAAGAAGCCTTTCGAGCGGCTTTAGAAGTGATTCAAGAATATCAACAAAAATAATTTTAATATGAGCCAGCGCTCTACTGGCTCTTTTTATCTAATTCAATTTGGTTGAATGCATCTGAAAATTACGATCATCAATCACGATAGCCTGACGACAAATCCCTTCCACTTGACGTTGCTTTTCAAAGACTGCCGCTGACATTGGTTCAAAACTATCAAAAAAGCAGATTTCTTTTTGGTCAATAGAATAGATGAGTGACTGATTTCCGATACCTTCTAAAGTATCGTAATAGACTATGATCATTTTCCCGTTTTGAATTTCAGCTTGAATATCCTGATAGCCTAACGCTGGGCCAGTTGGTATTTTCAATACATTTGCTTCTTTATAACTCATGCGTTCGCTTGGGCTAATATTTGGGTCTTTATCCGAATGAAATGAAACATCAAACCCAAATTTCTTTAAAGCAACGGCTAAGGCAATCGTATAGGTGCCGTCTTCATCATATCGACAAATTTGAATCAGCTCGGAAATATCAATTTGAACCCCATGATGTCGAAGTACTATCCAAACTGCAAAAACACCGCTATTCGCTTCGAGGTTTGCCAAAGATTCGGGAATATTTAAGGCCATAATTTAAATCTAAAGTCGTAATTAAGCAGATAATAAACAAAACTGGATTGGCACTAAAAGCTTTTCCAAGTACAATGTTTCGCTAGTCGAGGGATGCTGCGACAAATGATCGGCACTAAAGATCAATTTGCCAGGCTCGACAATCGGTTAAACACTCGTTTTTAACCAACAACGGCATCCGCGAACAGAACGATCCATACTATTTTTTCCCTAGGAGATCCTGATGAACGCGGTTAATGCTTCATTTACAGATTATAAAGTTGCTGACATCTCACTTGCTGACTACGGTCGTAAAGAAATCAAACTTGCTGAAGCAGAAATGCCAGCTCTAATTGGTTTACGTAAACGTTATGCAGCATCTAAACCACTTGCTGGCGCAAAAATTCTTGGTTGTATCCACATGACCATTCAAACAGCGGTTCTTATTGAAACGCTTATTGAATTAGGTGCTGAAGTTCGTTGGACTTCATGTAACATTTTCTCGACTCAAGACCATGCTGCTGCTGCAATTGCTGCTCGTGGTATTCCAGTTTTCGCTTGGAAAGGTGAAACTGAAGAAGAATATGTATGGTGTTTAGAACAACAAGTTAATGTTAATGGTCAGCCTTGGGATGCCAACATGATCTTGGATGATGGCGGTGACTTAACTGCTCTTGTTCACGACAAATACCCTGCTCTTTTAGAACGTATTCACGGTATTACCGAAGAAACCACAACAGGTGTTCAACGTCTTATCGAAATGTGGAAAGACGGTTCTTTGAAAGTACCTGCAATCAACGTAAATGACTCTGTTACTAAGTCTAAAAACGACAACAAATATGGTTGCCGTCACTCATTAAATGACGCGATCAAACGTGCAACTGACATGCTTTTGTCTGGTCGTCGTGCGCTTGTGATCGGTTATGGTGACGTTGGTAAAGGTTCAGCTCAATCTTTACGTCAAGAAGGCATGATCGTTCGTGTAACTGAAGTTGACCCAATTTGTGCAATGCAAGCATGTATGGACGGCTATGAAGTTGTATCTCCATACAAAAACGGCGTACAAACAGGCAAAAAAGAAGATATTAACCAAGACTTACTTGGCAACACTGACCTTGTTGTAACTACTACTGGTAACTACCACGTATGTGATGCTGCAATGTTAGATAGCTTAAAAGCTGGTGCAGTTGTATGTAACATCGGTCACTTCGACACAGAAATTGATACTGCTTATTTACGTGGTTACAAGTGGGTTGAAGTTAAGCCACAAGTTCACCAAGTTTATCGTTCTGAAGATGAAAATAACTACCTTATCCTTCTTTCTGAAGGTCGCCTTGTAAACCTAGGTAATGCAACTGGTCACCCATCACGCGTGATGGACGGTTCTTTTGCTAACCAAGTGTTAGGTCAAATTCACTTATTCCAAGAGAAATTTGCTGATCTTCCTGCAAACGAAAAAGCTGCAAAAATTCGTGTAGAAGTTCTTCCTAAGAAACTTGATGAAGAAGTTGCTGCGGCAATGGTTGCAGGTTTCGGTGGTGTACTTACTCAATTAACTCAAGAGCAAGCTGGCTATTTAGGTGTTGCTGTTGAGGGACCATTCAAGTCTGACGCTTACAAATACTAAGAACTTAAGGGCAGACGGTGAACCGACTGCCCTTTTTTCTTAAAATATTGTTTCGCTGTTTACAAGGATTTGACATGACTAAACGTATACCTATTTCTTTTGAATTTTTCCCACCGAAAACTGATGCCGGTGCTGAAAAACTTCGTATTGTTCATCAAGAATTACAACCATTAAATCCAGATTTCTTCTCGATTACTTATGGCGCTGGTGGTTCTACTCGCGAACGTACTCTTGCTGCTATTGACGATTTCAACGGCAAAGGTACACCCGTTGCTCCTCACCTTTCTTGTATTGGTGATGATAAAGCTCGTATTGCTGAACTACTCGACCTCTATAAAGCGCAAGGTATTAACCGTATTGTTGCTTTGCGTGGTGATTTACCTTCTGGTCAGGTTGGACTTGGCGAACTTCCTTATGCTCAAGATTTAGTTCGTTTCATTCGTCAGCATTCAGGTGATCATTTTCATATTGAAGTTGCAGCTTATCCAGAAATGCACCCTCAAGCTGAGAACCTTGATTCAGATATCCAACGTTTTATTGAAAAAGTACAAGCTGGCGCTAATGCAGGAATTACTCAATTCTTCTTTAATCCAGACTCATACTTTTATTTTATTGAGCGCTTAGAAAAAGCTGGAGTTAATATTCCGGTAGCTCCTGGCATCATGCCTATTACCAATGCCAGCAACTTAATTCGCTTTGCTGATGGTACTGGTGCAGAAATTCCTCGCTGGATCCGAAAACAATTACAAGCCTATGGCGATGACAGTGAGAGTATTAAAGCTTTTGGTCATGAAGTTGTTGTTAAGCTGTGTGAACGCTTGATCGCAGGTGGTGCACCAAGCTTACATTTCTATTCAATGAATCAAGTCGAACCAACTCGTCAACTCGTCGTTGATCTTGGTTTAAATTAATTTTGTAAGGCGTACCCAATGAATCGTTTTTTTATCGAAACTGAACTTAAAGTTGGCTCAACAATTCAACTGACAGAAACAGTATTTCATCATTGGGTGCGTGTTTTACGTGCACAATTACAAGAACAAGCTACTCTCTTTAATGGTCAAGGTGGCGAATATCTCGCGACCCTGACCGAAATTAATAAAAAAAATGCATTTGTCACGATTGAAAGTTTCAACCCTAATAACCGTAGCGCCCCATTTAAAGCTGTTCTGGGTCAGGTCATGAGTAAAGGTGACCGAATGGATTATGCCATTCAGAAAGCCACTGAACTTGGAGTAAGTCAAATTCAGTTGCTCACAAGTGAGCGCTGTGAAATGCGCTTAAAATACGACCGAGATCAAAAAAAATTAGATCACTGGCAAGCTGTTGCAATTGCTGCTTGTGAACAATGTGGTCTTAATATCGTTCCAGAAGTGTTAGCACCCATTTCTCTTAACGAATGGTTAAATTCCTCTGAACTTCCTCAATCAAAATTTGTTTTAGCACCAGAAAAAGAACAAAATGATGTATTAGCTGGCATCCAACCTGAACTTGCCTTATTGATTGGACCAGAAGGCGGTTTAAGTGAAAATGAAATTACTCAAGCCAATCAAGCTGGTTTTATGAATTGGTGTATTGGTGACCGTGTCTTACGTACAGAAACTGCGCCTGTCGTTGCCTTATCTATTTTAAATTATCGATTTTTATCCAGCTAAGTTCATTGAACATTGATTAAATCGTTATTTAAAGTTAATTTACTTTTATTGTATGAATAAAATTTCAAATTCTTTATCACTGATAAATCAGATTCTTTCTGTATATATGTAAAAAAATAGGATAGAAAAATCTTATGTCCGGGCTTCAGGAAGAATATTTACAGCATCAAACAAAAATTGAGCAGCTAAAACTTTCAATTCAATATATACGCTGGTATTTGATTAGCTTAATACTGCTATGTCTGATCTCATATGCTATTTTTTCTTATTATTTTTCATCTTCAATAACAACATTTAGCTGGTCTCTTGGCCTTACTATTGCATCGTTTACTTGCCTATTATTTGTTCCAAATATTTTAACCTACTACCGCACTATTAATTTTATTAAAAAAGCTGATCTTATCTTACAAAGTATTTGTTTTATTTCAGGAATCTTAATTGGGATAAACGTTACGGTTATTCATTTTTATCTTCCACCAGAGTTGGTTTCGCTACCAGATGCTCATATTTTAATTGCCTTGTTTATCACTTCTGCTCATATCATTGGTCTTACTTTTTTAACGCAACAACCTCGATACTTTTATCTTTTATTTATTCCAAGTACATCCCCCCTATTGATCGCTCAATTTACGCATACGCCCATTACTCAGCTACCTTTTTATTTTGCCTATAATTTAACTTTCGTGGCGACAGTACTCTGCGCATACGCAACTCAACGTAACTATCAAAAGATTTCTAAACTATTATTAAAGAATAAACAGCTCGTTCAAATTTCTGATCAACATACCCAATGGGCTGAAGAGTTATGTGTCCAGCTTCAACAAGAAGTGAATAAATCGAAAGATATTGAAGCCCAGCTCCAATTTAATAATCATTTACTTGAGCAAAAGGTACGTGAACGCACTTACGATCTCACAAAAATGAATGAGCAACTCGAAAGCCATCACTACAATTTAGCTTTTGCACATGAAACGGCTGGCATTCGGCCATGGGACTGGGATATTGAAAATCAAAAACTAGAAATTACTTTTTTCGATCAACAAAGACAAACTCAAACGACCATTATTTATCTCAATAGCATTTTAGACCGCATACATCCGAGCGATAAAAAACTTTTTGACGAGCGCTTGAAACAACATTTGGAAGGAATTACAGATCATTTTAATATCAATTTCAGAATCTTACGTCAAGATGGTTCATGGCGATGGATTCAAGATGTAGGTCGTGTCATTACAAGAGATCCCAAAACACAAAAAGCGCTTCGTATGGTTGGTATGACCCGAGATATACATCAAGAGAAAAAAGATCAAGAACACTTAAGACTCTCGGCAATTGTGCTTGGGCAAGCTGCAGAAGGCATATTTATTTTAGATGAACACCTGAACTATATTGATATTAACCCTTACTATGAGAAATTAACTGGATTTTCTAAAACAGAACTCCTAAATAAAGAGTTATTTAGCATTACAATTAATCAAAAAGAACTCCAACAACAATTTCATACCTCAATTACCCAACAGCTCCTC
Organism: Acinetobacter sp. yr461; assembly: GCF_900110445.1. Lineage (NCBI taxonomy): Bacteria > Pseudomonadati > Pseudomonadota > Gammaproteobacteria > Moraxellales > Moraxellaceae > Acinetobacter > Acinetobacter sp. yr461. Next base: position 108,482 of record NZ_FODU01000002.1, read on the forward strand.
GAAACCGGAGAATATATGGGCCAATTTGACGAAAAGTTTAGTTCTGGCAAAAGCGTATATTTGTGGTTACACATCAATGTGGTCAAAGATGAGTTCAATCAAATTACAAATTATATTGGATTTGCACGAGACCTCTCTGAGCAAAAACGTCAGGAACAACATCTATCTTACTTAAAAAATTACGATAGTCTCACTCACTTGCCTAATCGTCTTTACTATTACAACCAACTTCATCAATACCTTGTAAATCCATCATATAACATTAAAAACTTAGCATTGATACGAGTAAATATTGATCGTTTTCGCGCTTTTAATGAATTTTTAAATAATGATAGTGGTGATGAACTTCTTAAACAGTTTGCACAACGGTTACGCTTAATCAATATTAATGCAATTTTGGTTGCCTATTTAAATAGTGACGATTTTGCAATCATTTATGAAATTTCTCCAATTCATCCAAATATTGAGCAATATTGCCAAAATATTTTGCAGGCACTGAATGCCCCTTTTTATATTGATAATCAAGAATATTTTATTACGGCATCTATTGGCGTAGCATGCTTTCCTGAGCATGGACGACAAATTGATCATCTAAACAATCATGCAGAACAAGCACTTTCAGAAGCAAAACGCTTAGGAGGCAATACCATTTCTTACTATTGCAATCAAACAACTCACTCCTATAAATCTGCCGATTTAGAGCAAGAGTTACGTAAAGCCATTCAAAATGATGAATTTGTCGTTTATTACCAACCAAAAATTAGTCTACTCGATCATTCAGTTATTGGTTTTGAAGCATTAATTCGCTGGCAACATCCCGAAAAAGGATTAGTCATGCCAAATATGTTTATACCATTTGCTGAGCGCAGTAGCCTGATTTCGGATATTGGTAAAGTCGTTTTAGATAAAGTTGGAAAACAATTACAAGAATGGAAAAGCCAAGGCTACACAAACATTCAAGTTTCAGTGAATATTGTTGCCCAGCAAATACATCGAGGCTTATTACTCAATGATATTGATGAAATTTTGCAGAAATATCATATTCAAGGTTCAGATCTCGAACTTGAGATTACTGAGTCCGCGCTCTTAGATAACACAGATAATGTAAAAACCTTATTGCATGCAATAAAACAACGAGATATTTCAATTGCTCTAGATGACTTTGGTACAGGCTATTCATCTTTAGCGTATCTGACAGAATACCCAATTGATGTATTAAAAATTGACCGTGCATTTATTTCTAAAATTGGTGATCACAAACAAGAAGCCATTGTAAATGCCATGATTGCGATGGGTAAAAGTATGGGGCTTAAACTGGTTGCCGAAGGTGTAGAAACAGAGGAACAAGTTGCCTATCTACAAAAACAGCAATGTGATTTTTTACAAGGCTATTTCTTTAGTCGTCCTATCCCGGCTGAGCAGATTATCCCTTATCTACAAACAAATTCGCCTATTTCTTAATAGTTCTCACAGACTATTTTTACATACGCTGCTTTTTCCAAAAATGAGCGTTTTTGACTGTGAGAAATAAAGAAGTAGTGTTATATTCTTTAGCATTTAGCTCACTACAGGGCTATTGGCAATTCGTCTACTATTCTCTTAATTGGTAAAAATTAAAGCATAGTAAAAGAACCGAGTTGCCTTCCCCTGAATGAGTGATTTGACTAGTTTGCTTTTTTGTATCAAATAGAGACTCAGATGGACGATCAATCTTTAAAACAGGCCGCTTTAAATTACCATGAATATCCAAACCCAGGGAAAATCAGCGTCACCCCAAGTAAGCAACTTGTCAACCAACGAGATTTGGCTTTAGCCTACTCACCCGGAGTTGCTGCGCCATGTTTAGAGATTGAACGTGATCCTTCAACTGCTGCTAAATATACAGCACGCGGAAACTTGGTTGCTGTAGTCACTAACGGTACTGCTGTTCTTGGTTTAGGTAATATTGGCCCATTGGCTTCTAAACCTGTAATGGAAGGTAAAGGCGTTCTCTTCAAGAAGTTTGCTGGTGTTGACGTATTTGACATCGAAATTGCAGAAAACGATCCAGATAAAATCGTAGATATTGTTGCCTCTCTTGAGCCAACTTTCGGTGGTATCAACCTCGAAGACATTAAAGCGCCAGAATGTTTCTATATCGAAAAGAAACTTCGTGAACGCATGAAAATTCCTGTATTCCATGACGATCAACATGGTACAAGTATTATTGTAGGTTCAGCTTTGCTCAATGCATTGCAACTTGTAAATAAGAAAATTGATGAAATCAAAATCGTAGCTTCAGGTGCAGGTGCAGCAGCACTTTCATGTTTAGACTTGCTTTGTGCGCTTGGTGCTAAAAAAGAAAATATTATTGTTGCCGATTCTCGTGGTTTATTAACGACTTCTCGCGAAGGCTTAGACGAATCTAAAAAACGTTATGTTCAAGATATTACAGCATCTCAGCTTCATGAAGTAATGACTGGCGCTGATATGTTCTTGGGTCTTTCTGCTGCTGGTATTCTCACCAAAGAAATGGTGAAACAGATGGCTGAGAATCCAATTATCTTTGCGTTAGCAAACCCAGATCCAGAAATTTTACCTGAACATGCACATGAAGTACGCTCTGACGTCATTATGGCAACTGGTCGTTCTGACTATCCAAACCAAGTAAACAACGCATTATGTTTCCCATACATTTTCCGTGGCGCACTTGATGTTGGTGCAACTACGATTAATGAAGACATGAAAATTGCATGTGTACATGCAATTGCGCGTATGGCTCATGTAGAAGCTGATGCAGCAACTTATGGTGAAAAATCTGCTTCATTTGGTCGTGACTATTTAATTCCACGTCCACTTGACCAACGTTTAATTTTAGAAATTGCGCCAGCTGTTGCTAAAGCTGCAATGGACTCAGGCGTAGCAACTCGTCCTATCGAAGATTTCGCTGTGTATCGTCAAAAATTGTCTGAGTTTGTATATAACTCTGCATTCTTGATGAAACCAATTTTTGCTCAAGCAAAAGCTGATCCTAAACGCATTGCATATGCTGAAGGTGAAGACGAACGCGTATTACGTGCAGTACAAATTGCTGTTGATGAAGATTTAGCTAAACCAATTTTAGTAGGTCGTACTGCTGTAATTGAAGCAAATATCAAAAAATTAGGCCTACGTTTACAACATGGCGTAAATATTGAGATTGTAGATCAAGAACAAAACCCGATGTATGAAGAGTTTTGGAAAGACTACTATCAAACAATGCAACGCAAAGGCATCACTGTTGAATATGCTCAACGTGAAGCTCGCCGTCGTTCAACGTTAATTGCATCTCTACTGGTTAAATTCGGTAAAGCAGACGGTATGTTATGTGGTACTTACAGTAGCTATAACATTCACCTTGACTTTGTACGCAATGTTATCGGTCTTAAAGAAGGCATGAATAACTTCTTCACATTAAATGCATTAATGCTTGAAGATCGTAATTTATTTATTGCAGATACCTACGTAAACACTAACCCAACTGCTGAACAACTTGCTGAAATGACTATTTTGGCAGCTGAAGAAGTACGTCGTTTTGGTATTACTCCACGTGTAGCACTGCTTTCTCACTCAAGTTTTGGTAGCGACCAAACTGATTCAAGCGCTCAAAAAATGCGTGAAGTTTATCGTATTTTATCTGAGCAAGCTCCTGAGCTTGAAGTTGAAGGTGAAATGCATGGTGATGCAGCATTAGACGAAAATATTCGTCAATTTGCATTCCCTGGTTCACGTTTTAAAGGTTCTGCAAACTTGCTCATTATGCCAAACCTAGATGCAGCAAATATTTCATTTAACTTGTTGAAAGCGACTTCTGGTAACAACGTTACTATTGGTCCAATTTTGCTTGGCGCAGCAAAACCTGTTCATATTTTGACACCGACAGCAACGACTCGTCGTCTTATCAATATGACTGCTTTAACTGTTGCTGAAATCCAACAACAAGAAAAGTAATTTAGAAAGAGCTTTTTACGAAAAGCCTGTCTAATGACTTGAGAAAACCTCTATTCTGTAGCATGATTGCTTGAAGAATAGAGGTTTTTTCATGCAAGTGTATTTAGTAGGCGGTGCCGTCCGAGATTCTCTACTTGGGCATCCCTATCAAGAAAAAGATTATGTTGTGGTCGGAGCAACGCCTGAACATATGCTCGCCCAAGGTTTTCAACCTGTAGGCAAAGATTTTCCTGTGTTTCTTCATCCTAAAACTAAAGAAGAATATGCACTTGCACGTACTGAGCGAAAGTCCGGTAAGGGCTATCACGGTTTCCAGTTTTTTACCGATACTACAGTAAGTTTAGAAGAAGATTTAATTCGCCGTGATTTAACCATCAATGCCATAGCAATGGATCAAGATGGCAGAATATATGACCCCTATGGTGGTCAGAATGATTTAGAGAATAAAACCTTACGGCATGTTTCAGAAGCTTTTGCTGAAGACCCTTTACGTGTTTTACGTGTGGCACGCTTTGCAGCTCGATATTCATCATATGGTTTTCATATTGCATCTGAAACCTTACAACTAATGCAAACGATGGCTGAATCAGGTGAACTTGATGCATTAACACCAGAACGTGTGTGGAAAGAGACTTCGCGTGCGCTTTTAGAAGACCATGCAGATATTTATTTTCAGACGCTACGTGATTGCGGTGCCTTAAAACATCTTTTCCCTGAAATTGACGCATTGTTTGGTGTGCCACAACGTCCAGAATATCACCCAGAAGTAGACTGCGGCATACATACCCTAATGTCTTTACAGCAAGCGTGTAAGTCAAACTATTCGCTTGATGTTCGGTTTGCTGTTTTAGTACATGATTTGGGTAAAGCATTAACGCCTATAGATGAACTCCCTCGCCATATCATGCATGAAGAACGTGGAGTGAAACCAGTTACCGAATTATGTGAACGTTTAAAAGTTCCCACTCAAACTCGACAGTTGGCATTATCGGTGTGTAAAGAACATCTAAAATGTCATCAGATTATGTCGTTAAAACCCGGAACTGTATGGCGTTTATTACAGCGTTTAGATGTATTACGTCGCCCTGAGAGAGTGGAAGCTTTTGTACAGGCATGTGAGTGTGATGCCCGAGGAAGACTAGGTTTAGAAGATCGTCCTTATCCTCAAGCTCAGTATATGTTAGATGCGATGCAAGTGGTTCGCTCTATTAAAGTTCAGGACTTACCCGAGAACATTAAGGGTGCTGAAATTGGTGAAATGTTAATTCAATGTCGCATTGATGCTTTAACTGAGTTCAAACATCAACATCAAACACCCACACATTCTTAATTTAAGCCAATAAAAAAAGCCTCATTACGAGGCTTTTTTGTTTTTACTGTTTAGGCAGTGGTATATATTGAGATTGAGTATTTTGGTTTTTTCTTTCCCCAACTGCTACCACAAAGTTTTCTTGCTTCCCAGCTCGCTCAACCACCACATTAATTTCACTATTAGGCGCTTGTAATGCAACGTAATTAATCAAATGAGAAGCTGAGGTAATTGATTCATTATTTACCTGAATAATTTTATCACCAACTTTAATGCCCGCAGATGCTGCTGGACCGTTTTTCAAAACATCAGCAACGACCACACCAATTTGTTGTTTTGGTGCTAATACATCTTCTTGTGTAGGCGGTACTAGACTAATGCCCAACCATCCACGTACAACACGACCATCTTTCAAAATCGAGTTTAATACTTGTTGGCAAATTTTAGCTGGAATTGCGAAACCAATACCTAAAGAGCCGCCTGACTGCGAGAAAATAGCGGTATTTACCCCAATTAGGTTACCAGCGACATCAATTAAAGCTCCGCCTGAGTTACCTGGGTTAATTGCAGCATCTGTTTGAATGAAATCTTCATAGGTATTGATGCCTAAATCAGAGCGCTCAGTGGCAGAAATAATACCTTGAGTTACCGTTTGCCCTACGCCAAATGGATTACCAATCGCTAAGACAACATCACCCACTTCATTACCGCTGAGCTTAAATGGCAACACGGGTAATTTGTCGAGTTCGATCTTAATTACGGCTAAATCCGTATCAGGGTCTGTTCCAACAATAGTTGCTTCTGCACGACGTCCATCACGCAATGCAACTACAATTTGGTCGGCCTGAGCAATCACATGATTATTGGTAAGAATATAACCATCAGCACGAACAATAACCCCAGAGCCTAAACTATTTTCATTTTGCTGTTGTTGTTCAGGAACCTGATTTCCAAAAAATTCGCGGAATACTGGATCACTTAACAATGGATGATTTTGTTTAACTTTCTGGGTCGTAAAAATATTAACAACTGCTGGAGCTGCAACTTTTACCGCAGCACTATAAGACACCACCCCACCCGCTCGTGAAGTATCAACCAATGGTTCAACTTTTTCGGCAGGCATTTGCACCCCATCAACTGCAACAGTTGGTTTCGGCTGATGGTATTTTTGCCATGCAATAAAACTGGCAATTACAATAATAAGTAACACCCAAGGTAACCATGTAAAGGTGCGGCGCACGTTCATATCCTCTACGCAAAGAAGCTTTTAATTAAATTAATATATTGAACAAAAAGAGTTTTCAGTTAAGCATTTTAAATTAAATATGTCGATATACATAAAAAACTCAAAAAAGATTTGTCTAGCTTTAGTTACACAACAAAATATGTTTCTATAGCTTTAGCAATTATTTACTATTCAATTCAGGAAATATCATGGCGAATTTGCATGAAATTATTCAGTGGTGCGATCAAACCTTAAAAGCAGCAGAATTTAAAGATTACGCACCAAATGGCCTGCAAATTGAAGGTTCAACTGAAGTAAAACGTATCGTTTGTGCCGTTACTGCTTCCGAAGATGCGATTGATGCGGCAATTGCTCAGGATGCCGATCTATTACTCGTACATCATGGTTATTTTTGGAAAGGCGAACCGTACCCAATTACAGGAATGCGCGGTAACCGAATTAAAAAATTAATTCAAAATAATATTTCACTCGTGGCTTATCACCTACCTTTAGATGCACATCCAAGTTTGGGTAACAATGTAGCCATTGCAGAAAAATTGGGCTTACACCATTTAGAACCACTCGATTTAGCCGAGAAGCATCCAATTGGTAATATTGGATATTTAGAGCAAGCTGTTTCTGTTGAAGAGTTTAAAGCAAAATTACAAGATAGCTTTGATTTTAAAGTGATTCATTTACCAGCCGAGAAGCAAAGCATTCAAAAAGTAGGTTTCTGTACTGGCGGTGCTCAAGATTTTATTGCTAAAGCGGCTTTGCAAAATTGCGATGCTTATATTTCAGGCGAAGTCAGTGAACGAACTTTCTATGAAGCAAAAGAATTAGGAGTTCACTATTTTGCGTGTGGTCATCATGCAACCGAACGTTATGGAGTTCAACGTTTAGCACAAGCAATTTCAAAGCATTTTGCAATTGAAGCCGAATATTTTGAATTGAATAATCCGATTTAATTAAGTCTTTTTTTCAATCTGTGTTATGCGTATTAATTAGATCTTTATTGTGTATAGTTCTTTAAAACGATGCCCTATTGTGAACAGAATCATTTACAATAGAGCCACTTAATTGTATAACCCAGCAAATGCAAGGAATAGGAACATGACAACCATTACTTTACCTGCACTTCCATATGGCTATGATGATTTAGCGCCACATATTAGTAAAGAAACTTTAGAATACCATCACGATAAACACCACAATACCTATGTTGTTAACTTAAACAACTTAATCAAAGGGACTGACCTTGAAGGTAAAACTTTAGAAGAAATCATCAAAGCAACTGCTGGTGATGCATCTAAAGCTGGTATTTTCAATAACGCTGCTCAAGTTTGGAACCATACATTCTATTGGAATTCAATGAAGCCAAATGGTGGTGGTAAGCCTACTGGCGCAATCGCTGCTAAAATTGAAGAAGCTTTTGGTAGCTACGAAAAATTTGCAGAAGAATTTGCTGCTGCTGCAACAACTCAATTCGGTTCAGGCTGGGCTTGGTTAGTTGCTGATGAAGTAAACGGTAAATTATCTATTACTAAAACTTCTAATGCAGACACTCCACTTGCACATGGTCAAATTGCTGTATTAACAATTGACGTATGGGAACATGCTTACTACATCGATTTCCGTAACTTACGTCCTAAATACATCGCAACTTTCTTAGAAAGCCTTGTGAACTGGGACTATGCAAATGCAAAACTTGCAGGCCAACCAGCTGGTGTAGAGAAATAATTTTATTTCTTTATAAAAACCACCCTATTTTGGGTGGTTTTTTTATTTTTAGTACCTTAAAAGCATATTAATCAAGCAAACGATTCATTTTCTTTAATATTCTTATTGACGCTTTTAGATTTCATCCATAAAATGCGCATCAGATTCTCCAATAGCTCAGTCGGTAGAGCGACGGACTGTTAATCCGCAGGTCCCTGGTTCGAGCCCAGGTTGGAGAGCCATCTACTAATCTCCCATAGCTCAGTCGGTAGAGCGACGGACTGTTAATCCGCAGGTCCCTGGTTCGAGCCCAGGTGGGAGAGCCAAGATTCTAAAAGCCCGCATCTATTGCGGGCTTTTTCTTATCCAATCATTTAATAATTTTCTATTATTTTTAATAAAATCAATGTTTCGAATATTTTTAAACCAAACGATTAGATATTCTCACTAATTCCGTTATTAAGACTTGACCCAGCCCCCTTTCCTCCCTAAAATCCTTTTCCAGATTCTCCAATAGCTCAGTCGGTAGAGCGACGGACTGTTAATCCGCAGGTCCCTGGTTCGAGCCCAGGTTGGAGAGCCAAGATTCTTAAAAACCCACTCATCATGAGTGGGTTTTTATTTGTATGATGCCTTCACATGTTCGAATCGAGTCACTTATTTTTTATTGTTTTAGGTTGCTTAAGCACCTGCATCTTTCTTGCTGTTTGTTTACGCCCTTATTTATTTCCAAAACAAAAATTCTTTGCTCGTCCTGTTATTACCAACTTTGAAACTCAAATGTTTATCCGCTTAAAACAAAGTTTTCCAAGTTATCATGTTTTAGCACAAGTGGCTTTTAGCGCTTTAATTACCAGTAAGGACTATAAAATTCGTAGTCAGTTCAACCGTAAAGTTACCGACTTCGTTGTGCTTAACGACAAGATGGAAGTAATTGCCATTATTGAACTAGATGACCCTTCTCATCTTGAAAAAGCGGAAGAAGATCGTATTCGTGATCAAATGCTCACAGAAGCAGGTTACATTGTAAGACGTTACACAAATATTCCGACGGTACGTCAGCTACAAAAGGATATTCATTAAAAAGCTGCTGTTATTTCTTTTCAGAATTTGCTGCTTCTTTCTCAGCTATTCTTTTTTCCATTTCTAAACGTTGCTGCTCATATTGTTTTTTAGTCTTAGCATCACTCTTTGCAGCCAAGAAAAGTATTCCAATAATCAGGAAAGGAATAAGCAAACCTAATCCCATTAATAACCAAGGAACAGATTTTTTTTTAACAGATTGCTGGCTCATAAATGCTTCAAACTCAAACGGTATTAATTCTAAGATGTGTAACAATATAACAAAAAAGAGCCGCTATAAAGTGGCTCTTTTTTTAAGCTAATTTCTAATTAAATAAATAAATCTTAGAACTTACCTGTGCAGTGAGGACTTTGGCTAGCATCCTTCTGTGCATCAGTTAGAACAATACCTGTACCCGCTGTCATATTAGTTTGAATAAAATCTACAGCATTTGCATTTTGACATATGATTGCTTGTGTATGAGTTGCATTCGGTACAATAGTTAGCTTATAGCCTTTATCGTAGGCTGCTTGTGGGAAGTACTTCACAGCATTCGCTTTCATATTTGCGAATAAGCCTTGTGTTACTACAGGTAATACTGCTTGATCTTTTTCACCTTGAATAATAAATACAGGAGTTTTAATAACTTTATCGGCTATGGCATTAGTCGCAGGTTGGGTTGCTGTCAAGAAGCTTTGAACAACTTGATCCGTCTTGAATTTATTCAGATCAATACCATACTGTGCAATTTGATGTGTAGGATCAGCCAAGAAAGTTAAAATTCCCGCTTTAAACTTCGCTTGTAAGCCATTTGCACTATCAGGCGCAGGATAACTTAAACATGCGCCATCATCACCTGTACGTCCATAAGCCAACTCTGCAATATCAGCCGCTCCTGATGTAAAAATTGCCTTAAAGTCATAGTTTGGTTGCTGTGCTTTAATCCCCGCACTTGCGAATGCTGCATATGCTAATAATTCAGCATAACCATCTGCAATTTGGTCAATCATTGCCTGACCTTGAGCCGCTGTAATCACATTATTAGCTACTGCATAACGGACTTGGAGTAGGTTCTCGTCCAGCTTATTTACTGCTTTAGGTTTTCCATTTGCATCAAGATTAAATTGTGGGTCAATATAAATTTGAATAATTGTCCCTAAGCTTGATGCGGGTGCTCCTGCTACAGCACCTTTATAACTTACATCTGTATTGGCAAATTCGGCAGTACCCAATGACGCATGTCCACCTTGTGACTGGCCAATCGACATCCAATCACCTTTTAACTGGGCACCATAATGCTCTTTTACTGCTTTTACTGCAGATAGCGCTGATTTTGCTTCGCTAGATAAGTTTAAGTACGGATGTACCCCTGGTGTACCTAAACCCTCATAATCTGGTGCCACAATCACATAACCAGCCCCCAATAAAGTCTCAGCTAGGATTTTAAATCGTGGATTAATTGCATTTTTACTTGGCGCACAACCATCACCCACCCCAACAGTTCCATGCTCCCACACGACTACACGATAACCATCTTTAGGTGGTGTTGCTTTGGGAAACAATACCATTGCTGTGGCAGTTGCTGTTTTTCCTTGAACATTTGCCATGTTATAAGTCATGACTTTAATCGATGAAGCATTATCAACTTTATCTATAGCGTAATTACTTTCAGAAATATAAGTTTTATCAGGGTTCACACCAATATAGTCATCATTATCGTCATTACATGCTGCAAGAAATAATGTTGAAACCGATAATGTTATAGCTAAAGCAATTTTTGACCGTTTCATAAAATATCCTTTTTATGTTATGTGTTATTTATTCCGCATATTTTTATGCACAAATATTAAGGCATAAAAAAAGTGCTCTGCATAGAACACTTTTCAACCTTACGGTCATTTTTACTATATGAAATTTAAAAATATTCCCAGAAAAATGATTAATCCAACCCAACGATTGTGACGGAATGCCCAAAAACAGACTTGAGGGTTGCGGTCTTTGGTTTTAATTGTTTGATATATAAAATCGAATGCAACAACAATCAAAGCAATGATCGCCCATGGAAATAAAATATTTTCTAAATACAGTGCCGAACCAATCAAAACAAGACTGGTTGCTTGTAAAAGCGCAATAATCTGGATGTCATATCGACCAAAAAGGATAGCTGTAGATTTCACACCAATCTTTAAATCATATTCACGGTCAGTAATGGCATATTGAGTGTCATAAGCAACTGTCCAAGCTAGATTACCAAAATAAAGAAGCCAGCAAGTTATATCTAACGGCTTACCGATTGCAGTAAATGACATTGGAATTCCCCAAGAAAATGCCATACCTAAAACCACTTGTGGTAAATGGGTATATCTTTTCATGAAAGGATATATAAATGCTAAAACTAATCCAGCTAGTGCACAATAGAATGTCGCTATAGGTAAAAAGAACAAAGTACAAGCGCTAGCAAATACTAGCGCTAAAAATACATATATTGCTTCTCTAGGACGAATTACCCCAGTTGCTAATGGGCGTGTTTTAGTGCGTTCAACATGCGCATCTACTTTACGGTCCGCAAAGTCATTAATGGCACAACCAGCAGCACGCATAAAAATTGTGCCTAAGACCATTGCCAAAAGAATATGCAATGGCGGCCTTCCTTCTGCCGCAACCCAAAGTGCCCACATGGTTGGCCAAAAAACCAGTTCTGTTCCAACTGGCTTATCAAATCGACATAGATAATAGTATGCTTCTAAACGCTGACGCCATGTGGTATCTGTTGCAGTCGTCATAGTAGTTCCTTGTCGTGCTGCTGATGTAGAAAAGCTTCAAAAGCTGGTAAGAATGTTTCTTGGACTATAAATTTACACCCATGCCAAGTATAGCAACTTTGTCGCGTCCACCCTTCTGGCAAACGAATGACACGGCGGTCACAAAGTGGTGTCGTTCTTTGAAATAGAAAAAATCCAATCGGTGTAGAACCAATGTGCTGAAATATGCGGGCTTTTTTTTGTAGGCTTAAAATAGGAAAAATACTTTTTGCTTTAACCCATGGCTCTGCTTCACTACCATATAAATAAGTCTCACGCACCCATGAGGTGTGAGTATGAGGCATATTCATCCATTGGCTATCTGCAAAAGTTAAACGCTGAAAGTGTTCTTTAAAAGGTTTTACACTGAATTGACCACCACCAAGATCAGTCAATTGTTGAGTCAGAGAACCAGACGCATACAACCATTTTTTCAACTCAGGATTTAAAGTCTTGTCCTGTTTAAGTACTGGTTGCCGTTTACGCATAATCTGCTCACATGAAAACTCGCACTTAGTTTAACCCAATTTTTTGATAAAAAACGTAGAGAATTCAATCAACATTCCAAGCAATAAAAAAGCCTGCATAAGCAGGCTTTTTTATGAAAATACGTATTACAAGCTGTAGTACATATCAAACTCAACTGGGTGAGTAGTCGTGTTAAGACGACGTACATCTTCAGTTTTAAGTTCGATGTATGCATCAAGCATTTCTTTAGTGAACACGCCGCCTTTTAACAAGAATTCGTGATCTGCTTGAAGTGCTTCAAGAGCCATATCTAAGCTATGAGCAACTGTTGGGATTTTTGCTTCTTCTTCTGGAGGAAGATCATACAAGTTCTTATCAGCAGCTTCGCCCGGATGGATCTTGTTTTGGATACCGTCGATACCAGCCATTAACAATGCAGCGAAACCTAAGTACGGGTTCATCATTGGATCTGGGAAACGAGCTTCGATACGCTTACCTTTAGGGCTAGAAACGTATGGAATACGGATAGACGCAGAGCGGTTACGCGCTGAGTAAGCAAGCATGATTGGCGCTTCGAAATGAGGAACCAAACGCTTGTATGAGTTTGTAGATGGGTTTGTGATCGCATTCAATGCACGAGCGTGCTTGATAACACCACCGATGAAGTACAATGCCATTTCAGAAAGGCCTGCATATTCATCACCAGCAAACAAGTTCTTGCCATCTTTAGAGATAGACATATGAACATGCATACCTGAACCATTATCGCCTACCATTGGTTTAGGCATAAAGGTTGCAGTTTTTGCATATTGGTGCGCAACGTTCCAAACAGCATATTTGAATTGTTGAACTTCGTCAGCTTTACGTACAAGTGTATTGAAGCTCACACCAATTTCTAATTGGCAAGAAGCAACTTCATGGTGATGTACTTCTACACGACCAGGACCCATGATGTCTTCGATTTTCGCACACATTTCTGCACGCATATCTTGTGAAGAATCAACTGGAGGAACTGGGAAGTAACCGCCTTTAACACGTGGACGGTGACCTGAGTTACCAGACTCGTAATCTTTACCAGTAGACCAAGCAGCTTCTTCAGCGATCAATGTATGACGAGCGCCAGACATATCGATGTCCCACTTCACTTCATCAAATACAAAGAATTCTGGTTCTGGACCAAAGAATGCAGTATCACCGATACCTGTAGATTTTAAGTATTCTTCTGCACGGCGAGCAATCGAACGTGGGTCACGCTCATAACCTTGACCAGTTGAAGGTTCAATAACGTCACAAGTCACAACTACAGTTGGTTCAGCAAAGAACGGGTCAACAAAACCAGTTTCTGCATCTGGACGTAAAATCATGTCAGATGCTTCAATGCCTTTCCAACCAGCGATTGAAGAACCATCAAACATTTTACCGTCTTCAAAAGTATCTTCATCAATAGAATCAGCTGGGTAAGTTACGTGCTGTTCTTTACCCTTAGTATCAGTAAAGCGAAAATCGACCCATTTTGCGCCACTTTCTTGTATGAGTTGAAGGACCTTGTTCGCCATGCTCATTTTGCTCCAATGAAATTTTGTTGCACTTGTTAAGTGCGTGTTAATTGCTGGTATATATTAAGCAAATCTCATACCAACTTTATCAGACTTACCTAAAACATTGAATTGCTTATAACTATCGATGATTTAGGTCCCTTGTCTTGAACCCATTATACTGTTTGCATAGTTAAATGCACCATATTCAGACATTTTCAAATTATGGCATACAAGAATAGCTCGCAATCGCCCTAATTTAGTGCAAAATTGTTGCGCTAATATGAATTATCGCATCAATATCTAACAGTAATTCATGATCATAATACTTTCTTATATAGAAAGCTGGCATTCTTATTACAATGAATAAAAAATAATAAATGATGACTTATGAAATTCTAACCTTTCGATGAGAGCTCTACATCTACTCATGCCTTTGCAAAAAAGGCTTTAATGTAAATATTGCCTTGAAAAGTAATTTTCAAAAAAATTTAAATAGTCCTCTTTTGCGTTATACCTCACTCATTAAAATACTGAGGTTTTCTGAAATTATTTTTCTTTTTTACAGCAACTCTATTTTAAGGCTTGTTAAAAACAACTTAATTTTTATTTTCCTTATGGAGTTCTCTACCGTGACGCAAGTTTTGATCAGCTTTGGTGCGTAATAATCTGATAGCTTAGCTTTTCACAATATAGTTTTTCACTTTTCCATTTTTTACCATTTGTTATATACCTTTTTTATACATGACCAACTTGCTTTTCAATTTAAAAAAAACTAAAAAATAAAACATAACTTTTTTTTATAATTAAACAAACTAAAAGTTTGGTTTACTTAACTACAAATATGTTCAAAGGATTTGAAATGAAGCATGAACTCGAACAATGCGACACAGCTTTTTTCGGCCATCCAAAACCCTTAAAAACTTTATTTTTTACTGAACTGTGGGAACGGTTTTCTTACTATGGAATTCGTCCCTTATTGGTTCTTTACATGGTTGCGATGGTCAATGATGGTGGTTTAGGGCTTGATCGTCCTACCGCAGCTGCAATTGTAGGGTTATTTGCCGGCTCTATGTATTTAATGACCGTTTTAGGCGGTTGGATTGCCGATAACTGGTTAGGCCAAGCAAGATCTGTCTGGTATGGCTCCATCATTATTGCATTAGGTCATTTATCAATTGCGCTTACTCCTATATTTGATCAATTCTTTTTTTATTTCGGTTTAGTTCTTATTGTTATTGGTTCTGGATTGTTTAAAACCTGTATTTCAGTGATTGTCGGAACATTATATAAAGCCCAAGATAATAGACGTGATGCCGGCTTCTCGATTTTTTATATGGGAATTAATATAGGTTCTTTTATTGCTCCTCTTCTTACAGGCTTATTAGCACGGGATCATAACTGGCACTTAGGTTTTGGTATAGGTGGCCTTGGGATGTTAGTTGCATTACTTATTTTTCGTGTATTCGCTATTCCACAGCTACAAGCTTTTAATGAGTTGCGTCAAGAAAATGACAATTGGAATAAACCAATTGTTGAAAATAAAAATGCGCCAAAAATTGCTTTCTCATTTTTATTAAGTGTCGCAGTCCTTATTGCTCTTACCTTTTTTGGTGTTATTCATATCAATCCAGTCGCAGTAGCAACCTACTTAACCGTAGGAATCGGCGTTGGTATTATTGCTTACTTTGCATATTTACTACTTTTCCTGAATTTAGAGCAGCATGACAAATTTAAAATTATTATTTGCTTTGTTTTATTAGCAGCATCTGCGCTATTTTGGTCTGCCTTTGAGCAAAAGCCCACAACTTTTACTTTATTTGCACAAGATTATACGGACCGTATTGTTTTCGGATTTGAGATCCCAACTGTATGGTTTGAATCAATCAATGCCCTATTTATTATTGTTTTTGCTCCAGTTGCAGCTTGGCTATGGGCGAAGCTAGGTAAGGCAAATAAAGACCCAAGCTATATCAGCAAATTTATTATTGCATTGTTATTCGCAGCAGGCGGCTTTTTGCTCATGTCTCTTGCCAGTCATTTTGCTATTAATGGCGGGGCAGTTTCACCATTTTGGTTAGTCGGTACTTTATTTTTTCTTACCATAGGTGAACTTTGCCTAAGCCCGATTGGCTTATCAACCATGACTAAACTTGCACCTGATGTCATCCGCAGTCAAATTATGGGTCTGTGGTTTACTGGTTCAGCTTTAGGTAATCTGATAGCAGGGTTGATTGGAGGACATGTATCGGCAGATGGCATTAATCACTTACCTACTCTTTTCATGCGCTGTGTACTTGCGTTAGTAATTGGTGCAGTCGTGTTATTTTTATTAAAGAAACCTATTTATAGATTAATGAGCAAAAGTACTAGTAAAGTTCAACCTGACTTGGAAACTATATGAGCGTTTTAACTGTTCCAGAAAAGCTAGAGAAACTTCGTGAAGTCATGCTTAACCAGCATGTTGATGCGTTAGTCGTCATGAGTGCCGATCCGCATATGTCAGAATATTTACCGGATTACTGGAAAGCAAGGCAATGGCTTAGCGGTTTTAGTGGCTCTGTTGGAACACTCGTAGTCACTCAAAATTTTGCGGGACTTTGGGCAGATGGACGTTATTGGGTACAAGCCGAGCAACAGCTTGTGGGAACTGGATTTGAACTTCAAAAATTGACCAGTGATGAATCATCAACACATCTAGCTTGGATTGCACAAAACTTAACAGCAGAATCCGTCATTGCAGTAA
This sequence comes from Acinetobacter sp. yr461, assembly GCF_900110445.1. Taxonomy (NCBI): domain Bacteria; kingdom Pseudomonadati; phylum Pseudomonadota; class Gammaproteobacteria; order Moraxellales; family Moraxellaceae; genus Acinetobacter; species Acinetobacter sp. yr461. The sequence continues at coordinate 125,317 of NZ_FODU01000002.1, forward strand.
ATGGACATACTCTATCCATTCAACAATTCAAGGCACTCGAACATACCGCAAGACTTAACAACTATAAACTCGAAACTCAACAAGATTTAATTGGAGCCATCTGGTCTGATCGCCATGAGCTTCCATCAAATAAAATTCATTTAATGCCTGAAGGTTTAAACGCCCTCTCTCATAAAGAAAAAATTCAGGCTATTCGTGAGACTTTACACAGCAAGAATATTAAGGGTCACTTCATTTCATCTCTAGATGATATTGCATGGATCTTAAATGCACGTGGACAAGATGTAGAATATAACCCTGTATTCCTGTCTCATTTATATATTAGTGAAAAACAAGCTGTTCTTTTCATTGATGCGGACAAAGTTGATATAGCCATTCAACAAGCTTTTAAAGCTGATGGTATTGAGATTCGCAACTATGAAGATACGGCAACATTTTTAGCGAATATTTCTGATGCCTCTATACTTTTAGATCCAGCCAAAGTATCGATTTTTCATGAACAAAACATCGCAAAAGATATTCAGGTTGTATACGACATCAACCCGAGTACGCTATTTAAATCACGTAAGCATGAAAATGAAATAGCTCATATTCGACATGCAATGGTTAAAGATGGCGTTGCCCTTTGCCACTTTTTCCATTGGCTAGAAAAAGCACTTCATCATCGTGAAAACATTTCAGAACTAACAATTGATGAAAAAATTACAGCTTTCCGTGCTCAGCAAGATGGATTTATAGGACCAAGTTTTTCTACTATTGCCGGCTTTAATGCTAATGGTGCTCTACCCCACTACCGTGCGACTGAGGAGTACTATTCATTTATTGAAGGTGATGGGTTATTGCTGATTGACTCAGGTGGGCAATATGTAAATGGAACAACGGATATTACTCGTGTAGTTCCTGTAGGCACGCCAACGCAAACACAAAAACGTGACTATACCTTGGTTTTAAAGTGTCATATTGCTTTGGCCAAAACGATTTATCCAGAAGGTTTAGCTGCACCGCTACTCGATTCAATTTGTCGCCATACCTTATGGCAACATGGTTTAGATTATCGACACGGAACAGGTCACGGTGTAGGCTTTGCGCTTAACGTTCATGAAGGACCGCAAGTACTTTCTTATTACGCGCCAGTTCATGCCTATAGCAAATTGCGTGAGGGAATGATTCTTTCCAATGAGCCAGGACTTTATCATGAAGGTAAATATGGTATTCGTATTGAGAATCTGGTCGCAAACCGTATTCACTCTGGGTTTGAAAAAACCTATGGTGAGTTCTTGGAGTTTGAAACACTTACGCTTTGTCCAATTCATTTAGATTGTATCGTTGTTGATATGCTTAACCATGAAGAGAAAGACTGGCTAAATACCTATCACCAAATGGTTCAAGAAAGACTAGCTGAACATTTGTCAGGAGAGGTTTTAGACTGGCTGATTTACAACACTCGTGCGATTTAATCTGCTTTTTTAACTAAGGCAGAATACTTTTTAGTTCTAATGAAAATCTTATTCTGCCTTAGTTGTAGTTATCTCTATTTTCAAACAGACTAAAGTGCATCAAAGCTGATTGGTTTCAGTAAATTTCTAACGAATGAAATAGTTAAACTGGTCACTTCATTTTTTGTTATATTAGCCGCTTAGAAAGCGGCTTTTTTATTTTTTAATCAAGAAGTTCTTTCTAAAAGTGAGTATTAATGTGAGTAACTACTCTAGTCACTTATTAAATATATATTAATTATTATGAGGTTAAGTTCATCATGCTTCTAATGATCGACAATTACGACTCTTTTACCTACAACATCGTCCAGTACTTTGGCGAGTTGGATCAGGAAGTAAAAGTTGTTCGCAATGATCAAGTCACATTAGAGGATATTGAACGATGGCAACCTAAATATCTGGTTATTGGTCCTGGCCCTTGCTCTCCAAGCGAAGCAGGTATTTCTATTCCAGCAATTAACCACTTTGCCGGAAAAATTCCTTTGCTTGGCGTGTGTTTAGGGCATCAAAGTATTGGGCAAGCTTTTGGCGGAAACATTGTAAGAGCCAAAACGGTTATGCACGGACGTTTATCTGATATGTACCATAGCAATAAAGGTATTTTCAGTAATCTCCCTAGCCCATTCTCGGCAACTCGTTATCACTCATTGGTCATTGATCAGCAAACGCTGCCTGATTGCCTTGAAGTAACGTGCTGGACCAATGAAGCAGATGGCTCAATGGAAGAAATTATGGGTGTTAAACATAAGACATTGCCTGTTGAAGGTGTGCAGTTCCATCCAGAATCAATCTTGAGCCAACATGGTCATCAAATCTTTAAAAACTTTTTAGATATTTATGCATAAGTGATATTTATGAACATTCAACAAGCACTTAACCATATTACAAAAAATATTCACCTGACTCAGCCGCAAATGGAAGACATTATGCGCAGCATCATGCAAGGTGAGGCAACCGAAGCACAAATTGGTGCTTTGATGATGGGCCTTCGCATGAAAGGTGAAAGTATTGACGAAATTACTGCTGCCGCACGTGTTATGCGTGAATTCGCTATTAAAATTGATGTCAGTGATATCAAATATTTAGTTGATATTGTCGGTACTGGCGGTGATGGGCAGAACTTATTTAACGTCTCTACGGCTTCAAGCTTTGTGATTGCAGCAGCTGGTGCAACCATTGCAAAGCATGGTAACCGCGGTGTTTCAAGTAAATCAGGTTCATCTGACCTACTTGAACAAGCAGGTATTAACCTTGATTTAGATATGGAACAAACTGAGCGCTGCATTCGTGAGATGGGTGTAGGCTTTTTATTTGCTCCAAATCATCACAAAGCAATGAAATATGCTGTTGGCCCACGTCGTGAGCTTGGTGTTCGCAGCATTTTCAATTTACTTGGCCCGCTTACGAATCCGGCCGGCGTAAAACGCTTTGTAATTGGTGTATTTTCAGATGAACTTTGCCGTCCGATTGCCGAGGTTATGAAGCAACTTGGTGCTGAGCATGTCATGGTTGTTCATTCAAGAGATGGACTTGATGAAATTAGCCTTGCTGCTCCTACTACTGTTGCAGAGCTTAAAGACGGCGAAATTACCGAATGGACGCTTAATCCGGAAGATGTCGGGATTGAATCACAAACCTTAAATGGTTTAGTGGTAGCTGATGCCGCAGCAAGCTTAAAGCTGATTAAAGATGCATTAGGTAAAAATAAATCTGACATTGGCGAAAAAGCAGCAAATATGATTGCTCTTAATGCTGGTGCAGGAATTTATGTCTCAGGCATTACCAAAACCTATGCTCAAGCTGTTTCATTCGCTCAAGATATTATCTATGGCGGGCAAGCTTTAGAAAAAATGAGTGTTTTGGCTGAATTTACCAAAGCATTAAAACAATCTCAGGCAGATTAAGGATTTCTCATGATTAATATTCAAAATACCATTTTAGGTAAAATTGTTGACCGTAAACATGAGGAACTTGCTGCACGTTTAAAACAACGTAATTTGCAAGATGTTGAAGAACTAGCGAAAGCTGCAACTCCGGTACGAGGCTTTGCAAAAGCTTTACAACACAAACGCCCTGCCGTGATTGCTGAAATTAAAAAAGCTTCTCCATCAAAAGGCATTATTCGTGCAGATTTTAATCCTGCTGAAATTGCCGAGCAGTACGAACAAGCTGGAGCAGCATGTTTATCCGTTTTAACTGATGTTGATTTTTTTCAGGGTGCGGATGAAAATATTGCCATTGCACGAAGCCACTGTGCTTTACCTGCTTTACGTAAAGACTTTCTGATTGATCCATATAATGTAGTTGAAGCACGTGCATTACATGCTGACTGTATTTTATTGATTGTTGCATCTTTGTCAGATCAACAACTTGAAGAAATGTCTAAGACTGCATTTGAACATCAGCTTGATGTATTGGTTGAAGTTCACGATGAAGAAGAACTGGAACGTGCTTTAAAGTTGTCTGAGCAATGTGTATTAGGTGTGAATAACCGTAATTTAAAAACTTTTGATGTAGATTTAAATACCTCAATTCGTTTGAAAAACTTGCTTCCATCATCACGTTTACTTGTGACTGAAAGTGGTATTGCCACTCCAGATGATGTTCGTATGATGCAAGAAAATGATATTCACACCTTCTTGGTTGGCGAAAGTTTTATGAAACAACCAAGACCAGATCAAGCCTTTACCGCCCTTTTTGGACAACCCCAAACGGTTTAATAGAAGATATATGAGTAATAAAGATTCATCGCTTTCTAAAGAGCAACAAAAGTTACTGAAGCAATTTAAAAAGCAAATCTCCAATCCTCATTCAAGCAAAATCGCAAGTCAGTCTGAGGCCCCAAAACCTCAGGCTGAGTCTGAAGAATTGGAAGATGCAAACCTGTTTCAAAGTGCTCTAGCAGGTGTTAAGCCCATCAACAATAGTAATATTGCTGATGTAAGAACGCCTCGCACAAAAAAAATTGATGCTCAAACACTCGCTAAACGTGCAGCTGCCGAAGGTGGTCGTGAAACTGAACATGCCGAGTTATCAGACACTCAAGCCGCTCTAAACCCTGTAGCAAGTCAAGCAACACTAAGCTATCGCATTGCTACACTTCAGCATAAAGTTTTCGAAGACTTAAAAGCTGGAAGAATGCGTTGGTTTGAAGCTGTAGATTTACACGGATGTACGATTGAGCAAGCACGTGACGCAGTTTTACAAGTTATCCAGATGGCAAAAGATGAAAATCAAAATGTTGTCAAGATTGTACATGGTAAAGGCCCTGAAGCTGTTTTAAAAACCTATGTCAACGGATGGCTACGTCAGCACCGCGATGTTTTAGCTTTTGTAAGTGCACCTGAAAATCAAGGCGGCACAGGTGCCGTTCTCGTATTGCTTAAACGTGCAGAAAAAAATCCAAAGTTCGAACAAAAGAAATGATCCCAAAAGATCATTTCTTCACATTAAACACCTGCAATAATTGAGCAACCACTGCAACGGCAATCGTTGCAGGTTGTTTCGATGAAATCCCTTCTATCCCTATAGGGCAAACCAAACGTTGTAATGCTTCGGGTGTATAACCGCGCGTCAGCATACGTTTCTCAAAAATAGCCCTTTTACTTTTTGAACCAATCATCCCAACATAAGCAAATGGTTCTGGCACAGGTTTCAAAGCTGCAAAACATAGTTGCATATCTAGTTGATGATCATGAGTTAAAATTAAAATTGCACCTGAACGATTAAAATGTTCAATCTCGGCTTCTGGCGTATCTGTCGTTATACATTGCACCTGTTCTAGTAAGTCGGATGGGAAAATATCATCACGCGGATCAATCCATTTCACACTAACACCAATAGGCAATAAACAACGGACAATTGCTTCACCCACATGCCCCGCGCCACAAATTAGCACTTGCATGGCATAAGGTTGAATCTGCTGGTCAAATTGCCATTGATCACTGCTGGCAGGCTGAAACTCGAAACGTGGTTGCTGTTCTACGACCCGAATCTGCCAAATGGATGCATGTTGATATGAGACTGTACGCAATATACGCTGTCCAGCTCGCCATGCTTGCAAACAATGTGATAAATCTGAGGCAATTACAGCGGGTGATATTTTTTCAAACAACAACCACATTACTCCGCCACAACACTGCCCCAACCGAGCACTAAGGTTAAAACGCTCAATACGTCTAAAACAAGTTTCCGTTTCTCTTAAGATTGCTTTCGCAATATCAATAGCCTGAAACTCTAGATGCCCTCCACCGATCGTATCTGACTGCTGCCATTGTTGTTGCAAATTAAACCGCAATAACATTGTTGCACCAACATCTCGTGGTGTGGAACCATCCGCGCGTACCACAGTAACCAACACCATAGGCATAGCATCGGCTTGCCACGCTACAAAATCAGTCCACCATTGTAAATGTTGCATAATCTTCTACATTTTATGCTTGTGGGCGGTCAGCCAAAGCTTGACCACGCCCAATAGCAATTGCACGTAAAATTTCTTCGGCAGTTGCCGGAGCATTGAGTACGAGTGGTGCATTTTCTGGAATAGCCGCCTGTACTGCCTGACGAATTGCAGAAAAAACTGACAATGCCAACATAAATGGAGGTTCACCTACCGCTTTGGAGCGATAAATAGTGTCTGCCTGATTTTGGTTATTAAACAGTTTGACGTTAAAAATATGAGGAATATCAAAACTGGTCGGGATTTTGTAAGTTGAAGGTGCATGCGTAAACAAACGTCCTACATGTGGGCCTTGTGGCTGCCAATACAACTCTTCTGTGGTTAGCCACCCCATTCCTTGAACAAAGCCACCTTCAATTTGCCCAATATCAATTGCAGGGTTAATCGATCGCCCGACGTCATGCAAAATGTCAGTACGTAATACTTTCATTTCCCCTGTTAAGGTATCTATTGCAACCTCACTGACTGCTGCACCATAGGCATAATAGAAAAATGGACGCCCTAAATGGTTGACCTGATCATAGTGAATTTCTGGCGTTTTATAAAAACCGCTGTCCCATAGTTGTACACGCGCCATATATGCCCGTTGAACCAAATCAGGAAATGCCCATGAATGACCATTCGCTGTTGAAACCATACTATCTTCAAACTGGATTTGCTCAGCATCACTTTGACTTATTTCTCCTGCAAGTTTTGCCAGACGCTCACGAATTTTAATACAGGCATTTTGCACAGCTTTACCGTTCAGATCCGCTCCACTTGATGCTGCGGTTGCCGAAGTATTTGGCACACGAGAAGTATCAGTTGCAATTAAACGAACACTATCAATTGGTAAACCCAACTCATGCGCAGCAACCTGCCGTACTTTGGTATATAGCCCCTGTCCCATTTCTGTACCGCCATGCGTAATAGAGACAGTACCATCCATATACACATAGACCAATGCACCAGCTTGATTGTAATGCACGGCATTAAACGAAATACCGAACATTAATGGTGTTAATGCAATACCACGCTTAATGATGTCATTGTTCTGATTAAAGGTATGAATGGTCTGTTTACGTTTCGCATAATCACTACTTTGCAACAATTCGGCCACCAGTCGAGGAGCAACATTATCACGGACTTCTGCCCCATAATGCATACGATCACGTCCAGCACCGGGCTGTTCAGCAAAGAAATTACGTTGACGAATTTCAACCGGATCACAACGTAAATAACGAGCAATATCATCAATAATATTTTCAATGACAAACATGCCTTGTGGTCCACCAAAACCACGATATGCGGTATTGGAAACAGTATTGGTTTTACAGCGTAAGTTACGCAACTGAACCGCATTTAAATAATAGGCATTGCCAATATGACAAATAGCGCGTTCATTTACTGGCCCAGAAAGATCTGCCGAAAAACCACAGTTTGAAGCCAGTTGCACCTTTAAGCCTTGCAGAACACCACTGTCATCAAAGGCTACAGACCACTCATAAGCAAAACCGTGACGCTTGCCTGTGGCGCTCATATCATCATCACGGTCTAAACGTAACTTACATGGACGGCCTGTTTTTTGTGCTGCCAAAGATGCAATGCATGCCCATTGTGCCGACTGCGACTCTTTACCACCAAAACCACCACCCATACGGCGACTTTCCACACTCACCTGATGCATATTCATGCCTAGTGCATGACAAATCAGTAACTGCATTTCTGTTGGATGTTGTGTCGAGCAATAGACTTTTAAGCTCTGATTTTCTTGGGGAATCGCATAGGAAATCTGTCCTTCAAGATAGAAATGCTCTTGACCACCTAGCTCAATAGTACCTGAAAGTTGATGTGCAGCATTTTGAAATGCCTGTTCAACTTCACCATGGCTAAATTCAACAGGCGGTAACACCCACGATTCTTTTTCAATCGCATCTTGAATCGTTAAAATTGGAGTTCCGGGCACATATTCAATATTTGCCAAGCGAACTGCCTTACGAGCTTGCTGATAACTCTCAGCAACAACCACAAATAAGGCTTGTCCATAAAATTCGACCTGCTCCTCAGCAAAAATCGGGTCATCTTTAACAATTGGTCCCCAATTATTTTCAACATCAATATCTTGTGCTGAAAAAACTGCATAAACCCCATCGGCCTGACGTACTGCATCCAAATCAAACTTACTGATTTTACCTTTGGCACAACTCGAAAACCCAACCGCCAGATGCATGGTATTTTCAAGTTCGGGTAAATCATCAATATAGGTGGCCTGCCCAGTCACATGTAAATGTGCACTTTCGTGTGGAATGGAGTCGCCTGCTTTAGCGGATTTTTTAGAAACACTTAAGTCAATGTTTTGATTCATGTTAGATCTCCACCAGAGCAATCAAATCATTTACTCGAGTGATTGTTTGAGACAGGATTTTTTCTACATAAAAACGCTGTAAACAGTTTTTCGCGACTTGTAAACGATATGCCGAGCTAGCACGTCCATCATCTAAAGGCTGATAGTCTTGTGATAATGCCTCTTGCGCCTTAGCTATCAACTCTGCTGTCAATGGCTGACCTTCCAATATGGTTTCTGCACATTTTGCACGTTTGGGAATAGCAGCCATGCCACCAAAAGCAATTCTCACATTGTGAGCAACACAATGAGTATCTAACTCGCATGAAATAGCCGCACATACCGCAGAAATATCTTGCTCAAAACGTTTGGCAATTTTATAACTGGCAAATTTAACATGCTTCTGCTCTTCACAAAGCGGAATAACAATCGCTTCAACAAACTCACCAAGCTGTAAGGCTGTTTTTTGATAATCTAGATAAAAGTCTTCCAATGCGACTTCACGCGTCTGTTCACCTACACGCAAAATCAATCGTGTACCTAGCGTAATTAATGCAGGCATTGAGTCACCAATAGGCGAACCATTGGCAATATTTCCACCTAGCGTTCCCGCATTTTTAATAGGCATAGAAGCAAAACGGCGCTGTAATTCTTGAAAGTCAGGATAAAAATCTGAAATTTTTATGAGTGCATCACTCAAACTTACATTTGCCCCAATCGTTAAAGCATGGTCGGTAACTACAATCTTTTTCAGTTCTTCAACCTGACCGATATAAAGCATATCGCCTAAATCACGGCCCTGTTTTGTTACCCATAAACCGACATCTGTACTGCCAGCAACAATACGCGCTTGCGGCAACTGCAAACGTAAAACGGCAAAATCCTGCAAAGTCTTTGGTGCAAAAAATTGCTGACCATGATCATTCAAATGCAATGCAGGTAATGCTTTGATCGCTTTTAATACATCAAGTACCTTTTGGCGTTCTAATACAACACGAGGATAGTCATAAGCTTTTTGTGCCGCATCTAAAATAGGGCGATAGCCTGTACAGCGACACAAGTTTCCAGAAAGATAATCACTGACTTGATCTTTGCTTGGAGAATGTTGTTCATTTTCATACATTGACCATAACGACATGATAAAACCAGGTGTACAAAAACCGCATTGTGAACCATGCAAATCGACCATCGCCTGTTGTACCGGATGAAGTGTCCCATCCTGTGTAGGCAATAACGTATGCAAATCTTCTACTGTAAATAGGGCTTTACCATCTAAAGTCGGTAAAAACTGAATACACGCATTCACACTCCGCAATTGCAAGCTGTCATTGACCAACTCACCAATCACAACTGTACATGCACCACAATCGCCCTCAGCACAGCCCTCTTTTGTACCGGTCTGCCTAGTCTTACCAGTTTGGGTATATTCTCGCAGAAATTGTAAAACCGTCGTTGTGGGTACTACATTTTCTACTTGCTGCTGACCACCACGGGAAAAAAAGGTGATTGGACGTTCTGACATGTTTTATCCTTATGCTCTATAACACTGCATCTGTGCAAATATGATGCCATTAGGCGACCATTTAGAACTTAACAATATTAAATGCACATTTCATGTTCAAACACTTGACTATTAACGATAAAAAACATGAAAGTTATTCATCTTTTATTCAACGTGCGCAAAACACAAATAAATATAGTGCGAGGATTTATGAAAATCAGATCATGTTCTGATACAATGCCGAGCTTGTTTAGTAGAGTAAATTTATACGTCTTATGTCAATGCAGCAATCGTACGCAAATATTCTGACTGCCGTCGGTGAAGATCTTGATCGTCCCGGCCTTAAAGATACGCCTGTGCGTGCGGCTAAAGCTTTTTCATATTTAACTTCTGGCTATAGTAAAACTTTAGAAGAAGTCACCAATAATGCTGTTTTTCCATCAGATAACCATGAAATGGTATTGGTGAAGAATATTGAATTTTATTCGCTTTGCGAACATCATCTTCTTCCATTCTATGGCCGTGTTCATGTTGCCTATCTACCGGAAGGCAAAGTTCTCGGCTTATCAAAATTTGCACGTATTACCGAAATGTTTGCACGTCGTTTGCAAATTCAGGAAAATTTGACTCAGCAAATTGCAGAAGCTGTGTCTGAAGTAACTGGAGCACGCGGTGTAGCTGTAGTTATCGATTCAGCACATATGTGTATGATGATGCGCGGTGTAGGTAAACAAGAGTCAACCACACGTACCGTTTCATTTATCGGAGACTTTAAAACCGACAAAGAAGCACGTCGTGAGTTCTTAAGTGCCGTACCTGAAAGTTACTAAATTTTATTTAGTAATCAAATTAAAAGCCCGACTAAGTTGGGCTTTTTTTTCATCTAAACTCTTCACGGATTCTATAAAACATAACAATTAAATCATGTGATTTTTGTTATAAAAGTACGTCCCTTCACTTTAAAATGTTTGATGAGTTAATCATGCGATTCCAAAAAATTTCCTATTTACTTCTTCCTTCTCTTTTTATTTTTAATACCTCAATTTATGCGGACAATACAAACACATCAAAAGAACAAGATATCAAGAAAGTTGTTGATCAAAACTTTAAACCATTATTAGAAAAATATAATGTTCCCGGAATGGCGGTTGGTGTCATCCAGAATAATAAAAAGTACGAAATGTATTATGGCCTACAATCGGTTCAAGATAAAAAAACCGTAAATAGTAATACCATTTTTGAGCTAGGTTCAGTCAGTAAATTATTTACTGCGACAGCAGGTGGATATGCCAAAACTAAAGGAAAAATCTCTTTTGAAGACACCCCAGGAAAATACTGGAAAGAGCTAAAAAATTCACCGATTGACCGAGTAAACCTACTTCAACTTGCGACCTATACGAGTGGCAACCTCGCCTTACAGTTTCCAGATGAAGTGCAAACAGACCAGCAGGTTTTAACTTTTTTCAAAGACTGGAAACCTAAAAACCAAATTGGTGAATATAGACAATATTCAAACCCAAGTATTGGATTATTTGGAAAAGTTGTGGCTTTGTCTATGAATAAACCTTTTGACCAAGTCTTAGAAAAGACAATTTTTCCGTCTCTTCACTTAAAACAGAGTTATGTGAATGTGCCTAAAACTCAAATGCAAAACTATGCATTTGGTTATAACCAAGAAAATCAGCCGATTCGTGTGACTCCAGGCCCACTAGATGCGCCTGCCTACGGGGTTAAATCTACATTACCAGACATGCTTAGCTTTATTGATGCCAATCTAAATCCACAAAAATATCCAGCAGATATTCAACGTGCAATTAATGAGACTCATAAAGGTTTTTATCAAGTAGGTACGATGTATCAAGCATTAGGTTGGGAAGAGTTTTCTTATCCAGCACCTTTACAGACTTTATTAGACAGTAATTCTGAACAAATCGTGATGAAACCTAATAAAGTGACTGCTATTTCAAAAGAACCTTCAATCAAGATGTTCCATAAAACAGGTTCAACTAACGGATTTGGAACTTATGTTGTATTTATTCCCAAAGAAAATATTGGTTTAGTCATGTTAACCAATAAACGCATTCCAAATGAAGAACGCATTAAAGCGGCTTATGCTGTACTAAACGCAATAAAGAAATAATCGTCTTTTCTTAAAACAAAAAAGAGAAATGATCTCATTCATTTCTCTTTTTTCTAATTCGTAAGATTATTTAAAAGAACCAAATATATCCTAGACTTGATTTCATCCAGTCTTGATGATTTTGTTGTTCATAGTCCCAGTTTAATCGAACGGCATTATTACTGTTAATCACATATTGCCATTGGGTATTTACTCTTAAATTCCACTGATTTTGGTCTTCCCAATATGGCAATTCAATTTGCACCACAGAGTTAAATCGATCAAACCATTGATTCATACATCCTAAAGTTGGGCCCATTCCCACGCGCCAACCTTTATCTAGATTTGAACCTGCTTGTACGTAGGTTTGTAGTTGCCCATAGCAAATATGTTTGCGCTCATAATCTGCAAGACTATAACCAACCTGAGCATTAAAATTCGCTACACCATACTGTTTTTCTTCACTAAAGTTTCCATTATGAATTGCTTCTTGACGCCAGCCTAAGTTAAATCCCCAACTCATAGGTGTTTTAAAAGGCTGTATTGGGTTATAAGAATTTACTTCTAACAGATCAAGACGTTCTAGTTTTAAATGATCATCTCGCCACTGCACATTACCATTTAAAAATAGTAATTGAGTCCCCGCACGGTATCCTCCTTGAGGATCTATTAAGTCGTGATAGGCTTGTCGATGACCAATTTCGATAAACTTATCACCTTGGACTTCACCAGCTTTCACTGAAATATTACGTGCATTATGGCCTTGAGTTGGCTCTTTATCTGGTCGTTTAGGTTCTTGACGCTGTTTGTCTAAATCAATCTGGCTTCTTAAAGCTAAAAGCTGACGTAACTGTGGCTGAGCAACGCTTTCTTCTATTTTACGGCTGGTAAATTGAAGATATAAATCATCATAGGCCATCTCTAGAATTTTGGCCTGATCTTGCTCACTAAAGGATTTTAAAAGCTCAGAAGACTGCTTAATTGGCATCATCGTAATTTGATGTGCAACCTTCGCTAGTGAGGCACCATGTTGATGAGCTTGGGCTAATAGTTGAGTTTCTAAAGCAGGCCGATATACAGGAGCTTTGGTGAGCCCTTGCTGTTGCATCGATTTGATTGTTTCCATCGGAATAGATGCATAAGTAAACTTTTCTTGTAAGTTAGACTCAGGTTTTACTAAATCAACCAAGCCTAATAACCTATAGGCGCAGTTATCACTCACGAAATAATAAGGGAAACTTACATGCTGCATTTCCCAAATATGGCTTACTAAAAACCGCGTTTCTTCAGGAGAAAGTTTCAGCTCATATTCCCATAAATCTCGACTTTCGAAATCACCGTACTCTTTTACCTTTCGGTAATAAGGCATCAGCGAATATTCACCCGGATATTGCCCTGTTAAACCTTTCCATGCATATGACCAGTTGTCGTTCCCTGCCACAGTTGCTGCATAATTTACAGCATAGGAAACTAAATTTAACTGCTGCTGATCTTTAGGGTCTAAGCGCAATAAAGTATGGCCAAACATCGAGCTAGGATTACCCATAAAATCTGTCGCATAAATTAATGTCGCTTTATAAGGCTTAATTTGGCCAATCCAGTTTTCAAATTCTGAACATTTTATTTGAGGCAATTCATTTTCTTGAATACCTACTTTTTGTATGAGCCATTGGCTTCGAGCCGGAAACTTACAGCGAATCGACTGATTATCTTGAGCAGGTATAAATAATGCCGAGATGTCAGCTTTCAGTTCTTCTTTTAAATTATTTTTCCCATTTTCTGACATGAAATAACCAGAATAAGTGACATCACTTTTCTGATTTTTATTGGCATACATAAGCCTTTGCCATGTAATGTCTTGATCTAGATTTTGTTGTTCTGCAATGGACCAATATTTTTGAATAGATGGATTTATTTCTGCTGAATACGCAATATTAACTGCCAAAGAGGCAAAAACTAAAACAACTGACTTCATTAAGTTCATCAATTTTTATCATTAAATATAAGAAAAAACCCTGCCATATGACAGGGTTTTCAATTTCAAACTTATACGTAAGCTTTTAAAACGTCGTCTTTAGCCATTACAGTTTGTAATGATGCTAATACTTGAAGGGTATTTTGATTATTTGCTGAATAGATTTCACCAAAGTTTGCTTTTGAAACTTTAAAGAAACGGTCTTTATCTTGAGGTTTAATTTGCATTAACTCAGCAAGTACGTTCAGGCTTTCACCTTGGCCTACTGCCATATCACGTGCTAAAGCTTCTGCATTTTCATTTGTGAATGTTACAACTTGCGCTGTCACTGTTCCGCCTTGACGGCAACCTAAAGTACCGAAAGTGATCCCTAATAATTGGTTAGTAAAAATACCGTTTGTTGTTGCTGCAAGAATTTTAGGCGCTACTCCTTTTTTGCCAGCCCATACTTGTGTACCCGCACCACAACCCACATCGTTGTCAGCCATTGCAACACTTGAACCAGCTGCTAACAATGCAGCTAAAGCTATTTTTTTTAACATAGATGTATATCTCCAAAAATCATTATTGATTGTTTCTTATGTCTTGTATTGTTATGTGTAATTTTTATTACACGATATTAAAGATAGCGAGAAGGCTACGATTTAGCAATTAAAAAATAAACAATATGATGAAAAGTGCTAAAGAAAAATTTACCTTAAATTCCAATTACCTTGATTATCTCGATTACCTAATATTTTAAGAACCAATACTAAGCTTAAAAGTAATAATAAATACCACGACCCAAGCTTGCCCCACCCCACCATATGCCAAGCATCGACCTGACTTGGATATAGCCAAATTTTATAAAATGTACTTATATTTTCAGCAATCCAGATGATAAAAGCGAGCGTTAATAATATCGGTAACATTGGGATTTTAAATTTATGTTCATTTATTTGAAAATAAAGTTTTGTTTTCCAGAAAATAAAAATACTAATCGCGAATAAAATATAGCGAATATCGGGAACAAAAAATTTACTCATAAAATTTATATATGAGAAAAATGCCAGTAATAGCATAGTTCCAAAATTTGGAAGCTTTTCAAAAGACACTTGAAACAGTCGTATTGAACGTGCGAAGAAGCTACCTACAGCCGAATACATGAAACCTGCAAATAACGGCACTGTTAAAATTTTAAATACGGCTGGCTGCGGATATTGCCATGAAGCAATTGCAGGATGCGTTAGGAATATTTCCATGACCATAGCCATGACGTGAAATAAAGCAATCACTTTGGCTTCTGCCCATGATTCAAGTTTTAAATACAATAGACAGATCTGGATCAGCACAGCATATATGAGTAAATAATCATAACGATAGAACCCCATATATTCATGGCTTCCCATCGGTGCTGTTAAAGCAAAAGCAATTAAAAGCAAAATACCAAACAAGGCTGCCGAAACAGCCTTGCCTATAAATTGAAGCGGTAAAGTTAGATATTGCACAAAAACTATCCTAGATATTTAGCACTATACTCATGCACTGTATCTACAAAGATTTTTGGTTGTGCAGGGTCTACCCACTGAGTAATCCCATGGCCTAAGTTAGCAATGTAACCGGTCTTTTCACCATTTGCGTAGGCATCATCCAACATGGCTTTTACTGCTTTTTTAATTGAAGCAGCCGAACCATATAAAACAGCCGGATCAAGATTTCCTTGTAGCGCTACACGTCCAGCCACCGTAGTTCGAGCTGTATCTAATCGCGTAGTCCAATCTAAACCTAATGCATCTGCGCTTGTGCTAATCATTGGCTCTAACCATTGACCACCACCTTTAGTGAACACAATGATAGGAATACGTCGACCATCTTTTTCACGTTGCAAACCAGCAATGATTTTATTCATGTAGTTTAAAGAGAATTCGATATATTCACGATGTGCCAATGCCCCGCCCCAGCTATCAAAGATCTGGATCGCTTGAGCACCTGCATCGATTTGAGCATTTAAATAGTCAATTACAGAGTCTGCTAAATGATCAAGCAAAGCATGCAAAACTTCTGGTTGGGCATACATCATCTGCTTGGTAAAACGGAATTCTTTACTTGAACCACCTTCAACCATATAAGTTGCAAGCGTCCAAGGGCTACCAGAAAAACCAATCAGTGGAACTTGACCACCTAAAGCTGAGCGAATGGTGCTTACCGCATTCATGACATAATCAAGATCTGATTTTGCATTTAACTTAGGTAAATTCGCCACGTCTTGTTCAGTACGTACTGTTTTATGGAACTTTGGTCCTTCACCTGTTTCAAAATAAAGACCCAAACCCAGTGCATCTGGAATTGTTAAAATATCTGAGAATAAAATTGCTGCATCTAAATCATAGCGACGCAAAGGTTGTAAAGTGACTTCACAGGCAAAATCTGTGTTTTTACATAAGGATAGAAAGTCACCTGCTTTTGAACGTGTTTCACGATATTCAGGCAAATAACGCCCTGCTTGACGCATCATCCATACCGGAGTGGTATCTACAGGTTCGCGTAACAAAGCACGGAGGAAACGATCATTTTTCAAAGTCGTCATTACCAATCTCTATCTTCTTTATGTGGCAGCATCATATCAAAAACAGAGACATTTTTATAATTTCAATTTCACACAAAAAACTCGTCAATCTACTAAAAAATGCATATTTACACAAAACTCTACTGCAAGCTGTGGGGTTTTCTGCAATACTTGCAACATGTTACATTGGGGTCATTGATATTCTTTTAATCACTAAATTGCCAATCTTGGGCTCATAGAAATGAGTTATTGGTAGTTTTATGCACTTTGAGATTAGATCAATCCCCTATTGCTTATATGAAAATTCTTAAGGTTGAATTACATGTTTGTTCGCTCATTACTCGCTATGAGTTTAAGTTGTATTATTGCTAATGTTGCTTTTGCTGCTTCAACAACTGAGCAACCCCTGAACCCTAAAAAGGTATCAGCTCCTGTAGAAGATCCGATTGATCCTCTAGCAGTAGATGCAGCTTCAACTGTACAAGCTCAAGCTCCAACACAAATTACTGCTCAAGAACAAAATGATTTAAATCGAGCGTCAACAACATTACAAAATTTGCAGAAAACAGAAGACCCAAATGCTGAGTCTGGTATTGCTGCATCTACACCAGCAGTAGCTAAAAGCACAACGGCGTCTAAGGCTGCACCAGTGTCAGCTGCTTCATGGACATTAGATGGCTTAAATTCGGCAGAATGGTCTGAAAATATTGGTAAAGGTCAACTTCCAGTTTATGCACGTGCACACGTGATGCTTAATAATGCCCATGCATCACCAGGTGCAATTGACGGCATGAGCGGTAAAAACACCTTAAAAGCAATTTCTTCATTCCAACAAATGAATGGTTTATCACCTACTGGTGAGCTTACTAAAGAAACTTGGGATGCATTGGTTGCTAAACAAAACAAGCCAGCATTTATTGAATACACGATTTCTGATGCTGACTTAAAAGGTCCATATGCTGAGTCGATCCCTTCTGACTACGCATTACAAGCCAAAATGAAAGGTTTGTACTACACTCGTGTGACCGAAATGTTGGGCGAGAAGTTTCATATTGATGAAGGTTTCTTAAAGAAATTAAACCCAACAGCGACATTCAAAAAAGCGGGTGAAAAAATCATTGTTCCAAACGTGCGCAATGATTTACCAGAAGATATTCATTTGATTATTGCCCATAAAGGCGCAAAACAATTGTATCTCTTCAATAGCCGGAACCAAATGATTGCCTCATTTCCTGCAACAATTGGCAGTACTGATACGCCTTCTCCGGCCGGTACTTACAAGGTAGTTGGTGTGGCTCGTAACCCTTGGTACAGCTATTCACCTTCGAACTTCGTACAAGGTAAAAACTTAAAACCTCTTTCTTTACCACCTGGCCCAAATGCCCCTGTTGGTAATATCTGGATTGGTTTAAGTAAAAAATCTTTTGGTATTCACGGAACACCAAATCCATCTTTAATTTCTAAAACAGCATCACACGGTTGTATCCGTTTGACTAACTGGGATGCAAACGATTTAGGAAGCAAAGTACGCTCTGGCGTAACTGTTAAGTTCCTTGAATAATCAAATAGTTTCATTAAAAACCTGCCTTCATGGCAGGTTTTTTTATGATTAAAAATGCATGGATAAATAAAAAACTTATCGTCATATCAATTATGCAACGACATGTTGCAGTTAACCTATTTTTTTGACCCAAATAGAACATTAATATATTTCTTAATAGATAAATAAAAATTTGGGAGATTAGATCATGAATGCTTACGTACATCGTGGTGAAGATCGAGGACATGTAAAAGCTGGTTGGTTAGAGTCTTATCATAGCTTTTCATTTGGTAGCTGGTATAACCCTAAATATATGGGTGTAAGTGCTCTACGAGTTATTAATGACGACAAGATCGATGCGCATAATGGTTTCGGTACGCACTCCCATGACAACATGGAAATCTTAACCTGTGTGTTAGATGGCGCAATTTCACACCGTGACACGATGGGAAATGAAGGCCAAATTAAAGCAGGTGAATGGCAACTCATGAGTGCTGGCACAGGTGTTGCCCACAGTGAAATCAACAACACTGATACGCCTGTACATTTATTACAGATCTGGATTATTCCAGATGTAAGAGATGCAGAGCCCAATTACCAGCAAATTAATCTTGACCCACGTAAAGATCCAAATAAATGGCATTTAATTGCTGGTCCCGATGCAAATGCACCGATGCATATTCGCCAAAATGCAGAGATCAAGTCTGCTGTATTGGAAAAAGGACATGAGTTAACTGTTGAGCCAGTTAAAAAAGTGAATTATATCCACGTTATTTCAGGTGTAATTCGTATCGGTGATCAAGAAGTTAAAGCAGGTGATGCTTTCGTATTTGAGGATAAAGCGACGATTCAGGCAAACGAAGATAGTCAATTTATTTGGTTCGACTTACCTTAAATTAATCAAAAGCCCTTTGAACAAAAGGGCTTTTTTAATCTCCTCCACCGCCACCATTACATCCTCCCGAATCTGAAGATGATGAACAATCATTTGAATAACTAGAGCTATGATGATGGGAATCAGAGTAATGATGGGTTAAAGAAGATGAATGATCATGCTCGCCAGATAACGAAGATTTTTTTAAATTTCTAAGCAGTGCAATTAAACAAATTAGACCAATACTGGAAAAAATTGCAATAAATACAATAATAAATAACTTCAAATAACGACCTCCTAGATCAAGCTAAACACATATTAAAATAAACTATTTTAAGTTTCCTTTACATACAAATAAGCGCTCGCTCTTGATATACCTAAATGTTGTGCAACCGTCTCTACAGCCTTTTTAATATCTAACAAACCATTATTCTTTAGCTCGTGTATTAATTGTTTTCTCTCATTGAGTTTTAACATACGCGGTGTAGTGGCATGTTTTGAGGCAAATTGATCGATATATCTTCGAATTGCTTCTGTGCCATTCGGTTCCAAATTTTCAATAATGTTGTCAGTTTCAATTTTAGTAAACTGGTCTAAAGCGCTTTGCATGCCCCTAAACAGGGTTAAATCAATATTCATACATAAAGCGGCCACATATTCGCCCTCTTCATCTTTAATACCAATCGAAGTACTTTTTGCGGGGCGGCCATCTGCAAACTGGTTTGCATAGTTGGAAATAAGATTTGGAAATTCTGGAGACATAATTCTTGCCAGCCCTAACTCTGTTGCTGGATCTCCTATTTTTCTACCAGATAAATTATTGTGTATTGAGAGTATGGCATGTTCAGGATTTGTTAAGTCATGGACAACAACTTCGCAAAATGGAAATAGAGTTTCACTTAACCCCTTCGCGATGGTATCTAGTTGAGTGAGTAAATGTTTATCACGATTTCCCAATGTATTTCCTCCAAATGACTTAATTACTATTTCAAACCCTAGCGTGAAGTATGTAATAGTAATTTAGACTTTTTATCTAATTTTAAACTTAATGTAAATCAAAATCTTATATCTCATTGTTATCACATCAGAAAATAAAATTAGACATTTTATCTAAATATATATATTTTATCTAAACAAGGTCAATATATTGTGCGTTGCTTGAGCAATACGAAATCTTGCATCCGAAAACATTGAATAGAATTAGGTTTAATTATGAAAAATTTAACCCTTCCAACTTATGAAGATGTCGCAGCCGCTGCTGAACATATAAAAGGTTTTGCAAATAAAACCCCTGTTTTAACTTCACGTACTGTTAACAATGAATTTGAAGCAGAAGTATTCTTTAAATGTGAGAATTTTCAGCGTGTTGGCGCTTTCAAATTTCGTGGTGCAATGAATGCACTTTCACAGTTCGATGAGGCTCAAAAAAAAGCTGGTGTGGTTGCTTTCTCTTCGGGAAATCATGCTCAAGCGATTGCACTGTCAGCAAAAATCCTTGGTATTCCAGCAACAATCATCATGCCCAAAGATGCTCCTGCTGCAAAAATGGCAGCGACGCGAGAATACGGCGGCAATATTGTTGAATTTGACCGTTATACGGAAGATCGGGAACAAATTGGAAAAGAGATCGCCGAAAAAAATGGCCTGACACTCATTCCATCTTATGACCATCCGCATGTGATTGCAGGTCAAGGAACGGCTGCAAAAGAGCTATTTGAAGAGGTTGGTGAGTTGGATTACCTCTTTGTATGTTTAGGTGGCGGTGGCTTATTGGCTGGCTCTGCCTTATCTGCCCGTCAACTCTCCCCTAACTGTAAAATATATGGTGTTGAACCTGCCCTAGGAAATGATGGGCAAATGTCCTTTAGAAAAGGAGAAATTGTTCATATTGATACGCCCCAAACGATTGCCGACGGTGCTCAAACTCAATATTTAGGCAAACTAACTTTTCCTATTATCCAAAAGAATGTAGATGACATTTTGACAGTAGAAGATGAAGACCTAATTAGCTGTATGAAGTTCTTTGCTGAAAGAATGAAGATGGTTGTTGAACCTACAGGATGCCTTGGATTTGCTGCTGCGCGTAATTTAAAGCATGAGTTAAAAGGCAAACGTATAGGCATCATTATTAGTGGCGGAAATGTCGATATTTCTAAATATGTAGAGTTTTTATCTGCTTAATAAAAGTCATTGTCTATCTATGATGTCAGTTAATGCGTCATAGATAGGCATTACATGCTACTCGTCTCTCGACCTGTTCGCGTCTTAATTTAAATATTCACTTTTGGAGATGGCTATGAGATTTATTTCTGAGTCTGAATCTTCTGCTCTCATCAATCATGAACTCGCTTACGATGCAATTTACCAAGCTTTAATTGCTGCCACTCAACCAGAAACCCAAAGTTTTCCTGTCGTTCATGGTCAAGCGTCTGATACAAAAAATACGTTTAGCATTAAATCATCTGCTACTCAGCACTTAGCTGGTCTTAAAGTCGGTTCTTTTTGGGAAGATAATCCTAAAAATGGTTTGCCCCGCCATAACGCGCTCATTTTATTATTTAATCAAGCCAATGGAAAAATGGCAGCAGCCATCGAAGCAGGCAAAGTGAATGCCTTCCGTACAGCGGCTTCTAATGCTGTTGCAACCAATATATTGGCAAGAAAAGATTCAAAAGTATTAGCAATCTTTGGTACAGGAAATCAGGCCAAATATGAATGTGAGGCATTAGCTCGAATTAGAAATTTGGATCAGATTTTGATAGTAGGACGCGAGCAAAGTAAAGCCGAAACAATGGCAGAAGAATTAAAACAATTAGGGATTAAGATTAAAATTACCGATGCAAAAGAAGCTTGTGAACAGGCGGATATTATTGTGACAGCAACTTCCTCACACGCTCCTCTTTTTAAAGCAGAATGGGTAAAAGCCGGTACTCATATTTCATCTATGGGTTCTGATAAAAAAGGCAAACAAGAACTTCCACCAGAGTTATTTTCACAGAGTGGTTTATTTTGTGATCTTAACACCCAGTCTAAACTCATTGGTGAATTTCAACATGCACCTGAGTGTGTAACTTTAATCAATATAGGTGATGTGCTTTTAGCAAACACTCAAGGAAGGCAATCTCAAGAACAAATTACAATTTATGATAGTTCAGGGTTATCTATACAAGATCTATATATCGCCCAAAAAATTTTAGAAATTTCTTAATATTTATCATTTAACTGCATCATTCAGGCTGATGCAGTTAAATTAAAAAGTATTTGTTTCATTTGCACTAAATAAACTGGATTAAAAAATAATCCAACAACCGTTCTCTTTCATCTGGTTTGGTAGGATCTAAAAGCTGAACCATCGCCCCATCAATCACAAACAGGAACATGTGAGCATCTTGTTTTGCAGCATTTGCATTGGTTGTTAAAAGCAAATTATAGATTTCATTAATAAGCCAGTTTCGATAGTCAATCACCACCTGATACGCCTTGGGATGTGTTTTCGCAATTTCAAAAATGGCTTTGAAAGGCAAATGATAAAGGCCATCTAAGTTCGCATGTAAGAAATAAATTTTGCGAAGTTTTTCAAGCAGGGTTAAGTCTTTTTGAATATAAATAATTGAAATCACCTCTTGTTTAAGACCATCTTTTTGAAAGGTTAAGCTCATTTCAATAAGACGTTGTTTTGAGTGAAAGTAATTATAAAAAGTTGCTTTCGGAGTTTTCGACGATTCAATAATGCGGTCCACCCCAACGTTATGAAAGCCATATTTATTAAAAAGATATCGAGAGGTATGTAGTACGCTTAATGCACGAAATGGAAGATCTGAATGTGGCATAGTTTTACCGTTTTAAAATAAATTTTTGTTGTATATAAATGAGATACAAACGCCGCTTCCCTTTTTGGGAGAAAAAAGGCATAGCAAAGCCATAAAGACTGTGCTTGGCACATCTCAAGTTTTATTGTTGAAATAAGTTTTTAGCCGTAATGACTTAAAGTCTGAAAAGCCGATGAGCCTTCAAACTGTTTAAAGATGAATTAAGTGGTGTCGTTATAGCTTTTGGCAAAGGCTGCCAAGAAATAATGGATGTGCAAAGCCAACTCCTTTTTTATTGGGAGTTCTGCCAGACATTTATAGAATTATGGTGGCAGAACGAAAGAGGGTTGACAGACTGGCTTCAAGAACCCAGCACGCACGAAGGCGTCCCCCTTCCGTCCTACCGCAACAAAAGGGAGACGAACGGGTTTACATTAAAAAAACGAATTTTTTCAATGTACTTGAAGAACAGCCTGTCAAAGCCGGCTGGCAATGTGGCCAGCAGGCAAAGGATAAGCTTCACATTTGTTGCAGTCAAGCACACAAAATGACATTTGCTTTAAATTAGATCATTAAAAAGTAAGGTTAAATAATGAATAAGTTATTGTTAAATTGGGGTTTATAAAGTTGCGGAATTTGGGGATATAGGGGTTTAAGAAACTAGAAATGCGCTAGTGCGGCTTCCGCCACCTGCGCTTTATTATTAAAGTTATTTTTTAATTGAGTATTTGCAATGTGCCCTAAAGCTATGAAGGTTTTCTATTTTTAAAAGAACTATATCCTGCAACGTTAAATGTACTACGTTGATAGATTAATTTATTTTATCAATTTTAAAAATTTTACCACTTAGAGTACTTTGAAAAAACATTTCAAAACCCGGTCGTATATCTTCACCTTCAACTGTAATGTATTTTAAATTAGAAAAACATTGAGTATTAGCGAAATAATTATCTACTGTTGCCTGAATGACGTATTTAATTCCAAACTGGTCTTTGACACTGATATTTTGTTTAAGCATGACGATATCCTAATAAAATTATGGCAGAAATAATGGACCCGCCTAAATATCCAATAGCAAACTGAGTTTTAACTAACTCTATAATCTAATTTAAATAGTTGATTTATAGACGCATAAAAGGTACGCCCATCTAAATTTAAATCAACTTCAATTCCAGAGGAAAGAAGAACTCTTTTACCAACTTCAACAGTTTTAAAACCTTCACGTGTATTTTGTATTCTATTTAGAGGAATTAAAGACACTAAAATTTCTGTACCATTTTTAGATTTTGCAATTAAATCATTTATTTTTAACAATTTATATCCTAAATTAAAATTTACTTATAATTTTAAAATAACTTTAAAATTAATTTAAAGTGAAAAGCACTCATTAGTGCTTTTCATTTATGACTGCTTATAATTATTTATAGAGCAACAATATTTACAGCATTTGGGCCTTTTTGGCCTTGTGCCACACTGAATTCAACACGTTGACCTTCAGCAAGAGTTCTGAAACCTGAGTTAGCGATTTCGCTAAAATGAGCAAAAACGTCTGGTCCTGATTCTGGTTGGATAAAACCGAAACCTTTAGCTTCGTTAAACCACTTAACAGTACCTTTCATGATATTTGAATTAGACATAATACATCCTAGTTTTTTTAAAAATTTAAACCATTTTATTGGTTATGAGTAACATCGAAATAATAAAGAATGGAGCTGAAAATCTGAAAAAAACGAAGGATTATGACTAATACTGCGGTACTTAGAGAAGATTTACCAAACATGACTTTTTCTAGTTATGTTCATTGTATACGAAAAATAAAATTAATCAAGTTTTCTAATATATATATTTATTTTATTTATAAAAAGGTGATGTTCTGGATTCAAAGTGCTTATAAGCAAGGTGTGCTCATTGCAGGCATTCTTAATGAAATTTAAATGTCCATAACTTAGATCTTTTATAATTATTTTCTATAAACTTCCTCCACCATCAACATTTAGAACTTGACCAGTAATAAAACCTGCATGATCTGACAGTAAAAAAGAGACAGCATGTGCAACATCTTTTGGTGTTCCAATCTTTCCTAATGGAATGCTATCTAAAATAGCTTTCTCAGCTAAACTACCAACTGGTCTGGTTTTTCTAAAAAGTTCCGTTTCAATCGGTCCAGGCGCTATACAGTTTACTGTTATCCCAAATTCAGCCAACTCAAGTGCCCATGTTTTAGTACAACCAACCAATGCACTTTTTGCTGCTGAGTATGCAGTCCGTTCTTTGGCCCCGTAAATAGCCCTGCTACCAATATTAATAATTCGACCAAATCGCTGTTCTTTCAGTTGTTCAACAAAATGTTGCGTAACTTGTATGGCAGCCCTTACATTTAAGTTCCACACATCCTCTAAAGCCGAAAATGTAATCTGGCCTAAAGGTTGAGGTAAACTAATTCCTGAATTATTCACTATTCCATGGATGACGTGAGATTTAGAAATTAAACCTAGTGTTTCTTCAGTTTGTTCTATGTTCGATAGATCACAACTAAAAAGCTCCCCATGAAAGTCTATATTTTCGATATTTCTAGCAATTCCTATAACGTGATTTCCATTCAAAAAGAGTTCATCACTAATTGCTTTTCCAATGCCTTTTGTAGCACCTGTAACCAAATAAGTGTTTTTCATAGTTAATCCTAAATAACAGTAAAGTAACTTCTAGTAAGTTATGCCTCTAAACATCAAAATAGTAAAAACTGTATCTCTAATTTTTAAAACAAGCTATTTACGTTAAGTAAATCTGGAAAATGTCAATGATTGATAGCCGATTGGGGCAAGTTTCGTAATGAGTAAAGAACTATTTCAAAATAGATAATTTAGAAGTCCATATTCAATTTTACTCCCCCTACCCATGCGCTCTTATTAGAAGGGTTTGCACCAATATTATGAATATATTGAACATTGGGCTTTAGCATTAACCAATTTCTAAGTTTTAAACCGTAATAAATCTCGGCATTCACTTCACTATTAAACCCATGTGTTAGAGCACTATCTTTAAATTTTTGCGCATCACTATTAATATGGATTCGCGCAACTCCTCCCCCCAATTCATCTTGAGGCCTATTTGCAAATAAACCTTTATAAACAAAAACCATGTTTTGAATATCTTTATAAATACTCGTTTCATCATCAAAAAATATAGCTTGCCCCAGCACAGTTAAACCACGCGAGTTATCTCCATCTTTGGAGGTTAGCTGTTGCTTAATTGAAGCCCATACCGAGTTCTTGTGATAATTATCATTAAGCGGTTGACCCCAATTAGGGTGCGCATAGTCATATTTCACGTTTTTTGCATCAACCGTACTATAAAAATATCCAAGACGATATTCAGCTGGAAATGGTAATTGTTCAAAAGCTTTTTTAGGTGACCAAACAACTTCAATAGGAATGATCGCACCTTTCGAGCCATCCGTACTTAAATTGAATCCATCTGTTGTATTGGTTGCATTACCATTTATAGGGTTTTGCTCAAATACACCCACTTGTGCATATAATTCTGGATGAAGATTATAACGAATCCGCATAGCCCATTGACTTACCGGTGCGTCATACCATTGATCCCCTGCACCCTTGGAAACTTGCCCACCACAAAGAGATAAGTTTTGAAATAAACAATCAGCTCGAGCAAACTCCCCACCTATTCCATAACGTCCAACTTTTATATCTAAATGCCTATCAAAAAAACTTTTTTGAATCCAAAAATCAGTTAATCGCCATGTTTGACCGCGACCATAAACCTCTTGGGTCTGAAAAAATTTTTGTGATAGTGCGTCAGCTTCCTGATTTAAAGATTGTCCACCACGATGAGTTATTTTGATTTCAGCTTCGGTATCATTCCAATCCAAAATTTTTTCCAGATTTAGTTTGGTTCCAATAGTCCACTGATCGGCATAAGCACTGCCATTGCCTTTATGTTCAGTATGTAGAGTTCCTGCAAATTGACCTGTATAACCAAATGTAAACTCATAACCCTGATCGGCTAATCTTGTTCTATTACCTTCCCAGTCTCCAAGTGCCCATTTACTTTTTTGATTAAAGGGAGATTCAGCAAAAATAGAGCTACTTAAACATACTGATGATAGAAAAATTGTCATCTTAAAATGTTTCTTTAAAGTAAATTGGCTCATTCGTTAATCTCCTAAATCTTAAGCTGAGTAAACAAGATCATTTTTATGCCCCTAATTTCTTATTTTCAAAATTGAGTAATGAACCTGCTAAAACTCCAATCAATGCAGCAATTCCGACAGGGATAACTGCGGCAGTCCACCCAGCAAAACTAATTGCCAAACCTATTGCCAAAGGGCCTATAACCTGTCCGAGATAATTCCCTTGCATCACAGCGCCAATACTCAATGAAACCAAGCCAATATCAGGAGAACTGCGCGGTGCGGAACTGACAATAGTTGCAGGAATTAGACCACTCACCATTGAAAATAAAAAACATAAAATTATTGCCAAGAGCTCAGGTGTGAATGGAAGAAATATTCCTATACCAAGTATGCCAATAGCAGCACTGGCAAAAATAATAATGGTCTTTGCTTTAACACCACGATTAAGTAAGAATGAAGATGTAAGATTGCCGGTAATATTAGAAATAACTACCGCTCCACAAACAAACCCTGCTTGTGCAACTGACATTCCTGTCCTATTCACTAAAAATAAAGGTAAAAACGTAAGTACCGAAAAAAATTGAATATTGTAAGCTGCAAAAGCAATCGCCAGTAAAGAAGGATTACGTGTTTTTAAGACTCTTAAAATATCATCTTTAATATTCGTAGGTTGAGCCAAAATGGATGTAGTTTTTTCTATATGAGGTACTTTTAAAAATATAAAAATTAAGATTAAAAATGTTAGTCCTGCATTGATCAACCATAAACTTTGCCAGTTATTTAACAAAGGACCCAAAAAGATTGAGATTGCAATTCCTACGCCCATAAACATGCTCCAAAAGCCAAATACCATGTTGTATTGCTGAGGAGTTGCTAAACGATTCAAAATAGAAGGTGCTGATACAACAATAAGTAAAAATCCCAGTCCCTCTACAATTCTCGTTGTGATTAAAAATGTAAAATTGGTTGTCATAGCGCCGAAAAAACTTGCGCTTGCGAGAACAGCTAAACCTAGGCAGAGTAAACGTTTGTCTCCCCATTGTTTCACCAAAATCCCCGCTGCCATACCACCAATAACGCCAATAAATGGAAAAACTGACATGATCCAACTAAGAGCAGAAAGCGACCAATGGTACTGTTCATGCATTTGGGGGATTGCAATTGAAGCCTTTCCCACATGTAAAGCAGAAATAATTCCAGCAAATATCACTAAAGTAATTGCTAGATAATTTGATTGATCTAAAGTTTTACCTTCAGAGTTTTGAAATATTGGCTTTACGATCACTCTCTATCCCCCTCTTTTACATTAGTATGCTCATGTAAACTACTTAGCTAGCTAAATAAAAAATTATTAATTTCCAATAAACAATTGTAATTAAATAATTTTTTTAAATGGAAATATGAACCAGTAATGCTAAATATCTGAATCTTTCTGATCAACTAGCAGATATTTAGTTAGCTTGCTAAATAAATAATACTTAGCAAGCTAACTAAATACAAGATAAAAATTTTTGCTATACTTCTCTGAGTTATAGTTAAATTTTAATGTTTTTACTTTATTCAATCGTTTAGATCAGGTATGGAAAATTGAACCCTACAGCAAAAGATAGTTCAATGACTGAACAAAATGAGCAAGAATTTGAAGAGTTTATTTTTGTTTGTCATAACCTATTTAAGGCAATGACCCGTGATCGAGGCTATTATGCTCAGATGCGTTCACATCTTTCATTATCACAACTCAATTTATTAGATACCTTGGCAGATGAAGGCATTTTGACCATTAGTCAGATTGCACATCATGCAGGTGTTGCCGTGCCAACAGCAACCAGAATGCTTAAAATATTAGAAAATAAAAATATTGTACTTCGGAAAAAGAATACGAGTGATGCGCGTAGCTGGTTAATAGAGTTAACCGACTATGGCTTACAATTAGTTAAAGAACAACGTAATGGTTTACGTGAAATACAATACAAGCACTTCTCTACTCTAACCCCAGAACAACGCACCAATTTTATTAATGTATTACAGCAAATGTCTGATACCCTGATTTCTTGGTCTGATTTGTATAAAGGTAATTCGGATACTTAAGCTTCATCTATTTAAAGTATTCTAGCTCTAGTCTCTTTTAAATCTAACTATATGCTAAATAGGCGCATTGTATTTACTCCTTTATTTAGTAGCCATAAATCTACGATACTGTGTAGGAGAATGGTCATACATCCGCTTAAATGCCGTACTAAAAGCTGATTCAGACTGATATCCAACAGTATAGGCAATGTTGATTACTTTTTTTTCACTTCTTAATAACATATCTGCAGCAAGGTGCATACGCCAACTCGTTAGATAGTTAATAGGTGACTGCCCGACAACTTTACTAAAATGTTGTGTAAACGTTGTCCTCGACATTCCTGCAATAGCAGCCAATTCAGCGACAGTCCATGAATACATTGGTTTCTCATGGATAACATTCATTGATCGTATTAGACGATGATCTGAAAGTGCTGCTAACCAGCCTGTGTATCGAGTTTGTCCCGGCCCTAACCAAAATCTTAAAACCTGTAATAACATGATCTGAGCCAGATGGCTGATCATTAACTCATTTCCTAATGTTTCTTCTTTTATCTCGATAGTTAATTGTTCAATGGCCCACTTTAGAACAGAAACTTGATTAGAGACATTTTTCAAATGAACAAATGAAGGAAGAGCACTTGTAAGCATTCCCCAAGTATCTCCTTCAAAATCAAAACTAATACCTATTAGAAAAAAATCACCACCACTATTCAAAATAGATATTTTCCCAACATTCATATCAAAAATAGTTGAAGATTCGATTGTCGGTAGATTCAGATCAGTAGCTGCAACAAATGGTTTTCCGCGCGTAAGTAAAACACAGTCGCCCGCTTTAACAAGAAAAGGTTCCTCATCATCTTGGGTTTTTACCCAACATTGCCCTTTCAAAACAGCATTAAACTTAATTCCGTCATAAGCTGGAAAATTGATAGCCCAATCTCCACCAGCATCAAGACCTGCACCGTTACTATGTCTTATTCTCAACAATGACAATACATGCGATAGAGCATCCATTTATAAAAAATCCGAACGATCAAAAAAGAAAAGTGTCCTTTTAATTATGGTTTGTTCAATATTTGCTGTCCATACTATTTTATCTCCTCCAAATATAGAAGTAATAAAGATGGAAAGACAACAAATACCAATTGGCTCAAATTTTGGAAAAAATAGTACAGCTGAAGATGTTCTAGCAGGTATTAATTTAAAAAATATACATGTTGTTGTAACTGGTGGTCATGCTGGTTTAGGGCTAGAAACTAGCAAAGCTTTGGCTCACGCCGGCGCTCTAGTTACAGTTGCCTCCAGAAACGTAGAGGAAGCCTATACAGCAACAAAGGATATTCCAAATATTAAGGTTGAAGCTTTAGATCTTAGCAATCTGAATGACTCTGAAAGTAGTGTTTGGGAATTTTCTCAACGGCTATTAAAACAAGACAGGCATATTGATCTTTTAATTAATAATGCCGGAATAATGGCTTGTGCTGAAACACGTGTAGGCAATAACTGGGAATCACAATTTGCTGTAAACCATTTGGGGCATTTTGCTTTGACGAACCAACTATGGCCACTACTAAAAGGTGGTGCACGTGTTGTAACGCTGTCATCCGCAGGGCATCAATTATCACCAATTCGCTGGAATGATATTCACTTTAGATATGATTACGATCATTGGCTAGCTTATGGACAAGCAAAAACAGCTAATGCTTTATTTAGCGTCCATCTGGACACATTAGGCCAAAAAGACAACGTAAGATCTTTCTCAGTACATCCTGGCAACATTGCTACTTCCTTACAGCGTCATTTAACACATGAGGAAATGTTTGCAATGGGATGGATAGATAAAGATGGTAATCCAACTATTGCAGATCTAAAAACACCGCAACAGGGAGTAGCTACTACGATCTGGGCTGCAACCACTCCCGAGCTCAATACATTAGGTGGTTTGTATTGTGAAGACTGTGATATAGCAAAATTAAAAAGTAGCACAGAAATTACATTCAAGGAGGTAGAAGCATATGCTGTTGATACCGAGCAAGCTAAACGCTTATGGGATTTGTCTTCAGAACTAACTAGCAGCAATGCTTTCTAATTATTTGTTTTTTACTTCCCCCTCACTTAGAGAAAACCATGAAAACAAATCAAATTATATTGTCCAAGCTACCTAAAGGTAAGCTAGATATTCACCATTTTCATATACAAGAAAGTGATCTGCCTTCAGCTAAAGATGGTGAGATAAGCGTACGTACCCTATATATAGCATTAGATGCGGCAAGTCGAGCTTGGATGCAAGGTGATACTTATCGTCCTGCGTTACAAGCAGGTAATGTTATGGCTGGCATTGCTTTAGCAGAAGTGATCGAATCACACGTACCACATTTAACAAAAGGAGATCTTGTCATCGCTGAGACTGGGTGGCAGACACATGCGACTATCTCAGCCGATGCCCTATTTGCTCTTCCTACTTTAAAACCAGTAACGTATTTATTAAGTATTTATGGTGTACCCGGGCTTACTGCATATTTTGGACTATTACAATGTGGCAAGGTCGAACAGGGTAATACAGTTGTGGTCTCAGCTGCTGCTGGTGCCGTAGGCTCTCTTGTTGGCCAGATTGCTAAAATTAAAGGCTGTCGTGTAATAGGTATTACAGGAAGTACACATAAATGTGATCTTCTCAAAAAAGATTTTGGATTTGATGAAGCTATAGATTACAGCACTGGAAATCTGGAAGATAAACTACGTTTAGCATGTCCGGATGGTATAGATGTATATTTTGATAATGTCGGTGGAAATATTTTAGATGCTGCATTATCCAATATGAAAAAACATGGCCGAATAGTTTGTTGCGGCGCCATATCTCAATATGATTCAGATACACCTAAAGCTAATGTAGTGGGTATACCAGGTCAGTTAATTTTGAAAAGCCTCACTATGAAAGGTTTTTTGCTATTTGATTATTTAGATAAACAACCTGAAGCCTTTCATGATTTAAGTACATGGGTTTCTTCTGGTCAATTACGGGTAGTAGAAGAGATATTCAAAGGCTTAGAACAGCTTCCCAAAAGTCTGGTTGGTTTACTAAATGGAGAGAATATTGGTAAGAGAATAGTACAAGTTGCAGATATATAAATACCCCCTAGTCCACTCCACGCCCATTTACCATCAGTTTTTTTTATATCTCAATTGCCATAATTTATTCACTTTCTTTTGCAGGGGAAATATCTATTTTTCTATAGTCTTTATCTTCAGGCTCAAGACTGGCCAAAGTTGTATCATGAATTCAGTAATTGAATCGTGATACAAGGATCGATCTGATATATGAGTTTATGTAAAGCAATAAAAAAGCCCTAAACCATTATAGTTTAGGGCTTTTTTAAGTCATGTAAAGCTATTCGAGTTTATATGACTTTAATATCTTGGTAGGTATATCCAATACCAAACAAAATAATAAGCAATTGATAATTAATCATTTAACAAACAAAACTATATTAGTGATACAAGCCATGATACAAAAATATTCCTACTGTCTTTGCTGTAGCTTTGTACCAATACCTATCTTCTCACTTTAATTTAAGAAACAGCTAAATTTTAGAGGTTACAAAGGTTACTGAGGTTACAGCCTTATGGGGCAAGGATTTCAGGGTGTAACCTTTTAGAAAAGTGAAAAGGTTACAGATTTCCGAGGTTACAGAACTATTTAAACTGATTACTTTTAATTTTTATATTAATGAGTTTGATAAAAGGGAAAGCATTAAAAGTGGCTCAAACAGTAACATGAACTAAATGATCTGACTCAACGCCAATTAGCTCGAAAGCTTTTATATTCAAAAATATACTATTACCTATTGGTTTAATTATACTTTTACCTACAATCAGTAATTTTATTTTTAAAAATTTTGAAATCTAAATATAGATACAATCAATATTAGATAATATTTTTTATTAATTTGATCAATACTCCTAACAATCCTAAGCTAACCATTGAACTCTATGAAATTAACATTTCAAGGATGCAGCTCCGTATTTTATTAAATTTTTAAAAAATCACTTTGAAGGAAAAAAGTTTGAATTTTTTAAAGATTATCCAAAGGAAGGAATCGATGCAAAATGTCAATGCTGTAGGATTAATTGATCAAGCTTCATTAAATAAACACCATAAAATATTAGTTTTCTGGTGCGCAATTATTATGCTTTTTGATGGGTATGACCTTGTAATTTATGGTTCCGTACTGCCACATTTAATGACTGAATGGAATCTTTCTCCTCAAACTGCCGGGTTATTAGGCGCCGCTTCACTAATGGGCATGATGCTTGGAGCTATTACCCTAGGCATGGCTGCCGATAAATTTGGCCGTAAAAATATAATTATTGGTTGTACTATTTTATCTAGTCTTGCTGTAACGCTAAACGGTTTCGCCCATGATACAAATACATTTTTCATTTGTCGTTTGCTAACTGGCATAGGTTTAGGGGGTGCAGTTCCTAATTTAGTCACGATTATTAAGGAAATGGCACCAAGTACCCATCGAAATCGTCTAATTAATTTTGTTTTAGCATTTTATGGTGTGGGAGCAATTATTTCTGGTCTAGCTGGTTTATTTCTTATCCCACGATTTGGGTGGCAAATTACCTTTTGGATTGCAGGAATTTGTATCTTTTTAATTCCTTTTATGTATAAAACCTTCCCAGAATCAATAAGCTACCTAATTCATAAAAATCGCCAAGTTGAAGTAATTACAACACTGGAAAAACTTAATCCTAAACATAAGCATCAACATGGAATGCTATATGTTGTAGAAATGACCGGCAGTTCTCAAAAAATTCCTGTTATTGGTTTATTCACAGAAGCTAAAGCATTAAGAACGTTACTCATTTGGTGTGGCTTCGCCATGGTAATGCTGATGGTATATGGACTCAATACTTGGTTACCAAAGCTGATGAATGTCGGGGGATATTCTTTAGGTTCTAGTATTACTTTTCTAGTCACACTTAATATTGGGGCAATTTTAGGTACCTTAATTTGTGGTGTTTTAGCCGACAAATTAGGTGCAAAGAAAACACTTATTTTTGGTTACTTAGTCGCTGCTATATCAATTAGTTGCTTGGGTTTTCATCCTCCAGCACTGATATTAACAGTTCTCTTAATTATTGCAGGTGGAGCAACTGTAGGTTCAATGTCTGTCATACATACATTAGCTGCAGATTTCTACCCTGCCAATATTCGATCAACTGGAGTAAGTTTTGCTGCTGCTATGGGGCGCTTTGGTGCAATCTCTGGTCCACTATTTGGTGGTTTTCTTTTAGCAGTTAACCTCCCATTTGAACAAAATTTTATGGTTTTTGCTATTCCCGGCGTCATCGGCGCATTAGCTATTGCCCTATTTACCCATCGTAAATCAAACCCAGTGCAACAAATAGTTAAAGGATAATACTATGAATACTCAAACCAATATTATTGAACAAATTTGGAAAGAGCATATTTTTCAAGGAAACTGGGTTAAAACAAACAATTTATCTAGAGATATTATTAACCCTACAACAGGTGAAGTTATTTCATCAGTAAAACTTGCTTCTATAGAAAATGTTAATACTTCAGTAAACATCGCTATAGAGGCTCAAAAGCAATGGAGTAAAACAACATTTGAAGCTAGAGCTAAAGTATTAAGAAAAGCAGCGCAATTTTTTGAAGAAAATATTCAAACCTTTATTGATTGGAATATCCAAGAATGCGGTTCAACTCTTCTAAAAGCTGGTTGGGAAGCTAATGCTTGTATCGAACAACTGTATATGGCTTCCTCTATGCCTATGGCAGCATCAGGTGAAATCTTTCCATCTTCTATTCCAACACGAACTAATGTATGGCAACGTGTGCCATTAGGTGTTGTAGGTGTAATTTCTCCTTGGAATTTTCCATTATTACTATCAATACGTTCAATAGCTCCTGCTTTGGCGATGGGTAATAGTGTTATTTTAAAACCATCTGAATTTAGTAATATTACGGGAGGAGCCCTACTCGCTTGGCTTTTTCAAATGTCAGGATTACCTGAAGGTAATTTTCAAGTAATTAGTGGCGAAAGCGAAGTTGGTGAAGCCTTAGTCAATCATCCACAAGTCAATATGATTTCCTTTACAGGCTCAACAGGAGTAGGTAAAAAAATTGCTGAGTCTTGTGCGAAACAATTGAAGAAATGTGCATTAGAACTAGGTGGTAATAATGCCATGATTATCTGTGAGGATGCAGATATTGAAATAGCTGTAAATAATGCAGTTTGGGGAACTTTCCTTCATCAGGGTCAAATCTGCATGCAAACAGGGCGTCATTTAGTTCATCGCAGTATTGCTGATTTATACATTCAAAAATTAAAAGAAAAAGCGTTATCACTCAATGTTGGAGATCCATCTTTACCCGCAACACAAATAGGTCCATTAATTAATGGCGCCCAACATCATAAAGTCTGCAACATGGTGGAGGCAGCTATTCATCAAGGCGCTACATTGGAATGTGGTGGTAAAGGAGAAAACTTATTTTTCTATCCAACTGTTATAACAAATATCAGTAAAGATGATCCTATTTTTGCAGAAGAGATATTTGGACCAGTAGCACCTATCCTAATTTTCGATGATATTAACGAAGCAGTTAAAATCGTTAACTCATCTAAATATGGTCTAGCAGTCGCAATACATACTGAACGTACTGCATGGGCCTATGAACTGGCTAAACAAATTAAAAGTGGAATGATCCATATTAATGATCAAACAGTTAACAATGAATATCATGTTCCTTTTGGAGGTATGGGAGAATCAGGATATGGTGGCCGCTTTGGTGGTCCTGCTAACTTTGATGAATTTAGCCAGCGTCAATGGGTAAGTATTTTAGACAAAGGGATTCAGTATCCACTGTAAATCTACCCTCTAACATAAAAAACCAGCTTTTCAGCTGGTTTTTTATGCTATGAAAATAATAGGTGAAATTTATATTCAAGGAATTTTTATATTTAAATATAACCACTTCCCCTAACGATGCTGAATATTATAGATTAGAAACTGGTGGTTGGACTTTATGCCAATTTGTTGCTTTTTGGAAATCACCCCCAGCGCGGACTAATAATCCCTCTTGAAAATAAGAAGCCACAAATTGAAAACCTATAGGAGTACCCTCTTTAGTAAAACCACCAGGAAGTGTAAGAGTGGGATGACCTGTTAAATTAAAAGCACTTGTAAAACGAACTGTACCTTCGAATAGCTCCTTGTCTTCACTAAACTTTTCAGATAAATCAGTTGGTGAAGCTGAATAAGCTGAAACAGGCATAATTAATAGATCTACTTCATTAAAAACAGAAGATATATTGTGTTTCAATACATGTCTAAATTGAATTAATTTAAAATATTCGGTTGCTAGAATAGCTTGTCCCATTTCTATAAATTTAGAAAAACTAGGACCATAATTATTTTTAAATTTTTTATAATTTTTTTCATGAACTACAGCAGTTTCTACAGCACATAAAGGAGCCCAATTAGCTGCAGCTAGTTTAGTATCAGGCATATCGATCTCTACAATTTCTGCACCTAACAATTTAATTGTTTCAATTACATGCTGCATTACTAATTTAGTGTCAAGATCAATCTTATTAAATATAAAATCATAATCAACACCAATTTTTAAGCCTTTTATCCCATCACCCATTTCTTGCAGATAATTAGGAACTAGCTTATTAGAAGTAGTTTGATCATTTAAGTCACAGCCAGCTATCACTTGCAACAATACAGCAGCATCCTCTACACTTCTGGCCATTGGTCCAATATGATCAAGTGAACCAGAAAACTCAGAAACACCTGAGCGACTAACACGCCCCCATGTAGGTTTAATTCCTGTCAAATTGTTAGCGGCACAAGGGAAACGTATCGAACCACCAGTATCTGTACCAAGAGAACCAAAACACAATCCTGATGCTAAAGCGACAGCAGATCCGTTAGAAGATGAACCTGCCCATAAATTACGCCCCCATGGATTTAAAGGAACGGGAATATCAGGATGAGGGTCTGAAAAAGCTGCTTCAGTTAATTTTAATTTACCTAGAATTATCGCACCTGCATCTAGCAATTTATTTACGACAGTCGCATTACATCTCGGTATATAAGGGTCAATCGTCATCCCATTAGTTGTTGGAATACTTGCCATATCAAAAAGATCTTTCAAAGCAATTGGTACACCATGTATAGGACTGCGGATATTACCTTGAGCAATTTCTATATCTGCTTGTCGTGCAGCTTCTAATGCTTGCTGTTTTAATACAGTTACATAACTAAGTAATTTAATATCTAGATTTTCTATTCGTTCAAGTAAGCATGAAGTCACGTCAACAGAAGAGACTTCTTGCTGTTGAATTTTCCCAGCAATATCTAGCAAGCTCATGTAAAAGATATCTTGTTCCATACTTTCTTATCCTTAAAATGATGGAAATGAATTCAAAATTTATGTTTTTAAATTAATTTAGCTACCAGTAATAAATTGTGTATCTAACTGCTTAGCGGACGGGCATCCTATTTGCGCTAAAGTACGATCCACATCTTGTTTTAATAACTGTATAACATCATCCACACCTCTCTCTCCCTTTGCCGCCAACCCATATAAGGTTGCACGACCCAAACAAACCATACTGGCGCCTAAACATAAAGCTTTTACAATATCGGAACCACGCCTAAAACCACTATCTATTAATACTGGTCGATCAATAGAATTAGAAACATCGTATAGCGTTTCCATTGGTGAAATACTGCAGTCTAGTTGGCGTCCACCATGATTTGAAAGAATCACTCCATCCGCACCGCAGTTAATAGCACTTTGAGCATCGTCAGTACGCACTATCCCCTTAACTAATAATGTGTGAGGCCATAATTCACGGATTCTTTTTAAACTGTCGAGATTAAAACGAGTATCCATCTGCCTACTCATCAATGCAGCCTGTACTTCCAAACTATGATTTTCTGAAGTAATGAAATTAGCTAATTGGGGCATACCAGCTCTAATGAACTGCAATGCCCAAGCTGGATGGATCATCCCGTCAATAACTAAACTAGGTGAAAAACGTAAAGGAAGACCAAATTCATTTCTTATATCTCGTTCTCTATAACCATTCACCCCCACATCTAACGTAATGATTAATGTGGTATAACCTGCTTTAAATGCTCTTCGCACCATTTGTACAGCAAGTTCCTCATGTACAACATATAGTTGAAACCATTTTTCACCATCACAGGATTGGGCCACTTCTTCAATTGACATATTCGAGGCTGTAGATAAGATAAAAGGAATATTTGCTTTAGCAGCACTGCTTGCCAGTAAAAAATCCCCTTTGGGCCAAAAGGAGCTATTCAAACCTGTAGGCGCAATTGCAAAAGGAGCATCCCATTTTTTATTAAATAAATTACAAGAAATATCCCGATGGCTAATATCTATAAACCGTTTTGGCCTAAATCGCCATTTATCAAATACGGACCTGTTGTGTTTTAGACCTTTTTCATCTTCGGCTCCTCCATCAAGATAATCAAAAATGATACTTGGCAATCTAGCTTTGGCCTGTTGTCGATAATCTTCTACATTAATCGGTTTACGAGACAAACTAACCTCCTTTATTTATTGAGACGAATATTGGAGCTTCAGTGCCAATGCTTACATTTACTTGTTTTTCCTATCCCAGGATTGAAGGTATTAGTCGGATCTAATTGTCTTAAATGCTCTTGATAAACTGGAGATGCTTGATAGAGATGACCTACATTATGTTCTGCTGGGTATTTTGCACCCCGTTCTTCAAGATACGCGAGTACCTCATCCTTAAACTGATGTGCATCTACACCTTCTTTTAATAAATAATCTTGATGTGATACAAAACAAAAAAAGTGACCACAACAGCTTTCCATTATTACTTGTTCTTTTAAATTCTCAGGTAAATTAATTAACCATTGCTGGTCATTTCGACGAAATGCAACATCAAATGAAACTAATCGTTCATTTGGATCAATACTTTTACTTTCACAATAATAAATAATGCATCCACCTACAGCAAAACGTATAAGGAATGCATTTTTCTCTTCTTGTTTATTACATTGAAAAAAATGTTCTCTCTTACCCGAGAAGAATTTAACTAATAAATTTTGCAACTCATCATTTTGTTGCATATCTATTTTAATCATTAGAAGATGTTGGAATTTCTGATGAAAATCTTGTAATCGTGGTTCAACCCATGAAGGGGCTAGAAGGTTAAAAAGTTGTATAAAACGATCAACTGTATTATTTGGTAAAATTGGTATACGTTTAAAAAAATTATCTATTTTTGATTTAAATGCAAATAAATTAGGGATTTTTTCAGCGCCCAAGATATCAATAGCTTTATACATATGTTTAGCATAGCGTTGGGTCAGCTTAAAAGCATTTTTATGAATGTACTCTGCTTGGCTTGGGAGTTCAGACAAATGCTCTAGTAAATACTTACGCAAATGAATTAGTTGTGATTCATCATTACTACCAATGATATAAGTAGTTGGTTCTTTTGCTGCCTCAAAAGTTGGCAAACGAACAGCAAATACAGCCAATTTTCCTGAGCAACCTGCACTTTCATGTAAATATTCAGGATTGCCATTGTACCTAGTTGGTGTGGAGGATGTGGTATCTCGTAGATTTTCTATATAATTCTCAGCCCAAATACGCCCCTCCCATGCTTTATCTTGACCTGTTAAATAATTTTTATTTTCTAGATTTTGAAAAATCTCTTCGGGAGTACTACCTAAAGCAATTCCTAAATGGTTTACTAACTGCAATGCGCCATTTTCATCAATTTGGGCAAATAAAGATTTTTCTGTATATGCTGGTCCCCTATGAATTAATGAACCACCTGAATTATTACAAATTCCCCCAATAACTGATGCACCTATACAAGAAGAGCCAATAACCGAATGAGGTTCACGACCATAAGGTTTTAGTGCATTTTCCAGCTCTGTTAATGTTGTACCAGGAAATGCTATTACTTGACTTTCTTCTTGAAGAAGTTGAAAACCTTTTAATTTTTTAGTACTTATAACCAAAACATCTCGATCATAATTATTAGAGTCAGGAGTCGACCCACCTGTAACTCCGGTATTAGATGCTTGAAGGATCATAATTACATCATGCTTGACACATAACTCTAGTATTTTCCACAACTCTAATAAAGTATCAGGAATTACCACTGCAATTGCTTCCCCTTTACCTATTCTAAAACCCTTTAAATAAGGTGCTTTAGAAGCTTCTGTAAACAAAGTTTGATGTGCTTTCAATAGATATTGAAGATCTTCAATAATTGGACTTTTTAACATTATGGTACTCCTTACATACTAGTTCATCTAAACTTTGCCGATCTATTTACAGTCAGCTGTCAAAACCTCAATTAAAGTTGGTTTATCTGAACTCAAGGCCTGATTAAATTTACTAATAAATTCATCATCCTTATTTACGCTAAAAGCCTCTACACCATAACCTTTTGCAATTTGGGTAAAATCAATATCAGGAACATCCATTCCTGGTACATTGTCTGCTTTTAAAACACCTGCGAACCAACGTAATGCGCCATAAGTACCATTTTTCAAAATTATGAAAATTACAGGAATTTGATAATGAGCTGCAGTCCATAATGCAGTAATACTGTAGTTAGCAGATCCATCACCAATGATTGCAACAACTCTGCGTTCACTATGCGCTAACTGGATTCCTACTGCTGCAGGCATCCCAAATCCTAATCCACCAGCAGCAGCAAAAAAGTAACTGCCCTGCCCAGTTAAGCTTAATCGCTCCCAAAGAATGTTCGTAGTAGAAGTAGATTCATTAGTAAATATTGTATTCTCAGGAGCAAGACTATTAATTAAGTCAAATAACCGTTCAGGTTTAATATAACCTTCACTTGGTGAAGCTGGTTCAACTCCTTTACGAGCAGTAACAGCAGCATCTTTTGGTAGAACTAAATCACTAAGCTTTGACAAACAATCTTCTAAGTCACAAATATAACTTGTCCCTATTGCAGCCCTTGCAGCTTCTTGAATGTCACATGTAAATGCTAGTAATTCGGTATCTTCTCCTATATATTTTCCAGGCTCATATTGATGATAACGAAAAACTGGAGCACCGAAGACCAAGACCAAATCATAATTTTCAAAAATTGTTGAAATGCCTACAATACTTGCTGGCAATATACCTTGAAAATATGGGTGTGTAGTTGGGAAAGGACATCGAGGGGATGACGGAGCAATCCATACCGGTACTCTTAAAGACTCTACAAACTTAATCGCACTTTCATTTGCATATTGCCGGTCTACATCTGTACCAAAAACTACAGCAACATGCTTAGCATTATTAATTTTATCGACTACAAAATTTAAATCTTTACTTGATAGACATTGTGAGCTAATTACATTCTTAGTTAATAAATGTTTATTTTGCTCATCAATTTCTACATCCCAATCATTATATGGAATTGAAACATAAACCGGTCCAGCAGCTTCAGCCTTTGAAATATTTATTGCTCGACTGATTGCATGTGGTACTTCATTTGCACTTGCTGGCTCATGACTCCATTTAACCAGAGGCTTTGGTAGCTGAGTTGCATCAATATTCGTTAGTAATGCTTCGACTCCCATCATGGCGCGAGTTTGCTGACCAGATGTAATAACTAAAGGAGTGTGAGAATTCCAAGCATTACTTAATGCGCCCATGGCATTTCCTGTACCTGCAGCAGAATGTAAATTTACAAATGCTGGTTGTCCTGTAGCTTGAGCATACCCATCCGCAATTCCAACTACAGTACCCTCATGCAAACCTAATATATATTGAAAGTCTGAGGGAAAGTTTTTTAAGAAAGGAAGCTCATTAGAACCTGGATTTCCAAATACTGTCGTAATTTTATTTTTTCTTAAAATTTCATAAGTATATTGATGAACCGTCTTCACAATAGTTCCTTGATTGTGGTTTTAAATACAAATCATAGGACTCTGGGAAATATAGATCAAATTAATAATAAATATTATTCATTATAGTTTTTATCTATATAATTTATTGTCGATAATGCTGCTTCTTCAGAGTTTATACAAACCACAGCATCTAAAACTAGGTGGTGAATAACTTTCCACTTATTATACAATTACTTTTACAATCAACAATTTAATTAAAAAATTTTACTCAAAAAGATCAATTTCAATTGCTATAAAATTATGAAAGAGTATCTTGTAAAAAATTAATAAACCATTTTTGAGCGGTTATATCGCCAGCTTTCTTATACCAATGTAATGTTACATCGAATTCAGGTAACTCAAATGGTAGATCATATATTTTTATATTTTTATTCGACTCAAAATACACACCTATCCTAGAAGGGACAGTAACGATTAAATTATGTTTTTCAATTAGCTCATTTAAAATACTAAATTGTGGAACTCTTAACTTAATTTTTCGACGCAATCCCTTTTGATTTAGATAGTTCTCAACTAAATTATGTCCC
This sequence comes from Acinetobacter sp. yr461, assembly GCF_900110445.1. Lineage (NCBI taxonomy): Bacteria > Pseudomonadati > Pseudomonadota > Gammaproteobacteria > Moraxellales > Moraxellaceae > Acinetobacter > Acinetobacter sp. yr461. The sequence goes on from NZ_FODU01000002.1 coordinate 167,701, forward strand.
GTTGAAGCAGAAACTACAGCATGATTTTCTTTAAGAAAAGTATCTAAAGTTAATTGATTATTATAAAGTTTTATATTATTACTCACTAGGCAAACATACTTTTCTTGAAATAGTTTCAAAGTATTTAAATTTCTGTCATCTAAATTTTTATTACATATCGCAGCATCAATTTTCCCAGTGATAAGCCAGTCAGTTAACTTATTCATCTCTACAGTAACTACTTCCAAGGAAATGTTAGGAGCTATTTTTTCTAAATTTTCATAAATTTTTGGTAAAAAATACATACCACCTATATCTGTTAAAGCAATTTTAAAGCAACGTTCGCTATTGGCCACATCAAAGTTAGTTACTTCACTAATTGTATTCTCAATATCAATTAAAGGCTGATTTAATGATTCATATAATTGTATCGAATATGCGGTAGGGATCATCCCTTCTTTAGTTCTTGTAAATAGCTGATCTTTAAATATATATCTTAATCTAGATAAATTATGGCTAACCGAAGGTTGCGTTATGTTAAGCCTTTCAGCTGCAACACTGACACTCCGAGTATCATAGATAGTAATAAATACTTTAACTAAATTTAGATCTATCATATAAACAACAGTAATAATAAGTAGGAGGAAATAGGTTTCGAATAAATAGTATAAGAAACCTTGTGGCTAATGAAATCCTTTTTATTACTTATTGAGAACTCCTTTAAATATTAATGACCCACTATTTGAACATAAATTTGGTTTTAAAGATTATGCTAATCAAGCTAAGCTCATGAGCTTTACCTATTTCCCCCTTATCTATGATGGCTTTGAGCTAATTCTCTACTTAGTCTTGTAAAACAAAATCCCCTCTCCTATTCTAAACTTTTGTTTGACGTAGTTTGACAAACTCAAGGTTTCAAAATTCACTCAAAGCCTTTCTATATATAGTTTGCAGGGAAATTAAGGATAAATGTCGTCCAACAAAATTAGTTTTTGTTTTACCTAGTTTTACGAGATGGATAATTAAAAAAAGCTAAAACCCTTATGGCGCATAGCGTACAGTGTATTTTTCATAAAACGCCGTAAAGCAAAATTTACTTAGACATGCTTAGATAGTAATAATTACACCCTGTTCTTATAAATAATCTTAGATCCATATTTAGTGATACTTCACAAAATTACATCTACCCATGATAAAAAATCATTCGTTCTTGAAAATAAATCCGTTGAAGTGAGTCGTACATTTCACCTATCTTGATGCTGAATTATTCAGGGAGAACTACAAATGAATCAGTGGAATTATTCAAATGCCAGAGCACAACTTACCATGATTATGGATCAAGCTGTCGCTGGGCACCCCGTAGAAATTACTCGCAGAGGTCGGGAATCTGCGGTTGTTATTAGTAAAGCATCATATGAAGCTTATAAGAAAGCTGTCTACGATGTTGCTTACTACAAAATTTCAGCATCACAAGAAAATTCAGAAGTTTAAATTCTCTCCAAAAATACTATTTAATTAATGCAGCAAGGTTCCATGAAGCTCAATTTTTCTTTAATTCAACTTGGTTCCTTGTTTGCATTTATCTCTGCATTTTTATTTAGCAGCAAAGCCATTTTTATTAAACAAGCTTATGCTCTTAGCCCATCATTAGATGCCATTACTCTAATGGCTATCCGTATGGGAATTGCTCTACCCTTCTTTTTAGTGATCTGTTGGTTTTGTCGCCATCAAAATCGCAATATCAAGCTAAAAGATATTCTATATTTACTTTCTGTTGGCTTATTAGGCTACTACATTTCTAGCTGGCTCGACTTCTATGGACTCATGTTTATTACGGCGTCACTAGAACGAATTATTTTATTCTTATATCCGACCATGACTGTTTTAGCATCGAGTTTTATCCTCAAGCAAAAACTAAGTTCAAAAACGATATTTGCACTGATCTTAAGCTATGGTGGAACAGTCATTGTTATGCTTCAAGAGCAGAAAATGCTTTCGGATCAATACAATTTCTGGTTTGGAGCAAGCTTAGTGTTTGCAAGTGCTGTTGCTTTTGCTTGCTACCTCTTGCTTACCCCACCGTTAATTAAAAAATTTGGTTCGTGGAATTTAACGGGACTATCTTTATCAGCAGCTTGTATAGGTACTCTTATACATTTTATAGTTGTAACTAGTCATCCTATACAGCTACTTACGACCTTACCCATGCAAGTCATTTGGTACGGAATCTGTTTAGGTTTACTCGTTACTGTTCTACCCACGCTCTTATTGATATTGAGTATAGAGTACGTAGGAGCAACACAGTCCGCTATTATTTCATCCATTAGCCCCATTGTTACTATTCTTTTTTCAGTCTTCCTTTTAGGCGAGCATTTAAATACAATTCAGTGGCTAGGTTGTTTTCTTAATATTTTTGGTGTGATGCTTATTACACTTAAAAGAAGATAAAACTAATAGTTAAATTATAAAAAATATATTTTAAATATTTTTATTATCTATTTTTAATGATGATAAAAAGTCATTAACTCATGATTATTTATCGTACTCAAATAACTATTAAAGTGCCCAGTTAAAAATTATGATTAATTTTTTAATCGGGTCTATCGTATGAGCCGTCAAGCCTCAACCTTAATCGGTGTTTCAGCTTTATTACTTTGGTCCACTTTAGTTGGCTTACTCAGGCTTTCTACAGAAAGTTTTGGTCCTATCTATACAGTGACTTACGTATACACCATCAGTGCTATTATTTTATTCTTAACATATGGCCTACCCGATTTAAAAAAGGTTTCAAAGAAGTTTCTTATTCTATCTAGCTTGCTTTTCGTTGTTTTTGAATTGTGTTTCGCCTTTTCAATTACTCTAGCAAATTCATCAGAAAAATCGATTGAGATGAATATTATTTTTAATATGTGGCCAACTCTCATTATTATTATGTTGGCAGTATTAAAAGAAGAAAAAGTAAATTTAATGACAATATTAGGAGTGATCGTAAGTTTTACAGGCATAGTTATAATTAACTATCATCCAAACCTAAACTTTATTGATAATTTTTTAAAAAACCCGATTAGTTACCTACTCATTTTTTTAGCATCTATTCTTTGGGCGGTCTATTGTATCTACACCAAAAAGCAAAGTAATGGAACTAATGCTGTTTCGCTTTATTTTATCTTAACAGCTATAGCCTTATGGATACTTACTCTCTCTACTCAGGGTTTCCATCTCCCGCATACGCATGGAATTAACGGCTACCTGTTTGTCTTTATCAATGCTGTTTTTTTCTCTATGGGCTATCTAGCGTGGAATATAGGTATTATCAAAGGCAATATGCCCGTTTTGATTATGCTTTCTTATTTTTCTCCAATTTTCTCATCGGCGTTTTCAGCATTTGTTTTGAATTCCGATTTAACAATCAATTTTTGGTATGGCGCATTAACGGTTACTTTCGGGTCATTGATCTGCTGGTACTCAATTCGAAAAAACCATGTTCAACATAACCAAGCGAAATTAGCTTCTTAATTTTTTGGTCACAGCCATCTTATTGTGGCTGTGACTTTTTACTTTTATCAAACTTTATCAATCAAACGTGTAACACCATTCACAATCATATCGACTGCGATTGTTCCAATTAATAAAGCGGCTAAACGCCCTACAATATCAAAATAACGATCAATGTATTTGGCATGGCTATAGCGTAAGTGATCATGAGAAAATTTCATTGCTATCAAAACACTACAACTAAGAATTAGTACTAAGGCGATCACTATAGCGGCCTCTAAAAGAGACATACTCATACCTGTCACTACAGCTGCACTAATTGTTCCTGGTCCAATCATAAATGGCATAGCGACCGTCCCAGCCAAATGTTCAGGCGCTCCTCGCATTTCACCAATGGTATCGGCACCCTGAAAAACATATCGATATCCAATTACCAGAAAAATCAGGCCACCAAAAATTAGAAATGATTCAAACCTTACATTTAAATACCGATTAAAAATTGCTTCTCCACCCCATGCAAATAAGAGAAAAACTACATATGCAATAAGACCACCTTGAATCAAAGCCTTATTAAATACTTTAGTCTCTGTATGTCGAATTAGTCCGATCATATAGATACTCATGAGGAAGGGATTAAGTAGCGAGAAAAATAAAATGAATGTACTAATAAATGGTGATGACATTTTTATTATTCCTAAACGACTTCAGGAAGCTTTTAAACTTCCTGAAAATTGATAAATGAAAAAACCATGCAAACTTTTAGAAGCTATAAATCAACATGAGATTTAAGAGTTTGTTCCACTTGCCATCATCGCCTGCTGCAAGCGAGCTGCCGGTTCCACCAACAAATGGGTCGTTTTTACTCATCAAATATTCCGTATAGAGCGAAATATTTTTGTAGTCCCATGCCACACCCACAATGTTGCGCTGAGAGTCATCAAAGCCTTGTTCTTTTTTATTGAAACCACTGAGCACTACATAAGGCGTGACGTTGAGTGAGTCTCGTACATTCTTAAAGGTATAACTCGTGTCTACTGTGTAGAAATAGCCTTTATTGGCTATGTCGTATTCACCATCAAACGAACCAAAAGTAGAACTTTCTGGGCTTAACCCATCTTTATTGCTAATCGACTGTCTGCCACCTGTAAGTACCACATTCAGATTTTTATAGTTAATGCGGTTAAATAGAGCCCATGTATTTCTCGTACCATCAGCAGAAGTTTTTTTATTCTCAATGTCTGAATACCAATAACTTCCACCTACTGATACCTTGAGATCATCTGTACTTAAAAACTTAAGCTCTTGATCTACACGTGCCATCCACATATTTTTTTCATTTAGGTTGGTTTTGAGTGGATCAGATGAGGTGACAACATTAGCCGTATAACGAGCTGAATCTTTGCTGGTCCCGTGATAGTTACCGCCATCAGTTGCGAAATAAGCCAAATCCACTTTAGTCGCAGACGGTAATTCAACGTGATAGTTTGCCCCTAAATTAGAAGCATCCTGTAACCCCATAGTGTTGTTAATACCAGCATAAAAGCTGCTATCCCAAAAACGACCTGGACCAAAAGGAATGGGTTGCACACCTACAGTAATATGATCAGTTGTATTTAAATGGTAGCCTACATAGCCATAAACCAGAGTAGAGAAATCACAGAATTTATCGTATTGATAACAACGATATTCGACTTTTCCAAACCAGTCGGGTGACTCATAACCTAGTCTTAAAATAGCTGCATCAAATTTTATTTTCTGGTCTGATGCAGACTCACCATAATCTTTATCTTGATAATTCCCACGTAAAGCACCTGAAATTGTTAAAGCACCCGTATCACTTTTAGGATCTCCAAAAGTTACTCCAGCAAAAGCAGGTAATGCCATTCCAACTGAAATTAACCCAAATCCAAGTGTTAAATAGACCTTGCTCATTTACAAATCCTTGTTTAAATGAATATTTGCAGAAAACCTTTCCTATCCTCTGCTTATTTTTTTCAGACAACACTTCCCTGTTCAGGAGAAGCTCCTGAAATTTAAAATTTTCGTTAATTCGCCTTAGCCCTCATTCAGGGCTAGGTACTCATAAGAATAAAGCGACCCACATCATTCTTTTCCTGAACAATATGGATCGCTTTTGTTATGCAATTCCGTGCAATTCTTTCCAGTTACCCGGATGTACTACATAACCAAATACCGCATGCCCGCCATAAATGAGTTCGGTTCCTTCAGGAATCCATAACATTTGTCCCGGACGAACTTCATATTTATGACCATTAGCAGTAAGTTCAAAACAGCCTTCAATTACAAAAATGACTTCGTCATAAAGTAATTTCCAGCTAACTTCCGCGCCTTCCCAACGTGCAAAACCAATACCCATGTTTGGGGAAATGTCAGCTCCTAATGCTCTTGCCACATAAGCTGTACCGTCTGGTGTTTCGCCACGTAAATTAAAATCAAGTTGAGCACTATCAACTAACTTTACTTCTTTCATTTATTTCTCCCGCTTACAATTCACTACGACTGCGCCATTTTTCAAATCTAATACGTGTTCTAACACCTAAACCTAAGAACGGTTCTGGTGGATTTAAGCTAGGCATACCAGTGACATACTGAATATCTTTTAAAGCTTGAGAATCTGAACCAACAACAAGGTCAGCCAATAGCGTTCCAGAAATTGTGCCCCATGCTGCTCCTACACCATTGTCACAAGCACTCGCATAAACGCCGTCTTCTAACTCACCAAAGAAGTTAGTGAAGTTACGAGAAATGGCGTAAACACCACCCCATGTATGGGTAAAAGGAACATTCGCCAAATCTGGATAACGATCTAAAAATGCTTTGCGATGATCTTCTTGTATCCAGCGACGATTATCATCGTTTATGTTTGCACCGTATTTAGGCACGTGTTTATAAGTATTACGGATTAGGATACGGCGGTCAGCGGTCATTCTTAAAGTTGTTCCCGCATGGTCGGCTGGAGTAAGTCCCCAATCTAATTCACCACGATAAACATTCATTTCTTGATCAGTTAATGGACGTGTCCAGCTCGCAAAGGTCATGACTGGTAATAGGCGGTTCTTCAAGTACCCAAATTCACGCGTAAAAATACTCGTTGCAAGTAGTACTTTAGGAGTTGTGATTGACCCTTCATCGCCTTGTAAAAGCCATTGGTTATTACTTTTTTGCAAACTACGAATTGGAGATTGCTCTAATAACTCAACGCTGTTTGGTAAATGGTCACCCATACCACGTACTAAAGCTGCTGGTTGCATCAAATATGAACCAGGAGTAAAAATTGCACGGCTATAGAAATCTGTACCTAATACTTTTTTCAGCTCAGCTTTTTCGACCCAACGGTATGGCTCACCCAAATCTTTCATCAAGTGTTCAAAGTGATTGAGATGTGCCTCACCACGTTCGCCCACAGCTCCTTGATATTTACCAGCAGCAGACCATTGGCAATCAATGTTATGGCGCTCGACTAAACCTTGTAATTGAGCAATTGCCGATCGGTTCAGACTCAATAATTTTTGCTTATGCGAAGGATCAGGATGTGATAAAGCAAATTTATGTGGTAAATCAATCACAAACCCAGAGTTACGTCCTGAAGCGCCTTCTGCTACACGTTGTGCATCAACTAAAATAATACGCGCATTCGGTTTGAGTTCAGCTAATCTTCGAGCTGCTGCTAACCCTGCAAAGCCTGCTCCGATAATGGCATAATCAGCTTTTTGTGGACCTATTAACTTTTTAGCAGGACCTGCTGGGGGCAATGCCGCATACCAACCACAGGTACTATCATCATTTGGTAAAGCAATCATTTTGTTATTCCCTTAACTTAAACTGTGGATGGACACGAATTTAGTTTCTCAAGCCACTCGCTACGATGGTGCTGTAATTGGCGACCAAGTAAGGCAAAGCCTGTTAATTTGCCTTGTTCATTGTAGAAACTCGCAGCTAACTCGCCGTCATGTTGTTCCACTACCCACTCACCTGTTCCCATTGCTGGCAAGACGGAAAGTGGCAAAATTGGTGTTTTTACTAGAACTGGTGTTGATTTCAAATCAGCAGCAGTTGACTGACCTAAAAGGTTATTAACTAAAGCTGGTAATGCTTGCGTGATGGGATTGATATAAGGTGCCCACTGGCCGTTCACTTCTGCACAATCACCTAAAGCAAAAATTGCTGGATCACTACTACGGTGATCAAGTCCAGTACAAATACCGCGTGCTGTCTCTAGACCCGCTGCTTGAGCAAGTGCAATATTTGGTCTCAGGCCAACTGCACTTAATACCAAATCGGTTTCAAATGATTGACCATCTTGGAGTGTTAACTGGTAACGACCATTTGCAGATTGAATAGATCGAATACTATTTTGTAATTTCCACTCTACGCCTAACTGACTTAGAGCATTTTGTAGTGCATGACCTAAAGGTTCTGGAATAAGACGTTCCATTGCCCATTTGCCAAGACCAACAACCGTGACTTTGATGCCATGTGCAGCTAAATCATTTGCAAACTCACAACCGATGAGGCCATCACCAAGAATTGTGACATGCTGTTTATTTGATAACTGCTGACGGAAACGGCGGTAATCTGCTAGATCATTTACGCTTAGTGTTGGCGTCGAATCACCATCGATTGGAATAACAACTGGTGTTGCCCCAGTCGCGAGTACGAGTCTGCCGTAAGGATAATCACCAATAGTGGTTTGCAGCTTTTTATTGGCACGGTCAATATGAGTTACTTTTGTATGTGGATAAACGCGGATATTTAAACGTTGTTCCCAACTAAGAGCAGTCTCGCGAACTAAACTGTCTCCGTCTTTACCTAATGCTAAAGCATTAGATAAAGCTGGTTTACTGTATAAAGCGCCATCATCAGCAGTAAATACGGTAATAGACAAGTCTGGAGATTGTGCACGTAAAGTTGAAGCCACTTGATAGCCGGCATGGCCACTACCAATAATAACTACAGGTTCAATCACTGGAGCTGCAGCTACTACAGGAATTTCCTCATCCTCAATATCAGTAATATCGAGCATTTCAAAATCAGCTTTACCAACTTGACACTCTGGACACATCCAGTCATCTGGAATATCTTCCCATTTTGTTCCTGGAGCTATCCCGTCATCAGGCCAGCCTTTAGCTTCATCATAGATCCAGCCACAGACAATACATAACCACTTTCTCATCTTGTCTATTTCCCTTATTTCTTACAAATTACACACCATGTTTCAAACGGATACCGATATTGCGAGTTTGAACATAACTGTAGATGGCTTCCTGCCCTTTTTCGCGACCAAAACCAGATAAGCCCACACCACCAAATGGTGTTTCGATACCGCCAGCAAACCATTCATTAATAAAGACTTGACCAGCAATAAGTCGGTTTGCTACTCGAAGTGTTTGATTCAGATTTTCACCAAATACACCAGCAACAAGTCCAAAGTCCGTACCATTTGCGATTGCTACTGCTTGGTCTTCATCATCAAAAGGCATGATCACCATTACAGGACCAAATACTTCTTCTTGAGCAATCGACATGTCATCTTTTGCTTCAATAATAGTTGGTAAGACGAAGTAACCCTCTAGATCTGCAGCTTTCCCACCTGTTAAAACATTGGCACCTTCTTCACGTGCCTTATCAATCATGGCAAGAATCTGTTGTTGCTGATCTTTAGATACAACTGGAGTAAGTTCGGCATTACTTTCGCCAATACCTACAGTTAAACTCTCTGCAAGATTCACTACGGCTGCTTTAACTTCTTCATAGCGACTGCGGTGCACTAATAAGCGAGACATCGCCGAGCAAACTTGACCAGAGTTATAGAAAATTCCAACTTTAACGCTACGTAGTAACTGTTCAAGATCAACATCAGCAAAAGCAATTGCCGCTGACTTACCACCCAACTCCATTACTGAAGGCGTCGCACGTTCAGCCGCATCTTTCAAAATGCGTTGACCTGTTGGCACTGAACCGGTAAATACGATTTGATTGGTATCTTGGTGCTTAACAAGATGAGTACCAACTTCTGAACCTTTACCACAAAGCAAGTTCACTGCACCTTGCGGAAAACCAGCTTTCTCAATAGCTTTGATGAGTAAAACCATTCCTAAAGGTGAAACTTCAGGTGACTTAATTACAACTGCATTACCTGCTGCTAAAGCAGGTGCTAATGAGCGTGCACAGATTGAGACGGGAAAGTTCCAAGGTACGATTTGAACCGATACACCCATCGGAATATATGAAGTAAAATCAACGTAATCTTTACCTAAAGGTACTGAAATTCCTTCAACTTTATCTGCCATACCCGCGTAGTATTCAAAATAGCGTGCTGCTTCATCAAACTCTTCACGTGCTGTATCAACATTTTTGCCATTTTCACGACACAGGATTAATGCACCTTCTTCAGCAATTTCACGAATCGCCTCAGCTGCTTTCAACATCCATGCTGTACGTTTTGCAGGACGCACATCAGTTAAAGCACCACTATTCACACAACGTCGAGCGGCTGCCATAGCGGCATCTGCATCTTCTACACTTGCACGAGCAACTGTTGCAAAAGCTTTATCTGTTGCTGGGTTGATAACTTCTAATTGGCGAGAAGCATCTCGCCATTGGCCATCAACATAGTTGAGGTAATGTTGCATATTATGCCTCCAATGCCGTTTTAGCTTGGGTTGCTAACCATTTTTGGAAGAAGTGAGTTGGTAAATCCATCTCTGGTGAGAAAACCCCTCCACCAAAACCAGGTGAGTGACGCCCCTTTTGCATGGTTTCAACGGCAAATACATCTTCAGCAAATACAACTTTCCATGATTCTAAAGTCGCTTCACGACATGCATCATATTTAGCATCTAGTGATTCATCACCAACGTAATACAAACGCAATTTTTCAATTGTTTGTTCTGGAGCGATTGGATCAATCATCATTGCAAATGCATGATCCGCTTGAATACCTAACAATACGTTAGGGAACACTGCTACATATTCAGCATGACGAAGTTGATCTTCTGGCCAGCTTGGGAATTTTGGTAAATGCGTACCCGCCGTAGCTGACAAGTTATATTTATAACTGCCCTGACCGGCAAAGCGATCTTCGAACATAATGTTGTAATGATCTTCAAGTTTCGAATACGTATTTAGCGCTGGGTGTACCCATGGTAAGTGATAAGCTTCGCAATAGTTTTCAACTGTAAGTTTCCAGTTACTTTTTACAGGTAACTCAAAAGTTGAACCTACTTTACTGCTGCGAATAAGTTCTAAACCGTTTTCACCCAAGAAAGGCTTCCAACGTTCAACTAGTGGTGCAATATGCTCTTCAAAAGTTGGTGCATCACCAGAGATATTGACGAAAACCATATCCATCCAGATTGCTGAACGGAGAGCTTTTAAACCATGTTTTTCACATTTAAAGCGCTCATCTTTATGTTGGTTAATTCCGCCAACGTGTGGAGTACCTTTTAAGTTACCGTTTAGGTCATAACTCCAAGAGTGGTATTGGCAACGAATCACACCTTCAATAGTGCCTTCTTGTTGCACCAAAATCATACCGCGATGACTACAAACGTTATGGAAAACCTGAAGCTCCCCTTCACGGTTGCGCATCATGACCAAAGGCATGCCCATAAAATTAACAGGCTTTACATAGCTCTTTTTAGGTAAATCAGAAGCAAAACCCACACACACCCAAGTTTTGCTTAAAATATTGTCGCGTTCAAAATTAAAATATTCGCTACTGGTGTATGCTAAATTTGGCATACCATTTGATTCAGTAATAGGGTTTAAAACATTATCGACTTGCTGAACCGTAATTAATTGCTGGCTAACTCGACTATTCATCTGAGGATCTCCATATATTTAAAACTAACGCAGAACTCCCTGCGTTGAGATGATTTGCACTCTCTGCGATTTCTTTACAGATTGTGTAAAACCTAATGGCGACAGACAAACGACTTTTTAGAGGGGTATTGATGAGTTTTTATCATGCATCCTAAAACTTGCTTTCCCTTCAATAATTTTTAAATGTATTAGGTACAAGGAATGACCTATGACTAAAACTCACCTATAGATGAGAATAAATCGGTTGAGCAATCTTTATGCTCATCACTACTCTTTTGCTATTCGCATACAACGGTTAACAGGTAGTTAACTGCTACGCATCCAAGGAGGATTTATGCGCAATACATCAGGAGGCCTTTCAGGACTCAACCCAACAGTGATGATTGTCTCGAAGTTATTACTTTTTATTTTTATTGCGTTTTGTATTTTTAAAGAAAAACAGGCTGGTGAATACTTTCAAATTATCTCAGATGTTTTATTGCAAAATGCAAAATGGTATCTCCTATTTTTAGCTACTTTTTTATTAGGTTTTTTGATTTATTTATGCATGAGTCGATATGGGCATATTAGACTCGGACAAGACGATGAAAAGCCCGAATATAGTAATATTGCATGGATTTGTATGCTTTTCTCTTGTGGTATGGGAATTGGACTGATGTTCTGGTCAGTTGCAGAACCAATCACTCACTATGCAAGTAATCCATTTACGCAAGGTCTTTCAGATGAATCAGCACGAATGGCAATGCAACTCACCTTTTTTCATTGGGGACTTCACCCATGGGGCCTATTTTGCTTATCAGCTGTTGCTCTAGGATATTTTTCTTATCGCAAAGGTTTACCTTTGGCATGCCGATCAGTATTACATCCTTTAATTGGTGACAAAATTTATGGTTCTATAGGGAATTTCGTTGATATTGTTACTATCGTTTTAACAGCATTTGGTGTTTCCCAAGCCATTAGCATGGGAATTCTTGAACTTAATGTTGGTCTAAATCATACATTTGGTGTCAATATTGACGTTAAAATTCAATTGGTTCTCGTTCTTGTTCTAGGCGTTTTAGCAACCCTATCTTTATTATCTGCGATTAGTAAAGGATTTAAAATTATTGCTGAAGGGAACATGGTTTTATCTTATGTTCTTGTCATTGCAGTCATCGTTATTGGTTCAACTCGTTATATTTTTAATACTTTTTTTGAAGGTTTAGGTGATTATCTACAAAACATTGTAGGTATGAGTTTATGGAGTGATGCTCAAAAAGATTCAGGTTGGCAAAGTTGGTGGACTGCTTACTACTGGCCATGGTGGATGACTTGGGCACCTTTTGTAGGGTTATTTATTGCTCGCATTTCACGCGGCCGCACGATTCGTGAAGTTATTCTAGGCTCACTTGCCGCACCTACTTTACTCACCTTTATTTGGATTGCAGCTTTTGGTGGCGCTGCTCTTAAAATTGAAAAAGCGAACCATCAACCACCAACTCATCAAGTTGTTGCGAGTAATGCTTCGATTGTTCAAGTAGATAAGGTCAAACCTCATGAAGTGACTATCGCTGAAGCGACTAAAGAAGACCCTGCCCGTGCTGTATTTGTTTTCTTTGATCATATTTCAGAAAATCATACTATTACGATTTTCTTAAGCGCGCTTTTATGTTTATTGCTGTCTATCCATATCATCACCATTGCGAACTCAGGTGCTCTAGTTTTATGTTTTCTAGATACTAATGGTTCTACGAATCCATCAGTAGGAATTCGTCTGGTTTGGGCAGTAATCATTCCGCTTATTAGTGGAGGCTTACTTTTAGCTGGTGGCCTATCTGCTATTAAGACAGCCTGTGTAATTGCGGGTTTTCCAATCTCCATATTGCTTGCGATTATGTGTATTTCTTTAATGAAAAGTCTTCGTCAAGATCCACAAGCATGGGTAATGATGCCTGAACATATACGCCCAGATTTCTGTAAAACTAAATCTGAAAAGCCCGTTGATGAGACAAAGGCTCAACTCATTACAGATAACTAAATTTAATTCAAAAAAAGGGCTCTAAATTGAGCCCTTTTTTATTATTTAAACAGTGCTAATTTAATCCCTTTTGCCCTACTTGCCCTGGTAATTGCTCTAATAACCAACTACGGAAATGCTTTACACTTGATGGAATAACTCCCCGATCTGAAGGTTCCAACATACTAAAATTTGCTTCGGTACGTAATACAGTTTCGACTGGGCGAACAAGAGAACCATTTTCCAAGTAATCATCAATTAAAGATCCCCATGCTAATGCCACTCCCTGACCATTAATTGCAGCTTGGAGCAGCATTGGATAGTTATTAATATTGACTCTATTTTTAGGTTTCACCATAGGATAATCGACCGCTTCAAACCATTCGGCCCATGTAATCCAATCCTTTTGAGAGTCATCTAGATAAAGCAATGCTTTACCAAATATTTCCTCTGGAGGAGTACCTTCCTTAAATTGAGCAAGATAATTTGGACTACAAACAGGAAATACTTCTTCTGGGAATAATGTGGTGACTTTCATTCCTAACGGAGGAGTTCGGCAATAAAAAAGTGCCAAATCAAAGTCCATTTTCTGTAAATCCAAGATATTTTCTGTCGTTAATATTCTTAAATCTACACCTTCGTTATTTTGCTGAAATGCTGCAACCTTAGGCAATAACCACAGAGCAGCCATAGCATTTGTAGTAGCAACTGTTATTTGATGTTCACCTTGCCATTTCTTAATTTCAGCAGTTGCTTGAGCAACATTTAATAAAGCACTATAAATCGTTTGATAATATTGCAATCCAGTAGGAGTTAGGGAAATATTTCGATTAGCTCTTAGGAATAATTCCTTACCTAAATATTCTTCGAGCTGTCGAATTTGTCGACTGATAGCGCCTTGAGTAACATTCAATTCGTTTGCAGCTTTTGTAAAACTGAGGTGGCGTGCGGCTGCCTCGAATACAATTAAGCTGTTCATTGGCGGCAATGGCTTAATTTTCATGGACACTCCTAATTTGTCCTATTTCCTTAAAAACTCTTTTCCAATTCGAGTTCTTTTATTCCGCTATTTACTATGAAAATTGTCTTTTGAACATACTAATAGCGAATAAACCAGATATTCTCAGCATAAATGGTTTGAATTTCTTCAATTATGATCCATTTCTCAGGAAAGCCCTAAAATCTCATAAATATAATTTAATAAAAAGTGAGTAAAAGTATTCGATCTATGAGTTTTTCTCATTTGAATTTTATTTAAAGAAGTGACTCCTGAAGAATTAAAATTTTAATCAATAAAGAAAATAATTTTTTGTTTGACGTAGTTTGACAAATTCAATGCTTCAAAATTCAGTCAAGGCCTTTTTATATCTAGTTTTTCAAAGAAATTAAAGATAACCGCCATCAAACAAAAAGCTAAGTTTTTTGCTTTACGTGGCTTTACGAGATGGAGGTTTAGAAAAACTAAAACCCTACTGACCCATAGCATACGGTGTATTTTTCATAAAATGCTGTAAAGCAAAATTTACTTGGACGTACTTGGACAGAATTAGATAAGTATATTTTCTAGAAATCTGCTGTATCCATTGATACACATAGCTTATAGAAGATTTTAAATCATAATCCAGAGCTGAGCTGTCCAAGTAATTACTTAGATGTACTTAGATAGAATTGAATAAAAATCATGTTTTTGCTTTACGTAGCTTTACGAGATGAATATTTGAAAAAAGCTAGAGCCCTTATGGCATATGCGATACAGCGTATTTTATATAAATCGTCGTAAAGCAAAATTTACTTAGACGTACTTAGACAGAATCGAATATAAATCATGTTTTTTGTTGTACGTAGCTGTACGAAATGAAAATTATAAAAGAGCCGAAACCATTGCACTGCCTAGCATAAAAGTTTTTCCTCAAAATATTGCTGTACAGGTAAAAGCTCTATTACTGGATAAATAATTAAATATTAAACTTTGACATGTTATTTAAATTTAGGTTGACGAAACTCAACTTATAAAAGTTATTAAAAATCACATAAATATTTGTTATATAGATAATTTAAAGAAAAATTAGTATGTTTTTAGGGGATAGGCTGTCAACCTAAATTACAATCACCGAATATACGCAAAAATTACAAGCTTCCTTGACGTACCTTGACGAAATTCAATTTATTAAAAGTTGTAAAAATAGTCTTTATCCATTGATATATAATAGATTTAAATGAAAACTAGTTAGCTTTTGGAGAGTAACCTGTCAAGGTAAATTGCAAGCACTTTGTATGAGTAAAAAATGAGAGTTTCCTTGATATCCCTTGATGAAATTTCAATTATCAAAAATAGATGAGATGTATTATTCATGAACCTTTGAGAGCAATTTAATGATCTTTCAATAAGTTGGCCATCAAGGAAATGAGAAGTGATTTCGAGTTAAAGTTTTCACTTTTGTTATACGTAGTCATACAAAATCTAAAAACGTGAAGAGAAAGATTTAGTCAGTCTTTAGTGAGAAATTTAAAGACATTTACTCTTGCGTAGTCTTCCGAAATGGTATTTGCCAAAAATGACGTAAAGCTGGTGCTATATAGTTAGAACCTATTTCATCTTTGTTCAAAGATAAAGCGGCGTAAGACTAATTTTTGCTAGACGTAGCTAGACAAAACGCTCTTAAGAACAATTGATGTAATACTTGAACTCTATTTTTAAACTATACTAAACAGATATATTAATTTTCCTTACTAAAAATAGCATAATTATAAAATTTTTGAAAAATCAATAAGTAAAATACTATCTAAAAGTATATATTTTAAAATTAATAATCATATGATTTAATTACTGAACAAATTACATACCACTTTAAAATAGTTAGAGTTTTTTAAATGTCAGATGACCAAAATTACGATGCAGATGATGTAAGAGAGATAATTGCTTCTTCTTTAGATATAGCTGAAGAGCGAACAATGTCATTAAAGGAATTTCAAAGAATATTTAAAGGCTTTGGCAGAAATTTAAGTGGAAGAAAATTTTCTGATTTACAACAGAAACTAGCAGCAATCTATGACTTAGATAAGTTAGAAAAATTACAACAAAAAATTTCAGATACTGTTAACAGACATATTTTATTTGATGATAAATTCCTTACCGTTTATCAAAATGTTAAAAATATTAATGAAATTAAAGAAAAATTAGATACGATTTTTGGGAATTACCAACCGAATCCTGAAATTGAGTCACAAGTTAATAAGAGAACTTTTTATCCTTTACAAAGAACAGATATTAGAGAAGATCTAATAATTTCTTATCAATTTTCTCAAGTACGTGAATTGACTGTTAGGCAAGAACTTGATTCCTCTGATTTGAAAGACAATATTAGCGATTTATATAGTCAAGTTTTTGGTTTCAAGACCACTGAATTAACATGTTTTGACTCTGTAATTATTGATATTGAAAGACAAATATTGATTGTTTTAATTGATTTGGCAAGAGTAATGCCAAGAAATGAACTTAACGTTATCCATAGTAATTTTTCACATTTTATAAAAAGGGAGTTAGGTTTGGAAATCATGGAAAAATACGATTTCCTTTCTTCTCCCTTGGACCTATTCCCTTGTATTCAGAAGTTTTATGATGAAGCAGTCGATAAAGTTAGTGGAGTAACAGAGATCTACTTCACAACAACCGAAGGTACAGCTCACCATGAAAAGTTACGTGGAGATAGTGTTGATATTCGTCAAGTCACCTACCATGAATCAGGTGTAAATGGTTTAAAAAACACAGAAATTGATGGCGTTAAACTTGATGAAACAATAACACCATATAGAATTAGTAAAAAGTACTATGACAGAGATATAGAAATCTCATTAAATAGTAGTTACAACGCATTAAGCAATATTAATGGTAGCCATCTATACAATGCATTTATAATAGGTTCACGTTCTTATGAAGATATTGAGTTTGTTCTCAATAAACTTTTAACACTAAGGTAAGATGAATGGCACGCTCTCAATACTTATTAGAGCTTAAAAGTAAGCTTGAATCACAGTTAGAAGAGGTTTCTACTGAGATGCTGAGCGCGTGTCTGAATTTGATCGATTATGTAGCCGTTGCGCCATCAAAGAAAACACATCTAACTTTCGTTGACCTTTATAAGCATGTAGACCAATCGACTTCTGAAGATATATTCTATAATGCTGTATTTCACTTAACTAAGAAAAATATTAATGTTTTAACTCAAAAATTTGAAGCATATAATTCTGTAATAGATAGATATGAAGCTATTCTGGATGACGAAGATATTAGAGAAATATTAAATTCTATAGCTAGCGGTGATTATGTTCACCCATTGAGTGGAGATATCTTAACTCCTGAAGAGTTTAGTCGACAGGTTTTAACTTTTTTTTCCCCTTCCCAAATATTTGTGAGTAATCTTCATGCTCACTAATCCAAGTATTCTAGATCCTCGTATTACAAAATTAATCACTAGATTAAATCCTAATTCTTATCAAGATTTCATCAATTTTCTATATTCTGATTTAGATGAAATTTTAAGAGAAATACAAGCTAGTCGAAAATTGATTACAGAAAAATATCCACATGTGGATTCTGATTCTTCCGTTTTTAAAGTATTTGAAGATGACATCAATACTCAAATTGTTAGAGATTTAAAATTTTTAAGTTATGATGCTGCCCATGATAAATTTGAGAATGGGCATGTAGACATTCATGTGGAGCTATCTGGATTTCCTTATAAATGGTTTGGTGAGTCTAAAATTTGGAGCGGGGCAACCAAAATTGAAGGAGGATTCAAACAATTATTAGAAGATTACTCTACTGGAGAAAAAAATGAAAATCGAGGTGGAATTTTAATCTATGCTGTGAATACAACGCATTCTACAAATACAATGCTAAAAACATGGTATCAAGTCTTAGAAACAGCAGGAAAGGATTCTAGTAACAATAAGAACTTAGAAGGGTTAGAGTTAAATTGGCCTGATGAAGAAGTTAATATATTTTATAGTACACAAATACATCCTCTTTCCGGATTAAAAGGCTATCAAGTAAGACATTGTATTTTGAACCTTAAATCTGTTAGAAAACCTGAGGATAAAGTTAAAAAAAATAGAAAATGAAAATTTTCTATCCCATAATTTATTACGATAATACTTTCAATTAAACTTCTATTTTTAATAGATAGTATTTAAAATTATTATATAGTAATTTTATAGTCACTCATTATTTTATAGTGACATCCTTTTTCAAAATCACTATATTCTTCTTAAATTTGTATAGCTAAACCTTTTCTATTTTGATAAATTTTTATAGATCTTTATAAAAATTCTGGACTTAGAAATGGAAATAGAGAAAATGCCAGGATATGGTTATCCTGTATTAGCTTATTGGTTGCAATATTGGTATGAATTTAATAAATGGCAAATTAAAGAATATAAGCTCTCACCTGATGGGAATCTAAAATGGTTTAATCAATATTATGAATTAAAGCCTGGCATTATAAGAAGCTCTTGTTTCGATAAAAAAAAGGATGCCTTAGTATATGTAGATTATGAAAACTCCCATATTTCTTCAAGAGTATCTGCATTGAATCTATCTGAGATAGAGAAAAGCTCAATTAAACTAAAAGTTGAGAAAGCAATAGAAGCAAAGAAGAGACTCATGTATGAAGAGGAATTAATGCTTACAGTAGCAATAAATAAATTTAAAAATACTCAGAGACCAATCTTAGAAGAAATAATTTTACCTGAAAGAGAAAATAACTTTAAGAATGATTTATTTAATCAATTACAAGAGATGCCATATCTAAGAATGGCTTTTGTTCAAGATGGAAACAAACAGGGAGTAATTTATAAAAATTTAAAAAATGAATGGTCTAGAAGCTATAATCCTACAAAGAAAACGCTAAGTTATACGGAAAGGTCAAAAATAGCTAATGCTTTTAATTTAAACGGTGATAATCACTGGGGAAATACTAAGGCAAAGATTCGGCAAGAGTTACTGCCAATTGCTAGTAAACTCTTACAACTAGAAAGTGTAAAAAAACTTTTAAAAGAGGCTCAAGCAAAAGGACAAAAAGTACTTATTTCCAATGGATATGTATTTTGGTATGAAGATAATGGAAATATTGGATGGCAAATTAAACAAGTTAAACAAAATGAATTAGATAATACTTTAGGAAATACTATTTGGAAAGAAGGTACTATCTTATCAAAAAACCATGGACGTTTAGTTATATTACCTTACATTAAAGACAATGGAGATTACGTCCAAGGCCATACAAAAAATGCACCTCACGATGGACCTGCTAAACCTAGAGTACCATCTGAATATTTAGAATTACCTTTTGAAATACTTGAAGATGATTTAATGATAAGCTTATTTGGGGAGCTTAAATATGAATAGTAATAATGATACTAAGAGTTATAGAAAACAAGTTGAACGTGGTTTTGCATTTGAAGATTTAATTAGAGATTTATTAATCAAGAGTAACTATAAAAATGTGAAGGAATCTGATGAAATATCGAATAAATATTCAGGAGATATTATATTTGGTAAATTTGATGATTTAACTGTTGTTGAAGTAAAAGCAT
This sequence comes from Acinetobacter sp. yr461, assembly GCF_900110445.1. Taxonomy (NCBI): domain Bacteria; kingdom Pseudomonadati; phylum Pseudomonadota; class Gammaproteobacteria; order Moraxellales; family Moraxellaceae; genus Acinetobacter; species Acinetobacter sp. yr461. The sequence goes on from NZ_FODU01000002.1 coordinate 187,610, forward strand.
ATCGGCCTTTATCCAAACCTTCTATACGTGTCATAGAGGAAGCGCTTAAACGCCTACAATCTCTTTTAGAATCTTCTAATAAATTTCAAAATGGTATTTTAATCATTTCCACCAATTTAGATTATGAAATCTATAATGAAATTTATCCCAATATAAAAATATGGGATTTAGAAAAGATACTTAGTATTGCTAAAAATTTTCCAGATATACACAATAAGATAATTGATCTTTTTGAACTTGATCCTTCTCATAAAATAGTCGTCAAAACAAAAAATGATTTTATTCAAGGCAAGCAAATTATTGATAAAATTAAATTAATTGAAGAAGGTTGGAAAGATGCTTCAAAATTTGAAGACTGGTGTATTGAAGCTTTAAAATATTTATTCTTTGAATATTTAACTGGGTGGCAAGAACAAAGCTCAACCGTAGATGGTTTGCATCGTAGAGACTTAGTATGTCGGGTAAAGGATTCTGAAACAGAAGTTTGGCAATTTATATCGCATACTCTAAGAAGTAGATATATAGTATTTGAATTTAAAAACTATTCGAATAAAATTACACAGAGAGAAATCATTACTACTGAACGCTATTTATATCCGATGGCTTTACGGAATTGTGCTTTTATAATTTCACGAAAAGGCGTCTCCCCTTCTGCACAGAATATTATTGATGGTGCAATGAGAGAACATGGAAAACTTATTATCTCTTTATCTGAACAAGACCTAATTATATTGTTAGAAGGAAAAGATAAAGGGGATGATCCAAATGTTAATCTATTTAATAAAATTGATGATTTTTTAATAGGCCTAAATAGATAATACTCGATCTTTATTAAAAGATTAGATATCCTGTTTCTTAATCTTCTGCCAATCAGTCACTCCCATTTCAACAAGGATTTCTTCATCACCTTTCAGGAACTCCTTATTGGTGTGATGGAAGTACCCTTCTTCATCTTTGCCTAATGTAATTATTGATTGGCCATATGGTGGAGTCTCTTTCTTAAGAGACTTCCACTCATTCACGGCGTACCCTTCTTGCTGCTCAAGCATCCTCAAAAACTCTTTCTTACTCATTGCCATTTTATTGCCCACGTATTAATGAATTAGATAAATCTGTGTAACCTCAGAAATCTGTAACCTTTTCAATTTTTTAAAAGGTTACGCTCTGAAAGCCTTGCCCCATAAGGCTGTAACCTCAGTAACCTTTGTAACCTGATTTTTTTCGCCATTCCTAGACTTCATCCAGATCATCTGTGAGTACCTTTTCATTAAATACATACATAGGAATAGCTTTAGGCATACCATCAATGCCTCGAGTGAGCTTTGTAGACTTGCCATTATTTAGATGATCTAGCCATCCACGTAGTATAAGTAACTTGCCGACACGTTTAGGATTCAGCCCTTTGCAAAGCTCTTTTTTGAACTGTTCCGGATAAACCAAGTATTTCTTTTCGCCGTTCTCAATCTTCCAGTAACCTACTCGATTAATGACTTTATCTAGATGTTCTGCATCTGGTGTCATACATTCAAAACGGCTATTACCATGTGCTTCAAAGAATGCTTTAATTTGAGCTAGGATTTCCAGATCTTCATAATTACCAACTCGGTCAAAACTACCTAACCATTGTTTAAAAACAGCTTGTATGGCACTAAACGCGGTACCATTTTTCCATCCTGTTATTCCAGCTTGTGTCGCCAGTTCCCCAGCTGTAGCAATCAAAGCGAATGTATTGGCTACACGAATAATATGTCCTTCTGAATGGCCATCAATCAATGGTTCTCGGTATTGTTCCCATAATTGTCGAGCGTATTTAATAATTTCATGTTTATCGCTACAAAGATATTCAAGCCACGCTATACCTGCTTCGCCGTAATACATGTTTGAATGCTCTACTAACATTCTAGATTGCATTGCTCCATCTGAAGCAAAATCAATACTGTCAAACACACCATATTCTGATTGGTCTACATCAATATCAATTAAGCGGATCTCTTGTCCTAGTTTGGCCTTTTGACCATGCTTGGCCATAATGTCTTTTAAGCCCTCCTCGCCACTAGAAAGAAATATGAGTTTCCAGTTAAAAGCAGGCTTAGCTGTGATTTGTTTGTTTAAACGAGCCTTACCCAACCCATTGGCCAGCATATACACAATGTTGCCTAGCTCTTTAGGATTGGCAATTTCTCCAATCTCATCTAAAGCCAAAAAGCTATCATTGTGCATATAAGCTGTATGCTCCAGAGCATTGCCAGTTGCTCTCCATGTACGATAAAAACGGCTGGGTTTACCCCATACACTACAACCTAAAAATAATGCCGTTGATTTACCTTTAGATGACTTCCCAACAAAGTGCACACCTGCTCCATTCTGTTGTTCTAGTGGACCTAAAAGCTGACCAGCAAACGCCGTGCTTATGGCACAAACTAATTTGCTATGGTTCTGCGCGAGCTTAGATACCTCTTCTCTCCATTGAATTAATGTGCCGTTGCGTTGATAGCGATTATCTAAACCGTGAATAGCCTGATAGACAATTAAATCGTTATCTTTACTTTGGCCAACTTCACAATGAGGTAACACATACACTTCATCATGCCAGCCCACACGATCGACACATAAGGCCCTTTGCTCAACTGGATAACTCATTAAATAGCTTTGTAATAAGCTTCTTGCCTTAGCATCTGGTGCGATTGTCATACCTTGATAAGAAAGTGCTTTACGTAGTTCTACGCCATCAGACTGGAAAAACTCCATAGACACGGCTTGTAGGTGTTTAATCCCATCTGGATCGTACCATTCGAGCAACCGTCCCCATGAGGTACTAGAATTATCTCGAGTTAATGCAACAACTTTAATCGGGCTAGAGATATAACGCTTATAATCATCTCCCTTGTTATTCGTTTCTAAAAAGTACAATCCTGTTTCTAAAAGATGAAATCGTCCATCACCCCATTTAAATGGTTTAGCCAAATGGCCTTTTGGTAAAGGTTCAGTATGAGGAAGTCTGGCAATGGCTTCTTTTAAAAATGCAGAAACTTCCTCCGGTTCTTCATCTTTAGTCAGTTCGATTAAAAATTCAGTCTCGTCAATTTTCTGGTACTGGTTAATTAGGCGAACACAAGTATTCTGCTCGAGCTTCTGGAAGGCATCATTTTTGAAATATTCAGGTCGTACAGGGAGGTAAAGTTTTTTAAAACCAGCTTGTGCCAATTGATTAATGACAAACTGGATCTGCTCAAAATCGAAAGCCTTAAGTGTCTTTGCTAAGCGTGAAGCGCATAAGTTATTTAGTACGACCAGAGCTACAGATAACCCACTAGAAGCAATTTTAAAGAAAGACTCAAGGCCATAAGTAATAATTACAGGCTTGTCATGCTGTAGTTCACCATAACAAGCAAACCCTCTTGCTAATCCATCAGGAAAGACAGAAATAGTTTTTCCACTTTCCAGAACGGCGCATTGGATGATACTTAATTCGCCGTTATAGATCGGCAGAATTAAGGGATTAGAGTATTCAACGTTATCTATCTCAACTCTATTTCGATCAATGTAAATGGCCTGATTAGGTCCACCAAAACGCTGGATAATTTTATGCTGAAGATATTCAGTTTGGTTAGGTGTATATATCTGACAATGAGCCAAAACTTCAGTTGGGGTCATGTTTGAGGTGTCACGTTTAGTCATGCTTGTGACTCCTCATATTCTTTTTGAAACTGATCTTCTTGTGCTTTTGAAAACTCCAGATTTTCATCAATCATGCTATCTGTAATACTTAAAAGACGTTTTAAATCCTTAAATACACTTTCTGGCACGCTATAGACTTGTTGCAGGTACTCTGCTGTTTTTTCATATTTACTACGAATTGAATCAAGCATTACCGCGAGGTCAGCAACCTGTTCATAGGCCAATGCATAGCCTTCAGAAACATCACTGGCATCATAAGTTTTTATAGCAAGCTCTATATGAGATTTTTTTGAAGACGAGTTGTTATTAGGCATGATTAATGCGCTCCTAGCGATTCATTAGAAGCTTCACCATTCACGGCCAAATGAGGGTGGCGAAGCTGAAAAGGGTTGGCCGACAGGCTCACTAGGTCACCTGCACACCCAAAGGTGTCCCTCTCCAGCCCCGCCGTAACATGCAGGTGCATAGAGATTTCACGCACAAAAAAAGTCCTATGAGCGGACTGTGCGCCTAGTGAAAGCTTGTAACCGGCCAAGGTTAGCTCATCTGCTTTTTGATGAACGTCCTTAGCATAACTAGGCACATGACAGCTTGCAAGAAGTATTGTTAAAAATATGGGTAACAGATTCTTATGCTTTTCCATAAGGTGGCTCTCCCATAATGCTGGTGAGTAATACCTGAAGGCTGCCAGCATGCAGTACTAAGACATCCTGCACACAAGGCTTTTGCAATAATAATTCTCGAGTATCTTTAACTTCTTGAAGCTCGCCATTTATGGCGAGCATTTCAATAAACTTCATGGCTTGATTATTCACAACCAAATCAGCCCTATCATCTTCTTCAATAAGGGGAGCATATGAAGCTAAAACAAAACTCTTCATCTTAAGCCCCCTTACCAAAATTTTTAGCCAGAACGTTCATACCCTTAGGTAGGATGAAGAACTCTATTTTGGTAAAGGTATATGGATCACCATTAGGTCGAATCCGAGCCACTTCTTCATACTTGGTTTCGCAATAACCACGCTCCTGGCTATAGTAAGTTGAAGCACGTACTCCGTTAAGCTTGCGATCCCAACCATGTTTACGTAACCAGTTGGCCAATACTTCCCTTTTAATATTTAAGATTTTGCATGCTTGCTGAAACTTCACACCTGCAGGTGTTTGAGTAATAGTGTCAATCGTTCTTTCTAAAGACTGGTTCTGAGTTTCAAGATGAATGACTTGTTCTGTATAGTCCAAAAGAGCACGGCGTAAAGCATGAGGGTTAGAAATATCTACCACCACTTCATCCTTAACCTTATATTCAAGTTCTTGCCAACGATCGACTAAATGCGCCGTGAACTCAGGGCAAAGTTGAGCCACGACAATGATGCTGTCTCGTTTACCTTGTTCACCTTCAAAAACATATACACCAACTTTTGAAGTAAGTCCTAAGTTATTGATTCTTTCGAAATTCGTCATTGGAGTATTTCGAATAACTCCTTTTTGCATAAGTCTCTCAATTGAGACTTTTACATTTCTATGCTCAGATTGAACCAACTCAGAAATTTCCAAGCTAGTCATCATAAGAGTTGATGGATTAACTAATTGATTCATGAGTTAAGCCTCCAATTCTGCATTGGTTTGGCTTTTGATTTGGTTGTTATGCCATTCAATTAGTTGTGCATAATCAAAATAGACTGGCGCCTGACGAGTCGTGCCGGCTTTATAAGCTTTAGGGAAAGTTGGATCATTTAAGGTGAGTTCGCGCAAAGCATTACGTTTAATACTCAATAACTCACATGCTTGGTTATACGTAACTCGAATTGGTTGCATTTATTTAGCTCCACATAGGTCTATATTGTGGAGCTAGTATGTTTATGATTTTTATATTGAAAAATATTTGTTCTAGCATAATACCCATTATGCTAGAACAATGGGTATTGTGCTTCCATTTTGGGTGACTTTTAAGATTTGCTATATTTTTTTGATAGCCATAGTTCTATTGTTTTTGGATTTAGATTAAATTTGTTAGAAAAATCTCTCGCACATTTAGAATAGCTGTGGAAGGTACCTTGCTCCCATTCTCTAAAAATTTCACTTTTATAAGAATCATATTTTTGTGCCCTACTTTTTCCGCCTAATGATTGTATTTTTCCAAAAACATTAGAGCCATTTGCTATATGGGAGTAAATTCTTCCTATCACGCTGTAAATTCTATCAAACGAATCTATTGCAAAGCCTATTTCTTCATCCGTTGGTAATATTTCTTTATCAAAGATATAAAAACATGCTTGATAAGTCGTGTAAGCATCGGATAAAGAAGTATAAGCAGAATCTTCCATTTTTATCTTAGATGCATCTCTAATTTTTTTTATAATTTCATTCTCATTTTTTTCAAAAACACTTACCACTTGAGGAGTCATTTTATTTTCATAGATATTAGTCATACATTCATGTAATAGTTGTATATCTTGAATACCTATTGAATCAAAAAGATTAAAAAGATCATCCATTAAGCCACTATCGGAATTGTATGTTTCTTTTAAGTAGCAAATGATTTCATGATTAGGATCATCATATTTTATAGTCACGTATGCCTCCCGCAGCATCCCAATAAAAATAGCTAAGCCAATCGAATTAGGTATTCGACTTTCGGGGATCAACCTAGACTTAGCAAACTGAATATAGAGTATATTCAACTATATAAATACATATGAGTTGAAGTTAAGCGACAAATTAAGGCGCACAAATAAGTCTGTCAATTTCATCTGCCCACCACTGCATCATCCCTATTCGTTCCTCAAAATGGGCTCCTTTGTCATACACACCTTTAACACCTTTCTTTAAATGCGCCAGTGTGGCTTCTACTACCTGCTCTTTATCACTAAATCTATTGTTTAGCTGAGTACTGGCAATGTGTCTAAAGCCATGAGGGTTTTGTCTATCTTTATATCCCAATCGATTTAATGCAGTATTAAACGTATTATCAGATACCGGCTCGCTTAAGCTTCCTCTGCCAGGGAACAGAAAATTAGACTCAGTTTTATAAGTTAATAATTCTTTTAAAAGGACTATGGCCTGACGTGGTAAAGGTACAGCATGAGGAATATCTTTTTTCATGATTACAGCCGGCTTAATCCACACAGCTTTATCAAGATCAAATTGATCCCAAGTGGCATATCTTAATTCGACAGGACGTGGAAACAATAAAGCAAACAATTCCAAACCAATTGCTTTATCCCGTTTAGGATAACTTCTGATAGCTCTAATCAAAGCAGGAAATTCATCAATATCGACAAACTTCATATTCCCGCCCTGATTTTTATCAAGATGTTTTGTTATGCCTTCTAACGGATTAAATTTTATTTTCTCTTGGAACTTTGCCCAATCATATGCATTACGACAATAAGACGTTAGCTTTTCAGTTTGAGTATAAATACCTAAATCACGCTGTAGACTTTGGAAGAAATCAAACCACTCTTTAGGTGAAATACCAGTAAAGTCTCTATTTCCAAATTTAGGAATAATGTGCCTTTCAATAGATTTCTTTGCTTTATCAAAAGTATCGAATCCCCAATTTGGCTCTTTAGTATTTAACCAGTCATACATTAGATTTTTAAATAGCAGCGCTTTTTGTTCAGTGGCCTGTTTTCTTATATCTGCCTTAGTTTCTATCATCTCGCCATTAGAGAGTTTATTTAATATTTCATTTGCCTTCTTTCTAGCTAATGCTCCACTAATAGCTGGATAAGCTCCTAACCCCATCCATGACCATTTGCCATCAGGCTTTTTATATCTTAATTGCCAAGATTTATTTCCTTTCTTTTGTACAAGGAAATACAGACCATTACTATCCAGTTCCCTATAGTCTTTATCTTCTGGCTCAAGACTGGCCAAAGTCGTATCAGATAAGGGTCTTTTCTTAATTGCGGTTCTTTTCATACAAATTATGGCAAACAAGCTTGTATCATGAGTTCAGTAATTGAATCATGATACACACGATGATACAAGGATCGATCTGCTATATGAGTTTATGTTAGTTTATATAAAGCAATAAAAAAGCCCTAAATCATTATAATTTAGGGCTTTTTTAGGTCATATAAAGCTATGCAAGTTTATATGATTTTAATATCTTGGTAGGTATATCCAGACTCGAACTGGAGACCTCTACGATGTCAACGTAGCGCTCTAACCAACTGAGCTATACACCTGAGATGGAAAGCATAATATTCATTTTTCAAAAGCAAAACAAGTGATTTTCAATTGAAAAAAATACAAATGAGCAGACTTTAAGCAAACTCTTTTTCATTTTCCAAAAAAGAAAAACGGTACATGGTTTAACCACATACCGTTTTGTTTAGCTGAATTTAACTCTCAACTTAACAAGGGCATTTCTTTAAAGTACCGCCAGCCGATGGATAACGCGCATCGACACAATAACGATAGAAAGTTTTAGCATCCATTGGTGTTAAATCAGGATGATGAGCTTTCATGTGCTCCACATAAGTTTGATAGTCTGGAACACCGACCATCAAGCGAAAACTTTGCTGCAAACGCTGCCACAGTGTTGCAATGCGTGACCAGTTCTTTGGAGAAAGCAACAGCTCTTTTTGTGAGAGCACCGTCATTTTGATGATTTTCGCAATAATGACAGTTCCATTTTTTGCAAATTTAAAATTCATCATTACTCTCCTCGCGTGGTGACCACTTCAGGATCAGCATATACAGCTGGGGATTCATTTACAGTCGGTGTTGGGCTTGCTAAAGCACGGCGTACAATACCAATTGAAGCAATAATCATGACAATCGATACAATCATAAAGAAGCCACAAAGCGCAGCATTAATCTGATTAGACATCACAATGTTTTGCATCTCAGCAATAGTTTTGGCTGGTTTAAGAATTTCACCACGAGCAATTGCATCTGAAAATCTATTTGCTTGCGCTAAGAAACCAATTTTTGGATTTTCGTGGAAAATCTTTTGCCAACCCGCAGTCATACACGTTACGAATAAGAAAATTGTTGGAATGATGGTCACCCATACATATTTTTCTTTTTTCATTTTAAACAAAATGACTGTACCCAAAATGAGTGCCATTGAAGCCAGCATTTGGTTACCAACACCAAACAGAGGCCATAAGGAGTTAACACCGCCTAATGGATCAATCACACCTTGATAGACGAAGAAGCCCCATCCACCTACAGCGACCGCTGTTCCTACTAAATTACCGAAGAATGAACCTGATGCTTTAACCGCAGGAATAACAATACCCACTGTGTCTTGCACCATGAAACGACAAGCACGAGTACCCGCATCTACAGCAGTTAAAATGAATAATGCTTCAAACAAAATAGCAAAGTGGTACCAGAATGCCATCATTGAACGGCTATTGAAAATTTCCGAAATGATATGTGCCATACCAATCGCAAAGGTAGGCGCACCACCTGTACGCGATAAAATCGAAGTTTCTCCGACTTCCTGTGCCAACAGCGTTAACATTTCAGGGGTAACAACAAATCCTAAATTACGAACCGCTTCTGCCGCTGATTCTACAGTTGTACCAAGTACAGCCGCAGGTGCGTTAATAGCAAAGTACACGCCTGGGTCTAAGACAGTTGCACAGATCATCGCCATAATACCGACGAAAGACTCCATGAGCATGCCGCCATAACCAATCACGCGAATATCTGCTTCGTTATCAATGAGTTTTGGTGTAGTACCACTTGATACAAGCGCATGGAAACCAGAAATAGCACCACAGGCAATGGTAATAAATAGGAATGGAAATAAACTACCCGAGAAAACAGGACCAGTACCATCAATAAAATGAGTCACTGCTGGCATTTTCAATTCAGGTAATGCAATGATAATACCGACTGCTAAACCGAGAATGACACCGATTTTAAGGAAAGTTGATAAATAATCACGTGGCGCTAGCAATAACCAGACAGGTAATACTGAAGCAATAAATCCATAAATGATTAAGCACCATGTAAGCTGTGTTCCAGTTAAGGTGAAAAACTCACCCCAGTATGGATCTGCTGCAACATGTCCACCATAAACAATGGCAAGCATCATTAAGACGAAGCCAATAATAGAAACTTCAGCAATACGTCCCGGGCGAATAAATCGCATGTAAACGCCCATAAATAATGCAATTGGAATAGTCGCTGCAATAGTAAAAACACCCCATGGACTATGGGCAAGTGCTTTAACCACAACTAAGGCCAATACCGCAAGGATAATAATCATTACCCCAAGCGCGCCAAGCATTACAACGATACCAGCAAAAGAACCCAGTTCCTGTTTTGCCATTTCACCAAGCGAACGACCGTCTCGACGCGTTGAAATAAATAAAACTAAGAAGTCTTGTACTGCACCCGCGACAACCACACCGACCAGTAGCCAGATTGTCCCTGGTAAAAAACCCATTTGTGCAGCCAAAATTGGCCCGACTAATGGTCCCGCTCCAGCAATTGCCGCAAAGTGATGACCAAAAAGTACATATTTATTGGTGGGAACATAATCCAGACCATCGGCTAAACGATGTGCTGGGGTTAACCGTCTTGGGTTTAATTCAAATACTTTAGTTGCAATAAATAGACTATAAAATCGATATGCGATGCTATATACACATGCTGCAGCAAGTACAAGCCAAACCGCATTGACATGTTCACCACGACTGAGTGCCAGCATCCCAAAAGAAATTGCACCTATAATTGCCACTAGGCTCCAGACCAGCTTGGAGGGAAGCGTAGATTTCGCTTGCATTGTGTCCATTCTTAACCTCTCAATAAATAACTACAGCATTTTTATATTGTTATGTACTGTTCTATCAAATCCTTGTGACTGTACTCCTCCTTTAATTTTTTTCCTCTTATACTTTCGCATAAAAAAAGGGATGATTTACATCATCCCTTCGATAATAGTTTATTTTTTAACTATTATGCACGCTCTAAATAATCGCCAGTACGAGTATCTACACGAACGCTATCTTCTTGCTGAACAAATAACGGAACACGAACAACCGCACCTGTTTCAAGCTTAGCTGGTTTACCGCCACCGCCAGATGTATCACCGCGTACACCTGGATCAGTTTCAACAATTTTTAATACTACGAAGTTCGGCGCACTTACAGTTAAAGGCACACCGTTGAACAACATAATAGTACATTTTTCATTTGAATCGTCTTTTAACCATTTAGCTGCATCGCCCATTGCAGTTTTGTCTGCAGCGATTTGCTCAAAAGTTACAGGATCCATGAAGTTCCAAAGCTCGCCATCATTGTATAAGTAGTCCATTTCTACTTCTACGATGTCAGCCGCTTCTACAGTATCGCCAGACTTAAAAGTTTTTTCTAAAACTTTACCAGTTCTAAGGTTACGTAATTTTACGCGGTTGAACGCTTGACCTTTACCTGGTTTTACGTATTCATTTTCCATGATTGAACATGGGTTACTGTCAAGCATGACCTTAAGGCCCGGCTTGAAATCATTTGTAGAATAATTGGCCATGACTGGCACACTCCAAACTTAACAAGTCAACTATGCGATATAATGCGTTGTTGCATTATCTTAATCGTGTCAAATGATAAACTATTTATACCAAGAGCAAAACTGGCAATCGCAACTGAGTGACCTTATTACAGATCCTTTGGAGTTGCTAAACCTACTCGAGTTATCCACCGATCAGCTATTATCAGGTGCGATTCTGGCTTCTGAACAGTTTAAATTACGGGTTCCTCGCGCGTTCGTCGGAAAAATGAACGTTAAAAACCCTTTTGACCCGCTTTTACTACAGGTTTTACCTCATCATTTAGAACTTGAGGAACATCCTGAATTTGTAACTGATCCTTTAGGTGAGGAAGCAGCAAATCAATTACCCGGCGTATTACATAAATATCAATCACGTTTTTTACTGACTTTGACGGGTGCGTGTGCTGTACATTGCCGTTATTGTTTCCGTCGTCATTTTCCCTATCAAGAAAATTTGCCCAAAAATGACGATTGGCCAAATATTAAAAATTATATTGAAGCGAATCCCAATATTAATGAAATCATTTTGAGTGGTGGAGACCCCCTTACACTTTCTAATCGTAAAATAGCACTTTGGCTAGAACGCTTATCATCTCTCAAACAAATTAAGATTCTGAGAATTCATTCACGTGTTCCAATTGTTATTCCAAACCGTATCGACGAAGAGCTGATTTCTTTATTAAAAAACAGTAGGCTGCGTATTATTCTGGTGGTACACTCAAACCACGCTTCTGAACTCGATGACTTTACCTGTTCAAAATTGTTAGAGTTATCTGCCCAGCACATTACTGTACTTAATCAGGCAGTTTTGCTTAAAGGTGTTAATGATTCGGCACAAACATTAATTGATTTAAGTTATCGTTTATTTGAAGCTCGCGTTATGCCTTATTACTTACATGTGTTAGATAAAGTAAAAGGCGCGCAACATTTTGATTTAATACCATCTGAGATAGATGATATATATCGTGATGTGTTAGCGAACCTACCGGGGTATTTGGTTCCTAAACTCGTCAGGGAAATTGCGGGCGAAAAGAATAAAACACCGCTTTTTGGGGCTACAACATTTTGAGTTATATAATAAGTGATGATGAATAATGCACTGTCGGACATTTTTCACAATCAAACCGCACTCACTCGTGAACGGTTAAGCTTTTGTGAAGCCAATATTAAAGATCTTAATGAATGGGTCACTACCCTTTCTATTATGCAACTCGGCGATACGTCAAAAGCATTATTCACCGCTATTTTAGAGCTCAATGAATTAAAATGTAGTGAGACCTTGCGTTTTGATCTCATACAAACCCTTCATCCCACCATTAATAACGTTCTTGCAAGCCTAGAAAAAAACTTTTTTAACCAAGGCGTGATTAGCACAGACCGTAATGAACACATTATTGAATTAGCAATGTTGCTCCGTTGCTATTTTGCCAGTATTTATTTAAATATTGCTAAAAATAGCCATGAGCAATTACAACATCAAAAATTTTCACTGTTTGCCTATAAACAAAAAAAGAATTTGCAAACGGCACGGACTTTATCGACTTTCCATGCACTGCAACAATTAACCAGTCTCTTATATCAGCAGCATATGCTCTATAGTGAGCCGGTCAAAGGGCAATGGTTAATTGCGCATCAACTCTATGAAACTGCTGTTCAGCATAAATATCATCTGGTAAATATTAACCATATTCAGGGTGTACATCATCCTCTAGGAAATATTACTCAAGCTTATGCTCAGCTGATTTTGCTCGATATTTTAAATACGAATCAGATTCGTCAGTCAGAAATTCAAGCATTATTTCAATGTAGTTTTGACTGGGCAAGAATGATTCATATTTTGCCGAAAGACACAGCCTTAACGAAATATGTGGTTGACCCAAATAAAGATCATCCGCCGGTTTATAACACCAAACGCAGCTCTAACTTTAGCCCAAACATTTTTATAGGCACACAAGCTTTACTTGAGCATGTCACTGCAACCATGCATAAAAATGCGCAATATATTTCCAAGAATGAAAAGTTTTATTTAAGCCCAGCTTTAAAGTTTCATGTTCAAACTATTTTAGGTACAACTGCTCAACGTCGTCATGAACGTTATGAGTACAATGCAGAGCTACAAATTTGTTTTGGTTTAAGTACGGCTCATTTTTATCTATCGAAAGCAAAAAACTTTGAAGAAACGCTACAACTTAACAATAACTACAACTTACAAAGCGAGTCTAAAGTTTTATCAAATTTAGAGAAAAAAGAACAACAAACGTCATCCTATCAACGCTTAAGTCGTGAAAGCAAAACCATTTATCAAACCACTGTTCTCGATATTAGTGTCAATGGATATCGTATTAAATGGTCTGGGGAAGCACCGAAAAATCTAAGAACCGGTGAATATATTTTAGTTAAAGAAACTTTGCATGGACAATGGCGTGGTGGAGTAATCCGCTGGATTAAACAGTCGACAGAAAAAAGTCTAGAGTTAGGTTTAGAGATTTTGTCACAGGCTATGTTCCCTTGCGCAGTGCATATTCAAGCTGAGCGTCATACGCGTAATTATCATCCTGCACTACTACTACAAACACAAAACCTAGAAGAAATACAAAATACGCTGATTTTACCGGGGTCACAAATTTTTAGAGAGCAACAAACAATTCATTTACGATTGGGGACAGAAGAAATCAAAGTGTATCTACTCAAAGCACAACTCATTACTCAAAGTTTTATTCAATTTCATTTCGAACTTTTGAATGAGCAGCAACAAGGTCTGCTTGATCAGTTCATGATGAAAAAGGGTAATAACTCTAGCAGTCAAGATTTATGGGAAGCACTAAAGTGAGAAACTCTTTATTATCTAAAAAGTTAAAACGTACTGAAACACGTTTACTCATTATTGATGACAACCAGCTACGTTATAACCAGATTTTAAATTTATTATTGGGGAATGATTATCAAGTTCAGGCATTATTGCTTGATGATTTAAAAAGTTTCGAAAAACAGTTAAATACGCCTTGGGATGCTATTATTTTTGGTCGTGCATATGACCTAAAAATTGAACAGACCCTCTCCCTTATTCAAGCATCTGAACAGCCAAATTTACCTGTTTTGTTATTGCAACCTGAAGATTATCAGCCTCAGCAATATCAAGCTTATATTCATAAAGGTATTTATGATGTAGTTCCATTAGAACCATTAGATTATTTTTATATCACGCTTATTCGAACCTTGTCGTATAGCCATTTATTGCAAACCGAGCAACGCCTGACCAGTGAACTAGAGACTATTCACTCTCATACACAAACATTGGTCAATAACAGCCATAAAGCAGTTGCCCTTTTTCAAGAAGGTATGCACGTTAAGGCAAATACAGAATACCTCAACCTTTTTGGCTTTAAGCAAGAAGAAGAGATTATTGGCCTGCCGATATTAGATGTTTTACAACCCAATGATTTAAATATTTTTAAACAAAGATTTAAGAAGATTTCATTAGGTCAATTTGATCAGGCGCGTTTTGAAATCCAGAGTCAACATGCAGCAATTTCAGGCAATAATGCTTTAAAACTTGAATTTATTCCTAGTCAGGAAGAAGACGCCGTACAGTTAACCATTGACTATCAACTGGATTTACAAACACCCGCAAATACAGTCTTTTCTGAAAAGAGTTATGGGTTAATTACACCTTGGCAACAGATTAATCGACAGCTATCAACCCACCCTGCTCAAGCGAATGCGTTGGTTTTATTTAGATTAAGTCAGTGCCCAGAGCGTATATTTCAACTCGATTGGCAAACTCCTGGACAATATTTTAATCAGCTGCAAAGTTTTCTGAAAGAACAAGCACAAATGCCGATTTTCAATCTTGAACTTGGGGCATATCTTGGCGTTTTGCAAGCCGAGAACAGTACAGTCCTTAACTCCCAATTGGCTAGTCTGCAAAGTTTGCAAAAAGAGCATTTATTACCGATTAATGAGCTTAACTACTCTATCCAGTTTAAGCTGAGTTATGCGCAAATTACTGAACCTTTAGATGAAGCTAGTTTTGCAAAGCTGCTCGATCAAACAAGTCAGCAAGAGCTACCTAAGGCGAAGTCAGAAATTGAGTTAGTGCCAACTATCGATATTATCTCTCCTGAGCCTACGAGTTCTTCTATCTCACTTGATCTAAGCCTTCAGAATGTTGATGCTCCTGTGCAATCTTCTTTATTGCAACAATTAAAGCAACAGTTAGCACGGGGTGAAATTCATTTAAAATATCAGCAGATTTATGATAAGCATGATCAAGAAACCCATAACTATGAAGTGACTAGCGGTTTTATTGCAGATGAACAGTGGCATGACTTAAACGATTTAGCCACATTAAGAGATGATAGCGAACTTTCTATTCAATTAGACCGTTGGATCTTGGTTGAGGCTAGCAAGCAGCTACATAATTTTATTACGCAGTATCCGAAAGCTAAACTGATTATTAACTTAAATATTGATATCTTACTCAAAGATAAATCATTCCCTGAGCTGATTTCGAAATTACTCACCATTATTGGTAGTAAGCAAGAAAGCCCATTGGTTTTACAATTTTCAGAACAAGCGATTCAGCCACATCTTGCAATTGTGCAGCAACACATAGCTCGCCTACGTCAACACGGCGCAGAAATTTCAATTCGGGATTTCACATCTTCTATTTATAGTGAATCGATATTGCAACAACTTGATGTTCAATATTTAAAATTGCAAGCGAAGAAGACAGAGCTATTAAACTCAGACGCTGGTTTAGCGCAATTACAAGAAAAGGTTTTGAACTATTTGACTGTAAAACCAGTAGGGATTTTGCTTGCCGATCTTAATGATATGAATTTATTTGCAAACGCTTGGAATGTAGAAGCACGTTTTTTACAGGGTCGTTATTTCCAGAAAAAACTTGATCGATTAACAGACGTACAAGACCAATAATGGTCTTTTCGTTCATAAACAAAAAACGGGCATAAAGCCCGTTTTTTGTTTCGCTTTGCAGTATTAACGCTTGATAGAGCGAGACATACCAGAAAAACGTTGTTTGAATTTGTCGATACGACCACCAGTGTCTACATTCTTTTGCTTACCAGTGTAGAAAGGGTGGCAAGCTGAACATACGTCAAGGTAGATAGTGTCTTTACCTAAAGCAGAACGAGTTTCGATTACGTTACCGCAAGAACAAGTTGCTACTAATGTTGCATATTTTGGGTGAATATCGGCGCGCATCGTCGATTACTCCTAATTTAGAAAGGCTTAAGCTGCCATCGCAATTGATCACTCTCAACTAAGTTGAGGACAGGCTCAAATGAGCAGATCAACACCACAACAGACCATTCTTTTGGCCCACCGAAACCTCTAAGGTTAGAGCTAAGCACAACAAGTGGACAAGATTATACGTCAAATAATTTTTATTTGCGAATTAATCTTTAGATTTAGCCCAGTAATTTGCAATTACCCCACAAACCATTAATTGGATTTGATGAAAGATCATAATAGGTAACACAATCATGCCTAAGGGCTGGCCAATAAATAAGATTTGCGCCATCGGTACACCACTTGCAAGCGTCTTTTTTGAGCTACAAAAGAAAACCGTGACTTGATCTGCTCGATTAAATCCAAAAGCACGAGGTAGATAAAGTGCTAATAGCATAATGATGGTTAAAAGAACTGAACAAGCAACCGTTAGAATGAGTAAGGTTTTCCAGCTTACCTGATGCCAAAGCCCTGCGACCACTGCCCCACTAAATGCACCATACACCACCATCAAAATTGAGCCTTGATCGAAAGCTTTAACAATACTTGGAACTTTTGCCATATAAGGAAAAATATAAGGACGTAATATTTGCCCTAAAATAAATGGCACTAACAGCAACAAGGTAATTTGTATAATTGAAGCAGTCGGATCGAACCCATGTTGGCTTTGGCCTAAAATAAAAAAGCTAACCAACACTGGAGTGATAAACATACCAATCAAATTTGAAAAAGATGCACTACAGACCGCTCCCGCCACATTCCCTTTTGCAACTGATGTAAATGCAATAGAAGATTGAACCGTAGAGGGTAAAAAGCACATAAACAAAAAACCCCAGTACAGCTGCTGACCTAGTAGAGGTAACAGAATCGGCTTAGCCAATAAACCAATCACTGGAAAAACAAAAAAAGTAAATGCGAATACAAGTAAATGCATTTTCCAATGCAAAATGCCTTCAATTACAGCCTCACGAGACAGCTTCGCACCATGCAAAAAAAATAATATTGCAATCGCGACCGTGGTGAGTGTATTGAAATATTGCGCTGCTTGACCACTGACTGGAAAAAATGTTGCTAGTAGTACCATTCCAACCAACAAAATTGTAAATCGATCAAGTGCCAATAACTTCAACATAGCCACATCCTATGATTATTTTAGATAAATAAAAAACCCAGTTGATAAATTGACCATTCGGTCGGATATTCATCATACTGGGCTCTAAAAATAAAGCTAGACTTTTAAGATCTAAATCTTAAATCACCTAAGTCATTTACTTAGTTGTTTCTGGCATCAGCATCTTGTTGAATCAACTCGATTTTATAACCATCTGGATCTTCAACAAATGCAATAACCGTTACGCCGCCTTTCATTGGGCCTGCTTCACGCACGACTTTACCACCACGTGCTTTAATTTCTTCACATGCTTTATAAGCATCATCAACGCCAATGGCAATATGGCCATATGCATTGCCTAAATCATAACTTGAAGTATCCCAGTTATGAGTGAGTTCAAGCACAGTATTGGTTTCTTCATCACCATAACCAACAAATGCCAGTGTAAAGCGCCCTTCTTCATAATCACGCTTACGAAGTAACTTCATTCCTAATACTTCGGTATAGAACTTTAAAGATTGTTCTAAATTGCCTACTCGCAACATTGTATGAAGCATTCGCATGTTTATTCACCTGCCTTTTCTGATTCATGTGTTTGATGATCTTTTAGCAGTTTTCCAACCCAAACCACTAAAATCAAGATTGGAATACCAATAAGAGTGGTCATCAAAAAGAATTTTGGATATCCAATATTACTGACTATGGTACCTGAATATCCACCCAAAAGTTTTGGTGTAAGCGTCATGAGTGAACTAAAGATCGCATATTGAACAGCTGTGAATGACACACTCGTTAAACTTGAAAGGAATGCAATAAATGCGGCGCCCGCCAAGCCAGAAGCCAAGTTGTCGACAATAATGGCAAAATAAAGCCATAAAGAACTATAGGGTTTAATCACCTTACCGCTGATTTCAACTGATTGACCTGAAAGCGGGTCAACGTAAGCTAAGGGTTCAATATTTACATCTAATTCACTTGCTGCTTTTAGATTTGAGCTAACAGCATATGGATGAGATGCAGAAAGTATTTTCCGTTCACCGTCTACTACAGCTACATTGAGTTCTTTACTTGTCGATGAAGCTAATTTTTTCGCATCAATTGCTGCACTAAAAATACCTTTTTCATCTGACATTTTTGCATCAAAATTTTGTCCATCAAGACTAATTATGATTTTTTGTGTAGGAGTTAAAGCTTGCCCGAAGTATTGCCCTCGAATCACAATACTCCTTTCTCCCTCTTTCAAATAGATTTGATCATTACCCATGATCGGTAAAATTTGTAGAGGTGATTTGGCTAATTCAGTAGTGAGTAATGGTTGAGTACGAGTCACAGGTGCTACACCATTTTGTGTGGCATAAGCAGCTTTCACCTCAATTTGTTTCACCCCATTAAAGCTAGAACTTGGTACCGCAAGCTTCCACAAACCTACTTCATCGGGCTGAACTTTATAGCTTTGCTCACCAACTTTTACATCAACTACATCTAATGGCTGTCCAGATTTTACCAGTCCAATAAAAATTAAATTGGTAGAACTTGCCAAAACTGCACCGACAAACATAAGCTTCATAATGTTTATACGCTGTGCTAAAAGACCACCTAAGAAGCCACCTATTAAACTAAATATCACCCCATAAATTTTGACTGCTTCAGCAATTTGTTCTTTGCTAAAGTTAAGGTCTTGATAAAAAACATTGGAAATAACACCCGCAATAATGTCTGAAATACGGAAGAAACCAATGAGGAGTAATAAGACTAATGCAAGTTTGACACCATAACGTTTAAAGAAATCTAAGATTGGTGCAATCCATGTCTCTTTAGCCATTTGTTGGTTAACTACACCAAATTTAACCAGTAAATAGCCCACAAAAATGGCACAAGCTGTCGCCGTTAAAAATCTTAAAGCTTCTAAACCAAATAATGCCGCGTTGTCTTTTATACTTCCCGCTTGTGAGATTGAATCTGTTATCTGTCCAGAATAAATATAGGTGACTACAAATGAAATAACGGCAACAAAAAACACGAACACCAAGCGGTAATAATCACTACTCTTATAGTTTTTATAAACACGATTTACCTGAGGTTCACGAACGAGCAAAGTCGTTACAATGCCGACCAACATAACCGCTGCCATGGTTAGGTAAGTCATTTTCCAAGCTTCGTAAATGTAATTACCTTTAGCAGTTCCCAAATGTGCAGCTAGAAATAATGCACCCGCTCCAGCCACAATCATTCCGATTCGATAACCAGCATTATAGGTAGATGCCAACACTGTTTGCATTTCTGTTTCTGCTAATTCAATACGGTAGGCATCAATCACAATATCTTGTGTTGCTGCTGAAAAACCAAGCAACACCGCACCTACAGCCATTTGAACCAGATAACTCTGACCTAAAGCTGGATCAGAAAAAGCCATAATACAAATAGCAAGGACAATCAAACACTGTGCGATTAACAACCAAGCACGTCTTCGGCCTAACATTTTAGTTAAAACAGGTACAGGTAACTCATCAATGAGAGGAGCCCAAACAAACTTAAAAGAGTAACCTAGAGCCGCCCAACTAAAAAAAGTGACTGCACTTTTATCAATACCTGCCTCTCCAAGCCATAAAGAGAGACTAGAGAAAATTAATAAAATTGGAATTCCGGCAGAAAAACCAAGAAACAGCATAATTAATGCACGGCGATCTAAAAATGCTTTAAAAGCCGAGACCCAACCCGAAGCTTGTGTGGTCATTCGTTTTTTATTTTCCATAAATTATAAATGTGCCTATTCAAACCCTTCTTACAATTGCTTTCAAGATTCTTTATGCAAACATTTTGGGTTTGGCGATAAAAACCGCAAGTTTGCTTGATATTTTATGCTAAACCTGTATACCTTTAGGCTTCAAACTTCGTTTTCTTTTGCTGGATATCAACAGTGACACAAAAACTTGATCAAGTGACTATTTCAACTTTATCACTCGCCAAAACAACCACCACAAACGTCACAGTAAATGCATTTCCTTCAGCTTTTGAGCAACCTGATATAAAAATGACCTTAGACAAGACCGTTTTAAAACCTGAACAACTTACACATATCCCAGATTTTGAAAAAATTCCAGCTTCAACTAAACGCATCAAACCGCTTAATAACTTTTTAGGTCAAGATCGTGCCAAAGCATCTGTAGAGGCGGGAATTTCTTTACCCTACTCAGGCTATAATATTTTTGCCGTAGGAACTGCTGGTTTAGGCAAACGTACCATGATCAAACGTTTGTTACAGCAGCACGCCAAAACAATGCCAACACCTGATGACTGGGTGTATGTCTATAATTTCAAACAAGCACGTCAACCTATTGCCCTACGTTTCCCAGCAGGTCAAGGGACTAAGTTTCAACAAGCACATGAACAAACTTGGCAAATAATTTTAAAACAACTTGAACGCCGTTTTAGTGCAGAGACTTATCATAACCGTATTGAACGTATCCGTCAGGAAACAGGTGATGTACAACAGCAAGCACTTGTTGAACTGACCAAAGAAGGCGAAGAACTCGACTTAAAACTCATTTCTCGTAATGAGAAACATGGTTTTGTACCTGTACAAGTTAAAGATGATGAAATTCAAGAACTTACCCAAAACGATATTGATGCTTTAAATAGTAAACAGCGTGCTGAAATTGCGGCCAATATTCGCTATATGGATAAAAAGCTGGATCGCCTTGGTCTACATTTAGGTGATTTAGAAGACGATGCACGTGACAAAGTGTCTGTGTTAAATCGAGATATTGCAACACAAGTCGTTATGCCAAGAATGGATCTTATTTTAAATAAATATGGTCAGGTTAAAGGGTTAGAAGATTACTTAAAACACTATGCGCAAGATATTATTGATAATGTAGAACTGATTTTAGAACAAGATGAAGATGATTATGCTCCATCAATGTTCAATCGTGTTCCTGCACGTTATCAGGCCAATGTAATTGTGGCCAACAAACCAAATAGCGGCGCTCCTGTTATTTTTGAAGACTTTCCAACACACTATAATTTACTTGGTCACGTTGAACAGCTCACCCATAACGGCACAATTATCACAGATTTCACCTTGATTCGTCCTGGTTCTTTGCATCAAGCCAATGGCGGCTTTTTAATGCTTGAAGCTGAGCAGTTATTAGAACAACCATATGCTTGGCAAGGTCTAAAACGCGCGCTTAAATCTGGGCAACTTAAATTATCTTCACTTGAACACATGCTGACTTTAACTGGCAGCATTTCGATTGAACCTGCTGCAATTCCGCTCGATATTAAAGTGATCTTAATGGCTGAGCCTGAAATTTATTATGAAATTTTAGAGATTGAACCAGAACTTGGCAGCGTCTTTAAAATTCGTGCAGATTTTACCGATACTCTGCAACGTAATGAAACGAATGAACAGGCTTATATGCAGTTGATTGCTGACTATGTCCAAGCTGATAAATTATTACCATTTGATCGTAGTGCTTTAGCAGCTTTATTAACTGATTCGAGCCGCCAAGCAGAAGATCAAAGCTCGTTATCATTACATGCGTCTACTTTAGGTGACCTCATTCGGGAAGCGCACCACCATGCGTTTAAAGCCGAGGACAAGATTGTCACTGAACAGCATATCAACCTAGCCCTACAACATCGACAATACCGTTTGGGCTATTTAAGAGAGCTTTACTGGCAAGATCTGTCACGTGGTACACAATTAATCGAAACATCGGGATACCGTTTAGGTCAGATCAATGCCCTTTCCGTTATTCATTATGCAGATGTTGAGTTTGGTTTGCCTTCACGTTTGACAGCATCTGTTTATCAAGGTGGTGGTGATATTCTTGATATTGAACGTAGTGTAGAACTTGGTGGTTCACTGCATGCCAAAGGCGTGTTGCTCATGTCTAGCTTCTTGAAAGCTCACTTTGGCCGTGAACAAATTTTACATTTCTCCGCTGCGCTTGCATTTGAACAGAGCTATGGTCAAGTCGATGGCGATAGTGCCACTGTTGCTGAGCTTTCAGCATTGATTTCTGCTATTAGCCAAATACCAATTGATCAATCATGGGCGATTACTGGCTCTATGAACCAATTAGGACAAGTTCAGCCAATTGGTGGCGTAAATGCAAAAATTGAAGGCTTTTATGATGCATGTAAATTACAAGGTTTCACAGGTAAGCAAGGTGTCATTATTCCTCGTCAAAACATGCAGCATTTAATGTTACGTCAGGATGTTATTGATGCTGTTCGCAGCGGTCAATTCCATATCCATGCGATTGATACGATTGATCAGGCACTTGAAATCTTAATGGCTCGTCCGGTTGGTGCACTCGATAAAAAGGGTAAATACAGCAAAAATTCAATTTATGCAGCAGTGATGGAACAACTTGAATATTGGCAAGCCATTGAGGATGGTGCTGAAATTGAAGAAGAGCCAAAAAAGAAAAAGAAAAATAAGAAAAAAATTAAGAAGCATGAAGAACTTACTGCTAACGATCTGCCACAAGAAAATGCAGAAGAAGTTGCCACATTAAAACAAAAGTAATAAAAAAGGGCCTGTAAAATACAGGCCCTTTTTACTTTTAGACTTGCAAAATTAACGGACGATCTGAATCGCTCGCCCTCCTGCTAACTGGCTAAAATATTGTTTAAGTGCTTCAACACAACGTTGAATTTTCATTGGTTGTTGATCATGCTTGGCAACCTCTGCATACAATGTAAAAGCTGGTAATTTCCAATCTGGCATGAGTTCAATCAAAGAACCATTTTTTAATTCTTTTTGAGCGTCCAAATATAAAATTCGTGCAATACCATGCCCTTGCTGACATAACGCTTTTGCAACTTGTAAATTATTGCTCTGCAAACGGCTTTGCATTTCAATATTAAGCGTTTCACCTGTTTTTACATGTTGAAAATTGAAATGGCGCGAGTCATTCATGACATTAATCGACAACAATTCATGATCTCTTAAATCATTAGGATGCACAATTGGACTAGATTGGTTTAGATAACTGGGAGAAGCCACCAAAATTTGATCTACAAAAGCCATCGGAATGATAGAGCTACTCTCTTCTACCGGAGTGGAACTCATGCGTACTGCGATATCAATTCGCTCTTCAATTAAATCGATATAGCGATGCCCAACTTCGAAATGCACAGATAAACCGCGATGAGCTGACATCCAGTGAGATAATGCTGGAATGAGGTGTTGAACTGCTAAATCAGGAGTTGTTGCAATACGCAAATCCCCGATTAAATCATCCCTCAATTCATTAATTCTGATTTTTCCCCTTTCAGCAGCCGCCAACATCTCTTGACAGCTTGAAAAAAAAGCCTGTCCGGCTTCTGTTAAACTAAGTTTACGAGTGGAGCGATGTAATAAAATTACATCCATTTCATTCTCAAGGGAGCGAATCTGTTGGCTCACCGCACTTGTTGTAATTCCCAATTCACGTGCCGCACCACTGAATGAACTTTTTTCGACCACACAAGCAAAAACACCCATCGCACGAAGCTGATCTAACATAGGTTTCCTCAAATCTAATTTTAAATTTATAAAAAATGCTTATTGTTGTAATGAAAGCAACCAATTACATTATACGAGGAAACCTAAGTTTTTTGCATTAGCTATTTTGGTAAAAGATTTATAGGATTAATCGGTTTTCCATCCAAACGAATCTGGAACTCGAGCATGACCTGAGATGCTCCAGTAGATCCCATTTCGGCAATTTTTTGTCCAGCAGTTATATTATCACCGCTTTTCACCAACATCTTGCTATTGTGGGCATACGCACTGATGTAACCGTCAATATGCTTAACTAAAACCAGATTTCCGTATTCTTTTAAGCCATCTGCTGCATACACAACTTGACCATCGGCTGCGGCATAAATAGGGTCACCCTGATTTCCACCATAACGGATTCCCTTGACATTATTTGCCAAATTAAACCCTTGAATTACTGGGCCATTAGTCGGTTTTATCCAACGTAAGCTCGAATTTGGTGCAACTGAAGCTACTGTCGTATTTGTTGATGGTACGCTAGTTGCTGGCTGAGTTACTGGTGTAACAGGCTGTGTTGTTGGTAAAGCAATGGTTTGACGTTTGATTTGCTCAGGTTGCGCCATGACTTGCGTAGATACCGTTCTTGGTGAAGAACCTTTCTTCAAACGCAAAGACTGATTAACATAAATGCGATATGGTGCGGGAATATCATTCATTTCGGCAATACTGACATAGTCCAGACCATAACGCATTGCGATACCACTTAAAGTATCACCTGAACGAACTGTGTAATAGTTAGGAGCCATTGCATAGCGAGAACTATTATTAATTTGCGGTTTAGAAGCACATCCAGCCATAGCCACAGTAAAACCTACAGCTACAGACAACAGCATAATTTTCATTATTTTGTCTTTTTGGATATTCACTCTGCTTTGTTGCCCAATTAAATGCATTGATCTCCCTCACTAAATGCTACAAATCATTTCGGCTAAGAGTACCAAAAAAGTAAGAGGAAACACGTTCCTCTTTTTCTTTATTCACAAAGTTATAACATTCGAGGCAAATTATTGACTCAAACTTAGCTGTAGGTCTTCTAAAACAGCATAATTTGTTGCGTCCATCTGAATTGGGGTAACACTTACATATCCATTGGCCACTGCAAAAAAGTCAGACTGAATCTGGCTTAGATCACGCTGTGGATCTGTAACAGCCTCACCTGCTAATCCAATCCAGTAAACTTGACGCCCTCGTGGGTCGACATGACTGGTAATTGGCTTAGATTGGGCGCGGCGTCCCTGATAAGTAATTTGTGCTCCTTTTAACTGTGGCACGTCTGGAATATTAATATTCAAGATATGTCTTGGAGGCAAAGATGGCAGTCCACTTGCAATAAAATCATGAACCCACTGAGCAGCCTGAGCATAATCTTCTTTATTATTATAAGCGCGTACATCAGAACCAGCTAAAGACACAGCAATTGCTGGTTGCTTCATTAAACGACCTTCAAATGCTGCGCCTACTGTTCCAGAATATAAAACATCATCACCTAAGTTTGCTCCACTATTGATTCCACTCACGACCAAGTCAAATTCAAAATCGAACAAACCATTCATTGATAAATAAACACAATCTGCTGGCGTACCATTCACTGCCCAAACATCTTCGGCAATTTGAATTGGGCGTAATGGTCTATCCAATGTCAATGCACTTGAAAAACCACTTCTTTCGCTTTCTGGTGCAACCACAACCACACGTCCAAGTGGTCTTAATGCTTCAGCTAAAGCCTGTATACCTGGCGCAAAAACACCGTCATCATTCGCAATTAAAATATTCACTAAAATCTTTCTCGACAAATAAACCTAAAGGTTTTCACAATTGAATTATTTGTTGAATTATATATATTTATGCCTCCATAGCATTATAAAATTGTGAAAAAATGAAAACTTTTGCTCCTTTTTTTCAAGTATTGGGGATCAGTATCACATTGTGTACGCAAGCGGTTTTTGCAGATGAGGATATCTCAACACAAGAGGCTGATAGCTTAATTAAAGATGACATTGCCGCAACGCAAGTTTTGCAGGAAATCTGCCCAACTTTCGTGGGAGCAAATAAAAAACTTGAGTCAAATACTCAAAAAATTATCGCAATGTATCTAAAAGGTTATTCAAATAAATCAATGTCCTTAGCAAATCTGCAAAATGACACAGAATTTAAAACTTTATTAAGTGAAGCACGTCTTGGGGCAAAACAAATGGACCATCATGAACAACATGAGCTCTGTGAAGAGATGGTTAATTATAAGGAATAGGTCTTAATCTTTTTAGAATAGAGATTTATTAATTTTTGGTTTTCTGTTTAGCATTAAGCAGAAAACCAACATAACAATACATTTTTTCCATTTTCTTAACCTACAAATTGGTTAAGCTAACGAGATATTTAAATTTTTTATTTCGGGTTATCGATGTTTATGAAGAAAAGCTTAGTTCAATCGCTCTCTTTGGTTTTACTTATGAGCATGGCAACAGTTGGTTTTGCTGCTGATAAGAAGAAAACAACTGAAAAGAAAACCGAAAATGAAAATGTTGTTGAAGTGACTCCACAACAAGGTATAACCCCTGAAGAATTAGCTGCGATTCAAGTACTTTCTGAAATTTGCCCAGACCTTATTGGCAAAAAAGATGCTGATTTTGCTCAAGGTTACGAACGTTTAGTTAAAGACTATCTACCAAATGAAACTGATGCTGTCTCTGCGTTAGAAAAACGTAGCAAAGACAAAGGCTTCAAAAAATACTTAAAAGAAGCGCGTAAAGATGCGAAAGCCGCAGGCGATGAGCAAAACACATTAGTTTGCCAAGACGTGAAAGCGTATCAATCGCAAAACTAAATTAGCAAAAAACTCTTGAGTTACAATACTGTTTGAAAAAGCCGATTTCCCCCATAGAAGTCGGCTTTGCTTTATCCTAAAATGCTAGGCTCTTCTGCTTCATACAAGATATTGGAATTACATAGAATGACTCGAAAAAGCGCTATTGCTGCACTACTCCTCTTGCCAAGCTTTTCTTATGCAGCAACTGTCTTATCAGCTCCGCCAGAATTAAATAATAAGTCTTATGTATTAATGGATTATGAGACAGGACAAATTCTTGCTTCTAAAAATGAAAACGAAAAGCTTGCACCTGCGTCTATGACTAAAATGATGACTAGTTACATCATTGAACAAAAATTATTAAAAGGTGATCTGACTGAAAATGAGCAGGTTCGTATGAACGAGTCTGCATGGTGTAAAGGAAGTAGCTCTGAATCATGTATGTATGTCCCTTTAAATGGTACAGCAACTGTTCTAGAAATGCTTCGCGGTATTATTATTCAGTCAGGTAATGATGCATCAAAAGCAATGGCTGAACATATTGCCGGAAATGAAGGCACTTTTGCTCACATGATGAATCAGGAAGCAAAACGTATCGGCATGGTAAATACCCAGTTTGTTAACTCAACTGGTATGCCAGCTGAAGGCCACTATTCAACTGCAAAAGATATGGCAGTTTTAGCACAACATATTATTAAAGACAGCTCAAAATATTACCCAATCTACTCTGAAAAAGAATTTACTTTTAATGGTATTAAACAAGGTAACCGTAATGCCTTGCTTTACACAGACCCAAGTGTAGATGGTTTAAAAACAGGCCACACAGATGAAGCTGGTTACTGCTTAACTACTTCAAGTAAACGCGGTCCAATGCGTTTAGTTTCGGTGATTTTTGGTACTCCAAGCATGGCTGAACGTGCAGACCAAACACGTGCTTTATTGGCTTGGGGCTTTGCAAACTTTGAAACAGCAAATGTTCAGCCAGCCAATCAGGTTCTTGCAAAAGCGAAAGTCTGGTTTGGTAAAGAAGATGAAGTTCAAGTGGGTTTAGCTGAAAACTTTAGTGTGACTATGCCTAAAGGTAAAGCTGACGGCATTAAAACTCAGTTAGTGGTTCAACCTAACTTAAATGCGCCACTTCAAAAGGGTCAAGTCGTAGGTAAACTCGTTGCAAGCTTAGATGGCAAAGTAATTGCTGAAAAGCCATTAGTTGCATTAAAGCCAGTTGAAGAAGCAGGATTCTTTGCACGCTTAATCGACCATGTTAAACAATTCTTCAGCAACTTATTCTAATTTTTGAATAGTTGAATTAAGCACTCATGCTATTTAGTCTGAGTGCTTTTTTATTTTATAATTCGACTAAATTTTATGTTGATACCTCTCATGGCAAAGAACATCCGTCCTTATCTTGAACACCACCCTCAAGTTGATACAACGTGCTATATCGATGACATGGCTGTTGTAGTCGGTGAAGTGAGCTTAGCTGAAAATGTTTCTGTCTGGCCTTTTGCAGTGATTCGTGGCGACGTAAATAGTATTCAAATTGGTAAAAACAGTAACGTACAAGACCATTGTATGTTGCACGTTAGCCACAAAAATGATGCAAAACCTAATGGCTCACCTCTTGTTATTGGTGAAGATGTGACGGTTGGACATCATGTCACTTTGCATGGTTGCACCATCGGTAACCGTGTTTTAATCGGGATCAATACCGTTGTTCTAGATGACGTGATTATTGAGGATGATGTGATGATTGGCGCGGGAAGTCTGGTTCCACCGCGTAAAGTCTTAAAAAGTGGTTATCTATATGTAGGAAGCCCTGTACAGCAAGTACGACCTCTTACCGAAAAAGAATTAGCATTTCTTCCTTATTCGGCAAGACATTATGTGAAAGTACAAAATAATCATAAAGCAGCCCAAGCAGATCGAGATTAATTAGCTTTATTAACAGCTAGTAATAAAATTCTGATTTTTTAAACGATATGGTTTTGTAGATATTGCTCATATCGTTTAGCAGATCACCGTAGCCAAAAACCCCTAAATTTCGTATTATACGTCTTTTAAATAATGGTGCTTTTTTATGGCCGCATGGACTCCTCATGTCACTGTTGCTACAGTCGTAGAAAAAGACGGACGCTATCTATTTGTTGAAGAGCATAGCGAAGGTTTTGTACACACCGTATTTAACCAACCTGCTGGTCATGTGGAATGTGGTGAGTCATTAACAGAAGCAGCCATTCGTGAAACACTTGAAGAAACGGGTCATCATGTTGAAATTGATGCCTTGCTCGGTATTTATACTTATACCCCGCCCATGTTTCCGGATCGTACCTATTACCGCTTCTGTTTTCTAGCACATGTGACTCAGGTTGAAAGCAATCCTCAACTCGATACAGATATTGTAGCTGCTGTGTGGATGACACCAGATGAGCTCAAAGAATCTGCTCGTGCTCGTAGTCCGCTCGTGCTAAAAGCAGTTGAAGATGCTATGAAAGGCCACCGTTATCCTTTATCGCTTATTTATGAGCACCCTTTCTCTCCCTCATTAACTTCTCATTTGGATGCCTAGTCCTATGCAACAACGTGTCATCGTCGGTATGTCTGGTGGTGTAGACTCTTCTGTTTCTGCAGCACTTTTACTTCAACAGGGTTATCAAGTTGAAGGCCTTTTCATGAAGAACTGGGAGGAAGACGACGGCACGGAATACTGTACGGCAATGGAAGATTTAGCCGATGCTCAAGCAGTAGCCGATAAAATAGGCATTAAGCTACACACAGCAAACTTTGCTATGGAATATTGGGATCGTGTATTTGAACTTTTCTTAGCTGAATATGCAGCTGGACGCACGCCAAACCCAGATATTTTATGTAATAAAGAAATTAAGTTCCGTGCATTTTTAGATCATGCCATAACTTTAGGTGCAGACTTTATCGCGACTGGTCATTATGCACGTCGCGGCGAAACTGCATATAACTCTAAAGGCGAAGCATACGCACCGTTATTACGTGGCGTAGACAATAACAAAGACCAAACTTATTTCTTACATGCTGTTCATGGTAAAGAAATTAACAAAACCCTATTTCCGGTCGGCGAGATCGAAAAGCCAGAAGTCCGCAGAATTGCTGAAGAACTTGATCTCGCGACAGCCAAGAAAAAGGACTCTACTGGGATCTGTTTTATTGGCGAACGTCGATTTAATGACTTCCTTAAACAATATTTGCCCGCTCAACCTGGAAAAATTGTACTTGATACAGGTAAAGAAGTTGGTGAACATCACGGTCTGATGTACTATACGCTCGGTCAACGTGGCGGAATTGGTCTAGGTGGTTTGAAAGGTGCAGCTGAAGGTGCATGGTTTGTACTACACAAAGATATTGCCAATAACCGCCTAGTTATTGGTCAGGGACATGAACACCCACTCATGCAAAGCACACAGCTTTGGAGTGAGTCAATCGACTGGGTGGCGGGCGAACAGAATATTCCAGCTGAAGGTTTACGCTGTACAGCTAAAACACGCTATCGCCAACCTGATCAGGCATGTACAGTTTTTAATGATGAAAATAGTGAACACGGTGTACGAGTTGAGTTTGATGAACCTCAGCGCGCTGTTACACCGGGTCAAAGCGTTGTATTTTATTCAGATGAAGTTTGCTTAGGCGGGGGTGTTATTCACCATACAAATGCCCCTACACCAAATTTTATTTAAGGGAATGAATGGCATGGTGGAGTTACCATTTCAACAATCACAAGCCTTGAATGTTCGCCAAAACCGTGCCCTTGCCTTGGCTGGGGTATTTCAGGCCACCCAGCTCACGCATATGACAGCCCTAACGGGACAGCAGAGTATTGGTGAAAGTGGTAACTTCTATTTTGAGCTGTTAATCAAAGCGAGTTTAAATATTCGCCCTACAGTCAACAATGGTGTCCAAACATTAGATTTTTTTAATCAGTTGGCAGATATTTCTTTAGGGCTTAAAACACTCGAAAATTGTATTACCCAACCCTTTACAAATATGCCTAAATCTCGCCTTCCAAAAATGGGCACTGCCAAGCTTCCCATGTCATACGCTATGTCCCTTTTACAATTAGAAAAAAAGGTCTATAGCAACCCAGAATACGTCGCAATCATTGAAAAAGCTCAGCAAAAGATTTTAAAACAGCTTTCTTTTTTTGATAATAACTATTTACACCCAAGCATTTTAGCCAATTTGGCTCAAACTTATGTTGATACTGCCGGGCAGATTAACCCTCGGATTTTAGTTCGTGGTAATGCAGAAGCATTTAAAGATACCAACCATACTAACCGCATTCGTGCTTGTCTGTTTACTGGCTTGCAAATGGCCCATTTATGGCGACAACTCGGTGGTAGTTCGTGGAACATGATTTTTAGCAAGCGTAAATTGCTACAAGATATTCAAGCACTTGCTCGTTTACAGTACCAAGTCATCTAAGACTGTAAAGAGATTATTTTTTGGTTTTATGTTTATTCCAACATTAAGGAATCGTTATGAACGCTTTAACCGCACTATCACCATTAGATGGACGTTATGCCAGCAAATGTGATGCGCTACGCCCTTTTCTTTCTGAGTTTGGTTTAATTCATGCTCGTGTCACTGTAGAAGTGCGTTGGTTACAAGCGCTTTCTAACCGTCCAGAAATTGTTGAAGTTGCTCCGTTTTCAAATGAAACAAATGCAGCTTTAGATGCCATTGTTAGCAACTTTTCTGAAGAAGATGCTAACCGCATTAAAGAAATTGAACGCACAACGAACCATGATGTAAAAGCTGTTGAATATTTCTTAAAAGAGAAAATTGCAGGTATTACTGAATTACAAAATGCGGGTGAGTTCATTCACTTTGCTTGTACATCAGAAGACATTAACAACTTGTCTCATGCACTGATGCTTAAAAACGGCCGCGAAGTTTTAGTATCAAGCATGAAGCAAATTTTAAATGCGATCTCTGCTTTAGCAACGACTCATGCTGAACAACCAATGTTGTCACGTACGCACGGTCAAACTGCTAGCCCAACAACTTTGGGTAAAGAAATGGCGAACGTTGCATACCGTTTAGCTCGCCAAATCAAACAATTTGAAAATGTTGAGCTATTAGGCAAAATCAACGGCGCTGTAGGTAACTACAATGCTCACCTTTCTGCTTACCCAGATGTTGACTGGGCTGCACATGCTCAAGCTTTTGTGGAATCTTTAGGTTTAGCATTCAACCCGTACACTACACAAATCGAGCCACATGACTACATGGCAGAGTTGTTTGATGCCTTACGTCGCTTCAACACGATTTTAATCGACTTTAACCGTGACGTATGGGGTTACATCTCTTTAGGTTACTTCAAACAAAGATTAAAAGATGGTGAAGTTGGTTCTTCAACTATGCCACACAAAGTTAACCCAATTGACTTTGAAAACTCTGAAGGTAACTTAGGTATTGCGAATGCTGTATTAGCTCACTTAGGCGAAAAATTACCAATTTCTCGCTGGCAGCGTGACTTAACTGACTCTACTGTACTTCGTAATATGGGTGTTGGTTTTGCGCAAAGTTTAATTGCTTTTGATGCGTGTTTAAAAGGTGTTGGTAAACTTGAGCTCAATGCAGCTCGTTTACTTGAAGATCTTGACCAAGCTCAAGAAGTTTTAGCAGAGCCAATCCAAACTGTTATGCGCCGTTATAACGTTGAAAAGC
Source organism: Acinetobacter sp. yr461 (assembly GCF_900110445.1). NCBI lineage: Bacteria > Pseudomonadati > Pseudomonadota > Gammaproteobacteria > Moraxellales > Moraxellaceae > Acinetobacter > Acinetobacter sp. yr461. The sequence goes on from NZ_FODU01000002.1 coordinate 220,229, forward strand.
CATATGAAAAGTTAAAAGCATTAACTCGTGGTCAAGCAATGACTCGCGACATGATGGTTAATTTCGTAAATGGTGAGGAACTTCTTCAAGTGCCAAGCGAAGAGCGTGCACGTTTAGCAGAGCTTACTCCTGCAACTTACACAGGTAATGCTGCTGAACAAGCAAAACAGATCAATGACTTAATTAGCAAAATCTAATTGAAAAGTTAAAAAAAGCGAAGCTTCGGCTTCGCTTTTTTATTACACTGATATAAAGCACAATAAAGTCCTATTTATAAAATGATCGAAAAACAATTCAAACTTAAACACTATGTTGCTGTAGCCCTCATATTTATTGCCATCTTACTATCAAGCATTCACCCCCTTGAATTTCAAGCTTATTTACTTCATCAGGTGGGGACTGTTTTTATGTTAGTTCTACTGTTTATTATTTTTAAAAAGATTGGTCTCGATTTTTTAAGTTTTACTCTCTACTTACTATTTTTACTGATTCACATTATCGGTGCACATTACCTATATTCATATGTTCCGTACAATGACTGGATTCAACAGGTGTTCCATTTTAATCTAGATCAATACATGGGGTGGTCCCGTAATATGTATGATCGTTTAGTTCATCTTGCATATGGTGTTTTACTCTACCCTCTCATTTATCGAGTTTTTCAGGTTTGGTTACCTACAGCACGACCTTTTACTCTGTTTTTACTTGTGATCCAGTTCGTGATGGCATCTAGCGTTTTTTATGAACTCATCGAATGGGCAATTGCAATTGGATTATCTCCAGAAGAAGCTGAGAATTATAATGGTCAACAAGGCGACATATGGGATGCCCATAAAGATATGCTATTAGCGACTATTGGAGCAATAATTTATGGAGTTGCTTCTCTTATAAAAGCACCTAAAATCAATAATTCATAAATAAAAAAAGCGCTCAATGAGCGCTTTTTTTAAAGGATATTTAGACTACTGAATAATTTTGATCTAAAAGATTTTGTAAAACTGAAGAAGCTGTATTTGGTAAAAGTTGATCAAGACTGGTTGTAATATCACTAGCTGTGTTATTTACATCACTCTGCTCATTCACTACTGGTTTAGAGTCTGTTGCAGATAAAAGTTTTGCGATTGGGTCTGAATCATTAGATGAAGAACTTTTTAACAAATCATCTAATTGCACAGATTTTTGCTGCTGACTATCTGTTTCATTCGTTGTGCTTTGTACTAACTTTAATGTATTTAACCCAACACTATCAGCAACAGATGCAGTTTCTATATGAGTAGTATCAACTGCTGTATCACTTACACTCGCCGTTTTTGGCGCGACGACATAAAAGGTAAATGGTGAACTGACTTCACTCGTAAGACCTGCAACATCTGTTTGAATTAAAGTAATTGTATGTTTCCCAAGGGCTAAATCTTTATCAAGCATAAATGACCAATATTTATTTGCATCTACTTGACCAACTTTCATAATCGCAATTGCTACACCATTATCATAAATAGTTAAGGTTGCGTTGGGTTCAACTTGGACAGTAAATTTTGGTTTAGCATCATCGGTTTCAGAACCAGCTGTAATTGCTCCCTTTAAAGCCCCTACATCATCATCTAAACTTTTTAAAACAGGCTTAGCTGGTGGAATCGTATCTTTATCACTACCAACAATTTCCAGCGCAGCAGATTTATTTCCTGAACTGTCTGTTGCTACTACAGAACCTTTCAAGCTATCGGTTAAAGCAGGAGAAATAGTAATTGTAAATTTTCCATTCGCATCTGCTGTTCCAGTACCAATAACCTTATCTGCTGAGTTTTTGATTTCTATTTTTGCATTAGCTTCAGCTGTACCCGTAACAGAAGTTCCTTCTGCATTCACTTGAGCTGTAGGTTTATCTGGGGCTACGGTGTCATAACCAGAGGTAACCTCTAAAGGCTTAGATTTATTACCCGCTGCATCTTCAACAATTATTGTCGCCTTTTGTGACTCTTTTAAGGCAGAAGAAAGTGTAATTTGAAATTCACCTTGCGCATTTGCTGTACCAGTTCCAATCACCTTACCATCAGCATCTTTTATTTGAACTTTTGCATTAGCCTCTGTTTTTCCTTCAACCACTGTCCCTTCTTTATTTACCTCAACCAAAGGAGCCTCTGGAGGAATAGTATCTTTCCCAGCAAAGATAGGAGTTGCTTCAGATTTATTCCCAGCAGCATCCTGAGCAATGACTTTACCACCAGCTTCACTAGTTAAAGGTGGAGTTAGCTTTAAAGAAAAGATTCCATCTGAATTTGCTTTTACAGTTCCTAATAATTTTCCGCTAGCATCATAGACATTTACAGTAGCATTCGCTTCAGTTTTACCATCTAAAATTGAACCATCTTCATTTAACTGAGCTTGGGGAGCATCTGGAGCAATTGTGTCTTTAGTACCAGTAACAACAGTTGCTTTAGAGTTATTACCAGCAGCATCTTGAGCAATAACAGCTACTTTCTCACCATTTACCAATGGCTTATCAAGTTTAATGGTAAAATTACCATTGCTATCGACAGTACCCGAAGCAAGAACCTGTCCCTTCGAATCCTGAATATAAATCTTTGCATTGGGCTCGGCCTTACCAGTGACCGTAACAGTATCATCAGCCAGAGTAGCTGTGGGCTGATTAGGGGCAATTAAGTCTGGCGCCGATGATGAATCATCTTTGTCATCTTTATCAAAAGCCCAAAGGTATAAACCTTCAGCGGCTAAAACTGCTAATCCTGCTTTTAGCACATTGCCCATCGAAAAAGTTGGAGAATCATCAACCGCCATTGTTGAGGCTGGCTGGCTAGTACTGGTATAGGCTAAATCTGTGACATGGTTTAGACCTGTATAATCTATAACCTTACCTTGGGCATCAAATTGTGCTTCAACAAATTTTCCATGTTCAGTTGGAAAAACAAGTGAATGGTCTGTTGTATTCGTTGCTTCATTAAAGAAATTTTCTAAGACAATGGTCTCTCCATTTTTTAAATGGATGACGAGACTTCCCCCCTGCTTTTCCATCGATGCTATATCTTTTTGACTTACACCAATTTGAATAATAGTAGGTTTGCTTAAAACTACCTTATTGAACTGACCATCTTGCAGAACGTCCAAACCCTCTTTGGATGCCACAATTATTCTTGTCATTATTTCCTACCCTGAGTTTCAGTTATATTTTTTAAATGTTTAACTTTTTAAATGATTCATCTAAAAGCTATTTTATTGCTGTTTAAAATATCAAAACCATGTGTTTATCACAATTCAAAAAGTATATTTATCAATAATTATTTTTGACTTTTAATTAAAATATCTATTTCTCATAAAATTCATATAAACCTTAAATACTACCTGTTCTCATATTTACTAAATTTCATATATATTAAGGCCGTTATCTTACATTCTTAAGTAAAAAAAGCTAAAAATGCCTATCAGAATCAAAATACACAAAGCGGCAAATTTAGTTATTTTCGCATCTGACAAGGTCATTTTTAGCATACTCCAGCCCTGAAAACGTTTTGCAAAAATGCTATTTAGAATAAGAGTTGAAACATGCAACAAGACCAAAGCTAAAAAGAAGTTTGCAAAAAATTCGTGTAAGCCTTTTAAAGAATAGTAAAAATGCTCAGTCGCATACCCTAGTCCCACCACAATTGGAATCACGAGAAAAATAAGTACAATTGAAACTTGAAAAAGTGCAACACTGATTGAATGAATTGAATTTTTAGAAAAAATACTCTTTAAATTTGCATGACTCAAAGATTTTTTGATTGCATTCGTTGCCACATTACTCCGCTTTTTAATACCAAACGGTGTGGTACTTGAAATACGTGGGCTTACAAAATGCCAGATCACTCGCGCGGTAATACTAATCAGAAGTATGTAACCAAACATCATGTGGACTTGGTGTAGATCTTCATTATCTCCTGTAAAATAAGCACCAATAAAGCCAAGCATAATAATTATATGTAAAATGCGTATGAGAATATCAATGTGTGACCATGTTTTTGACATCACAAAAGCTCAAAAGTGAAAAGTTAACTATAACTTTTACAATTGAAACTTAAACAAATATTAATCAAATTTCTTTCATCACTCACATAAAAAAAGAGTACCCATGCAGGTACTCTCTATTTCAAAAAATTTAGCTTAATTAAAATCTAGTATCGCGTAGTTGGACTAAAGTTGAATTAGCTTTCGCCAAGCTATCTACCACTTTATTCATTACAGCTGGAATCAAGCTATCTGCCATTTGTGCCGCTTGTAAACCCAACTTTTCACCTAAGGTCGCTTTTCTACGAGTGTTAATCACATAGACATCATGCTGTGCTAATAAAGCTAATAGATACTCATCAGATGTTTGTAATTTATCAACAAGGTTAAGATTAAGCGCATCTTCACCATACCAATGTTCACCTGTAGCGACTTTATCAACATTAAGCTGTGGTCGATACTTTTCAACAAAGTGCTTAAATAACACATGAGTTTGTTGAAGCTCTTCTTCAAACTTCGCTTTACCTTCTGGGGTGTTTTCGCCAAACATAGTCACAGTACGCTTATACTGCCCTGCCGTGTAAAGCTCAAAATCAACATTATGTTGTTTTAAAAGACGATTAAAATTTGGAACTTGAGCAACTACACCTATTGAACCCACTATAGCAAATGGGGCAGTAATAATTTCATTTGCGATACATGCCATCATATAGCCGCCACTCGCTGCTACTTTGTCTACACAGATGGTCAGATGGAAACCTGCATCGCGTAAGCGCACCAATTGAGCTGCTGCTAGACCATAACCATGTACCATGCCTCCAGGGCTCTCAAGGCGAACTACGACACGGTCACGCCCTGCTTTAGCGGTTGCTAAAATGAGAGTAATTTCTTCTCGTATGTTTTCAACTGCTGAAGCTTGAATATCACCTTTAAAATCCAACACAAAGATTTTCTGATTATTTTTACGGCGAATTTTAGCTTCTTTAGCAAGTTGTTGAGCCAATTGTAAAAGTTCTAAACGGCTTGCAGTAGTTTGTGCAATTTTTTTTCTCTGTTCATTTACACGTGCATTTAAATGACTAACACGTATTTCTGCAGGGAGTTTAGGCAAATGGAATAACATAAAATTCTAAGCTCATAAGTTATCTTTTATAGCCTTAAGATGTGGTCCTTTTGATTAAAATTCAATAGCGATTTTGCAAAATAGAGTCATTTTCATTTATAAAATAAAAAAAAGAGCACATGGCTCTTTTTTTGTATGAATGACTAATTAACCGAAGCGTCCAGTAATATAGGCTTCCGTCAACTGATGGTCAGGTTGAGTAAAGACTTTTTCAGTTGAGTTGACTTCAATCAAATCACCTAAATGGAAATAGGCAGTACGATCTGAAACACGTGCTGCTTGTTGCATAGAGTGAGTCACAATTACAATTGTATATTGATTCGACAATTCAGAAATCAATTCTTCAATTTTTGCTGTGGCAATTGGGTCAAGCGCAGAACATGGCTCATCCATTAAAATGACTTCTGGACTTACTGCAATCGTACGTGCAATACATAAACGTTGCTGCTGACCACCTGACAAACCAGTACCCGGTTGATTCAAACGATCTTTCACTTCATCCCATAAACCCGCTTTACGCAAGCTATTTTCAACAATTTCTTCAAGATCATATTTATCACGTGCTAGACCATGAAGTTTAGGACCATAAGCCACGTTATCAAAAATAGTTTTAGGGAATGGATTTGGCTTCTGGAATACCATACCAACCTGAGCACGTAATAATACGACATCAAGGTTTGGGTCATAAATATTGTGGTTATCAAGCGTAATCTTACCGGTTACACGACAACCATCAATAGTGTCATTCATGCGGTTTATCGTACGAAGAAAGGTAGATTTACCACAACCTGACGGTCCAATAAAGGCAATAACTTCGTTTTGGTAAATATCAAGATCAATACCCTTAATCGCTTCAAAATCACCATAATAAACATGGGCATCTTGTGCACTAATTTTGATTTCGGTTGAGTTCTGCTTTTTTGAAGTGTGTGGTTCAAAATGCGAAACATACGAAGTGCCATGATTTTGCGATTTATCTGTAAATTGAGATTGTTCAGTGTTCACTAACTTATCCTTTTCTAAGGAATTCGTAATATCAATAGTATTCATGATTTATCCTCTATTACCAACGCACTTCGAACTTTTTACGTAACCAAATTGCAAGACTGTTTAAACCAATCATTAATGCAAGGAGTACGATAATCGCAGCGGCAGTACGGCCTTCGAAGAAGTTACGCAACTCATTACCTTGCCATAAATAAACTTGGACAGGTAACGCTGTTGCTTGATCAAATGGGGTTGTTGGAATACTTGCAACGAATGCACTCATTCCGATTAAAAGTAAAGGTGCTGTTTCACCAAGTGCGTGAGCAACGCCAATAATTGCGCCAGTCATAATGCCTGGTAACGCTAATGGTAGAACATGGTGGAAAATGGTCTGAAATTTAGAAGCTCCCAAACCAAGTGCAGCTTGTCGAATAGAAGGTGGTACTGCTTTTAATGAAGCACGAGTCGTAATAATGACTGTTGGTAATGTCATTAAACTTAGAACTAAACCACCCACTAACGGAGCAGATAAAGGCAAATGCATCCACCCAATAAAAATTGCTGCACCGAGTAAACCAAACACAATTGAAGGAACCGCAGCAAGGTTATTGATGTTGACTTCAATAATGTCTGTAATAAAATTCTTTGGAGCAAATTCTTCAAGATAGATTGCGCTGGCAACGCCAATTGGAATTGCAATAATGATCACAATCAGCATCATGAATAATGAACCCATGAATGCACCTGCAAGACCACTAATTGCTGGTGAACTACGCGAGTCTGGATTCTTAAACAAGTTCAAATTGAACGTATTTTCAAGAACACCTTTTGCTTTTAGCTCATCTGCAAGTTTACGCACTTCGGGATCAAGCTGCTGCTGATCATCTGGTAATGAACGGTCAATATTACCTTTTAACCAGACATCGACATTGGCATCGCCCAAGAAATTAAGAGTTTCTTTTTTACCAATGAGTGATGGGTCCGCAAACACCATGTCACGTAAACGATAAGCTTCTGAACTTGCATAAAGACTGCTTAAGTAATCACGTTGCCCAGCAAGTGCAGGGTCTTTAGCAATCATTCCATTTACAATAATGCCATCCCAATCCACCATACCCATTTTGGTTTGCCAGTCGATATAACGCTCTTGATAATGTGCAGGTGTTTCCCCCTGCCCACGAACAGGTACCGGACCTGCATCAATCACTTTCGGATCAAAGTAAATTGGAACATTCATACTCGTTTGCCAAAAAGCAGGTAAACCTTTTGCCAAAATACTGCTAAACAAGAGTGCAACGAATGCAAGTCCAATTACGACTGCCGAGAATCCAGCATAACGAAAAGCTTTTTCTTTACGATGACGTTTAGCCAAAGATTTTTCGATGACTTGTTTACGTCGTTCACTTAATTCAGCAGCAACTTTTGGATCAAATACGTTCTGATCCATAGGAGACGATGTATTTGATGTACTCATTCGTATTGCTCACGGTATTTACGCACAATGTACAGTGCAACAATGTTTAAACATAAGGTAATCACAAAGAGTGTTAGACCTAACGCGAATGCAACCAAAGCTTGTGGGCTGGCAAAGTCAGTATCACCTGTTAACTGTTTTACGATCGTAACGGTCACTGTCGAAACAGCTTCAAATGGATTTGCATGTAAAAGTGGACTGTTCCCTGCTGCCAAAACCACGATCATGGTTTCCCCTACGGCACGAGAGACAGCTAATAAAAAGGCGCCCGTAATACCTGGTAACGCAGCGGGTAAAACGACTTGACGAATTGTTTCAGACTTAGTTGCTCCAAGTCCTAAAGAACCGTCACGTAATGCACGAGGTACTTGGGTAATAATGTCGTCTGATAAAGAAGAAACAAACGGGATAATCATAATCCCCATCACGAAACCAGCAGTTAAAGCACTGGTCGCGTTAATTTCAAGCCCCACATAAGCACCAGCTGTCTTGAAAAATGGTCCAATAACCATCATGGCAAAAACACCATAAACAATTGTTGGAATACCGGCTAAAACTTCAATTGTTGGTTTTGCCCATGAACGTAACCATGGCGAAGCATATTCAGCTAAATAAATAGCAATCATGAGTCCTACAGGCACCGCAACCAATAAGGCGATGCCGCTGACCATGAGTGTGCCCCAAAGTAATGGCAGTAAACCATAACTACCTTCAACATTACCTGAAGTACTAAAGCCTGGGTTCCACTCTGTCCCAAAGAAGAAATCAAGTGGGCTTACAAAACGGAAGAAGTGCATTGCTTCGCCAAACATCGACATCACAATACCGATGGTTGTTAAAATCGCAACGCCAGAACATAAAATCAAAGCAACATTAATGGCGCGTTCAACTTGGTTACGTGCACGATATTGTTGATTAATTTTTTTCTTTGCCCAAACTAACCCCAATAAAGCTGCACAAACGACAACAGCGAATTTGGCAAACGAGCCAATGGTTTGAAATTTTGCGAACTGTTGAGCAGCCGCTAATTCATATGCTGCCGGTTTATCACTTACCCCAAAACCTGAAGCAATGGCTTGAACACGATCAACTAATACACTTCTGCCGGCCTCATCAAGTGAAGCACTTATAGACGCAGGAATATTATTAAAAATAATATGGTTTAAAATACTTGGTTCAACCAAGCTCCAAATGATCAGAATTAAAAAAGCAGGGATACCGCACCAAAGTCCAACCAGTGCACCATAATAACCAGGACGAGAATGTAACGTCGCCGAGTTGCTTCCCTTACCTGCTAGGCTACGGCTCTTTCTTAGCCCAAGTTGATATGCGATTGCCACAAGGGCTAACAACACACCGATAAGTAGCAGATTCATGTACTCTCCACTGTTTTCTCAATTGTCATAATTTGGAAAAAACAAGTTAGACAAAAAGGCTGATGAACTCTCAAGATCACCAGCCCTCATTCAAACTAACTTATTTAACAGTTTTACCTGCTTTAAAGTCAGCCAAAACTTTTGCACGTTCAGCATCAGACATTGCGATTAAGCCATCACGCTCAGCTTTAGAACCTTTACCTGTTGCTTTTTTGCTTACGAAATATTCTACATATTGCGGTAAGCCTTTAACTGATTTTAAATGTTCGCCTTTCACATAGAAGAACAATGGACGAGATACAGGGTATGTACCATTCAAAACTGTTTTCTCAGATGGAAGAACATTGTTTACTGTCGCTACACGTAACTTGTCACGGTTCATGTCATAGAAACTTAAACCAAACACGCCTACTGCACTTGGAGAAGTCTTTAAGCGAGCCAATGTTTCTGTGTAGTCACCAGCAATTTCAATTACACGACCATCTTTACGGAAAGTAGAACATGCTTTCTTCTGAGCATCTTTATCTAGGCTCTTGAAGTATTCATACGATTCGCAACCAGCATCAACCATTTTCTCTTGGAAAACTTCACGAGTACCGTGGTTAGATGCAGGAATTACAAGTGTAATTGGCTCATTTGGAAGAGATTTATCAATCTGGTTCCAGTTTGTATATGGGTTTGGAACCAATTTACCTTTTGAAGGTAACTGTGCAGCTAAAGCAGCAAACACATGGTAAGGTTTTAATTTATAAGCTGCTTTGTGTGAGTTAGACGCAAATACGATACCGTCGTAACCAATTTTGATTTCTTGAATTTGTTTTACACCAGCTTTGTTACAAGCTTCGATTTCAGTGCTTTTAATTTTACGAGAAGCGTTAGCAACGTCGATTGTGTTATCGCCAACACCTTGACAGAATTGTTTCAAACCAGCAGAAGAACCGCCAGAACCAACTACAGGAGTTTTAAATTGAGGGAAAGTATTACCAAACTCTTCAGCTACAACGCTGGCAAATGGTAATACAGTTGAAGAACCAGCAATTTGAATCGTATCACGAGCTGCATTTGCAGTCGTTGTTACAGCTGCCCCAGTTACTGCTAACGCAATTGCGATTTGACGTGGATTTAAGCGCATTCTGTTCTCTCTCATTAATGCAATAGGTTGTACGTCACTTTTTGTTGAGTGCTTGTACGCTCTTCGATAGCTGCATTGTGAATAGAAAATATGACAATTAAGTTACAGTATGATGACGCTTTAATGATTTCGATATTGTTAATTGTCACATTATTATTTTTTATCTATTATCAAATATTTAATTCAATCCTAGTAGGTATTTTACCTTGTATATTAGTCTGTATTATTACACTCGTTAAAAATATAAGATTTTTGTATTTATAAAATATAAAAAACAAAGATGTTATAAATTTATTAAAAAACGATAATTTAGTTATCTCTAGTTTAATGATTAAAATATTTTTGATTAAGGAAGTTTTTATTAAAATATTTCTAAAAATAATAATTTCTTTGTAACATGAAAATAATATGACAAAAGATAAACGGTTACCTCCTCAAAATCAGGTAACCGCAATATCATTGTCAATTTAAACGATCAACTCGATTGTACTTCTGGCATCGCAACCATTTTTTTACGATATTTTAAGAAATATGTAAGCGCTAAAACAGCCAACCAAATTGGACCTAAAATAACGGCAAGTCTCATATCTGGCGTCATTGCCATAATAATAAGAATAAAGCATACAAAGCTAATGGTTAAATAATTACTCCATGGGCTAAGAATGCTTTGAAATTTGGTTTGACGTTTTTGTAATTTCATTGCTTTAGTGAATTTCAAATGAGTCACTGAAATCATGAGCCAGTTAATAACAAGTGCAGCCACAACCAGCATCATAAAGAGCTGAAAAGCTTGACCTGGAATTAGGTAATTTACGACTACACATATTGCTGTGATTGATGCAGATACCACTGCTGCTGGAACTGGAATGCCACGACTGTTTACTTTTTTCAAGATAGCTGGGGCATTACCCTGCTCTGCTAAACCATGCAACATACGGCTATTACAATAAATACAGCTGTTATAAACCGAGATTGCCGCAATCAAAACAACAAAGTTCAAGACATTTGCAACGCCATTACTATTTAATGACTGGAAAATCATTACAAATGGGCTACCGCCTTCTGCAACCATATTCCAAGGGTAAAGGCATAGTAAAATTCCAATCGCACCGATATAGAAAATTAAAATACGGTAAACAATCTGGTTCACTGCTTTTGGAATAGTCGTTTCAGGTTTTTTAGTTTCGGCCGCAGCAATACCAATTAATTCTAAGCCACCAAATGCAAACATAATGACGGCCAAAGCCATGACAAAACCGTGAATTCCGTGCGGGAAGAAACCACCGTGTTGCCATAAATTTGCAATACCTGCTTGCGGACCAGCAGAACCTGTAAATAAGAGGTAGGTACCAAAACCAATCATGCTTAAAATTGCAACAATCTTAATGCAGGAAAATAAAAATTCGGATTCCCCAAAAAAGCGGACATTTACCAAGTTAATGCCGTTAATTAAAATAAAGAAAAATAAAGCAGTCAGCCAAGTGGGAATTTCAGGCCACCAAAACTGAATGAAGGTTCCAATTGCACTGAGTTCAGCCATGCTTACCAGTACGTACAACACCCAGTAGTTCCAGCCAGACATAAAACCAGCCATTTTGCCCCAGTACTTGTTTGCAAAATAACTGAATGAACCGCTTACTGGTTCTTCAACAACCATTTCACCTAAATGACGCATAATTAAGAAAGCGATAATTCCAGCAATTGCATATCCTAATAAAATTGAAGGACCTGCCAGTTTGATCGTTTGAGAAAGACCTAAGAATAACCCTGTTCCGATCGCACCTCCGAGCGCGATGAGTTGAATATGCCGATTGGATAAGCCTTGTTTTAACTCGTGCTTATTGTTTGCATCCATAACATTATCTCCAATGTTGGTGTCACTTCCTGTACACCTTTATTCAGCACCATATCCGAAGGCCAGAAACCGACCTTCGGACATAAGTTGGCTTTAATATGAGTCCATTTAATTTTTGAGAAGACTTGTCCTGTCTTCTATTTAAAACGAGCTTGCATCCTTACATTTAATGGGCTGGGAACGCTCCTTTAAAATTTCGTAACCGCGATCACCGTAGTCAAAACGAGCAATCACAGAAGCAAATTTTTTCAAACTCACTGGCGCATCCATTGCTGGTAGTTTTAATTCAATAAACGTTAATTGATCATTCTGATGAACATTGTCTAAAACACTCTTAAGCTGTCCGGCAGTTTCAACCACATAGGTGGTATGACCTTTTTTACCGTTAAATACAGCTGGAATTTCAGTATATTTCCAATTTTGTACATCGTTATAGGCAGCATTTTCGCCCATGATTAATCGCTCAATGGTGTAACCGCCATTGTTTAGCAAGAAAATAATGGGTTTTAAACCATGGCGAATAATTGTAGAGAGCTCTTGTACCGTAAGCTGGAATGAGCCATCACCAATAAATAGAATTTGACGTCGTTCGGGAGCAGCCAGCAAACTACCAAGTAAAGCCGGTAAGGTATAACCGATTGAACCCCAAAGTGGCTGAGCAATATATTTAGCTGTAGCAGGAAGTTTTAAACCAGACAAAGCTGAGTTTGAAGTTCCCACCTCCCCAATAATCACATCATCTTCTTTTAAGAAACCTGCAATATAGTTCCAAAGTACATCTTGGCTTAGCTTTTGTTGTGCTGGGGCTTCAAAGGCTTTTTGAGGTTGTTTTTCAAGAACAGGTTTAGTTGCTTTACGCGGTGCAACTTTTTTATTTAACTCAACAAGTAATTGTCCAATCTCAATGCCTGGAAAATCCTGACCAAAAATATTCAGGCCATAAGATTTAATTTCGATGTAATTCTTGGTCGCAATTTGATGAGTAAATACAGCTGAACCTACGTCGGTAAAACGTGCGCCAATACCAATTAAGCAGTCAGATTGTTCAATGATATTTTTAACATGTGGCTGGCTTGCCCCACCCACATAAGTTCCGATGTAACGAGGTGAGCCTTCATCCATAATATTTTTTGCAGTATTCATACCGGCAAATGGAATTGAACACTTTTGAGATAAATCATTTAAAAGTGAAGTTACACCAAAAACTGAAGCTTCATTATCAATAAGAAGCGCTGGGCTTTGAGCATTCGCAATAATGTCACAAAGTTTGCTCACCACAGTTTGCAATAATTCAGGTTCAACAGCTGGGTAGCTTAAGTCGAGCGGACGCTCAGACACTTCAATTTTAACGTGAGTAATATCTCCAGGTAATTGAATGTGTACAGGGCGGCGATCAAGGAAACATTGACGTAATACACGATCAATTTCAAAGGCTGCATTTGCTGGAGTTAAACGTGTTTGAGCAACTGTGAACTCTTTCATACAGTTCATAATATTGTCGTAATTGCCATCAACCAACGTATGGTGAATCAAAGTACCTTTTTGAACTGCATGTAAAGGCGGAATACCAGAAATATGGATAAGAGGTACATTTTCTGCATAGGCACCTGCAATGCCATTAATGGCGCTTAAGTCACCTACACCATATGTGGTTGCCAAGGCAGAAAAACCGTTAATTCGTGCATAACCATCTGCTGCATAAGCAGCATTTAATTCATTACAATTTCCAATAAATTCGAGTTCTGGATCTGCTTCAACTTGTTCTAGATATGAGAGGTTAAAATCACCAGGCACCCCAAAGAGATGTTGGATACCCATTTGTTTTAGACGAAGATTTAAAAAGTCACCGATTTCTATGAACATTGCTCTATATCCTTTGAGACCAATTTTTATTCCATAGAAAAATAATATTTCATCTACCTTTTAGATTTCGTGCATAATGAAAACGCATTTTAATAAAAATACATGATTTGTGTATCATAAAAGGATTTTATGCAATGGATAAGTTCGACTGGCAAATCATTCAGGCATTACAAAAGAATGGACGGCTCACCAATCAGGAAGTTGGAGATTTAATCGGTTTATCTGCTTCCCAATGTTCTAGAAGAAGACAGCTGCTTGAGCAAAAAGGCATAATTTTAGGTTACACCGCCCGCATCCAGCAACAAGCGCTAGGACTGGAAGTCACAGCGATGATTCACATTAATTTAAGAACACACGAAGCAAAATCGCAGCAGGCTTTTCAAGAGTTAATTGAAGCTGAAGACAACATTCAAGATGCATTTTCAATTAGTGGCGATGCGGATTTTATTTTAAAAGTAGTTGCAGAGAATTTAGAACAGCTTTCTCAATTTGTGACTGAAAGATTGCTTTCTTATAATTTTATTGGCCACATAAAGTCTTACATTGTTCTCAAAAAAATCAAAGAACAGAATCATTTTTTGATCAAACCTAAAAGTCACGGCTACCATCACACAACTTAAGCAAGTTCGGCTTTTGATAAAATAATTTAGAATAAAAAGGCGGATCTATCATCCGCCTTAAAATTAATATTTAAACTTTACTAATATGTAGGGTTTGACCAATCGTGTTTTCAAGCAAACCTTCTAACCCAAACTCAGCACCTAAGCCTGACATTTTCCAGCCACCAAAAGGTGCATGAGGAAGAACCTCTGCATGTGTATTGACCCAAACCGTACCGCATTGAAGCTGAGTAGCGTAAACCTGAGCGGCTTTAATGTCAGAAGACCAAATTGATCCGCCTAAACCAAATTCACTATCATTGGCGCGAGCAATTGCATCGTTGATATCTGTATATTTTAAGATAGGTAACACTGGACCAAATTGCTCTTCTTGGACCACACGGCAAGATTCAGAAACTTCAGTCAAAATAGTAGGCGCAATAAAGTAGCCCTGCTCTGGTAATTGTTGTTGACCAGAAAGTGCTTTTGCACCTTGTTCAATTGCTTCTGCAATAAGAGTTTTCACCTTGTTATATTGCATTTGGTTTTGTACTGGACCAAATGTTGTAGAAGACTCCATTCCATCGCCAACAATCTGAGCATTGGCAATGTCAGCTAATTTTTGCGATAAAGCATCGTATTGACTTTCATGTACATATAAACGTTTTAACGCAGCACACGTTTGACCCGCATTTAAAAATGCAGTATTAAAAATCTTAGCTGCAATTTCATCTATATTTGCATCAGGTAATACAATACCCGCATCATTACCACCCAGCTCTAAAGTTAAATGTTTTAGTTGTTGAGCTGCACCCGTCATGATGTGCTGCCCAGTTCTTGTTGAACCCGTAAACACAACTTTTTGTACATCTGGATGAGAGGATAATGCTTCGCCAATCTCGCCAGCACCCACCACAATTGAAATAACACCAGCCGGAACTTCTTGCTGGATGATTTCACACAAACGCAAAGTCGATAGTGGCGTATATTCAGAAGGCTTGCTAATGACAACGTTACCCGCGCGCAATGCAGGCATGATATGCCAAACCGCAATCATGAGTGGCCAGTTCCAAGGGGTAATTGAAGCCACTACACCTAATGGTTGACGATGACGTTCAATACGCTTGGCTTCACTGTCTTCGATAATTTCAACAGGTAAATCCATAGCAGCCGCATAACGAGTCCAGCCAATTGCGCCCTGCACTTCCATTTGCGCGAGTGCCAATGGCTTACCCTGTTCAAGCACGACCAGCTCTGCGAGCATTTCGGCATGCTTCTCAATACCGTCAGCTATCTTGTTTAAAATTGATTTACGTTCATCGTGCGACACCATTTGCCATGCTTTAGATGCCTTTTTAGCGGCAGTAACAGCCTGATTCACTTGCTCAACCGATGCTTTTGCACAGCACGCGGCAGTTAAACCTGTAGCAGGGTTAATAATTTCTAGTTCACCTTGCTCACCTGAACAAAGTTGACCGCCAATAATAAGTTTAAATTCATTGAGCATATTCGCTTGTTGCATTTCTTCTTCCTTGTCTTAATTGTAATTACAGCCACTTACTTTATTTTCAGTTAAAGCAGGATTATTTAAAGTAAGTACGATATTGATATATCAATGCGACCAAAAATATCGGGAACATACCAATACAATAAGAAATTTGCTCCCCATAAATCATGCATAATTATTTTTGTTTTTTGAAAATATGCATGGTTTGTGCACATATAACTCTTCTGATACACACTTTTGATAAAAATAATATGTAATAAAAAAGCCCGGTTTATTACCGGGCTTTTTTATTATCAACTCAATTAGTCGATTGGTGGCACATAGTTACCAGAAGCAATCGCATCTTTAATGCGGTCAGCTTCAGCCAATACTTGACCTAAAAGGTTTTTAACGTTTTCGAATGTTACAACAGGGCTTAATGTTGTCATTTTCAATGACTGTACATTACCAACTTTTGTTACACCGATATTTGCTTCACCACGAGCAAACAATTCGTCCGCTACGTTTTGGTTTAAGCTATCGATCAATTCAGCTGGATAGCCTTGTGGTACAACACGGAACAATACCGAAGCAAACTGTGGTTCAACTAAAAGCTCTAAGCCTGTCGTTGCCTTGATGTAATCTGCAACTTCACGAGTAAGTTTTACACCATGATCAATCATTGAACCATATAGGTCTTCACCAAGTGATTCGATTGTCATCCACAATTTCAATGCATCAAAACGACGAGTCGTTTGTAATGACTTAGAAACAAGGTTTGGTACACCATGTTCTTCGTCATAAGCAGAGTTCAAATATTCAGCTTCGTAGTGCATAAAGCGATAGTTCGCTTCGTCTTTTAACAAGAACGCACCACAGCTAATGCTTTGGAAATAATGCTTATGGAAATCAAGGGTAATCGAGTCAGACAACTCAATACCATCGAGCATTGCACGATAGTCTGTTGACAGAATTAATGCACCACCCCATGCCGCATCGATATGCATCCATGAACCATATTTATTGGTAATTTCACGGATTTTCTTCAATGGATCAATTGCACCAGCATCAGTTGTACCTGCTGTCGCAACGACACAAGCAACTACTTTGCCTTCTGATTGCAAATGCGCCATCGTTTTTTCGAGAGCATCTACATCCATCTGTGCATTTTCATTCACAGGAACAGTGACAACTGACTGGAAGCCCATGCCCATCATTGCCATGTTCTTTTGCACAGAGAAATGCGCATTTTCAGAACAAATGACTTTGACGTTTTTCATTGCATCAGCTGGAATACCATCACGCTGTACAGACCACGGATTACCGTTTTCGTCTTTCCAGTTTTTCGAAATGCACCAGTCACGAGCAAGCAATACACCCATTAAGTTAGATTGAGTACCGCCAGAAGTGAAAACACCTGCCTGACCAGAACCATAACCTACTTTTTGGCGTAACCAATCAATAAGCTGAACTTCCATTAATGAACCGGCTGGGCTTTGATCCCATGAGTCCATAGACTGGTTAGTTGCATTGATCAGTACTTCCGCAATCTGGCTCATTACCATCGTTGGACAATGCAAATGTGCCAATGAGTGCGGATGATGTACTTTTAAGCTTTTATTTAAGAAAAGCTCAATCATACGTTGAAGTGATTCTTGTACACCCATACCTTCTTTTGAAGGCTGGAAAGAAATCGCTGAACGCAATTCTTTAATGCTACCGCCTGTGTACATCTTTTCATTTTGCAACCATGCTGAAACGGCTTTTACCGCTTCGCCCATTGCTGACTCATAGTCAGCAATGGATTGTGCATCATTGCAGAGTAACGCTTTACGATGTTCTGCAAAATCCACCATGCTTATGCGCCTCGTACTGCAACCAATGCTTCTGCAATTGCTTTCTTAAAGCGAGCAATTACCTCAACACACTCTTCTTGAGTGATAATAAGCGGACAAAGTAAACGAATTACTGTACCGTTACGGCCACCTTTTTCAAGCAATAGTTTATTGTTGAAACAAGCAGTTTGAATTGCAGCAGCTAATTGAGAGTCCGCAGGAAGCGAACCAATACGGTCAGCTTGTTTACGCTCGTCAACAATCTCAACACCGATCATTAAACCGCGACCACGTACGTTACCAATACATGGGAATTCTTGAGCTAATTTTTTAAATTCAGCTTGTAGATAGTCACCACGTTCTTGCGCATTTTGAGCAAGATTTTGTTCAGTAATCGTTTTTAGTACAACAAGGCCTGTACCCATAGCAAGTTGGTTACCACGGAAAGTACCCGTGTGACCTGCAGGTTGCCAAGCATCAAATTTACGTTTAATACCTAATACTGCAAGTGGTAAACCACCACCCACTGCTTTAGACATTACAACAACATCAGGTTCAATACCTGCATGTTCAAATGCAAACATTTTGCCTGAACGTGCAAAGCCAGCTTGAACTTCGTCTAAAATTAAAACGATGTTGTGCTTTTCAGTCACTTCACGGATTTTTTGCAACCATTTTACTGGAGCTGTAACTACGCCGCCTTCACCTTGAATCGCTTCAAGAATAACAGCAGCCGGTTTTGTTACACCGCTTTCAACATCTTCGATAAAGTTTTCAAAGTAGTAAGTTAAAGCGTCAACACCAGCTTCACCACCTAAACCAAGTGGGCAGCGGTATTCATGCGGATATGGCATGAATTGTACGCCTGGCATTAAACCGTTAACTGCATTTTTTGCACTTAAATTACCAGTCATAGCGAGTGCACCATGGGTCATACCATGATAACCGCCAGAGAAACTGATCACTGAACTACGGCCAGTGTAAGTCTTAGCAAGTTTAATTGCTGCTTCAGTTGCGTCTGCACCAGCAGGACCACAGAACTGCAAGCAATATTCTTCTTTACCACCAGGTAAATATGCTAACAATGCTTCAGTGAATGCATCTTTTAAAGGTGTGGTTAAGTCTAAAGTATGCAATGGCAAACCACTTGCCAATGTATCTTGAATACTTTGAATCACCGCAGGATGATTATGACCTAAAGCCAATGTACCTGCCCCAGCTAAACAATCAAGGTACTGTGTACCTTCAACATCAGTAACCCAGCATCCTTGTGCTTTCGCTATCGCTAACGGTAATTTACGTGGATAGCTACGAACATTTGATTCCATTTGACTTTGGCGAGTCAAATAATATTCGTTAGTAGCATTAGTGGCAGGGTTAACGGAAGTAACGCTCATATCGGATTACCATCTCTGATAGGGGTAGAAAGAAATAAGTCTGGTGACGATGGGTCCTTTGACTCGGTGCTTTATAGAACTAGTAAAGACACTTATTTTATATCTTGTAACTAGGAGCGCGATGATACCTAATTTTACAAGAAAAAAAACGTCTTTTATGTACTTTACTCATCTAATCTTATTGAAAAAATGTATCATCCCAATAGTTAAGATGAATTATCATCATACTATGTGACAACCTAAAGAAAATATTCTTTTTTTATATTACTTTGATTTTTTAAGTTACATTGACACACTTTAATTTTAAGTTTTTATTTTTTAAAGAATTTATATTTACCAAAATTTAAAAAAACTGATCTGAATATTACAAATACGCCACAAAATCTGCAAAAGTTATGCACAAGTTATGTTTAACATTTCTTAATGAAAAAAATTAAATTCATATTAATTTTTAAAGGAAAAATTTATGCGTACTTTAGCTGTCTCAACCCTTCTTTTAGGTTCACTCCTTAGCCCTTTAGTTTTTGCTCAGGATGATAATGCTCTGAACTATAATATTGTGAATGTACAAGCTGAAGCTTCTCGTCAAGTTTCTAATGATGAAATGCATGCAACTTTATATATTGAAAAAAGTAACAAACAACCAGCTGAACTTTCAAATCAAATTAATCAACTCATGAATCAGGCACTTGCGGTTTCCCGTAAATATCCGCAAGTAAAAGTGGAAACAGGCGCACAAAGTACTTATCCAATTTACGATAACGATAGTAATAAGCTAAAAGAATGGCGTGGCCGCGCTGAAATTCGTCTTGAAAGTAAAGACTTTAAAGCAGCAAGCCAGCTAGTAAATGAATTACAGCAAGGCTTCCAAACTCAATCAATTAATTTTACAGTTTCAGATGAACAACGTAAAAAAGTTGAAAACGAGTTGATGGTAGAAGCTTCTAAAAACTTTCAACAACGTGCTCAAATGTTGACGCAAGCATGGAATAAAAACCAATACTCGCTCGTTAACTTAAACTTAAACACTAACAACTATTTCCCACAGCCTGTAATGCGTGCAAGCATGGCTAAGTTTGCTGCTGCCGAAGCGGCTCCTGCTCAAGACATGGCGGCTGGTGAGTCTAAAATTACTGTAAATGCAAACGGTTCAATTCAATTTAAATAATTTCTTTTCATCAAAAAAAGCCGCATGAAAGATGCGGCTTTTTTTATTACTGATCAAAATATTCAACTCAAGTTTTGCAAAGAATCCCAAGCAGCTTTTGCCAAAATATCTTTATAAATTTTAGGGTTGGAAGGAACTCGTTGGGACAACCATGCACGACAGTAATTTTCTGTAGATCCAATCACTAATGAAAGTAATAGCTCATGAGGTATAGATTTTAAAAACTCAGCCTCAGCATAATTTGAAATCTCGGCAAATATCTTTTGATTTCTTAATTTATTTTTCTGAACAAGACGTTCTTGGTCTTCACCTTGCATCACACTAAAACGAGCAGATATTAAAAATTTAGCAAACTCTGGCTGTTCACTTACCCAATCAATGTAACTATGAATAAAAGCATATAAAACGTCTTGAAGGGATTCTGTGCCCTCCAGATAGTCATCTCTTCGTGCCGCTTGGTCATCTAAAGCTGCAAAAAATAAAGTCGCAACAATCCCTTCTTTATTTTTAAAGTGATGATAAATAGCCCCTACACTGCTGTCAGATTTCGAACGAATCATCTCAATGCTTGTAGTTTCAATTCCATTTTCTAAGAAACAAGACAAAGCATCTAATAAAATCTGTCTTTTTAAAGCAGCCCTTCTGCCTGGATATAAACGTTCTAATAGCTCTTGTGCAGATTGCATATTTCACTCTCTAACCAGTTATCGGAGATATTCTGAATGACTTGACTCGCTTTTGTAAACAGAATTATATTCTTTAACAGAACAAAATTCTTTTTTTATTAATATGGAGCTTTAAACCATGGCAACTACTTTAGAACTTTGGAACAAAGTGTCTGCTTTTCCAAAAGGAAAATGGACTTTCTCACGCATGCTATGTTTAAAAGCACCTTATTTCGGCAGTATTTCACCGCTATTTATCGAGTTAAAACCTAATTATTGTGAAATAGCGATTAAGAAAAAGCGTTCTGTTCTCAATCATATTGGAACAGTTCATGCGATTGCGATGTGTAATATGGCTGAACTCGCAGGTGGCACAATGACAGAAGTTACTGTGCCTTCCACACATCGCTGGATTCCCAAAGGTATGACTGTCGAATATTTAAAAAAGGCAGAAACAGACTTAATTGCAGTTGCAACGCCTGTAGAAAAAAATTATGACTGGGATAAAGCTGGAGAATATTTAGTGAATGTAGAAGTCTATGATTCTCAGAAAGAGAAAGTCTTCCAAGCTACGATTACCATGTGGATTTCTAAAAAGAAGTAATAAAAAAAGCCCTGAACTGATCAGGGCTTTTTTATTTATTTTTTAAATGGTAAGGCATATTTCAAAATACGACCTACAACCTGACCAAACTGTTTGGTCAAACTTGCGTTGTTATAGTTCAGACCATATTTTTTACATACAGCTTCAACTTTTGGAGCCATTTGGCGATAACGGCGCGCTGGAACATCAGGATATAAATGATGCTCAATCTGATGACTCAAATGTCCGCTTAAGATATGTAATGCTTCTGAACCTTTTAAGTTTGAAGAACCACGAATCTGGCGCATATACCAATGACCACGGCTTTCGTCCTGTAAAACAGACTTTGGAAATACTTCTGCATCTTTAGTAAAGTGACCACAGAAAATAATCGTAAACGTCCAAATATTACGAAGGCCATTCGCAACCAGATTGCCAGTAAATACAGGTAAAGCTGCTGGGCCTGCAATTAATGGGAAAAAAACGTAATCTTTGAAGAGCTGAGTACCAATCTTTTTATTCACTGGTTTTAACTCTTCTAAAAACTTTGCTTTGGTCTTACGTTTGTAGAGAACACGACCAATTTCAAGGTTCTGAATGGCTACACCCCATTGGAACAATAAGCAAAATGGAATGCTATAAACCGGTTGAAGCAAGAAACCTGGTTTCCAACGTTGCTCTGGGAATAAGCGAAGCAAACCATAACCAATGTCATCATCTATACCTTTAATATTGGTATAAGTGTGATGTTTATAGTTATGAGTTTGACGCCAGTTATCAGAAGTACCAACGGTATCCCATTCGTAAGTTTGACCATTAAATTTAGGATCGTTCATCCAGTCGTATTGACCATGCATGACATTATGACCCAATTCCATGTTCTCCATAATTTTAGAGAAGCCTAAAAGGCCTGTTCCTAAAATCCATGCTGGCGGGAACCAACCTGCAAACAAGCATGCGCGCCCTAAAAAGCTGCTATAGCGAACCGCTGCATAGACGCGGCGGATATATTTTGCATCTTTCTCACCTAAATCATCCAATACTTCTTGTTTGATCTGATCGAGCTCTTTTGCAAATGCGTCAAGTTCTGCAGGCGTCAAATCTCGATTTTTAGGATTTTTAAAATATTCGACTTTCACTGGCATATTCATAAGAGTTCTCTCTTAAAGATCAATAACTAGATCGGATTGTGCTGAGTTCACACAAATTTTGAGTAATTGGCTTGGCTCTGTATTTTCACTACCATTGAGTAAGTTACGAGTAAAACCTTGAGCTTTGCTACAAACACACTTATTACAAATTCCCATACGGCAGCCATGTGTTGGCTTAATGCCTTCATGTTCCAGACTCACCAAAATTGATTGGCCTTTTGGAATTGCAATGACCTTATTAGACTGGGTTAATGTGACATTTACATAACCAACTTCAGCCGTACTATCTTGAGTTAAGCTAAAAGCTTCTGTTAAGACAGTCGGTGCTTTTTCAAAAAGTTGTTCCACAGTTGAAACAAAACCTGAAGGCCCACAAGCATATACGGTGCTATTTTCTAAATCGTCTACTAATGCCAAATGCTCTGCATTTAAACGCTCATCATTTGGTGTTTCTTGTGTATAAAAAATCTGATAACTAAAATTTGGGAATTGCTGTGCAACTTGTTCAAAATATTCAATAAAAGCTGCATCTGAGCGTTGCTTTACCCAATATAAAAGTTGTACTTGAACTTTATCTAACTGCTGACTCTGTTTAATTGCAGTGATTAAGCTCAACATTGGTGTAATACCACTACCCGCAGCCAGCATAATTAATTTTGGTGTTTTGATATTTTGTTGCATGTCGCCATAAGGCTGACCAAGCTCAAAAACATCACCAATTTGGCTTTCAGTCATAAACCAATTACTAACGATACCATCAGCCACTTTTTTAATCGTTAAACGTAAATGTTGTTCGTCAATTTGCGTCAAGCTATAAGTACGTTCATAACGACGACCAGCAATTTCAACAATGACAGGATGATGCTGACCAGCAACACCAATTTTCACTAAACGGTTACATTTTAATGTAAGACTCACCATGTCATGAGCTACAAATTCTTTTTTTACAATTTGAACAAGTCCATGTTTTACGGACCATAAAGGATTAACTTTTTGTAGCCAGAAGTTAGCCGTATCTCTATCAAAGATGGCTTGTGTCAATGAATTGAATAGAGAATTTCTCTTTTCGATTACGTGCATAGCTGGAGGCTCTATCGCTCTTTTTTAATTATTATACACATGTATATATATTTGTATATACACCTGTACTTTTAATTACAATTTCACAAGTTCACCTTCTTAAGGCTATAATCCTGACAGTTTATAAATATATTGAACAGCATGACCCAATCTTCACTTTCTCAGAGCCTGAATGACACATCTCGACAACAAGATGTCATTGAAATTAAAACAGCTACGCGTTCTGTAGGAAGAAAAGCGACGATTACTAAAGAAGAACTTTTTCAGGCTGCTCTGAATCTTATTGGTCCACAAAAAAGTATTGCTTCATTAAGTTTACGTGAAGTAGCACGAGAGGCCGGAATTGCGCCAAACAGTTTCTATCGACATTTTAAAGATATTGATGAGTTAGCGATTTCTTTAATTGATCGTGCTGGTATTGTCTTACGTAAAATTATTCGCCACGCTCGCCTACGCGCATCCTTACAAGAAAGTATTATTCGTAGTTCTGTCGATATTTTTCTTCAGCAGCTCGATGCTGATGAGGGTAACTTAAGTTTATTACTACGTGAAGGGTTTACAGGTTCTGCCTCTTATAAAGCCGCAGTTGAACGTCAATTAAATTTCTTTCAACAAGAGTTACAAGAAGATTTAATTCGGCTGGAGCGCTTAAATAACAATCACCTCTACCACCCTGAACTTGTTGCAAAAGCAATTACTCAACTTGTGTTTCACATGGGCGCAAAAGCGATTGACCTTCCTATTGAGCAAAGGTCAGAACTTGCCGAACAGACCATGATCATGATTCGAATGATTTTAGAGGGTGCACGTCATTTGGATGAAGCAAAAATTCGTTAAAATTATATAAAGAATGGCTTGTTGATGAACAGGCCATTTTTACATCTAACTCCTCTATTTTCCAATAAAAATATAATTCATCGATTGAAGCGAATAGCTTGCGAGAGTATAAATAATTATTCCATTTGCTCTTTCTCCTATATTCCCAACGATCTCAGGGATCAACATGCAAAATTTGAATAATCGTCAAAGTCTGATTGCAAGCTACATTCTTATGGGCATCTTTTTGCTTTCGGTTATCCCATTACATCTATTAGCAAGTTTTTTTGCAGGCTTTCTTATTTATGAAATTATTATTAGCTTAAGCTCGGTTGTAGAACGTTATATTGATGGTCAAAGAGCCCGTATTTTTATTAGTATTTTATTAAGTATTGTCACTATTTCACTTATTGGTTTTTTCATTACAAGTCTAATTAGCTTTGTAGTTCATGATTTAAAAGGTGTAGGCATCCATAATATCAACAGCAAAGTCGATCAAACCCTACTACATTTACAAGCTGAAATTAGCAAATATCTTCCGGGCTATATTCCCGATAGCGTGACAGAACTAAAAGACGAAATCTTTGCGTTTATGAAAGATAACGTGACCATATTAAAAAATACCAGTTCCGATATTTTGCATAACTTCGTGACTATGGTGATGGGCCTCATTATCGGTATTTTGGTTGCTATACATGGTTTTCACCACCGTAGGCCGCAGCCTGTTTTTAAATCTCTTCTGATTCAACGTATTCAAAAATTATCAATTTCATTTAAAAATGTTGTTTTTGCACAAATAAAAATTTCAGCAATTAATACCCTGCTCTTTATTTTGTTTGCGTTTATTTTACTACCGCTTTGGGGAGTCCACCTTCCTTTTGCCAAAACTCTTACTATTTTGACCTTCATGTTTGGACTGATTCCAATTTTAGGTAATCTTATTTCCAACACATTAACGTTCATTGCCGCTCTTACTGTTTCACTCGGACTAGCAGGAGCAGCATTACTTTATCTCGTTCTCGTTCATAAACTTGAATATTTTATTAATGCTAAAATTATTGGCCATAAAATCAATGCAAATGCATGGGAGATTTTATTGGCAATGCTGGTATTTGAGTCAATTTTTGGCTTAGGCGGTTTAATCGCGGCTCCAATTTTTTATGCATATTTAAAACTAGAACTAAAAGATGCTGGTCTCATCTAATTCAAAATCGATCTATAAAAAAAGCGCCCTCTAGGCGCTTTTTTTATTTAGAATTAATTATGGCTTAACCACAACTAATACTTGAATTGCTTCTGGTGTAACAGTTAAACCATCAAGCAAGCTCAAGCCTTCTTTTTGCAACTTTTGTAAGCGTTCAATTTCATCTTGACGAATACTTGGGTTGAACTGTTTTAGATAAGTTAAACGGTCAATTTCATATTGCCATTTATTACCATAGTGTTCTTTTGCTTGCTGCTGAAGCTGCGGCAAATCAACTTTTGCGATATCTAACGCTTGTTTATAACGTTCCTCAATGATATCACGGCGAGCTTTAACCACCTGACGACAGCTATTGCCATCTAAATGGTGTAAATATGGTTTTAAGATAGTCGGATCAATTTTCTCAGACAAATCTTGACCATTTTCGCTTAATAGCACACGAATTAATTGCTTAGGTAAGCTCGATGGTAGATTCAACGCCTTAGGCGCCACCACATCGACTTTAAACCACACTTCAATTAATACTGAACCCTGCTTTAACGCATTAGATTTGAGTACAGCAACATTGGTACTACCAAATGATTGTGTACGGATCATTTCCATTACACTTTCAATGAATGGATGCTCTAAAGTTAAATATTGAGCATCTTCACGAAGCTGTGCTTGATCGCGATAGAACGTTGCTGTCATGCCTTCTTCGTCTAACGCCAAACCTTGCACTTGCATTTGATCTGTTGGACGAATAATCACAGTACCGTTACTTTGCTCATCAAAGTCGATATTGGTTGATGACATGAAACGCTTCACAAACATTGGGAGTGTTGTGTTGTCATCATAATCTTCTAATGCCTGAACAATCTCTTGCGCCACGATTGGACGACATGAGTTATATTCAAGTAAACGATCTCGCCCTGCTTGAAGTTCAGCTTCTAAAGCTTGACGTTGAACATTTACTTCTTCAAGTAAATCCTCAAATGTTTGGCCTTGGTCTGCAAGCAAACAGTCTTTTAATTCAACAATAAAGTTTTCTTGCAACGTTTGTGCTGTTGGCGAAATATTGCTGAAAATATTAAGTGCTTCATTGTACCAACGGAACATACGCTCTTGAGCTGTTCCCACAAGATATGGCACATGAATCTGGATTCGGTTTTCTTGACCAATACGGTCTAGACGCCCGATACGTTGCTCTAAAACATCTGGGTTAGCTGGTAGATCAAATAAAATTAGATCACTGGCGAATTGGAAATTACGGCCTTCCGAACCAATTTCCGAACACAGTAGAATTTGTGCACCATAGCTTTCTTCAGCAAAATAAGCAGCAGCTTGGTCACGTTCAAGTAAGCTCATGCCTTCATGGAACATGGCTGTACGGATGCCGGCATGCAAACGCAAAACATTTTCTAAAGCTTCAACAACTGGCCCACTACGCGCAATTAAAAGCACTTTTTTATGCTTAAGATCTTTGCGCAGAACTTCCATTACCCATAACACACGTGGGTCATTTTGCATCCATGAACCATCAAGGTGTGCTTCTTCAGGCCACATCTGCTCACGCAGTTTTCCATCTTTTGACCAATCTTCTGGTGCTGGTAATGGTGCTGGCTGACAATCGCGCCCTGGGAAGCCTTGAATTGCTTCACGCGTATTACGGAATAAAATACGACCTGTACCATGACGGTCTAATAATTCATGAATTGCTCTAAAGCGTTGTTCAGGCTGGTCTTCAATACTATGCCCTAACAAGCCCTCTAAAGCAGATAAATGCTCAGGAGCTAAAGGCTGATCAGACATGAGCACTTCAGCAATTTTTGCTGTCTGCTGATACTGAGTTTCTTCATCTAAGAAGCGCTCTAAACTGCTAAAACGCTGCGGATCAAGTAAACGTAAACGTGCGAAATGACTTTCTACACCAAGCTGTTCAGGTGTTGCAGTAAGCAATAACACCCCAGCCGTATTTTCAGCGAGCTCTTCAATTAAATCGTAGCGGTCATTGCCGCCTTCTTCTTCGCTCCACATCAAATGATGTGCTTCATCGACCACGAGTAAATCAAACCCAGCTTCAATGGCTTGCTCGCGCAAATCATCATGGTCAACCATTAAATCAACGCTGGCAATAATGCATTGCTCAGTCAAGAACGGGTTAAGTTCTGGATCATGTTCTTTAATAGATGCGGTACGTGTTAAATCAAACAGAGAGAATTGCAAGTTAAAACGACGGCGCATTTCAATCATCCACTGATACTGTAGAGAATCAGGGACTAAAATAAGAATTCGTTCTGAGCGACCGGTTTTAAGCTGTTGGTGGATAATTAAGCCAGCTTCAATTGTTTTACCCAAGCCAACTTCATCGGCAAGTAAAACACGAGGTGCAAAACGCTTACCAACTTCGTGTGCAATATAAAGCTGATGCGGAATTAAACCAACTCGCGCACCAATCATACCGCGTAGAGGGCTATTCTGCATTTGTGCTTGCATGAGCATCGCTTCAATACGCAGGTCATACCACTCTTTATAGTCGACCTGACTTGCAAGCAAACGATCTAGAGGTTTCGACAACTGAATTTGCGCACCGATACGTGTTTCATTCAGCGCTTTACGATCTTGCTCGCCATTTTCTAAGGTACGAACAACGTTGTAACGCAAAACGCCATGTCGGTCTTCAACAGACTCAACAATCCACTTCTTGCCTTCTTGATCTTGAACTTCATCATTTGTGTTAAAGATGATACGAGATAGTGGAGCGTTATTACGTGCATATACACGTGTTTCATCACTTTTGGGGAATAAAATGCTGACAGATCTTTCATCTACATCAATAAGTACACCTAAACCGAGCTCAGTCTCTGTGTCTGATAGCCAACGTTGACCAATAGCATACTGCTGCAATTTTTCCACCTTTCTCTCAAGTTCGCACTACATATTGTACGATGCAAATTAGCTTATTTTTGCATCTTTTTATGTAGTCTTTAAAGCAAAATTTTGAAGCAAAAACCAATTAAATGACTTTGCTACAAAAAATCACGCATTAAAATTTTTTACATTAAAACGGTACAGGACAGTCAAAAGTTAATGTTTCTGCTGTGACAGGATGATTAAAACTTAACTGTTTGGCATGCAAACACAAACGCGGAACAAGTTGCTGCTCCGGTGTTGCATACAGCGTGTCACCTACAATTGGATGTCCAAGATATTGCATGTGTACACGGAGTTGATGGGATCGACCCGTAATTGGTGTTAATTTCACACGCGTTACAGGTTGTCCCTGAATCTGAAAATTTTCTAGAACCTGCCAATGGGTTAAAGCAGGCTTATTGTGAGAAGCATCGACAATATGTAAAGGTGGTCGGCTTGGATCATAGATAACGGGAATATCTACAGTCCCCTCACCCTCTAAATGACCAGCGACGAGTGCTTCATATATTTTTGAAGTTTGACGGTCTTGGAATTGACGCGCAATCGCACTTTGACCACGCTTGGATAAACCAAAAACTAAAATACCGGAAGTGTCTCGATCTAGACGGTGAATGAGCAAAGTTTTAGGCTCAATCGCAACCAACCTTGTCAGAACGCTATCATGTAAATCACCCTTACCCGGAACACTCAAGATGTCCGAAGGTTTATGAATCACCATAAAATCATCATCACGATAGATCAGATGTTCACTTAGAAAATCACTCAAAGTTGTATTCCCAAGGTAAGATGAAAAACAAGCGGGCAATAATAAAAAGCTTACGTCCGAATTACAATGCCGTTCGGGTAAATTAACAGCATAATTTGCAAATATTATGGCGCACGTTGGGTCTATGGTGAGTCAATGCTTCAATAACTGCATAATATGTTGCAAGGTAGGTACTTGCATCACCTCTTCAGCGCTGAGGCTTGCACCGTTCGCACGCCATAGGTCGACTAGATAATTCACAGCAGATTGATTTAATCCGTAGTTTCTTAGATCAATTTCAGGGTGAACTTCCATAGGATGTCGTCCAACCTGTTCAGCAATTGCCAATAAAATTCCTTTATCCGACAAAATATATTCAGACGGCGCACTTAAAGACCATGAGCGCATTAAGGTCTGTGTATTTAAATGTTTTATATGGTCAAAACTTATCTTTTCAACCCATTGGATATGCTGCTCTAGATTAGCCGCCAAGATCGCATCATTTACAATAGCTACATAATCGGTAATAGATAAAACAAGCTGCATGACTTGTTTAAATAGAGGTGACAAATGCCCAGCCATCACAACTTGAGCTTTACTATTTGATGACAGCCGCTGACCAAGCTGCAACATGGTTTGCTGAAGCTGAGATGTCTCCATAAAAATAACTGGAATTTCGAGCGCCTGTGCTCTTTTACTTAGCAATTCTAAATGATCGGCTAATGGCTGCCCTGCCCAATCCGGTAAAACTTTAAATTCATTTAGCCCAATGATGAGCAAAATACTTTGCGTAGACTCAATTGACCAATTTGAAGTATTTGCTGCTAATTGGATTTTTCGAGGTAAGGGATAAAACATCGTTATCTACAAATATAAAAATGGCCCAAATTAAAAAGCCCGTTTTAAACGGGCTTTTTTGCTTACTTCATTTCAGCGAATGTTTCTTTTGCAGCCTGAATCGTATATTCGATATCTTCATCAGAATGAGCAGATGAAATAAAGCCTGCTTCAAATGCTGACGGTGCTAAGTTTACACCACGCTTTAACATGCCATGGAAGAACTTTTTGAAAGCGTCAATATCACACGCCAACATAGAGTCGAAGCTTGTAATGTCTTCTTGATCGGTAAAGTAAAGACCGAACATTGCACCAGCTTGCTGAGTTTTAAATGGAATACCCGCTTCATCAGCTGCTGCTTGTAAACCTGCAAGTAACTTTTCAAGTTGAGCTGATAAGTTGCTGTAAAAGTCTGGTTGACGTAAATGTTTGAACATCTCAATACCAGCACGCATAGCGAGTGGATTCCCAGATAAAGTACCTGCTTGGTATACGCCACCTAAAGGTGCGATACATTCCATGATTTCGCGTTTACCGCCAAATGCACCTACTGGTAAGCCAGCACCAATAATTTTACCTAAGGTCGTTAAGTCTGGTTTAACGTTATAAACTGATTGAGCGCCACCCAAAGCAACACGGAAACCTGTCATGACTTCATCAATAATAAAGACAGATTTATATTCATCACACACATCACGAATGGCTTGTAAGAAACCGTCAATTGGTTTCACCATATTCATGTTACCTGCGACAGGCTCAATAATGACACCCGCAATTTCATGACCGAACTTGGCAAAGCACTCTTTTAATGCAGCAATATCGTTGTATGGCAGCGTTAAAGTGTGTTTAGCAAAGTCAACTGGAACACCTTTTGAAGTTGGTTCACCTTCACCTAAAGTAAGTAAACCCGAACCTGCTTTTACTAAAAGTGAGTCTGAGTGCCCATGGTAGCAACCTTCAAACTTCACAATTTTGTCACGGCCAGTATAACCACGCGCTAAACGAATAGCTGTCATGGTCGCTTCTGTACCAGAGTTCGTCATACGTACCAATTCAATTGATGGCATGATTTCACAGATAATATCTGCCAACGTTGTTTCATGTACGGTCGGCGCACCAAAACTTAAACCATCTTCTGCGGCTGTTTGAACTGCCTTAATAATTTCTGGATGAGCATGGCCCAAAATCATTGGTCCCCAAGAACCAACATAGTCAACATAGCGCTTACCATCAACATCCCACAAATATGCACCTTTCGCTTTCTCGATGAAAACAGGTGTTCCTCCAACGCCATTAAAGGCACGTACCGGAGAGTTCACACCACCTGGAATGTGTTTGCTGGCTTGTTTAAATAACTGTTCTTGCTTTGGAGATAAACTCATGGAAATGCTCGTCTTAAATATCTAAAAAATAATTTTGAAAGCTTAAGAAAATAATTGTGCCCACGCCTGTACACGGGCAGGAATTTCAGCAGTTGATCGGCCTAATATATCACTAATGACGGCACACAGGTCAGCCCCAGCCTCAATCACAGGTTTTGAGTTTTCAACAGTTAAGCCGCCAATCGCACAAATGGGTAAATCATATTGAGCCGCTGCTTGCTTAATCACTTCTATGCCCACATTACCTGCTTCAGGTTTTGTACAGGTTGCATAGACTGCACCAAATGCAATATAAGTCGCTCCATCTGCAATTGCTTTTTGTGCAAGCTCTAAAGAGTTCAAACAAGTGCGACCGATAATGACATTTTGTGGTAACTGTGACTTTGCATCGGTAATTTCGCCATCACTTTGCCCTAAATGCACACCTAAACCAAACTGAGCAGCTAGTTTTAGATCATCATTAATCACAAAAGGAACCTGATATTTTTCACATAAAAGTTTGATTTGTTCAACTTCAGCAGGCTGGTTGGTTTTTTCTATTTTTTTACGGCGGTACTGTAAAATTGCGACCTGTTTAGTTGCAAGCGCGGCATCTAGTTTTTCTAATAATAATTCGATTGGGTCATCATTGGTAATGAGGTATAAACCGCGCATACTCAGCTCTCGCTTTTAAAAACTTCGCTAGTATAACGGATTTATAGGTCATCATAAGTACCGATTGATATAGGTCTCCTAGTACCAATCGGTATATTAAGAATAGAAATAAAAAATTAACTCGGAATCTTATCGTGTTTACGATCAATCAAACTCAAACGACCACGTGCAACATCAGACAACATACGCCAATCAGAAATAAAGCTATAAAAAGGTTGTTTAAAGCTCGCAGGTTTATTTTTTTCAAACACAAAATGTCCAACCCAAGCGTTTGCGTAACCCGCTACCAAACCATAGAGTACATATTTGGCTTGTTTTTTACGAATGGCTTTAGAAAAAAAGTATATGCCTATACTACTACCCACCACATGTAAGCGTCTGCTCATGATATTACGGTGTTCAGTTAAATAAAAACTATAAAATTCCTG
The DNA here is from genome assembly GCF_900110445.1 of Acinetobacter sp. yr461. Classification (NCBI taxonomy): domain Bacteria; kingdom Pseudomonadati; phylum Pseudomonadota; class Gammaproteobacteria; order Moraxellales; family Moraxellaceae; genus Acinetobacter; species Acinetobacter sp. yr461. The sequence goes on from NZ_FODU01000002.1 coordinate 252,981, forward strand.
ATAGTTTTTAATCGGCAATTCAAACTCTGGCTGAGCTTCATGATTAAAGTTTATGGGTGCATTCACGATCATCTTCCTGATTTTTATTTGATCAAAACGTCACCTGATTGTATACCGAAATAAAAGTGTAGCGTCATATGTTTGATTGTAACTTTCTCTATCAAAACCATTACTTTTAGTACTAAGCTATTATACTCATTCAAGATAGTTTAAATAACTGATTCAGGGAGATACATTATGGTTGAAGTTGAGCTTAAGTTTCAGTTACCTGAATCGAAGAAAAAAACTGTTCAGCAATACTTAAAAAAGCATAAAGCACAGCAGATTCATCTACAGGCAAAATATTACGATACCCCCGATCGATTACTTGCAAAAAATGGCATGGCGCTACGTTTGCGTAAAGAAAATGATTTTTGGGTCCAAACCTTTAAAGCTGCTGGTCAAAGTCATTTACACCGCGTTGAAGAAGAAGTTTTTTTAGGCAAATGTGACCAAGAACCTGATTTAAACCTTGAGTTATATCAAGACAATAAAGTAGTGACTGATTTACTTAATACAGCCCTAGGTAAAGAAGCTAAAAAACTAAGTTTGCAATTTGAGACTGATGTACAGCGTACTTATCATGTGTTTGAAGCAGATAATACAGCGATTGAAGTTTGCCTTGATGACGGTGTAGTAAAAACTGCAACCGCTCAAAGCATAATTTGTGAAGTTGAATTTGAACTCAAGCAAGGCGCAGTGAAAACACTTATTCAGTTTGCACAGCAATGGATTAATCGTTATACGCTTTGGCTTGATGTAAGAAGCAAAGCCGAACGTGGTAATTTATTAGCATTAGGACAAGCTGCCTCACCCGCTGTTCATGCCAAAGCCCTGACATTAAATAAAGATATTACTGCTGAACAGGCCCTCAAAAAGATTGTCGAAAACTGTTTAGGACAATTCTTACCGAATATGGCAGCAATTGCCGATGGCATTGCCGAAGCTGAACATATTCATCAAGCCCGTGTAAGTTTGCGCCGTTTACGTAGTGCGCTTAAACATTTTTCAGAATGGTCAAACGAGGTAAATCCTCTTTGGGAAGAACAAATTGCTGAGCTTTTCCGCCAGCTTGGAGACACTCGTGATGAAGATGCGATTCGCACCGAAGTGTTACCAATCATTAAGCAACACGGTTCACCTGAACTTTTACTGCCAGTTTCAGCCCAGCCATCCAAAGAACTATCAATACTCTTTACATCTTCGGACACGATTAAGCTATTACTAGATTTATTGGCATTCGCCTACTCAGAAGAAGATCCAAAGTCCAAAATAGGTGGCTTAAAAAAACATATTAAAAAGAGTTTAGATAAGCTACATCATAAAGTGATCAGCAATGCTGAACATTTCTCTGAGCTTGAAGTTGCTGAACAGCATAAAATACGCAAGACGGCTAAGCAGTTACGTTATTGTGTTGAGTTTATTTCAAGTCTTTATTCTGACAAAAAAGTACAGCAATATTTAAAACAGCTACAACCTGTACAAAATACTTTAGGTCAATATAACGATTTGTTTATTGCTGAAGGTATTTTTAATAAAGCTGTCGAAAATGACTCGTCTTTCTGGTTTGCATTAGGCTGGGTAAAAGCCAAACAGCCTCACTTACAAAAGCGGTCCGCCAAAGCTTTACAAACTTTTAGTCAGGCTGAAACTTTCTGGTAATTTATGAAAAGTCGCTGTAAACGTGCGGCGACTTTTTATCTATACTTACCAAATACTTTCCATACACCGTTATCTGCTAACGGGTCATTATAGCTATCACTACGTTGCTTTCTTGGCTTATCACGGGCATCGACCAATTTAAAATGCGGCTCAACCCCTAACACAATACCATTGGTATAAAAACGTGAACGGGTATATTCACTTTGTCCATGTTGGAATACATAGGTTCTTAAATCTATAAACTCACGATGAGCCACCAGTGCAGCAGTATCGTCACTCTGCAACCATTCTTGCATCGTAAAAATCTGGTCTGTTTCGAACTGCCCACATTTTTCAATTAAGCTTGCAACACCACGGAAAGTTTTAGACTCTTTCGCACGTGTTTTATTAATCCGAATTCGGTCTACATGAAAAAAGAACAACGGTAAATTTAAATGACTTGGCAAATGAATCGCATCTGGTAATTCATCTTCCATAAATGGCTGAAAAAGTTCTTGTGCCCTTTCAATTAAACCTTGCCATTGTTGATAATAGGTTTCGACTTCTTGTTGTAAACCATAATAGATCGGCAGCCCTTCCACATGTTCTAAATATTGAGGCGGGAAAATATGCTGGCGTAATAAAGCGATATCCGTTTTTAAACTTTGAATAGCAATTGCATCTTGCATATTAAACCTCCCGATACTTAGGCTATTTACAGACTAAGGCAAAGGTTTTGTTTCCGCAAGGCTTTGCCTATAATAAGCAACTCTATTTTTGCGGGAATAAGTCATGTCTCAAAAGATCAATGCAACAGATGTTACTGAAGAAGAAGCTTTAAATGCGGTTTTCTTTGAGCGTGCGGATGAATTTATCAAACAAGCCAATGATTTTTGTCGCCCGCCAAAAGGTGAAAAACCAGATCCAGCTGAACTCCGTGGTCAAGTAAGTGCGGCAATGTTATTTGCTAGTGCCCGTTTTAACACATGGGTAGCAGCAAATAACTTTAAAGATGGCAATGAAATGCGTGATGCTAAAGATCAAGTCATGTCTTATCTTGTGCAACAATTTCAAATGATGCTTGAAGATAATTTCGATGAATATTGTGAACAATTCGAAAATTATTTACGTTTCCGTAAAAATGAAGATTTTCACGCGCATAAACATGATCATTAATATGATTTAAATACCCAAATAAAAAGCCACGATTGAGTGGCTTTTTATTTATAAAGAAGACTTTATTTTTTTGCTGCCTGACCATATTGGTCAGCCATAACCTCGACTAAATGTTCAGGTTTAATATATTTTTTAATTGCTGCATTTACGTCTGCAACAGTCAGTTTAGTTAACTCTTGGTCATGTCGAACACGGTCTTGTAATGTTTTACCAGACTCAAGCTGGAGATTTAACATACCATGAATATTACGTTCATCTTCTAATGCCGTAACTCGTTTCTTCATGATATCTGCTTTTGCAGCTTCAAGCTCTTGCTGTGTCACACCATTTTTCAACAAGTCATTCAACACCTTATGTATTGATGCAGAAACTTGCACTGAGCGACCCGAAGTGTAATTTGCGCTAATGCTTAAGGCCCCAACATTCGTATCACGATCAAGCTGTAATCCACTTCCAAAACCATACACTAATGCATTTTTCTCACGAAGCTCTTGAGCCAAACGTGATGAAATTTGAGACTCACCTAAAATATAGTTAAGCAAAATGAGAGCAGATGCATCTGGATGGTTTTTCCCAACGGGCAGTGAAAGCACGCTTTGGTAACTACCAAATTCGCGCTGCTCAGATAAAACATGAACTTGCTGTGCTGGAAAATCGACATGATTAATCAAGATTTTTTGATAAGGCTGTTTACCATTCCAACGACCAAATTCCTGATTAAGTAATTTCTGCATTTTTTTCGCATCAAACTTGCCCGTAATCGCGATTTGAGCATGGTTCATTGCAAAGAAACGCTCGTACAACTCTTTCACTTGTTCTTGAGTGGCATTTTTCAATTGCTGCTTTGCCAACTCTGGTTCAAAGTGGTAACGCAAATCTCCCGGTTGATATTCTTCCAGTAAACGGGAAAGTGTTAAGCCAGCAACTACATCTGGCTCGGTATAAGGACGATCAAGGCTTGATAAACTTTGCGATTTAATTAAATCAAATTGAGATTGCTCAAATTTCGGATTTTTCATCACATCAAGAACAAACTTGAAATACTCATCAAATTTTTCTGATTTAGATTGAATGTTAATGGTCATGCCATTGCCATCGGCACTTGCATAAGCAGCCCCGCCCGCATCAATCGATTTATCGGCAATATCCTGCAAGCTATATTTATCGGAACCACGTAGTAATAAATATGAGGTTAAATCGACTACCGTACCTTTATTAAATAAAGATTTCTCTGTTCCGAAATCCATCGTAATTGTGGCATAAGTACGATCATCACGAGTTTCAACTGGGAATAAAGCATACTTCATTCCATTTGTCAGTTTTCCACGAATAATCTTTTTCTCATTACTTTCTACATACTGTTTTGAGGTTTTTAAAAACTCAGTTACTTCTTGTTGATAGGCTTTCGGGTCTTTTAAAGGCTCTGCCTTTGCTTCTACCTGATCTAAGGTTTTAGGCGCATCTTTTGAGTTTTGTTGTTGAGCTTTCTTCTGGTCTTCAGGTGTTGGCAAAATATCACCGTCAATACGATGCTCAGCAACAAGGAACTGTTTTAAAGTTTGATTTACTTCATCTAGCTTAACGTTTTTTACCGAATCCAGATCTTTAAAATATTGATCCCATTGCCCACCAGCGACCGTGTAATCACTCAAACGCGAACCAAGTGCCACAGCATCTTTAGTGATTAAGTCGCCTTGAGTTTTCATTAAACTCTTAACACGATTTAATTCAACTTCAGTAAAAGGCTTTCCTTTTTCAATACCCGAGAGTAAAGAGCTTTCAACTTTTTTAGGGTCATTACTTGGCGCATAAATGGCGCCCAGGAATACCACATTAAAATCTTGGTCTAACCACGTACTAGCTTCAACATTTGTGGTAATGCCTGTTTCAACCATATCCTGATATAAATGGCCACTTGGTTGCATGGTATATAGCAAAGGAGCTAAAGCGAGTGTCGGCTGAATTTTGGTATTTTTTCCATTCATATAGATATGGAATTTAGCGAGATCGCTCCCCTTTTTCACCACGAACTGACGATTTTTTATTTTTGTAGAGTCTAGTACAGGAATCTGTACAGCCTTCGGAACTTCTCGTGCCGCGATTGGACTAAAATATTGATCAATTGTTTTTAATACATCTGTTTTATCGAATTTACCCGAAACAACCATGACAGCATTATTCGGTGCATACCAGCTACGATAAAAGCGGTCTAGCTCAGGCATTTTAATAGATTTAAGCTCAGGCAAATCACCAATCGGTAAACGACCTAAATATTGATTGCCATAAGCTGATTTCCACATTTGGTCCATTAAAACAGCAAAAGGCTGATCCATACGGACTTCACGTTCACGCTTTACGATTTCAATTTCAGAAGGAACAAATTTTTCTTGTAGAACCAATTTATCCATACGTTCAGATTCAAGATACAACACTTCATTGAGTGCAGTCTTTTCCGGACGAACGATATTGGTATACTTGGTCGAATAATAATCTGTGCTTGCGTTCGTCATCAACGTATATTGATCTAAACGACGCTGGAATTCTTCCCCTTTAACATTTTTTGTCCCCTTAAAAGCCAAGTGTTCAAGTAAATGAGCTAAGCCGCTTTTGCCTTGCGGATCATTTAATGAACCTGTTAAATAAATGGTATTAATAAAGATTTTATTTTCTTTGTCATTCGGTGCAAGTACAATCCGAAAACCATTATCTAATTTATATTCCTCAATATTTTGCTTGCTTTTTACTAGTGTGGTTTGTGCCCAAGACGCAGCACTTAAACTAAGAATACATAGGGAGAGAGTCAGTTGTTTAAACTGCATAAACATATAAATACCAATTAATTTGAATAATAAAAAATCATTAGTTGTGGGACTATAGTAGGAAATTTAAGCTGACATTAATAGTAAAGTTTTGAAAAAAAAGCCGTTTATTTAAACGGCCTTATATTTTAAAGAAAAATTTCAGCTTGCATATAAAGTTTCCCATATCCTGAAATTTCAATACGTTCTTCAGACAGAACATTGCAATATAAAGCACCTCCACGACTAGAAGCCTGATAAGCCGTAATATTATTTTTCCCAAGCTTTTCTGCCCATAACGGCGCTATTGCCGTATGAATTGAACCTGTAACCGGGTCTTCATCGATGCCCGCGACAGGTGCAAAATAACGAGATACACAATCATATTGTTGGTCGGCTTTTGATGTTATTGCAACATCGATACCCGTTGTTGTAATTGCAGCCCGTTTACCTAAGATTTTGAGCAAGTTCATGTCAGGCTGTTCATCTAATACATCTTGAACTGATTCATATTCAACAATGTAGGCTTGAACATTTTGATAAACCGCTTTAAAAGGTTTAGTTAAAGCTTGACGTAAAATAGCCGGATAATCTTCAACTTGATGAGCTTTACGAATTGGGAAATCCATTCTGATTTTGCCATCTTCATCTTGATGAATCACAAAAAGACCTAAGTTTCGTACATGAAAATTAATGGTCTTTTTCTCGGTAAAATCCTTAAATATTACAAAAGCACTGGCAAGGGTGGCATGCCCACAAAAATCGACTTCAACTGTTGGAGTAAACCAACGAATTTCATAATTTTCAGAGTCTATGATTTTTACAAAAGCAGTTTCAGACAGGTTATTTTCAAGTGCTATCTTCTGCATTAAATCTGCATCTAGCCATTCTTTTTCAACAACCACAGCGGCGGGATTTCCACGAAATAACTCTTTTGTAAAAGCATCGACTTGATACATTTTCATGATATTCAACTCTTTTAAATTAATTCATTGTCTTCAATTTTTTTAAATATAAACAGACACAGATTTTTAAAAATTAACATTACAGCCATTATTCACACATAAAAAAACGACCCAATCCAATAAGATTGAGTCGTCTCTTACAGTTTATTAATGATGTGTTAATTCAATTTCATCTTCACTGTTTAATATTTCTTTATCTGTCTGGCCCATAAATTGACTGGTAACAACACCCGCAGTCATTGAACCATTTACGTTTAACGCAGTACGTCCCATATCAATTAATGGTTCAATTGAAATAAGAAGCGCAACCAAAGTTACAGGTAAGCCCATTGCAGGAAGTACGATCAGTGCAGCGAAAGTTGCACCTCCCCCTACTCCAGCTACACCAATTGAACTTAAAGTCACAATACCGACTAACGATGCAATCCACATTGGGTCTAGCGTATTAATTCCCATCGTTGGCGCAACCATTACCGCTAGCATTGCTGGATATAAACCAGCACAACCATTTTGGCCAATTGTCGCACCAAATGAAGCAGAGAAACTTGCAATAGATTCAGGAATACCTAAACGACGAGTTTGTGCTTCGATACTCAGTGGAATGCTTGCAGCGCTTGACCGGCTGGTAAATGCAAACGTTAAAACTGGAGCAACTTTCTTAAAGAATTTAAGTGGAGAAACACCGGTAAGCGTCAAAATAATGGCATGTACGACAAACATAATCGCCAAGCCCAAATAAGACGCCACTAAGAAACCGCCTAAGTTTAGGATATCTGCTACGTTAGAACTTGCCACAACTTTGGTCATGAGTGCAAAAACACCATAAGGTGTAAGCGTCATCACCAAACGAACCAATTTCATTACCCAAGACTGTAAAGTCTGGATTGCAGTTAAAATACGCTGACCTTTTTCTTCATCATCTTTCATTAGGTTGAGTGCTGCTATACCTAAGAACACGGCGAAGATAACCACACTAATAATTGAAGTTGGGTTTGCACCAGTTAATTCAGCAAATGGATTACTTGGAATAAAGGAAAGAATAAATTGCGGCACACTTAAATCGGTAACTTTGCCTACATAATCTGTATTAATGGCAGTTAAGCGCGCAGTTTCAGCAGCACCTTGCACCAAGCCTTTTGCCGTTAAGCCAAACAGGTTAGTAACAAATACCCCTACGAGTGCAGCAATCAGCGTTGTAAATAGTAAAGTACCAATCGTGTAAAAACTGATTTTGCCTAAAGACGATGCTTGGTGTAATTTTGCAACCGCTCCCAAAATAGACACAAATACCAAAGGCATGACGACCATTTGTAAAAGTTTTACATAGCCATTTCCAACGATATTAAACCAGCTAATAGATTCAGCAAGAATCGGATGGCCACCGCCATAAATCAAATGTAGTCCTAAGCCAAACACCACACCTAGAATTAAGCCAGCCAGAACTTTTTTTGATAAGCTCCAGTCCGTTTTACGTGTTTGGGCGAGTAAAAATATTAACCCGACAAAAACCACAATATTGATGATTAAGGGTATATTCATTCCCAAACTCCAAATTATTGCTTGTGTCATCTTTCAAGGGGGCATATTTGACCATAGCCGGCCTATATAAACTACCCTTTTCAACAATTTTATAGCATCAAGATGATTACAAACCTGCGTGAGAATATAAAATGACTTTTAAATACATATATATCACTTTTAATTTATAAATTACGTAAGATATTTATGTATAAAAATCAGCCTCCACCTAAGCAACCTTTAATTCAAATTGTTGCTCAATAAAATAAATAAATTGCTTTAAATTGGTTCCCCATGTTTCTGGTAACTGGGCAACTAAATATGTAGTGAAAAAAGCAGATTCCGTATTTAGGCCAAAACAATTGACGGACACTTTATCCACAACTTTTGCCAGATAAGACTTAGGTAATAAAGCAAAACCAACACCCAATTCTACACAACTCACAATACCGTCCAGACTTCCCATTTCCATAATTTGCGAAGGTGGAATACTAAAGTCATTCAAGAAAAGCTCTATGGCATGTCGATATGAACAACCTTGCCGAAATGCTATAAACCTTGTTTTTGCAAGGGTTGCCATGTCTGGAAAGCTCTCTTGTTGCTTAGGGCAAACCAGAACCAGCTCTTCATGCCACACTGGAAAACTATATAACTCAGGAATGGAATGTTTAGATGCTACAAAAGCACAGTCCAATTCACCCTGATGTACAGCATTTAACAAATAACGTGTCGGATGAGTTTGGAGCTCAATAGGTAAAGTAGGATATTGCTGCATACATTGATTAAGTAACTGCGGCAAACGTATCGCAGCAGTGGTCTCCATACTTCCAAGTCGGATTGATTCAGCAGGATCAATTCCACCTTCTTGAAAGATTTTTTTAGCTTTATGGTGTAGTGCAAGCATTTGAACGGCATAACTATGTAGCTGTTGTCCTGCATTGGTTAGCGTCACTGGGTTATGGCGATTTAATAAAATCACCCCCAACTCTTCTTCAAGTTTTTTTATATGGCTCGTGATATTCGATTGAACGGTATACATTTTTTGTGCAGCCAATGAAAAACTTCCACTCTCTGCGACCGCCAAGAAAAACTCTAGTGACTTTAACAACATTACACTATCTCAAAATAAGATAACTACAATCTTATTAAATCATTTTTAATGATCACAAAACTAGCTTTTAATAATAAAAAAATTGAGAGTCTTCTCATGTCTACGTTTTATCGAATGAGCTTACTTGTCTTTTTGGCAACTTGTTTAGGTATTGGAGTGTTCAGATTTTCCTATACTGCGCTCATGCCTATCATGATTGAGCAGTACCACTGGACCCATGATTTTGCCAGCTTCTTAGGGAGTGCAAATTTATTGGGATATCTCATTGGTGCCTTATTGGCGTTATTGAGTATTAAAGAAAAGTACATCCCATCCATGATCGCACTCTCAACTATTGCCGGTAGCCTCAGCCTACTATGCTGTTCATTCATGGATATGCCTCTGGTATGGTTCATTTTCTGGCGTACGGTTTCTGGTATTGCTGGCGGCTTACTTATGATTTTAGCCCCAAGCTTTGCCATGAAATACATTCCCACCACGCAAAGATTAAAAGTTAATTTTTTAGGATTTAGCGGGATTGGCGTGGGTGTGTTATCTGCCACCATTCTTATTCCTGTACTTAAAAATATACCTGTGCATTATGTTTGGGATATTTTTGCGACCATCTCCATATTAGGGAGCGTACTGCTTTATCAATTATTAAGTCGTAATAATGCTCAGATGATTAAGCCGCATTCTACCAACCTGCAAGCCTCACAAAAATCACGTTTAGGTCTTGTCATTATTATTGTCTATATGTGCAGTGCCTTTGCTTATATTCCTCACTCTCTATTCTGGATGGATTATTTATCTGGAACTTTGCATTTTTCATTAGAGCAAAGGAATTTATTTTGGGTTCTCTATGGAGCAGGAAGCTGCATTGGTGCATTTGTCGCTTATTGCTTAAGCAGAATAATAGGATATTTACACACCATTAAATGGTTATATGCCATTTACTGTCTAGCTGTTGTTTTACCTTTCTTTTCTCAGACCACTTCTTTACTCGCTTTATCGTCCCTTCTTACAGGATTACTTACTCCCGCAACGGTGTTTATTAGCTCTTATAGCCTCTTACAAATTTATGAGCAACGTTATCAAAAGCTATGGAGTCTGGCCACGATTGGGTTTGCTAGCACTCAGCTTTTAGGTGGTGTCGTCATTAGTACTTTGCATCATTTGCATTGGTCTTATGCACATCTCTTTCTTCTGGGTGGAATCGTTCTACTCTTTGCAGTTTGCCTTTTACTTCCTGTACGTCCTACTTATATCTCAACTCTCGGAGAAACCGAATCATGAAATCTCTGTTCTTCCCGCTATTTTTAATTGCCTTTGTCCTTATTATTCAGGCTTTAGATCAGAGTTATCAAAAGAAAGTCGGCATCACGAAGACCTCTAAGCACCCTGAATTTTTGCAATAAAAAAAGCCCTCAACCGAGGGCTTTTTTTAATAGAAGATTACTCTCCCATATGTTTTATAATCGCATCACCAAATTCAGAGCAACGTAACAAGGTTGCACCCGGCATTAAACGCTCAAAATCGTAAGTTACGGTTTTAGCGGCAATCGCTCCTGAAATTCCTTTAATAATCAGATCAGCAGCTTCTGTCCAGCCCATATCACGTAGCATCATTTCCGCAGACAAAATGATAGAACCAGGGTTTACCTTATCCTGACCAGCATATTTAGGTGCAGTGCCGTGAGTTGCTTCATAAACTGCAATTGCACCACCAATATTTGCACCTGGTGCAATGCCAATACCGCCTACTTCTGCTGCGAGCGCATCGGAAATATAGTCACCATTTAAATTAAGCGTTGCAATAACAGAGTAGTCTGCGGGACGCATTAGGATCTGTTGTAAAAACGCATCTGCAATTACATCTTTAATGATAATGTCTTTACCAGTTCTTGGGTTTTTAATTTTTACCCATGGACCACCATCAATCAGTTCCCCACCAAAACGATCTAGAGCCAGCTCATAGCCCCACTCTTTGAAAGCCCCTTCGGTGTATTTCATGATATTACCCTTGTGAACAAGCGTCACCGAAGGTTTATCATTTTCGATTGCAAACTGAATGGCTTTGCGTACTAAACGCTGTGAACCTTCTTTCGATACAGGTTTAATTCCAATACCACAGCCTTCTGGGAAACGGATTTTTGTCACACCCATTTCTTCTTGAAGGAATCTAATGACTTTCTTAGCTTCTTCAGAATCGGCTTTCCATTCAATACCTGCATAGATATCTTCCGAATTTTCACGAAAAATGACCATGTCAGTTAATTCTGGGTGTTGAACTGGTGATGGTACGCCTTCAAACCAACGCACTGGACGTACGCAAACATATAAATCTAATTCTTGGCGTAAGGCAACGTTGAGTGAACGAATTCCGCCACCTACTGGTGTCGTTAACGGACCTTTAATTGAGACAACAAACTCACGAAGTGCTTCAAAAGTTTCTTCCGGCATATAGCTGCCATAAATTTTATTGGCTTTTTCACCGCAATACACTTCCATCCATTCGATTGAGCGCTTGCCGCCGTAAGCTTTTAAAATAGCAGCATCTACGACTGCTTTCATGGTTGGTGTAATATCCACACCAATACCATCACCCTCAATGAAAGGAATAATTGGATGATTTGGTACATTCAGTGACAGGTCTGCATTTACTTTAATTTTGTCGCCATCTGCAGGAACCACAATCTTCTGATAACCCATTATGTGAATTCTCCCTTTTATAATACTTAATTAACTAAAAATAATTATCGATACACAATACTTTCAACTCTTCTTAACGCATAATAGCTTAATTGAAATTAATCATTTTTGGGATTTATATGAGAAATAATAAGATTTCTCACTTAAATAAACCTCAATGTTTTCTCTAGTTATTTGAAAGAAGAAGTCATTTTTTATGAAAATTGTCATTCTCAACAAACCATATGACGTGCTCTCCCAGTTTCGTAAAGACGAAGCGCATATGACCGTCTCTGACTTTGTTGATGACCCGACTTTGCGTTTGGCAGGCCGTCTTGATATGGACTCTGAGGGTTTAGTTTTTTTAACTGATCATGGTGGTCTGAATCAGTTCATTACTAACCCTGCAAATAAAAAATACAAAACGTATTTAGTTCAAGTTGATGGCGATGTAACTGAAGAAGCGCTTGAGCAGCTTCGTAAAGGTGTAGAACTTAATGATGGTATGACGCTTCCTGCTACAGCCATTAAAGTAAGTGAACCAGAATGGTTATGGGAACGTAACCCGCCTGTACGTTTTCGTGCAAACATTCCAACATCTTGGATCGAAATTTCAATTTGCGAAGGCCGTAACCGTCAAGTTCGTCGTATGACTTCTGCGGTAGGTTTTCCAACTTTACGTTTAATTCGTACGAAAATTGGTTCAATTGATTTAGTTCAACTCGGTTTAAAACCTGGTGATGTTAAAGAAATTGAGCCTTTGCTTTACCCTGATTTTAAAGATGTTCCAGCTGAAGAACCTTATCGTTCACGTTCATACGTGAAAAAACCAGGTGGTACTGGCGGTAAACCAATGGTTCGTAAGAATAAAGACGGTTCTACGAAAAAGTCTGGTACAAAACGTATTTGGCAAATGGATGAAGGTGAAAAACCTCGTCGTAAAACCAATGGTACAACTCGTCCAAATGCTAAAGCACCCCGTGGTCGTGGCCGCAATGATCGATAAGATTTAAACTTTTAAAAGCTCACGTAGGTGGGCTTTTTTAATGCCTTTTATTTTTATAACAATAAAAAAAGCCGATGTATAAACACCGGCTTTTGAGCTATTTACTAACGAGTTAGTAATTAAGCTTGAACAGTTGCAAGAGCTGCATTGAATGTAGCGCTTGGACGCATTACAGCATCTACTTTTGCTTTATCAATTGCATAGTAACCACCGATGTCAGCAGGTTTACCTTGCACTTGAGCAAGTTCAGCAATAATCTTCGGTTCTTCTTCAGCTAAAGTTTTTGCAAGAGGAGCAAATTTAGCTTTCAACTCAGCATCTTCGTCCTGTGCAGCAAGCGCTTGAGCCCAGTAAAGTGACAAGTAGAAATGACTGCCACGGTTGTCAATCTCACCCGTACGGCGTGATGGTGACTTACCATTGTCAAGTAACTTGTCAGTCGCTTCATCAAGAGTCTTCGCAAGTAACTTAGCACGAGCATTATTTTCTTTAATACCCATCTCTTCTAAAGAAGCTGCTAAAGCAAGGAACTCACCAAGCGAATCCCAACGCAAGTGGTTTTCTTCAACAAGTTGCTGTACGTGTTTTGGCGCTGAACCACCCGCACCAGTTTCGTACATACCACCGCCCGCCATAAGCGGAACGATAGACAACATTTTTGCAGAAGTACCAAGTTCCATAATTGGGAACAAGTCAGTTAAGTAGTCACGTAAGATGTTACCAGTCACAGAAATAGTATCTAGACCACGTACTACACGCTCAAGTGTGTAACGCATTGCACGAACTTGAGACATGATCTCAATATCCAAGCCATTCGTGTCATGATCTTTTAAGTACTTTTGTACTTTCTTGATCAATTCATTTTCGTGTGGACGGTACGGGTCAAGCCAGAAGATCGCAGGCATGCCTGAGTTACGTGCACGAGTTACTGCAAGTTTTACCCAGTCACGAATTGGAGCATCTTTAACCTGACACATACGCCAGATATCGCCTTCTTCAACATTTTGAGTCAATAACACTTCACCAGTGTCAAGATCGGTAATGTTTGCAATACCAGCTTCTGAAATTTCAAAAGTCTTGTCGTGAGAACCGTATTCTTCAGCTTTTTGAGCCATCAAACCAACGTTCGGTACAGTACCCATAGTCTTCGGATCGAAGTTACCATGCCACTTACAGAAGTTGATCATTTCTTGGTAAATACGAGCAAATGTTGATTCAGGCATAACAGCTTTAGCATCATATTGCTTACCATCAGCACCCCACATTTTACCACCAGCACGGATCATAGCTGGCATAGAAGCATCAACGATGATGTCGTTTGGTGAGTGGAAGTTTGTGATGCCTTTTGCCGAGTCAACCATTGCAAGTGCAGGACGGTGTTCTTGGCAAGCATGTAAATCTTCGATGATTTCTTCACGTAATGATGTTGGAAGAGTTTCGATTTTCTCGTATAACCCAGCCATACCGTTATTGACGTTAATACCTAATTCGTCAAATAACTTACCGTGTTTTTCGAAAGCTTCTTTGTAATAAATTTTCACACAGTGACCGAAAACGATCGGGTGTGAAACTTTCATCATTGTCGCTTTTACGTGTAGCGAGAACAAAATACCCGCTTCTTTACAATCATCAAGTTCTTTTTCATAGAAATCACAAAGTGCTTTCTTGCTCATGAACATTGAATCAATGATTTCGCCGTCTTGTAGCGCAACTTTTGGCTTAAGAACAATGCTCTTACCACTGTTCGTGATAAGTTCCATTTTCACGTTACGTGCGCGATCAAGTGTCATTGATTTTTCACCATGGTAGAAGTCACCTTCTTCCATATGTGAAACATGAGTTTGTGACCACTGTTTCCATTCGCTCATTGAATGAGGGTGTTTTTTTGCGTAATTTTTAACTGCTGCTGGAGCACGACGGTCAGAGTTACCTTCACGAAGGACAGGGTTTACTGCTGAACCAAGACACTTGCCATAACGAGCTTTGATTGATTTTTCTTCTTCGGTTGCAGGATTTTCCGGATAATCAGGAATTGCATAACCTTTTGATTGAAGCTCTTTGATACATGCAGTTAATTGCGCAACAGACGCACTGATATTCGGGAGTTTGATAATGTTAGTATCTGGATCTTGTGTAAGACGACCTAGCTCTGCAAGGTTGTCGGATACCTTTTGCTCTTCACTTAGGTATTCAGTGAATTCTGCGAGCACACGTGCAGCTACAGAGATGTCACTTTTAATAATCTCGATGCCAGCTGGCTTAGTAAAGGTCTCAATGATCGGCAGTAGCGAATAGGTCGCCAATAGTGGCGCCTCGTCAGTCAGTGTGTAAATAATAGTTGACTTTTCACCAGCCATATATAGCCCCTTCAGTTTGATTGAGTGTTGAGGACCGAGCTTTTGGCCCAGTGCCTACGAACCGATATGCTTAAATAAAACCCTGAGAGTATCGGCTCTCATTGCCTTCCAGTCAACGAAATATCCAGTGATAACGACATTTCGTAGCGAAATAATACATAATTCAAATATATAGATAATTTTCTGATATCTAAGTCATTGTAATACGCATATTCAGATCACTTTTTAGGCATTAAACATGATTAACTTACATGAGATATCTTTCAGTGTTCTGACAATTATTATACTTTTCATTCAAAATAAACTCAAAGGTAAAACGGATTTCACCATTTAGACGTACTTAAAAGTAAAAACCGATGTGCAAAACATCGGTTTTTTATAAACTATTTAGCTTTAATCTAAGCTTTTAACCATTTTTCAGTTTTAGCTTGATCTTCAACGACAAGTTCAACTTCGGTTAAATCAGATGTAGCGCAATCGACTTCAAAAGATATTAACTCATCACGACGGAAAGCAAATACAGTATAAGTACCACTCTGTTTTGCATACTTCTCGATAAGCTTAGTGGATGCTTTTAAACCATCAATTGCAATAATCACATCATTGGCAGAAATACCTGCTTTTGCTCCAGCGCTTTCACGGCGAGCACTTTGCACGAGCACACCTTCTGGCTTATCGACAAGTTTCAAGCCTAATGGCAAAGATTTGTCAGTTTTAACTCTATAGCTTAAGCCAAATTCAGGAAGCAACTGATCAAGTGGTAATTCATCAGTCGTGTTAATCAGATGATTAATCTGTTCAATCCAGTTATCACCCGTCAGTTCTTTACATAAATCAAAAATGGTTCGCTCATTTACTTGCATACCATTTTGAGTATTTTCATATAACCGACGCATTAAAGCATCAAGGCTAGAGCCACGTAGACGCAAGCCTAAATCTAAACATAACGCGACCAATGAACCTTTATTGTAATAGCTGGTACCCGCATTATTCGAGTTTTCATCTTGACGATAAAATTTGATCCAGGCATCAAAACTTGATTCGGCAACTGTTTGAACAAAACGACCTGGGTTTTGCAAATAGCGATCAATTTGTGCTTTGAGTAAATCAAGATAAGACTTCTGAGAAATTACGCCACTACGCAATAAAATCAGGTCATCATAATATGAAGTAAAGCCTTCAAATATCCAAAGTAAAGAGGTGTAGCCTTCTTGATGCAAATTATAATTTGCAAAGTTTTCTGGACGGATAAACTTTACTAACCATGAATGAAAATATTCATGACTACATAAGCCTAAAAAGCGTTGATAATCTTTAGAAGGTTCAGTCGGTTCATTCGATTTTGGCAAATCGTCACGTGGTGTAATCAAACTTGTGCTATTACAATGTTCTAATCCACCATAACTATTCCCTGTTGCCATCGTCATAAAGGTATAGTTTTTAAATGGCGCCGAACCGAACATATTTATTTCAGCTGCACAAATCTTTTCAATATCAGCTTTTAAGCGATCAATATTGGTCGTGTGCGAACCAGAAATCACGAACTCATGTTCAATACCATGCGTTTCAAAATTAAAGCGTGTTTGATCAGCCAGTTCAAACGGGCTATCAATCAGTTGATCATAATGATCGGCTTTTAAAGTAAAGCGCCCTTTGACTAGACTTTTTGAAGCTAAGCCGGTTGCTAACTGAAAATGCTTTAACTCATCTGGCAAGAAAACTTCGACTTCACAAGCAGACTGTTCTTGCCCATCTAAAGCCAAACAGACACACGCTGGATTAATATATAGACGCGTCTGGTCTACATATGCACCACGTACAGACAAATCATATGCATAGACATCATATTCAATCGTCATTAATTCGTGATCTGTATTAAATAAACGCCAGCGATTCTTGCTCGTTTTTTTAATGTCCAGCATACGTCCAGCTTCATCATAAGCTTTAACGGATTCAATATGTTTTGAGAACTCTCGAATTAGATAACTACCCGGGATCCACGTTGGTAGCCAAAGTTCCTGATTCGGATTGGCTAAAAAACGAATTGTCACGTGAACAAGGTGTTGTTTGTAATCATCGAACTCAATTTGATAATGCAACATAAATTCTTCAATTTAAAATAAGAACGGCTTCACATTAGATTATCACTTTTTTGTATCGTCTTGCGTAGATGTATTTTTTGGCAACAATTCCCACTAGCCTTCCATAAAAAAAAGGCATAGCATGCTGTGCATCTGTGTCCCGTATTTGCCAGTAAAAGTTAAGGTCATCCGTGAAATTTTTTCTATCTCTTTTTACCCTCTTCAGTATTTTCTGCACTACCCTAACCAATGCTGCGTTACTCAATATTGCACCTGAAAGTGTTGAAGCCGCCGCATGGACTATTGTAGATACTCAATCGGGTCAAATTATTGCCGAGCATAATAGCCATGTGCAACGTGCACCAGCATCTTTAACCAAAATGATGGTTGCTTATATTGCCTTAAAAGAGATTAAAGCTGGAAAGCTGAAAAAAGAAGAAATCATTACTGCAACACCGGTAGTAAGTGTCGTGCAGTGGGATGAATCACAAATGTATCTTAAAGCTGGTGAACAAATTTCAGTTGATCAGCTATTGGCAGGCTTAATTGTGATGTCTGCGAATGATGCAGCCGTGACTTTAGCTGAAAAAATTTCTGGTGATGTTCCTCACTTTGTACAACGTATGAATCAGGAAGCTCAAGCTTTGGGTATGAAAGATACTCATTTTAGTAATCCTCCCGGAATTACCATGCCTGATCATTACACTACGGCTCATGATTTAAGCTTATTAGGTCAGGCTTTAATTAAACAAACTCCCGAATATTTACATTATTCAAAAATGCCAAGCTTTAGCTACAACCAACGCTTCCATCATGCAACAAACCTTGCACTGAAATATGACCCATCTGTTGACGGTCTAAAAACTGGTTACACTAAAGCCGCTGGTTATAATTTGGCATTAACGGCGTCTCGCCCTTCATTCTCATCTGACTTAGCTCAAAGACGTTTATTAGTAATCGTTTTAGGTACACCAAGTGCGGTAAAACGAGCTGAGATTGCAGATAAGTTAATGAACCTTGCTTATGCTTACACACGCGATGAAGTCATCATTCCTGAGCAGAAATTAATTGCCGAACTGCCTGTTGTAAAGTCGACTTTAAAAATGTTTAAGGTCGCAACAAAGCAACCGACGATTGTAACGACGTCGCTATATGCAGACCCAGCACCAATTGACTTAAATACTTTTGACAATGTGACTCAACGCATTCAAGTACTTGATAGTAATTTACAGCCAAAAGTGATTGCTCCACTCGAAAAGACTCAAACACATGTAAACATTGAACTAAATGAAAAACAGTTAACTGCACCATTAATGAAAGTCATGAGTTTGGCAACAGTATCTATTTATCAAAACAACCAGCTGATCCGTAGTCTTCAAATTGAAGATAACGTACATATTGAAGAAGCCAATATTTTCCAAAGAATCATGATGTGGTTTTCTAGCCTCTTCTCTATTTTTTCATCGAGTGAACATAGTGCTGCAAAACTCTACCCTGTAGATTCGCACTAAAAACATCAAATTGTGCACAGATGCACAATAAATTTTATAAATAAAAGATGGCATAATTCAGCCATCTTTTTTTATAGAAAAATAATTAGGTGATAAAAATGACCCAAAATTTACATCATATTGTAATTGTTGGTGGTGGTGCTGGAGGCTTAGAGCTTGCGACACAACTCGGTGAAACTTTTGGGAAAACTCATAAAGCGAAGATTACGTTAATTGACCAAAACCTAACGCATATCTGGAAACCTTTGCTTCATGAAATTGCTGCTGGTTCTTTAAATCCACACGAAGAACAAACTAACTATTTTGCACATGCAGAAAAGCATCACTATGAGTTTGTATTAGGAACATTAGTTGGGGTTAATAAAGATAAAAAATTAATTGATTTAATTCCCCCTCAGGTTTCTAAAGAACAAAATACCAATATTCAGCAATTGAGTTACGACACGCTTATTTTAGCGCTTGGTTCTGTGTCAAATGACTTTAATACGGCAGGCGTACGTGAAAACTGCCATTTCCTCGACAGCAGAAAACAAGCCGATATTTTCCAGCAAGATTTATTACATCTGTACATTGAAGCTCAAAACCAACCAAATCAGCGGACTTTAAATATTGGAATCGTTGGTGCTGGTGCAACAGGTGTAGAACTTGCTGCCGAGTTAATTGAAACCACTAAAAACTTTTATCGATATGGTTTAAAAAAGATTCACCCAAACCAAGTCAAAATTACATTGATTGAAGCATCCGAGCGTATCTTACCTGCCCTTAGTGAAAAAACAGCTGAGCATAGTGCAAAACAGCTCAAAAAAATGGGCATTGAAGTTTTAACCAAACATCGCGTTGAAAAAATTGATGAGCATTCCATCTATTTTAGTAATGGTGATCAATTAAAAAGTGATATTACCGTCTGGGCTGCTGGTGTAAAAGCACCTAAAGTTTTAGAAAGCTTTACTGATTTTGAACGCGATAATATTAACCGCCTCATGGTCTACGCAACATTACAAACCTATTCCGATCCAAATGTCTTTGCATTTGGTGATTGTGCCCGTTGCCAACTTGATGCAAGACATCCTCCACTTGGACCGCGTGCTCAAGTTGCAAGCCAACAAGCGAGCTTTTTAGTCGATGCTATGGCTGCTCGACTTAATGGCCGATCACAACCCATGTTTAGCTTTAACGACAAAGGTTCGCTTGTGTCTTTAAGCCGTAATAAAGCCGTTGGAGAATTACTTGGCGATGTAAGTGTGCAAGGATATATTGCCAAAACAATGTACGTATCTTTATATCGTTTACATCAAGCAACGATTCACGGGTACACCCAGGCTGGACTACTCACAATGAAAGATTTACTTACAAGACGTGTACGTCCAAAAATTAAACTATATTGAGTTGAATTTTTTAAGTTCATCCCTATTTAGATAAAAACGCATTATATAAAAGTGTTAAAGATTCAAATTTTGTAGTCTACAAAATTTATTTTTCACTTTATGATGTACGCTTTAATTGATTGAATGGATCAAAAACATGACTGCTATTGCAAATAACCACGTGGTTTCATTCCACTACAAATTAACAAACGCTGAGGGTGAAACACTTGATCAATCTCAAGGTGAACCACTTGCCTATTTGCACGGTGCAGGCAATATCATTCCTGGTTTAGAAAATGCATTAACAGGTAAAACTGTTGGTGAAAAATTTACTGTTAACGTACCAGCAGCTGAAGGTTATGGCGAATATAACCCAGACCTAGTTCAAGAAGTTCCAGCTCAAATGTTCCAAGGTGTTGAGAACATTCAACCTGGTATGCAATTCCAAGCGCAAACAGATGACGGCGTTCAGATCGTAACTGTTAAAGCGGTTGAAGGTGACAACATTGTTGTTGATGCTAACTTCCCACTTGCTGGTCAAGATTTAACTTTTGAAGTTGAAATCGTAGAAATCCGTGAAGCTTCTGAAGAAGAATTAGATCACGGTCACGTACACGGTGCGGGTGGTCATCACCACTAATTCATCTGTAAAGATGATAAGAGCAAAGCTTCGGCTTTGCTTTTTTTATGTCTTTATTTTATATAATATCTTGATAACAAACCTCTAACTCACTCAACTTTATAAAGGTATCTTTCATGTCAAACGTAAATCAGCTTATTTGGTTTCGTCAGGATTTGAGAGTTCGGGATCATGCTGCGTTATGGCATGCCTGCCAACAAGGCCCTTCGATTGGGTTAATTATTTTATCGCCTGAACAATGGAAAATACATCACGATGCACCTATAAAAATTAATTTCTATTTACGCCAGCTTCAACAACTTAAAAAAGAATTAGAGCAGCTTAATATTCCACTTATCATTCAAGTTATTCCCTACTGGAAAGATATTGCAGACTATATTTATAAACTCGCTCAACAACTCTATATCGAAAATGTTTACTCAAATATAGAAGTAGGTGTGAATGAGTTGAAAAGAGATAAAACTGTACAACAAGCTTTAAATCAGCAGAGTAAAGAACTTTTTTTATTTCATGACCGTACGATTTTCCCTTTACGTTCTATTCGTAATCAGTCACAGCAACCGTATCAAGTTTTCAGTGCATTCAAAAAAGCATGTTATTCGAAACTAGATATAAGTGGCTTGCCTCAGTGCTATCCAATTCCTGAGAAACAAAATGCCTATCCGCAGTCTTTTTCAAATATAAAAAGTTTAGATCTAGAAGATGTTGAAGCTTTTTTTGACTCATCAATTTCGAAAGAGCAACAAGACTTATGGCCGACCGGAGAAGATTTTGCTCTGGATCAGCTCGATTTATTTATTGAAGATCATTTATCTCATTATAAATTAGAACGTGACTTTCCAAATGTAAAAGGAACTAGCCAACTTTCTCCGTATTTAAATCTTGGAGTTTTATCTATCCGTCAATGTTTACAAGCCCTTTTCCGAGCTGAACATGGCAACTTTCATCTGGCAAACGAAGGTCAGCAAACATGGTTAGATGAGCTTCTTTGGCGTGAATTTTATCAACATATTTTATTTGATTTTCCGCACGTATCTAAACACTATCCTTTTAAGAAAAATACTCAAAATATTAAGTGGGAAAATAATCAAGAGCATTTGGTCGCATGGCAAAATGGTCAAACAGGCATACCGATTATTGATGCAGGCATGCGTCAGCTACAAAAAACTGGGTGGATGCATAATCGTGTCCGCATGATTACCGCTATGTTTTTGTGTAAAAACTTACTCATCGATTGGCGAGTTGGTGAACAATGGTTTATGGAACACTTAATCGATGGTGATTTAGCTGCGAATAATGGGGGTTGGCAATGGTGTGCATCGACTGGTACTGATGCTGTACCTTACTTTCGAATTTTTAACCCTATTGCCCAATCTAAGAAATTTGACCCAAATGGAGACTATATTCGTCAATGGGTGGATGAATTAGCTCATCTAGACAATAAAATGATTCATGAACCCTACTCAACCAAAACTAATCTTCAATTGAATTATCCAAAGCCAATTGTTGATTTAAAAGAAACGCGTATCAACGCAATTGAAACATTCAAGAATCTTTAGACGCCACTTCTGTCTTTTGTGTTTATTTTTGATTAAAAAAAAACGAGAAATTTGACTATATTGTGACTTTACTCTAAAAATGATTATAAAGGGATTTATAAAAGGACAAACACAACAATAAATTCAAAAAACGTCACAGTTCATTAGAAAAGTATAAAAATTAACATTACAAAAAAAGGTAGCCAGAGCGCGCATGCAACAAAAGAACCCTGGAAGAACACTCGTCTTATGGATTATCGCAGCTCACCTCTTTATGGGAATGGTGGCATATGAGTGGTTGCCTGTAAGCTTTAGAGGAAGCTGGATTTTTATTCTTATTCTTTTAATTTCTGGTGCTTTTTTAGAAGTCGGCGCATCTTTAATTGTTGGTTTAATCGCTTTCGTAGGCGTTGCAGTATATTTTCTACTCGACCTAGGGGCGCAAACACATATTGAACGTCAGCTCCTTTTACTTTTTATTATTCCCCTTATTCCACTTTTTCTTAGTGCTGTACGCCACAATATTGAAATTAACGTTCAAAAATATCGTGATATACAGAGTTATGATCGAAATTATCGCCGTGATATTTTCCCGCTTAGCGCACTCAAATATTTCCAACGTAGTTTCTTTAAACTTCTTGATCATCATCACATACAAGACTATGAAGTCTTTGAAATTAGAATTCTCAACCGAAGCTTAATTAAAGAAATGTTAGGCGATGATGTATGGAAAACCACTCAAAATGAAATGATTAAAATTTTGAGCCAGCATCATCCACAAGAAATTGTTTTCCAGTTTGCTGATGATGATCTAGAAACGATATACAGCATTGTTATTCGCAAGAAAAAAACGGAAGAAGAACCAGAATTTATTAAAAAGCTAAAAGAAATTATGACCTTGCGGCTTGAAGTAGAATATAAAATTATTCAGATTCCACCTGAAGAGGAGATTACGTAATGTCTAATCTTCTTAATATTTGTGGAATTATTATTGCATCTAGCCAATATCCAGATGGCACTTTGCAGCAGTTCTATCGTCAATATTATCATTGTGAAATTAAAGCTGAACAAACAAAAACCGAAGTTCAGAATATTAATGACCTTTCCATGTTTTTCCCATCACAGGACACATGGTGGCCTGTCTTTACAATTGACCAGATCAGTTCGGATAGTTTTCAAAGGCTTATTCATACAGGTATAAAACCTGGCATCATATTACCAGATGAAGTTTTTAGCTTTTCTCATTATTTCTTATTAAAAGAAGCTGTCACCCAAGGTGCAATTCCCATTGTACTTTTCAAACCTGAACAGCCTAAATATTTTGCAGCAAAAGCGACATTTTCCACCGCAATTGGATTACGACCAATGGCTGCTTTTGTTTCTACAGGTTGGGATGAAAACCTAATTTCACAAACTGCGGGCAGCTATATTGTTCAGTTCAATCCTTCGATACTTCCTCTGCCCTCTAGAGAGATTAGACAAAAACAGCACTTATTTTATTCGGCTAAAAGTTTTGATGGTCATGTTTCGGGTTATGAAATTATTATCAATCCTCCTGCTGATTTACCAACCACAAATATTCGATACCCTCAACTCGGAATATCATGGCGATTTAATCATATCAATTATATAAGTACGCCCGAACATGTAAAAACTAGTTTTATTGGATACATCTTTATTGCTTTAAGCACAGTCGTAGTACCACTCGATTTGATTTTAACTAGTACCTATCCTGACCTTCTTGGTACCTTCGGCAGTTATATTTCATGGATCTCTTTGGTAGTTGGGCTGATTTTATTGTTATTGCTGATCTCGTCTATTATTAGGAGGGTTAAATCAAATGGCCCCCATTGATATTCTCTTCCTATTTGGTTTTTTGGGAATCTGGATTCCGCAAGCGTTTTGGGCATGGTTAAGCTATCAGGCTTGGAAATATTCAAAAACGGCGGAAAAAGAGTTACAGAATCTTCCCATACCAGACAGATGGCCTGTTTTGAGTGTTTTGATTCCTGCATATAATGAAGGCGTAGTGATTGAAGATACGTTACATGCAATCGCTCAACAGGATTATCCAGCCGAAGCATATGAAGTTTTGCTCATTAATGACGGTTCTAAAGATAACACCCTAGAAATTGCCGAAAATCTAGCGCAAATTTATCCTTGCATAAAAATTGTCAATGTTCCTAAAGGAATGGGAGGCAAAGGTAAATCTAGAACGCTTAATAATGGCTTACCTCATGCCAAAGGTGAACTCATTGTTGTTTATGATGCAGATAGTACACCTGAGCCTGATTGTGTCCGTCTCTTAGCTCAAACGCTAATTGCTGATAAAAAATTAGTTGCTGTAAATGGCAAAGTAAGAACCCGTAATTGGCAAGATAGTATTTTGACCCGATTTATCGCAATTGAGTTCATCTTTTTCCAATGGATATTTCAAGGCGGCCGCTGGCAACGTTTCCAACTATCCACATTGATGGGTACCAACTATGTCATTTGGCGTGATGCATTAGAAACCTTAGGTGGTTTTGATGAGAAATCATTGGTCGATGACACTGAAATGAGCTTCCGGATTTTTATCGGCCAAAAACGAATTAAATGGGTACCCTACGCAATTGGTTGGCAGCAAGATCCACCATCTTTGAGTGTATTTATTAAACAGCGCTCACGTTGGACTCAAGGTAATTTTTATGTGACTCGTAAATATTTACCTGTAGCGTTAAGAACACCTTTTCCTATCGGAATTGAAATTCTGAATAACATTATGTGCTACGTACTTTTCGTACCCGCATTACTCTGGAGTCATATTACTTTAGCCCTTGGGTTACTCGGTATTGCAGGTATTTCGGTTCCTGGTCCGTTCACATTATTGTGGGGCCTCTCGTTTTGCCTGTACGTTGCACAAATGTGGTTTACCCTATCTTTAGAAAGGGCCAAACCAGAACTCTATTTTTACTCTGTTTTATCTTATGTAACTTACTCACAAATATTTCTATTTATTGTATTTAAAGCGGCATATGACATGCTTAAAAATAAAATACAGGGCAACTCCCTTCAATGGTACAAAACGGAACGTAGCAAGGAGAAAAAAAAATGAAATACTCTTCTAATTTCTACAAAATGGTTCAAGCACTCCTTGCCAGCACCAGTTTCATGTTTGTGGCTTCTAGTTATGCAAACACATGGGAACTAGACGATATTAGTACCTCCACTAAATATACGGTCGAGCCCCATTTTTTCTATATTGGAAAAGGTGCTCAGTGGCAAAACATTCAATTTTCAAGTGATTATTCCACTGAAAGTGATACAACTTTACTCGTAAAATATGATGATAAACTCATTTATAACACTACGCTGAGTGGGGACGGTCAATTCAAATTTGATATCCCAGCAAGTCAGAGTGGCTTTCATCGTTTAGATTTTATTATTCAGCAATATGCGAAACCCACCACTCTGAATCAAACTAAGGATTCTTTTTGTTCTGAAGATATTGATCACTTAACTTATTTAAGTAATTCTCAACTCGATTTTACGCCTATTCGTAATGAATACAGTTTAAAAGACTTACCAGATGCTTTAGCTAATCCACAAGCGAGACGGCCTACTCCATTTGTTGGTATTTTAAAATATAACCGTAAAGAGATTGTAGAAGCTTCCATGCTGGCTAGATTAGCAAGTTCATGGACCTCAATAACGCCAATTGAATGGGTTGATTCAGGTCAAACTAACTTAAACCCTGAAACAAATTTTATTATTGAAGTGATTCGCTCAGCTACGCCACTCAAAGGGGGGGCTTTAGTACAAATTGCAAAACCAGCAGAAGGTGTGCCGACTCTTTCAATTACTTATCACACACCACAAGAACTCACTGCTGCTATAAATGGATTAATTAATCCCTCTTATGTGCAGCAACTTAATACAGGAAGTGCGATTTTTCCAACGACTATTTCAAACCCAGCTTGGGCCCAATTTAAGAAAATTAATACACTTGCAGACTTAGGTATTGAAGATTTCAGATTGAACCATGCTGAAAAAAACTTATTTCTTGATTTCCCAGCTGTATGGCAACCCACTGATATTTTGCAAGGACAGATCGCTCTTCGTATTCAAAGTGGTTTATTACAAGGTTCAAATATTACAGCCTGGCTTGATGGTGGGTTAGCAGGAAGTATGAAAACAGCTGACCTTGCTTCAGACCCAGTAAATCGACAATTCAATATTTTTGCAAAAGCGATTTCAAATACAACCAATTTCAGCCTAAAACTTGAAAACTCAGTGATCGCCAATTCTCAGTGTTTACCTAATGCTCATGGCTCACTCTGGATTGATACGGCCAAATCGACAGTAAAACTCCCACATAAACTCAAAAATGGAGTAGCTGCAATTTCTATGACTCTGGCCACCACTCCGACCATTGCCATTGATGACCAATCTGGCGCTTTAAATATTGCTATTATTCTGGGCCAAGTTGCTAAAAAAATGTTGTTAACAGACGCTCCTATTCCGCTAAACCTTGTACGTTTCTCACCAAATACACCTCAATCCATAAATGTCCGTGTGAATAAAGATATTTATCGACAACAGGTATTAATGCATCAAGATATTATTTATGCACCTGCTGCTGTTAATGGTTTTATTGTGAGTTATAACAATAACCGTTTTGATGTGATTACCGACTCAGAAGGTGGTGCACAAAGCTTTATGCATCTTTGGGAGAAAATACAACATAAAATTCCAAATAACGTGACAAAAATGTTGGTTTCAGAAAATGGAAATATTTATGTTTTACAAAAACTCATTGTCGGAAATCAAAAAGCGCCTTTAGTCCAACAATCTTCTTTCTTCTTATTAGTTGTGATTATCTCTGCAATTATGATAATAATTATCTTCTTGTGGTACTGGTTAAGACGAAATAATGAAAAAACAGATACCAATTAAAATAGCTACTTTTATTATTTTAATTATATGTAGTGTTATGGCTGGTGCGGGGTTGTTCAGACATCAAGGACAAGCCCCACATATTGAAGGAATTTTTTGGCAACCTGACAATAACACGACCCCACCAGAAGGAAACTGGCACTATTTGGGTGTTAACACATTTGTTCCCCAGTGGTCTGTTGTTGAGTCTAAATCATGGTGGAAAGAGTCAAACTTTCCTCAATGGGAAAAAGCAATTAATTTAGAAAAAATTAAACAAGAGCCGTGGGCTAAAAATCTAATCTTGGGTTTAGCAGGTGAATATAATGAACCTAAAGCTCGAGCAAATGTAACTGAGTTAGGCGAAAAATCTGCCGAAATTATAAAAGAGCAAAAAACGGTTCCTAAAGGTTATTATTTTCCCGTGGAAGCAGATCCAACTTGGTTAAGAGTAAGTGCTTTAGGTGAAGTTTTAACTAAACTTCCAGTACCAGTCTGGGTGAGTATTTATAGTGGTGAAAGCGAACCCGAACATTATGATTTATGGGTTAAAAGCTGGTTACCGGAACATAACGGTGTTTTCTTCCAAGATGGGGTTGGCGTAGGTGTAAGGTCCCCTCAGCAAGCCAAACATATTTTAGACCAGCTTGAACAAAAGCTTGGAAAAGATAAAGTCATTATAGTGCTAGAAGCTTTTAGAGTTAAAAAAAATGGACAATTTAGAGCTGCCTATCCTTGGGAAATTATTTCTCAACTGAAAGCATATGAAGGAAAAACTGTCTATATTTTTGATGGTCCTCACTATATGAACCGTTGGTGCGTCAATATTGTGAGCTTGTGGTATCGCCTCACTTATGGTGGTAAGAATACCTCCATAAGTGAGAATAAATCTTTAACTCATAATTATGCTAATTCATAAGATTTAGCAATTTGGTCAAGAATACGCCGAGCAGCTTGCCCATCACCAAATGGATTTTCTACATGCGCCATTTTTTCATAGTGCTGTTGGTCGGTGAGTAACTTTTCGGCTTCCTCAATAATTCTTTGTTGGTTGGTCCCGACCAAAACACCTGCTCCAACTTCAACAACTTCAGGCCGTTCTGTGGTATCTCGCAAGATTAAAACGGGCTTATTAAATGATGGGCTCTCTTCTTGTAAGCCACCCGAATCTGTCAAAATAAATGTAGATCGGTCTATGACTGCCAATAAACTTGGATAGTCTAATGGTTTAACAAGATGGATTTGGGGATGATTTTTAAACTTATTATGTACAACATCATGCACGGCAGGGTTTAAATGAACTGGCCAAATAAAATGTAAGTCAGGATGCCCCTTTGCTAAATGCTCAACTGCATTACAAATGTTTTGAATTCCTTCACCAAAGTTTTCACGGCGATGAGCCGTAATAAGCACAACTTTGTCATCTTGCTTTAATTGAATTCCATAAGGTTCAAGCTGGTTCTTCAAACCAGATTTTTCAGAAATTAATTTGCGCCCTAAATACACAGCATCTACAACTGTATTGCCTGTAACCGTAATGAGTTCTGGCGAAATTTGTTCATTGAGTAGATTTCTCTTTGATTGCTCAGTTGGGGCAAAATGCCATTTTGTAATACGGGAAACTAACTGACGGTTCCCTTCTTCAGGAAAAGGATGATCTAAATCATAAGAACGTAAACCCGCTTCGACATGCGCAACAGGTACTTTCATAGAGAACGCGACTAAACCTGCCGCTAAAACAGTCGTTGTATCCCCTTGGATAACAATTGCATCTCTTTTTTGACCATCTGTATATACCTGTTCGATTTGACTCAAACCATGTATTAATAACTGATTTAAACTTTGTCCCGCATTCATAATTTTAAGACGATGATCAATTTCAACCCCAAAGAAATCTATCGCATCCCTTACCAACTCATCATGCTGCCCCGTAAAAATAACCTCAACTTGAAAACGTGAATCTTGTTTTGCCAATAAAATAACAGGGGCAAGTTTGATTAATTCTGGACGGGTGCCAAATACAATAGATATAAAAATTTTCTTCATTTTAGAAATCCTTATAAAAAACGAGTTCTACTCGCGTATTGTTGTAATGATCTTTCGTATCTATTGGCACATCTTTAAAGTAATTGCCATATAGTCGTTCAACACGTAATTTTATAGGTTGATAATTAAAAGGCTGCCACGAAATACCGGGGCCATATTCAAATAAATTATTGTAATATTCATCTTTACTATCGGCTAAGCCATGCAATTTCACATAAGCTTGGACAGTTCCATTCTCACCTTTATAGACATTTAAACCCGTACGTAATCGTAAATCCCCAATAACGTTATAATCTTCTCTAGAATAAGTTGCCGCGTTACCATACAAGTCGGTGAAATAATCATTAAAGCAAAGTGAATTATTACAATTATTTTGAGAATTCCACTCTTGGTAACCCGTAACGCCACCCACTACACTTTCACGAAATTTATCTCTATTACGGTCAATCAGATCGTAACTTCCGCCAACTTCTAGATATGCACGCACAGGGATTGAAGTCCAAGGTTGATAATTAGCACCCACGCCTAGCGTCACTGCATTTTCATCAATAATTTCAGGACGTACCCCGCCTTGAGATTGAGTGTCACGGTTTAAGTTTAAAAAGCCATATACTTGTGCTCGACCATTATCAAAGTTTTTACCGTAACGGGCTTTGAGTGGGAAAATCACATCGTCATAACGTGACTCATATGAAGGCGCAAAATAAACATCACGGAAGTAAGTTTTCACCTCGCCCCCGCTCAGGTTTTTTACTGCCTGTGTCGCTTTATTGGCAATATCAGCATCTTTAGATTGTGTAAGCTCCTTGAAAACTACCAAAGCTTCTTTATTATTTTTTTGCGAATTGAGTAGATAGGCTTCTTGTAGTTTT
This sequence comes from Acinetobacter sp. yr461, assembly GCF_900110445.1. Classification (NCBI taxonomy): domain Bacteria; kingdom Pseudomonadati; phylum Pseudomonadota; class Gammaproteobacteria; order Moraxellales; family Moraxellaceae; genus Acinetobacter; species Acinetobacter sp. yr461. The sequence goes on from NZ_FODU01000002.1 coordinate 283,228, forward strand.
AAAGTGTCATCTGCTGGATCTAATGCCTCCGCTTTTCTTAGACTTTGCAAAGCGGCGTCTTGTTTACCTAATCTAATCTGTAAATAGGTTAAGCTTTTCCATACCTTAATATCTTGTGGTGTCATCTCTCCGAGTTCTAATAATAACTTCTCCGCATTTTCAGGTTGAGTCTTCTCAATTTTATAAAATTGGTCCCATTTATCATAAATCGGGTTACCGGGTTTATATTCCTGATTAACGATTTCTTGGGCAAATGTAGTTTCAATAGTTAAGAAGCCTAAAGTTGGACAAAGCGAACCGATAACGATAAAGGAACGAGTTAGAGATTTTATTGTTTTATTGTTCATTGAGACCTCTAGAGTAAATTGGATAGAATCTATGCTTAGAAACAAAGTTCAAATTTAATCAATAAATATTATAATTAAGCTCATAAATTACACTATTTGGGGTAACTGGATGGGTTCCATAAGTTATTCATTTTATCTCCTTTTATATTATGTTTTGAAAAGCGCTTATCTGATTGTTTTTCCTATAATGACACATTTTTTAATCGTATTATTGTAAATTATCTTATAGGATAAGATAAAAATAAATAACTAGAATTAGGTAAAGATATGTCCTTTTCCCAACACCCAGAACATCATTTTATTCACCGTTCAGGTTGGTTAAGAGCCGCCGTTTTAGGAGCTAATGACGGGATTATTTCTGTTACTAGTTTAATTATGGGAATGGCTGCAAGTGGAGCGTCTGCTCATACTCTTTTTATTGCCTGTATTGCTGGTTTAATTTCTGGTGCAACTTCCATGGCTGCTGGAGAGTATATTTCTGTAAAGTCTCAAGAAGATATTGAAAAAGCAGACTTAAAATTTGAGGCACAAGAACTAAAAAAACACCCACAACGGGAACTGGATGAGTTAACCCAAATTTATATAGCAAGAGGTTTGGCACCTGATTTAGCAAGGCAAGTTGCCATACAACTCACTAGCCATGATGCTTTAGGTGCCCACGCCCGTGATGAAATTGGTATCCATGAAAATACAGCTGCAAATCCAATTCAAGCAGCTCTTGCATCGGCTAGTTCATTTTCATTTGGTGCATTGTTTCCTATGCTCGCTATTTTAATCAGTCCAGACATTTGGGTTGAAAAAATGGTCTTATTATTTGGCATTATTTCATTAGCTTTTTTAGGTGCCCTATCGAGTCATTTTGCAGGTACTTCTAAACTTAAAGGTAGTCTACGTATTACTCTATGGGGAATTCTGGCAATGGCTTTTTCAAGCTGGATCGGCTCTTTGTTTCATGTTACTCCACTTTAAAAAACCAGAACTTATGTAAGTTCAAGAATTAAATATTTAAAAACTAAATAGCCAATATTATTTGCTCTTGATTCAAATTCCACGTTATGGTGAACATAAAGAAATGAGGTGAATAAAATGACCCTGTTACAACAACTTGAAATTAAACATCCAATTTTTCTTGCCCCCATGGCAGGTGTATCTACCCCCGAACTTGCCGCGGAAGTTTCTAATCAAGGGGGACTTGGGTCATTAGGACTCGGAGCAAACACGGCTCAAAGTGCGCGCGAACAGATTTTAAAAAACCAAACGCTTACAGAGAAACCTTTTCAGGTTAATTTTTTCTGCCATCAACCAGAGCAACTTAATCCTCAAACTTCAGCACAATGGATTGAATATTTACGTCCACAATTTGAAAAGTTTGGTGAGCAACCTCCTCAAAATTTGAACTGCATTTATCCAAGTTTTCTTGATAATGATGACTTTTTAAATGTCGTATTAGAAACAAAACCTAAAGCTGTTAGTTTCCATTTTGGCATTCCCCATTCACATCAAATTCAGGCTTTAAAAAATGCAGGAATTTTAACGATGGTTTCTGCTACCAATTTAGTTGAAGCACAAGCTATTGAAGCAGCTGGCGTAGATATTATTATTGCTCAAGGTATTGAAGCAGGTGGTCATCGTGGAATCTTTAATAAAACCTTTGATGCAGCCATCAAAACCAGCGATTTAGTCCAGCTTATTGTACAACACTGTAAGTTGCCTGTAGTAGCTGCTGGTGGGATTATGAATGGAGCACAAGCGCGACATATGTTGAGCTTAGGAGCTGCGGCTGTTCAACTCGGGACCGCTTTTGTTCAATGTCGATCATCCAATGCATCTACTGAATATCGTAAAGCTTTATTTAATGAACCAGTAACACAAATTAGTGCGAGTCTTTCTGGTCGTCCAGCCCGTGGTCTATTGAACCACTGGCATACACAAATTGATTTACCAAATCGCCCTCCTCAACCAGAATATCCATATACCTATGACTTAGCGAAGCAATTAAATTCGATTGCAAGCAAACATCAAGACTATGGATATGGTGCTTTTTGGGCCGGTAGTAATGTATCGCAAATAAGAGAGCTAGATGCTGCTGACCTGATTAACCAGTTAGTGGTAGAAATATTAGAAGATGAGTAAGACTTTAAAAGCCAGTGTAGATACTGGCTTTTTTATTTAATGAGTTTGCAATAAATTAATTTGCTCGACTTGGACATCGCTCATCAAATCACCTTGAGCCAATAACTGATTAAAATAGTTTTCAACCACTATTGCTTGCTCAGCCGTACTTTCAACTTTATACATATTTTGGCGGAATTCGTTACTTGAACGTAATCCTTTTGTGTACCAAGCAATGTGTTTACGGGCAATACGGCAGCCTGAATATTCACCATAAAATTGATAAAGTTCTGATAAATGTCCAAGTAACACCTGCTTAACTTCTTCAATATTAGGTGCCGCTAGATGCTCTCCAGTTTTCAAATAATGAGCAATTTCACGAAAAATCCATGGACGACCTTGAGCAGCACGACCAATCATAATTGCGTCAGCACCAGTGTAATCGAGTACATATTTAGCTTTTTCAGGGCTATCAATATCCCCATTCGCAATAAGTGGAATATTGATTAATTCTTTGACATGTTTTATCAAATCATACCGCGCTGTATTTAAATACATATCTTCACGTGTACGACCATGTAAGGCGAGTGCAGCAATTCCTGCCTCTTCTGCTCTTTTTGCTACCCTTAAAATATTTTCTTGACCATTTAAAAAGCCCAATCGGGTTTTTAGGGTAACAGGAACATCAACAGCAGCAACCACCGTATCAAGAATTCGTGCCACCAAATCTTCATCTTGTAATAAAGCTGAACCTGCGAGTTTATTACATACTTTTTTGGCAGGACATCCCATATTAATATCAACAATTTGGGCGCCATTTGCCACTTGATGACGTGCAGCCTCAGCTAACTGCTCAGGATCAGAACCCGCAATTTGTGCAGAGATTGGAGCAAGTTCCCCATCAAAATTTGCACGGTAGAGGCTTTTCTTGCTCATCTGCAAAGTCTTATCGGCAGTCATCATTTCACTGACTGCATGGCCTGCGCCAAAATACTTACAGAGCGTTCTAAATGGACGGTCAGTGACCCCCGCCATAGGAGCAACGATTAAATTATTTGACAGTTGATAGGGACCAATATACATATATATTCATACAATTGATGATCAACATAGTATACTTCATCCGCTTAATCGGCTCATCTTTTTATGCAGGTGCTTTCCTCGCCATGAACAAACCGTTGTCTTCCCGTTTTTTATTAAAATCATTCGGTATGGCTGCCGTGTGCATGAGTTTAGCTGCTTGTGGTGATAAAGCTTGGTGGTCAAACAATGATGAGCCTGAACTAGAAAACAAACAGATTAAACGTCTAATTCCATCGCGTGTACATGACCGTGAATCATGGGCTAAAGATATTGACGACATTATGAAAGACTTGGATATTCCTAAAACCAAGAAAAATGTCTGTAGTATTGTGGCAGTAGTAGATCAAGAATCTAACTTTGTCGCCAACCCTCAAGTGCCAGGATTAGGTCAAAAAGCAGTTGAAGAAGTTAGTACGCGTTTAAATGAAAAATTTGAAGATAAGCTTGGCAAAACGATTGGTGGAACAATTGCTGGTTATTTTGAAGAAGTGCTAAAAACTCAGCCTTCTCCTAATAACAACTATATGAGCCAAATGCGTAAAGTTAAAACCGAGAAAGACCTCGATTTACTTTATCGAGAAATTTTCGATTTTATGGCTAAGCATTACCATGTGAGCGCATTAACGGGTGCAGCAAAATTGGTTGGTCAAGATATTGGCGAGAAAATGAACCCTATTACGACCTTGGGTTCTATGCAAGTCCATATTAATTATGCGAAAGCCAATAAACGCTCAAGTATGAGTACCGCTGCACTTCGTGATGACTTATATACGGAATATGGCGGTTTATATTATGGCATACATCGTTTAATGGTTTATCCAGCTAACTATGATAAAGCCATTTATCGATTTGCAGACTATAACTCAGGCATGTATTCTAGCCGTAATGCTGCATTTCAAAGCATGCTAAAGGACCTAACAGATACAGAAATCAGTCTTGATGGCGATCTACTTCTTTACACAAAAGATGGTGATCCGCGCCCGACTCAGAGCCAGTCAGAAAAAGAACTGATTACTGTATTTGCAAAAAATAATGTATTAGTTACGGCCAGACAAATTCGTGATGATCTTAAATTAGAAAAAGAGAAAAAGTTTGAAAGTACACAAACCTATATTGCCCTGACTAAACTTTATAAAACGAAGACAGGTAAAGAACCTATCTATGCAATTATGCCGCAAGTCGTTATTTCTGGGCCAAAATTAAGTCGTGACTATAATACCAACTGGTATGCAACCCGCGTAAACGGACGATATGAATCATGTATGCAACGAGCGAAACGAATAAGACTATAAAAAGTCTCGCCCTGTTCGATTTTGATGGAACCTTGTGTAGCAAAGACAGTTTTACAGGGTTCATCTTTTATGCTTTATCTAAGCGCCACATTGTTAAGCAAGGCTTAAAAATTCTGCCATGGATTCAAGCCTACTATCTTAACTTTTATCCAGCCCATGCTATGCGCGCCAAGTTATTTCGCAGCATGTTCAAAGATACCTCCGCAATTGAACTGCAAAGATTAGGTGAAGAATACGCACAAGAGCTAGTCTCTGCGCTCTCACCTGAACTTTTCGCACAGTTACAACACCACCAGTTACGTGGTGATCGTGTGGTACTGGTTTCTGCTTCAATCGATGTCTACCTTGCCCCACTGTGCAAGTTACTAAATATCGAATTAATTTGTACTCAAACTCAAATTAAAAACGGCATAGTGACGGGTTACTACTCCACCCCAGATTGTAGTAGTGAACAAAAGAAATTAAGAGTACATCAGCAATATACGCTACAGCATTATCATCAAATTTATGCTTACGGTAATAGCTCAGAAGACCTAGACATGTTGAGTCTCGCCACACATCCGTACATGGTGGGTGAAGATCGTGTTCTACCTCGTTTAACGCCAGAAAAAAAGCTCGCATAAAGCGAGCTTTTTTAATTTTACAACAATCTAGTAAATCGCCATATGATCACGATGAATCATTTCAAGTGAACGAGCTTCACCAAGCACTTGATAAACCTTATCAGAGGCTAAGCCTTTAATAATCTCAGCAGATCGTGAGCTAAAATTCACTCGACCCACTGCAATACGTTTACCTTGTTTATCGACACATTCAACTACATCGCCACGATCAAAATGTCCTTCAACAGTTTTAACCCCAACAGGAAGTAAACTGCGATGTTTCAATTTAATCGCTTCAACAGCACCATCATCAATTACAAGACGGCCTGCTGTCTGTAAATGAGCAGCGAGCCACTGTTGATGAGCAGTCATACGGTCTTTATCTGTAGTAAACAACGTACCTAGCATTTCACCCGCCATCGCACGTGATAAGACATTATCACTTTCACCACTTGCGATGAGCGTTGGACAACCCGACTTAGCAGCTAAACGTGCGGCACGAACTTTAGTCACCATACCACCTCTGCCAAGCACACCGCCACCGCCAGCCATTTCGAATAAAACATCGTCCATAGCACGAACAGTAGAGAGTAATTTAGCATCAGGATTATGACGTGGGTCTGAGTCAAACATACCCTGCTGATCCGTTAAAATGATCAGCAATTCTGCATGAACCTGACCTGCAACCATCGCAGCTAGAGTATCGTTATCACCAAAACGGATTTCATCGGTAGATACCGTATCATTTTCATTAATAACCGGAATCACACGCCAATCAATCAAGTTTTGCAAAGCATCACATGAGTTTAAATAACGACGGCGGTCCGCCAGATCATCATGTGTCAGTAAAACCTGAGCAGTACGAATACCATGTTCTTCAAGCACACTAGACCAAGTATGAATTAAACCCATCTGCCCAATCGCAGCACAGGCTTGTAGACTGGGTAGATCGGTGGGTCGACTCGCAAGCTTCATACGAACCATACCTTCTGCCACAGCTCCTGAAGACACTAAAATAATTTCGTGTCCGGCATTGTGTAGATCTGCAATCTGTTTCGCCCAATGCGAAATAGCATCCAAATCTAAACCTTGCCCATTGGCTGTGAGTAAAGATGATCCGATTTTAACAACGATTCGTTTACACTCACTGAGCTGACGTTGCCCATCGACCACTTCTATCATGTTTTCCTCGGTTTTCTAGTCACGAACGTAGACGCTTTCTACATCATTGTCGTCTTCATCATCGTCAAAATCATCATCATCGCCTAACATGCCTTCAAGACGTTGTGCTCGACGCATAGCGCGATATGCTTCTTTTGCCGCAATGGTTTGTTCACGTGTTTCAACTTCTAGTTGTTCACGGAAAGCTCTTACTTCTGCTGCATATTCAGGATCTTCAACTTCGCGTTCACGTTGTTGTTCAAGCTGATCCATGAGGTAATACACAACCTCTTTCGTTCCTTCACTTAATAAGCCCGATGTCTTAAAGACAGGTCCAGTCCACTCTAGTTCATCTAGAATATGCTGACACCACTCTTCACGACTTTCTTCAGCAATCTGATCAAGTTTATTCAGTACTAAAACAACTGGTAGTTTAGCCAAAGTAGGTGAAAACTTAACTAACTCGTTCATAATTGCTTTTGCATTATGCGCCGGATCTGAACCATCAATTGGCTGCACATCAATAATGTGTAAAAGGATACGCGTACGTGCCAGATGTTTAAGGAAACGAATTCCCAAACCTGCACCTTCTGCTGCACCTTCAATCAACCCAGGAATATCGGCCATTACAAATGAACGATGACGGTCAGCATCTACAACACCTAGATTTGGAACCATGGTTGTAAATGGATAGTCTGCCACTTTTGGTTTTGCAGCACTTACAGCACGAATAAAGGTTGATTTACCAGCATTTGGCATACCCAATAAACCAACATCTGCCAATACTTTTAATTCAAGGCGAATTTCACGAAACTCACCTTTTATACCAGTCGTACATTTACGCGGAGCACGGTTAGTTGATGATTTAAAGTGGGTATTCCCCAAACCACCATCACCACCACCTGCAACCAGAATTCTTTGGCCGTCTTCAACCAAATCGCCAATAATATCGCCTGAATCTGTATCAACAATTGTTGTACCAACAGGTACTTTTAAAACCACATCTTCACCACCACGTCCGGTACAGTTAGCACCTGCACCATTCTTTCCGCGCTCAGCACGGAACTTACGTGTGTAACGGTAATCGACTAGCGTACTCGTATCATCATCAGCTTGAATATAGATACTTCCACCACGTCCACCATCACCACCATCTGGACCACCAAATGGTACAAATTTTTCACGGCGAAAACTGGCTACGCCATTGCCACCGTCGCCAGCCTCTACGGTAATGACTGCTTCATCAACAAAGCGCATCTGCCAATCCTCTAAAAACTCTAAAACCGCCTATTCTGCCATATTTTCATAAAATTCTCGAATATAAAATGGGACAATTCCTATTTATAACGATCTGTTTTTATATTTAAGTCATCAGAAGCATTTTAGATCCACAAATACAGCTTATATTGAAAATAAAATGCAGGATGACTATTTAATTTTTAAGGATGAACATTGCGTAGAGGTAAGGTCATTTGCATATCAAGATTTGCTTTTGTTTTTGGAACCGAATTATACATAATGGCATTAAATGAAGAGACATTCCCCATTTCCATAGGGTCATTCACTTGTAGACTTGGTTTAAACTGATGTTTAACCGATAAATTTACTGGCTCATCGAATTCAAAATAAACAGGACCATCAAAAACAATTTTAATCGGAATGGTATAACTACGCTTTAACTGAAAAGGCACATCTAACTTTATGGGGATATCAAGTTTAAGTGGAAATTTAGGTAACAACTTATTTTGATAGATCAAGTCTGTAGTTGTTTCAAGAGGCATAACCTGATCAATTTTTAGAGTCGTTGTATAATCAACATTTACTGTAACGGGTGTCTCTACAGCAAAACTGATATCTGCTAAATATTTCCCTTTCAGCGGTAGAGTCAGTTGGCGGTCTATATCCAATGTTGTATCAAGTTTACCAATAGATTGGACTTGCAAAGTGTTGCCAACTTGAATCTTTGTTTCTAAAGAGTCAGGTAAACTAATATCTGCGTTATGAGCCGAAACCACTACATTTGCTTGAATATTGAGGTATACCCAAAACATAACAGCGGCAAGTATCATCATTAAAATGAAACTGATGAGCATACTCTTGAGTGAACGAAACATTACCATCCACCCTATTGATCAGCTGTCGTCTGCGACGTTTCTGAACCTACCACCCGATTTAATCGCATACTGGACAGAGGAATTTTTAACTCACCATTTGCAATCTTCACAGGTAATGTATTTTTCACATCAACCGAAGCATTTAGCGCTGTTTTAACAGGGACACTCAAATTACCCTCAATTGGAATATTTGTATCTAATCTTGCTTTTAGAGGAATATGTAAATTTTCTTTTAATACTGTCCGCACTGGCGCATCAAATTTCAAATGAACCCTTTGCTCAAGCGGAACATTAATATCAATCGGAACATCAAGTTTTAATGGAATTGATCCCTTTAACGGTAAGGTAATATCGCGCCCCAAAACTCTGACTTGAACCTTGGTATCAATTGGTAAATTTTGCTCAACTTTTAATACTTCTTTGACAGGAATTGTTGTGCTAATCGGCACCATATTATCGAAATAAACACGCGGAGTTAGCGTTTGTGTTAATGGAATATTCAATTGCTCATCAATTGGAATACTGGCATTTACCCGCCCTTTTACATCCACATTTAAAGCATCTTGTACTTTAACCTTAACCTGTAGAGGTTCTTGCAAGTCAATAGCAACTGCCTGATTCTTCAGTGGAATATAAATATTAAAATGCTTAAACACCCATATTGCAATGAGTACACCACATAAATTGGCAATAATGATAAATATAAAAACGACCAACAAACGTTTAAACTGCGACAATTCCAATCCCTTACTATTTTCTTTTTTTCCTTAATTCATATTCTCATTTATTTACAAAAAATAGTCAGCATATATTTTGTACGGTTGTAAAAAAACCCAGTCTAAACTGGGTCTTTTTGTGAAAATCTTTTATAGATCGTTAAATGATCTTAAGCATTCAATTCTGCTGGGATTTTTTTGTAGCTTACGCCGCACATTTGTTCAGCGATACGTAATACCTGACAGCTATAACCTACTTCGTTATCGTACCAAACATAAGCAGTTAAACGGTTACCAGAAGTAATCGTTGCTTGAGCGTCATATACACCAGCAGTACGAGAACCGATAAAGTCACTCGATACAACTTCAGTCGAGTTGGTATAACCAATTTGACCTTGAAGGCTAGAGTTAATTGAAATTTGACGAATGTATTCGTTCACTTCTTCGCGATCAATTTCTTTATCAAGCGTTAAGTTCAAGATAGCAAGAGATACGTTTGGTGTAGGAACACGTACAGAGTTACCAGTTAACTTACCTTTTAATGCAGGTAATGCTTTAGCAACTGCTTTAGCTGCGCCAGTTTCTGTAATTACCATGTTTAAAGTAGCAGCACGACCACGACGATCTGCTTTATGGTAGTTATCAATCAAGTTCTGGTCATTTGTAAATGAGTGAACAGTTTCAACATGACCATTAAGAACTTTATATTTGTCATCCAATACTTTAAGAATTGGAGTAATTGCATTTGTTGTACAACTTGCAGCAGAGATGATTTTGTCTTCATCTAAGATGTCTGTGTTGTTTACGCCAAATACAACGTTTTTCATTTCGCCTTTACTTGGTGCAGTCAATACAACACGTGCAACGCCTGGGCATTTCAAGTGTTGGCTTAGACCTTCAGCATCACGCCATTTACCAGTATTGTCGATTAAAAGTGCATTTGAAATACCGTATTCAGTATAGTCAACTTCACTTGGGCTAGATGCATAAATCACTTTAATGAAGTTACCATTAGCAATGATTGCTTCGTTTTCTTCATCAACAGCAATTGTGCCAGCGAAAGTACCGTGAATAGAGTCACGACGAAGTAAAGAAGCACGTTTTGCTAAATCGCCATCAGAAGATTTACGCACAACAATTGCTTTAAGGCTTAAACCACGACCTAGACCTGATTGGCTAATAATTAAACGAGCCAAGATACGGCCAATACGACCAAAACCATAAAGAACGACATCTTTAGGTTGTTCAGAAGTTGCGCTACCTTTGATTGACTCAACTGCTTGAGCAACAAAAGCATCAACATCACCGCCTTTTTCTTTATATTCAACAGCAAGTTTACCGATATCAACTTCTGCAGAACCAATATTTTCAAGCTTAGCTAAAGCTTCTAAAATTGGGAATGTATTTACAACAGAAAGCTCAACGTCTACAACACGTGTACGACGGTGAGTTTTCAAAATTTGGATAACAGAACGGTTAATTAAAGAGCGACCGTAAACAGATACGACAATATTTTTTTCACGGTATAATTGTCCAATTAATGCAATCATACGTTCCGCGATTTCTTCACGGTTTTTCCAACGGCCTTGGTGTTCAGCATGCAGGGCGATGATAGTGTCTTTGCTCACAGATACGTCCTCTAATTAATTATATCTAGGCGTGATTTTTTAAACCCCGTAATTGTAATGGAATTATTGGCAAGAATGAATCAAAAGCTGACGTTAGTGATTAGATTTTCCTAAAATTCATCATAAATTCATAAAATACCTATAATTATTTTTTATTATTTTATTGTTTAAAGCAGCTAAATTTTTGCTTTTTCTTACTTTTTAGATTCTGCTCCTCTAATCAAGCTCATCATTTTTTAATCTTTTTTGATATTTCGCGATGTTGAGCTGCAAATTTTTGGCTTTTTGACGTTGCTGATAAAGGTGAACGGCACCTTCTAAAACGAGTATAAATACTGCGCACCAAATCGGAATATAAGTGAACCATTCTTCTTGGCCAATACCCTCCCCTAAAACTAAAGAAGCGAGAGCAAGTAATACAGGTTCTAAATATCCTAAAAGTCCAAACACGACTAACGGTAAAAAGCGACTTGCCAGAATATAACTTCCTAAACCAATAGCACTTAAAATTCCAAGCCCAACAATGACCAAAGCAAGACTCGGCTGGTCTATAAATTTGCTATAAGGGAGTAAACCCGTATGGGTCAAATAAATCGCAATCGGTAGAATAATGACTAAGTCCCACCAAAAACCGCCTAAATTGTCTGTTTTAATGGTCTTACGTAATAAAAAGTAGGCAGAATAACCAACTGCAACTAGTGCAGTTTCCCAAGCAATACTTCCTAAACGCCAGATCTCATGGCCGACTCCAATGACTGCAAGAATAATTGCGACCCATTGAAATTTTGATATTTTTTCGCCATACAGCACACTTCCAGCCAAGACAAGAACAAGCGGCAATAGAAAGTAGCCTAAAGATACTTGTAAGCCACGCCCATGCATAGGCCCCCATAAAAACAGCCAAAGTTGTACTGAAGTTAAAACAGAGGTTGTGATTAACAACAATAATAAAGACGGCTTTGCCAAAATACGCTGGTAGATATTTTTTATATATCCTAAATCACCGCTCCACCACATAAACAAAGTGAGAACTGGTAGTGTTGCAATAATCCGCCATCCAAAAGTCTGTTCACTATCAAGCTGACTTAACAATTGAGTATAAAAATAAAGTACACCAAAAGTGATAGATGCCATGACAGACAAGCTCACGCCCTTAAACATCATCACCCTCTTATACTTTAGTAAAAACAGCTCACCACAATACTTGATTTATCCACTATAAAAAAGAAAAAACCATGTAAAAACATGGTTTTTTATTAATCAGACATCTACAGTTATTCTTTATGTTCTGTGCGAATAATATCGCGAATATCAAAACCTAATGTTTTTGCATAATTTAGATATTCATCAACCACTTCTTGTTCAGGATGAGGTGTTCTTGATAACACCCAAAGATATTTACGAGAAGGTTCTCCTACTAAAACAGTTTGATAGTCTTCATCTATTTTTAAAATCCAGTAATCTCCACGAATGACTGGAATCCATCTCACAGCTTCTGGTAAGAAACTCACCTTCAATTTCGTGTTGTATGGCGGATTTACGACAAAGGCTTCACCAATAGATTGCTGTAATTGTTTTCTATTGTCATAACAGCGATTATCTACAACCACATTTCCATTTTCGTTTAAGGTATAAGTTGCAGATACGTTGTAAGCACATTTTTTTTGAAAAAAAGCAGGCTTACGGGCGACTTCATACCAGACACCTAAATATCGGTCCAGTTCAACTTTATAAACGGTTTGCAAAGGTTTCGGCTGAGCATAGACATACGTTCCAACAGCTAAACCAGCCAAAACAACACCGCCCAACGCAATTTTAGCCAAACGCCAACTGGCTTGCGGAACATTATTTCGAAATGCCATTGTTGCCCTCAACGATTAGTTGTGAATACAAAAGAACTCAAACATCTACAGTAGCTTGTTTTTTAAACACATTATGTAGCGTTATGTATTCGTTTATTGCAACATTTGCGCTTTTAATCGAATGATTTCATCACGTATCCGCGCTGCCTGCTCGAACTGTAAATCTTTCGAGGCCTTTAACATATCTTTTTCAAGCTTAGTAATATGCTTACTAAACAGTTTAGGATCTGAAAGAATATGTCTTTCATCGGCACTCAATGCTTGTGCTTGCTCAAGTACTTTTTCATCAATCTCATCGTCTGAAAGTATCTCACCCGAGTCAATTTCTTTGATGACCTGACGAACAGCACTACGTGGCGTAATACCATGCAACTCATTAAATTCAATTTGTTTGGCTCTACGGCGATCAGTCTCATCTATTGCTTTTTGCATAGAATCGGTAATTCGGTCAGCATATAAAATTGCTTTACCTTTCACATTACGCGCAGCACGACCAATCGTCTGAATGAGTGAGCGTTCTGAACGTAAAAAGCCTTCTTTATCTGCATCTAAAATAGCCACCAAAGAAACTTCAGGCATATCCAGACCTTCACGTAGCAGGTTAATGCCGACTAAAACATCAAAAACACCTGTACGTAGTTCATGAATAATTTTGACGCGTTCAACCGTATCAATATCTGAGTGGAGATAAGCGACCTTAACGCCATATTCTTTTAAATAAGAAGTCAGGTCTTCTGCCATACGCTTGGTTAAAGTGGTAATTAATACCCGTTCATTCAAGTTTTTACGAATATTAATTTCAGAAAGAACATCATCTACTTGGGTTAAGACAGGACGAATCTCAATTTCAGGGTCGATTAGACCTGTTGGACGTACCACTTGTTCAACGATTTGATCTGACTTTTCTAATTCATATTTAGCAGGTGTTGCACTTACAAAAATGGTCGTCGGTACAATACGCTCCCACTCTTCAAATTTCATCGGACGGTTATCAAGCGCACTTGGCAAACGGAACCCATAATTTACTAAGTTTTCTTTACGTGACCGGTCACCTTTATACATCGCTCCAATTTGCGGAACAGTAACGTGTGATTCATCAATAATGAGCAAAGCATCTTCTGGAATATAGTCAAATAAAGTCGGCGGTGCTTCACCAGACGGACGTCCTGACAAATGACGCGAATAGTTTTCGATACCATTGGTATAACCCAACTGTTGCATCATTTCCAGATCGTAACGTGTCCGTTGCTCAATACGCTGTGCTTCAAGCAATTTGTCATGTTCACGGAAGAATTTAAGCTGATCTTGTAATTCATCTTTAATTGTATCAATGGCACGGGTCAAATGATCTTTTGGTGTCACATAGTGGCTTTTCGGATAAATCGTTATCCGAGAAACTTTACGAACCATTTTACCAGTTAGCGGGTCAAACCAACGGATTGAATCGACTTCATCATCAAATAGTTCAATACGAATCGCATGTTGATCAGATTCCGCTGGGAAAATATCAATAATTTCGCCGCGAATACGATAAGTACCACGTAAAAATTCAAGTTCATTACGCGTATATTGCATTTCAACCAATCGGCGGATGATTTCATCGCGGCTTACTCGGTCGCCCTCAACCACATGCAGCAACATTTGCATATAAGCATTCGGGTCACCCAAACCATAAATTGCAGAAACCGATGCCACAATAATTGCATCACGACGTTCTAATAAAGCTCGTGTTGCTGATAAGCGCATCTGATCAATGTGATCATTAATGGCTGAATCTTTTTCAATAAACGTATCCGAAGATGGAACGTAAGCTTCTGGTTGGTAGTAATCGTAATAACTTACAAAATACTCGACCGCATTATTGGGGAAGAAAGATTTGAACTCACCATAAAGCTGTGCAGCCAAAGTTTTGTTATGAGCCATCACAATTGTAGGTCGCTGTGTTTGGGCGATCACATTTGCCATGGTATAGGTTTTACCTGAGCCCGTTACCCCTAGCAATAACTGATTACGAAAACCATGCTCGATACCATTGACCAGCTTTTCAATTGCCTGTGGCTGATCACCTGCTGGCTGATAATGAGTGACCAAATCGAAAGGTTGATTTTCGTTCAAAGTTATCTCTCTTTATGAAAAAATTGAATTTAACGTCTCCCCCATTAATGGGGATTTTTATCTTAATTTAAAGTGCAAATTGAGTTGGAAATTCAATGTAAAAGATTAAGCATCTTAACACTTGACCAATACCCTAATCAGTTGCAACATGAAGCTATCCATTAAATAAAAAGCATAACCATGACCTATCAATATCATGATGAAAGTATTGTAACCGAACTTCCCGAAGATACAGTTTTTGTATTTGGAAGTAACCTTGCTGGACAGCACGGTAGCGGTGCAGCACGCGTTGCCAGTCAACACTTCGGTGCAGTCGAAGGTGTAGGTCGCGGCTGGGCTGGTCAAAGCTTTGCAATTCCCACCTTAAATGAACATATTCAACAAATGCCTCTTTCACAGATTGAGCACTATGTTGAAGATTTTAAGATATATGCAAAAAATCATCCTAAAATGAAATATTTTGTCACGGCTTTAGGTTGTGGCATCGCAGGTTATAAAGTTTCTGAAATTGCGCCACTATTTAAAGATATTCATCACAACGTTATCTTTCCAGAATCTTTTAAACCTTATGTTGAAGATAATGCAGTTTCTGAATTTCCGACATTAACTCAAAAGATGGTAAAAAGTTTCATTAATGATGAGGTTATTTTTTACTTTAATCATGGAAGTGAATCTTTTGAAGAAGCCTTAGATAAAACAGATTTATCAAGTGCCGAAAAAGCCATTGCTCTTATTGTTTTAAATGAAGAGCTATACCCTCGGGATCGTTATGGACGAGGCCGTGATCATGAGCTGAGTGATATTTTAGGAAAGCTCAATGGTAAAATTTTTGACCTGCACGGAAACTCTGAGGGCGCCATGATTTTTGTAAGTGCTGTGGTTGCACTCATGGAACTTTATGATTTTGATGAGCAAGACTTTATCAAACTCTGGCGTGGTGAAAAGAATATTGACCACCCTATTAATCGTTAATTTTTCTTATAAATTTATGAGCTAAGCGGATAATATCTGCTTTCTCATTATTTTATTTTCACTTACATTTAATCTTTATATTTTTAATTATTCTAATAGATTTAAGTTCTTTAGCTTCCCAAATTCTAATTTTTCTCATTATACTTTAAGGCAAACTGAATACTTAAAGAAACATATGGAAACTTTAGATTCTTCAATTTTTGACCTTAGCCCAATTCCAATGTGGATTGAGGATTTCAGTGAAGTTAAACAACAATTTGATTTATGGAGAAATCAAGGTATTGAAAACCTCCATGAATTTTTAAGTCAAAATAAAAACTTAATCAGTGAATGTGCACATAAAATTAAAATTGTTCGTGTTAATCAAAAAACATTAGAACTTTTTGAAGCAAGAACTCACGAAGAGCTATATTCGAATTTAAATCTTATTTTTAAAAAAGAAATGTTCGAATCACATATTCATGAACTGGAAGAACTATGGAATGGTAAAACTCACTTTTCAAGTACGACTGTAAATTACACCTTATCAGGCAAACGTATTGATGTTCAGCTAAGAGGTTCTATTTTACCCGGCTCTGAATCGACCTTTGAGCGTGTATTAATTACCACCGAAGACATTACGCCCTATCAAAATGCACTTCGTGAGGAAGCAAAAAATCGTCGATTAGCTGAGTCTATGTTTATCTATTCACCCACTTCTCTTTGGGTCGAAGATTTCAGCCGTATAAAAAATAGAATTGATCAACTCAGGTTATTAGGTATTGAAGATTTTAGAACTTTTCTAGATGTCCATCCTGAATTTGTCCGTCAGTGTGTAGAAGATATTCTAATTTTAGATGTTAATCAGGCAACTCTTGATTTATTTAAGGCTCCTGATAAGTCGACACTTTTAAGAAATACACATAAGATTTTTGCTGAAGAGATGATTGAAACTTTTCGGGAACAACTCATCGAATTATGGCAAGGTAATATTCATCATAAGCGTGAAGCCATTAACTATGCTTTAGATGGGCAAATGAGAAATGTCTTACTTCAATTTACTGTTTTCCCAGGTTATGAAGACACTTGGGGACTGGTACAGGTTGCACTGACCGATATTACGGCGCGAAAAAAAGCGGAAAACTATCTTGAATATTTGGGGCAGCACGATGTCCTGACCAAACTATATAATCGCGCTTTTTTTACAGAGGAATTGAACCGTTTAAACCGAAGTATTATCCGACCTGTTTCTTCAATTTTCTTAGATATGAATGGATTAAAAGAAACAAATGATCAGTTTGGTCATGATATTGGGGATGGCTTATTGCGTCGCGTCGGAAATATTTTAAGTCAGGCCATTTTAAATACAGCATATACGGCTTCTAGAATAGGTGGCGATGAATTCGTAATTTTAATGCCAGGGGCAGATGAGGCGAATGTTCTAATTATGCTTCAAACCATTCAAGAGCTTTTTAATATCGACAATCAATATTATTCAAGCCACCCAATTAGCATTGCAATTGGACATGCAACCACTCAAACAAATGAACAAATTGAGGACATGTTAAAGCGAGCTGACCATCACATGTACCAAAAGAAAAAAAGCTATTATCAGGAAATTTTATTTAATCAATAAAAAAACAGGCATATTGCCTGTTTTCGAGATTAGCGTTTTCCCATAGAACGACGAGTACCACGCGGAGGCATCCACGTTCTATCTGCGTATTGCTCTGGTTTTGGACGCACTTGGTTGTGTACCGCGTCGTCGGCTTCATTGCTATCATTCGGCATTGGGAATGGCAATTTCACCAAAGCCTTTTTCTGTTTTGGCTGTTGCTCAGTCATGATTCATTCTCGAAATTTCGATTGCGACCTATTATAAATGATTTTCTCATTTCTTTCTAAAAAAGCTTCAATTGAATAAATATTGCTTAAGGTGATTACTAAACTAAACTTTTTTACATCTGAAAAGGTTCACATCCGCAAATTACTTAATTTTTGCGATAAGATAGTATGCTTTTTATTTTTTAATCCCATAAGAGGAATATTGCCGTGGACGTACGTCTTTCTGATCGTGTCAATGCCATCAAACCGTCCCCTACACTTGCTGTAACCAACAAAGCTGCTGAACTTAAAGCTGCTGGCAAGAATGTGATTGGTTTAGGTGCTGGCGAACCAGACTTTGATACCCCTCAACACATCAAAGATGCTGCAATTGAAGCGATTAATAATGGTTTCACCAAATATACGGCTGTAGATGGTACTCCTGGGTTAAAAAAAGCAATTATTGCTAAATTTAAACGCGATAATAATCTTGATTATCAAGCGAATCAGATTTTGGTTTCATGTGGTGGTAAGCAAAGCTTCTTTAACTTGGCTCTTGCTCTATTAAACAAAGGCGATGAAGTTATCATTCCAGCACCGTTCTGGGTAAGCTATCCAGATATGGTCATTATTGCTGAAGGTACTCCAGTCATTGTGAAATGTGGCGAAGACCAACGCTTCAAAATTACTCCTGAACAATTAGAAGCGGCTATTACCCCTAACACTCGTTTAGTTGTATTAAACAGCCCATCTAACCCGACAGGAATGATCTATAGCAAAGCTGAATTAGAAGCTTTAGCTGAAGTATTACGTCGCCATCCACAAGTGTTTGTTGCATCTGACGATATGTATGAACCAATTCGTTGGGAAGATGAGTTCTACAACATCGCAACTGTTGCTCCAGATTTATATGATCGTACGATTGTTTTAAATGGTGTTTCTAAAGCATATGCGATGACAGGTTGGCGTATTGGCTATGCAGCCGGCCCAGCAAAAATCATTGGCGCAATGAAAAAAATCCAGTCTCAATCAACTTCAAACCCAACTTCTATTTCACAAGTTGCTGCTGAAGCTGCATTGAATGGTCCTCAAGACGTCCTTCAACCAATGATTAAAGCGTTCAAACGCCGTCATGACTTAGTCGTAAACGGCTTGAATGAAATCAAAGGGATTTCTTGCTTGCCTGCTGACGGTGCTTTCTATGCCTATGCAAACATTCGCCCTCTTATTCGTGCAAAAGGCTTAAAATCTTGCACAGAATTCTCTGAATGGTTACTAGAAGAAACTGGTGTAGCAGTAGTGCCTGGTGATGCATTTGGTCTAGGCGGTTTTATGCGTATTTCATATGCAACAGCTGACGAAGTACTCGTTGATGCGTTAGCACGTATCAAAAAAGCTGCTGACTCAATTGACGGTGTAGATGCTGCTATCGCTTCTATTGAAGCTGAAAAAACAGCTAAGTAATTTGTAATTTTAAAAGGAGGCTTCAACTTCAAGTTGAGGCCTCCTTTTTTTATGAATAGAAAATTAAAAATTTTATTCTTAGCTACTATTTATGACTCAGCAGAATTAAATAAAGCCATGACCTCAGCTTCAGTCATTTTTTTTGTATTATTTTGAAAGGCATAAAAACCAGGTTTTGAATCAATAAAAATTTCCAGATCTAACTTTAAGTCATTTACGGGTTCATCTAAAGAAAATGCATTAATGTTGCAGTAGCCTTGATCCTTAGTTCTCCAAAAAATTGTAGTTCCGCAGGCGTTGCAAAAGCCTCTTTCTCCCCATTCGGAAGAGTTAAAAACACTGAGATGTTCTTGATGAATAAACTTTAGACTACCTTGTACAACATCAATCGTCATAATAACACCACTGGTTTGTCGGCGGCACATCGAACAATGGCAAACATGGACATCATGATTTTTTAGCTCTACCTCAAATGTAGTCTTACCACATAAACATTGACCGTTCATTATTATTTCCCATTGATAAGTTTTATATTTTTAATTTCATAAAATATTCTGTCTAATTAAAATTTACAAGTTTGTAAACTATAACTGAACTTATCACTTCATTTTTCTAACTTGACAATAGTACTTTTACATCATAATTTAAATACAAGTTCCATTTAAGAACTTATAGAATTAAAGGACTCAAAAATGAAAAATCCCATGGAAATGACTGGTCTTGAATTTTTACAAGCGATGATTGATGGCCATATTCCAGCAGCAAGTATTAGTAAAACCATACCTATGCAACCTACTGAAATTTCAGAAGGATCTGTTACGTTCAAAGCCCAAGCAGATCATAATCATCTAAACCCGCTAGGCGGCGTACATGGGGGCTTTGCTGCTACAGTTTTAGACTCTGTGACTGGCTGTGCCGTACACACTATGCTACCTGCTGGCGTAGGCTATGGAACCATCGACCTCAATGTAAAAATGTGTCGTCCAATTCCAAAAAACCATCCTTTAATTGCAACAGGTAAAGTCATTAACATAAGTAAAAACTTAGGAATTTCCGAAGGAAAGATTATTGATGAGGAAGGTAAACTTTATGCTTATGCAACAGCAACCTGCATGATTATTCGCCCATAGTCATAAGAGGCAGCCTTAAACCGCTGCCTTTTTTATTGAGTAATATTGGTTATTTGGACGATCACAGGTTTGCGCCACTACATAAGGTACCCAAATACTCTTGAGTTGAAGCTCTACCACCTCTTGATATTCAAAAGACCAAGCTAGAGCTTTATTTTTACCCAGTAGTAACTCCCCTTCTAATTGAAAAATATATAAGGGTTTAGAGGGATTTAATAGTTTTGAACTTTTTAAAACTTTTAGTGAACTATGCACATCCCATTTAGAACTGAACCAAAGCTGCAATAAATCACCTAAGTACAAGTCCTGCTTTTTAAAAGGATAAGCATCAATCGACGCACCCTCTACAGGTGTGTAATAAGATTCTGTTCGACTTAAAATATTGAGATAATTGCTTTGATAAAAATCAAAATTAGAAAAAATAGAGGCAACAGTAAGTGTTTTCATACTTATCTCCGATTTAGCCATTTTAGTGCTGGCAAGTTGGTTTAAATCCACACTGTTTGAATTTATTCAAACGCTTGTTCTTGTTTAAATCTAGCAATTGAATTTTTAAAGTGCAAGTAATTTACTCCAACACCTTCCAACTGATCAAATAAAAAGCATACAACACAAAAATGAAGGCAACATAGCGATTTTCACTTGACCCTTCTCAAAATCTCCTTATAATCGCATGCAGATTCTCCCATAGCTCAGTCGGTAGAGCGACGGACTGTTAATCCGCAGGTCCCTGGTTCGAGCCCAGGTGGGAGAGCCAAATACAAAAAAGCCCGCAGCATTAAAGCGGGCTTTTTTTTGCCATAAATTTATCAATAACTATAAAAAAATCCCCTATGACGACATAGAGGATTTAATTATTAATCTACTAGTTTCATTCAATGTCCGAATCAAAATTCAAAGGACATAGCATCTATAAACTCACTATCGGTTCATTCTGAATCTTATTACTCTACTTCAACAACTTTTAAAGGGCTAAAAGACTGAGAAGTCGGCATCATTTCAATACGGTTAATATTAATATGTGGAGGCTGTGATGCAACCCACGCTACCGTATTTGCAATATCTTCAGGCAAGATTGGGTTCTTTTTATCATACAGACTATTTACCTTTTCCTGATCGCCCTTGAAACGCACCAAAGAAAATTCTGTACCACCACAAAGACCTGGCTCAATATTAGTTATTCGAATACCAGTACCTGACAGATCAGCTCGAAGATTTAAACTAAATTGCTCCACAAATGCTTTGGTTGCCCCATACACATTACCACCTGGATATGGGTATGTACCTGCAATTGATCCCATATTGATAATTAAACCAGACTTTTTCTTCACCATATTCGGTAAAATTAACCGAGTAATAGTAATCAACCCTTTAATATTGGTATCTACCATGGTGTACCAATCATCTAAATCTGATTTATCTGCTGGCTCTAGCCCTAATGCTAATCCGGCATTATTAACTAATAAATCAATTTGACTGATTTGGAATTCGGTTGGTAAATCAACCAATGCTTTATTTATATTTTCTACTGTATCTGTCATATCAAATACGAGTGGATAGAATTTTTCACCGAGCTCTTGTTGTAATTCTTTTAGCTTTTCTGCCCGTCTTCCACAGCCAATAACTTTATAACCTAACTCAATCAGTTTTTTTGAAATACTATAACCAAAACCCGCAGAAGCGCCTGTAACTAATGCTAACATTCTTATATCCTTAAAATATTCGACTACTTTAGTTGAACCGATTATGAACAAACCTATCTTTATATTTACATAATATTCGTTATTACTTTAAAAAATAAAAGATTTTTCTAAAAAATTTAATTATGGATAACAATATTTAAGGAAATTAATTATATAGATATGATTTTATCAGGAGTATCAGGTAATAAATACCGCATCCCCAGATGCTAACCACTTATAAAAATAATTAAAAAATTTAAAGGTTAAAATAAAAAAAGTTTACCTAGAAAGATAAACTTTTTTATTTACAACTTTTTTGATTATGCAGGCACGCCGCTGTGAAAACGGAAGGTATCATCAGGCGTTAAAATCAGGTTCTTTTCAACCTCACGAATATGCTCAATGCGCTGCTGAATATCCTCTTTAGGATTTTTCATTTTTGCAGTTTTTGCAACATCAAGTGCAAGTGCTAAATAGTCTTCAAAATGACGAGACTCAGACTTAAGCAAATAGCGATAATAGCGTCCCAACTCTTCATCTACACGTGGGGCAAGTGCATGAAAACGTTCGCATGAGCGAGCCTCAACAAAAGCACCTACCACAAGTACATCAATTAAAGCTTCCGGCTCATAAGTACAAATTTCTTTACGCAACCCACCTGCATAGCGCCCTGCACTTAAGCCATCCCATTTCTGACCACGCTTGGCCATTAGCTCAAGCACTTGTTCATAATGGAGCATTTCTTCCCGTACCAGTTGTGCAAGCTTCACTTGCAAATCAGGGAAAAAGCTATAGCGGAACATTAAGTTCATTGCTGTACTAGCTGCTTTTTTTTCGCAATTAGCATGATCTTGCAACAAGATATCTAAATTATTGACCGCTTCATCTAGCCATGCTTTGGGCGTTTGACATCCTAAAAAGGCCAAAACAGGTTGCATTAGTTCATCGTAATTGATACTCGACATAACCAATTATCCTGCCACTTGAATTGCTGCTTTCATATCTTTGACAGCTTGAACAAGACCTACAAAAATGCTTTCAGCAATAATTGAGTGTCCAATGTTTAATTCATGAATTTGTGAGATAGCAGCAATTGGAGCAATATTTTTAAGGTTAAGTCCGTGACCCGCATTTACCACCAAACCTTTTGAAGCTGCGTATTCAACACCTTTAATAATACGCGCCAACTCAGCCTGTTGATCTTGCTCCGTTGTGGCATCTGCATATGCACCCGTGTGCAACTCAATCGTAGGTGCGCCACATGCAACTGCTGCATCAATTTGAGCTAGATCAGCATCAATAAATAATGATACATCACAACCAATAGCGGCTAAGGCCTGAGTTGCAGCTTTAACTTTTTCAAAGTTACCTACTACATCCAAACCACCTTCAGTTGTTACTTCTTGGCGTCTTTCAGGAACGAAGCATACATGCTGTGGCTGAATTTCTTTCGCAAACTCGACCATTTCATCAGTAACAGCCAACTCTAGATTCATGCGTGTTTTTAGTAACGGTCGCATGCGGCGTACGTCATCATCCTGAATATGGCGACGATCTTCACGCAAATGCAAGGTAATTCCCTCTGCACCAGCTTGTTCACAAATAAGAGCAGCTTCTACAGGGTCTGGGTAAGTAGTACCGCGCGCCTGTCTTAAAGTAGCAACATGGTCTATGTTTACACCAAGCAATGCAGCCATAAAAAAATCCTAATTACGATTGAGTTTGAGTATTTTGAATCCACAATTGTCGACTTTTTAGAGGACGATCTCCTAAAAGCGATGTAATCATTTGACGGTATAGTTTACCTAATAATTGCAGTTGTTCGTGAGAAAAATCCTGCCCTTGCTCATAATCTACCATAGACAAAATCGCTTTTCCTGACAAAGAGGAACGACTCGCCTGCGCAACAGGAGCAAAACCTTCGGTCACTTGAAATTGATAAAACTGATGAGCCTGTATTGGCTGCTGCTGAGTATCAATTGAAAAATCAAGTGCGTACCCAAGTTCAGGCAAAAGCACATGTTCGAACTGGCGTAATATCTGTCTTAAAAAAAGATCGGGCTGATCAGTAGAAGCGAGCTGCTGTAACTGCAATAGAGTTAACTGATATTGCTCAAAAGATTGAGGCATTGCCTCTTCTAGTGGACATAGCCGAAGAATGATTTCACTTAAATAAAATCCGGCAAAAAAGGCATCACCAAAAAAGAAAACAGGCTGATTTAATATTTCTAACTTAGTAAAGTTCTTCAGCTCACTTTTACCAGTTGCTTGCAATCGGATAGGTTGATACTGAGGGGGTGGAGTCTGTCTTAAAATACCATCGACTCGCCCATACTCCTGAGTAAAAAGATGCACAATATGACTTTTTTCACGGTACTTACGGTGATGAATCATATATCCATGGAGGACTTCATTGCGCATCATAAAAAGAAACTATTCCTCAGATTCTTTTTCTTTTTTTTCATCCTCATCATCGCCATCAGGAATCACCGCGCCTACAACAGCCGCTGTACCTTTGACAACACCTTTTGTAGTTTTATAGGCGATACCTACTGGTACGGTTACAAGCTTATATACACAACCTTGTAACATCAATGTACATCCAATTATAGCGACCAATGATGTAATTGTTTTCATACCAGTATCCTTATCCTTTAGATATCACTATATCCTAAGCTTTTTAAGGCACGCTCATCATCAGACCAGCCACCCTTCACTTTTACCCAAAGTGTAAGCATAATTTTTTGCTCAAACATCTTTTCCATGTCTTTTCGAGCATCCATACCGATTGTTTTAAGCTTGGCACCTTTTTCACCAATCACAATCGCTTTTTGACCCGCACGATCTACAAAAATCGTTGCATCAATATAGGTACAAGCTGGTTTTAAACGACCAGTTTTCTCATTAACAGCAGCCTCTTCCGTTTTGAAAGATTCAATTTGTACTGTTAAATCATAAGGTAGTTCTTCACCTAACTGACGCATAATTTTTTCACGAATAATTTCGCTAGCCAAAAAGCGCTCAGAACGGTCAGTAATCTGATCAAATGAATACAAAGGTGCTTGATAAGGAAGATACTTCTCAATCGTTTCACTCAAGTGCTCCAGATTTGCTCCGCGTAATGCAGATACAGGAACAATCTCGGCAAAATTCATAAGCTTGGCACGTTCTTGAATTAAAGGAAGAATATCTCTTTTATCTTCAAAAGTATCAGCCTTGTTAATCACCAAAATAACTGGCATCTCAGCATTCTTGAGTTTTTCAAGCACTAAGTCGTCATTTGGGGTCCACTTATAAGCATCAATAACAAATAAGACCAAATTGACGTCACGTAATGCAGAATGTGCTGCACGGTTCATCATTTTATTAATAGCGCGTACTTCTTTTTTATGCATACCTGGGGTATCTACATACACCGCCTGCATTTTTTCACGCGAATCAATACCAATAATTTTATGACGTGTTGTTTGAGGTTTACGCGAAGTAATCGAGAGCTTTTGACCTAATAAATGGTTCATGAGGGTAGATTTACCCACATTTGGACGTCCTACAATCGCCACAAATCCGCTCTTAAAATCCGAAGGAATTGTCACACCTTTGGAACTAAAAAATTGATCAATCAGATTATTAGGATCTTGGTTTTCATTTGAATCTGGATTGATTTGATCAGAATGCATCGACATGCAGGTTATTGCTCCAATAACTTTAAAATTTCCGCCGCTGCTGCCTGCTCGGCAAAACGACGACTTGAACCCTCACCATAAATCTTTGATAAACCATCTATCAAACATTCAACTTTAAAGTGCTGGTGAGGTGCATCACCCTGAATATCTACAACCTCGTAAACAGGGAGAGGTTTTTTACGTGCTTGTAGATACTCTTGTAAACGTGATTTCGGGTCTTTAAGTTGATCCGTAGGTTCAATATGGTCTAAATAGGGTACATACCATTTTAGCACAATATCTGTAAGTAAGTTGAGATCACCACTATCAATATAAATTGCACCAATAATGGCCTCTACCGTGTCAGCTAATATTGACTCACGATGATGACCACCAGACTTCAACTCACCCGTACTTAATATTAAACACCGACTAAGTTGCAAATCGGTTGCAATCTTACCTAAAGCTTCCTGACGGACTAAAGTCGCTCGCATACGCGTTAGACGACCTTCGTTTTCATTTGGATAGGCATGATATAGATAATTGGCAACAATCATGCCTAATAATGAATCGCCTAAAAATTCCAAGCGCTCGTAATTGTATTTATGACTCACCGAACGATGAGTCAAAGCTAACTGTAACAACTCAAGCTGCTTGAATTGATATCCGATGCGACTCAATAAGCGAGGATCACTTAGTTTGAACTGATGTTTTATCAAAACTCTTCTCAAATGTTAAAACTAAATCAATATTTGATAAGAAAGGTTTTCTTACTTCATATTTCTTTTTGACTGTCAGACCAGACTCATTAAACACTTGCGCAATCTCTTTAAAGTGGAGATCACGAATATTGTTCATTTCCAGTCGCTGATCCATTTGTGTCACAAACTTCCGTGGTGTGATCTCAGAAGAGCTTTCTTGCAAAAGCTCTTCTATTTGATTATTAATCAATCGATCATCCCAATATGCTGGCCAAACTGCAAGTACAGTTTTTACTGCAACTGCAAATATAACCACCCCAAATAAAATTGCTAAATACGAAGTACCTTGTTGTGCCTTACGCATTTCTTTTTTTCCTAATGGTTGTTTTTAATCTATTTTTCCATTTCGGCCAAAGTTAGGAAGATGTAAACCCGGTTCTTTATGCATCCACACATAGAATGCTCGCCCTGTTAAATTCTCTTCAGGAACGAAGCCCCAGAAACGACTGTCTGCACTTTGATCACGATTATCTCCCATTGCAAAGTAATGCCCTTTTGGAACAGTCACTTCCCAATATAAACCGTCTTGGTTTGCATATTTACCATTTTCAACATAGTTGATAAACGGTGCTTGACGCGCCACATTTACGCCTTCAAGCTCACGCATCGTAAAGGTGTGTTCACCAATCGTCTCTTTATGATAAATAGACGTTGGGGTATCTAACACATCTTTTTCGCGACTAAACTGTGTTAATACTTTCGGTACTTTTTGTCCGTTAATAATCAATTGTCCATGATCATAAACAAGATGATCACCCGGCAAACCGATTACACGTTTAATATAACTAATGGTAGGTTGAGGTGGATAACGGAACACAATCACATCACCACGCTTTGGTTCTCCTACATCAATAATTTTCTTATTGACGATAGGTAAACGCACACCATAATCAAATTTATTCACCAGAATAAAATCACCAGTTTCTAGGGTAGGTACCATAGAGTCTGATGGAATATTAAAAGGTTCATAAAGAAATGAACGAAGCACAAGCACTACAGCTAAAACTGGCCAAAAGTCATAGGCCCATGTAATAACAAAATTTTCGTTCCCGCGCCCTTTATTTGCACGCTGTTTGAATACAAATTTATCTAACAACCACACTGCAAATAGAATCAGCGTAACTGGAACAAGAATTAAATTAAAATCAAAATCCACACGACCTCACTCGCAGCCTAGCTGCTTGTCTTAAAGTGGGGGAAAAGTAATATCTTACTTCTCCCACCCTCATTTCTTATCTTTCTACTTTCAATACAGCCAAGAACGCTTCTTGTGGAATTTCAACACTTCCCACTTGTTTCATACGTTTCTTACCTTCTTTTTGTTTAGAAAGTAGTTTTTTCTTACGTGAAACGTCACCACCATAACATTTCGCTAATACGTTTTTACGCATTGCTTTTACAGTAGAACGAGCAATAATTTGTGCACCGATAGCCGCTTGAATAGCAACGTCGTACATTTGGCGAGGAATCAAATCTTTCATTTTCTCAACCAATGCAATACCACGATGACGCGCGTCATTACGGTGACAAATCATAGCCAAGGCATCAACCTTGTCACTATTAATTAATACATCAACCTTAACTAAAGCTGAACTTTCGAAACGCACAAAGTTATAGTCTAGCGATGCAAAACCACGAGAACATGATTTTAATTTATCAAAGAAATCCATAACGACTTCAGCCATCGGGATTTCAAAGGTAATAGAAACTTGATTACCCAAGAATTTCATATCTTTTTGAACACCACGGCGTTCAATACATAGGGTCATTACATTCCCTAAGTACTCTTGAGGAACAAGGATATGACATTCTGCGATCGGCTCACGCAAATCTTCTACAGTAGATCCATCTGGCATTTTTGATGGACTATCGATATAAATCGTTTCGCCCTTCTTGGTTAATGCTTCATAAATTACAGTAGGCGCAGAACTGATGAGATCAAGGTCATATTCACGCTCTAAACGCTCTTGTACAATCTCCATGTGTAGCATCCCTAAGAAGCCACAACGGAAACCAAAACCTAATGCATCTGAACTTTCTGGTTCAAAAAATAAAGCCGAGTCATTGATCTGCAATTTTTGTAACGCTTCACGGAATGGCTCAAAGTCACTCGCATCAATCGGGAAAAGACCAGCATAAACCTGTGGTTTAACCTTTTTAAAACCCGGTAAAATTGCAACATCAGGTGTAGCAGCAAGGGTAATAGTGTCACCTACTGGCGCACCAAAAATATCTTTAATACCCGCAATAACAAAACCTACTTCACCAGCTTCAAGAATATCTGTTTCAGTATGCTTAGGATTAAATACACCCACTGAAGTTACTGGATGAGTTTGTCCTGTCGATTTAACCAACATTTTGTCGCCCTTACGGATACGACCTTGTTTAATACGTACAAGAGAAACTACACCTAAGTAGTTATCAAACCATGAGTCGATAATTAATGCTTGCAATGGAGCATCACGATCGCCTTCAGGCGCTGGAATAACATCGACTAAACGTTCTAATACGCCTTCAACACCCAAACCAGTTTTTGCTGAACAAGTCGGTGCATCAGTCGCTTCAATCCCGATGATTTCTTCAATTTCATGAATTACACGTTCAGGCTCAGCCTGTGGTAAATCAATTTTATTTAAAATAGGAAGAACTTCGAGACCTTGTTCAATTGCGGTATAACAGTTTGCAACCGATTGTGCTTCTACGCCTTGCGCAGCATCTACAACCAATAGTGCACCTTCACATGCGGCTAATGAACGAGAAACTTCATACGAGAAGTCTACGTGCCCAGGAGTATCAATAAAGTTAAGTTGATATTCTTGACCATTCGGATGAGTGTAATACAGCGTGACAGAAGCGGCTTTAATGGTAATCCCACGTTCACGCTCAAGCTCCATTGAGTCTAAGACTTGGGCTTGCATTTCACGATCTTGTAGACCACCACACATCTGAATAAAACGGTCAGCCAATGTAGACTTACCATGGTCAATGTGAGCAATAATCGAGAAATTTCGTATATTTTTGATATCGACGGATTTTTTAGCTTGCGCCATGGGTTACCTTGAGAAAATATAGAGTGCTATGTAGCTTGTTTTAATACACAGCCAAAGCAGTTAAATTAATTGCGTGCGATTATAACAGATTGCAGATATGAAAAAGACATAAATTCTTTCTTTTAAAAAAGCTTTTTAAACTTCTCAACATAACAAACTATTTCTCTTTGAAGAGTATGTAAATCAGTACAGCTTTAGCTCAAACCTAAGCAGGCTTGCAGATAAATTATTGCCAGTATGATTAGCGATCTTTTCAATCAATTTGAATCCAAGTTTGTGAACAACTTGCTGGGATCTAATGTTGGGCTCGAATATCTCAGCCCAAACATATTTTATTTTTCGTTGGAATAATCCCTCTTGTTTCAAATAGTGAATTAGCCCTGTAAGAGCTTCATGTATATATCCCGAACCCCATGCATGAGGATGAAGCTCATAACCAATGACTACCGCAAAATCACCACCAATCGGTTTGACAGCATTTACTCCACATGTTCCCAACATAGTTGCATCTTGTTTAAGACGAATAGCATGTCTAAAACCTAGCCGTTGGTCCCATTTTTTATGCATTTTTTCAATCAGAGCCTGAGCTTCTTCTAATGAAGTCAAGGCTTGTAAATCATAAAATTCGAGTACGCTTGAATTTGAAAATAATTCAAAGACAAAATCTTTATCATCATCTGTAAGATCACTTAAAACCAACCGATCAGTTTCTATGGAAAATGAATACTCCAAATTTCAGCCTCTCTTTTTTACTAGCTAACATATGAAACAGTAAAATCATAAGCATTTATACTTGAATCAAGTGGCTTGTATGCATGGGTAAAAGTTGGAGACATTCGTTTTGGGCGTCCTGTGGCAATTTCAATACATGCCCATTTTGTATTTCCAACAAATAATACAGCCTGATCTGATGGGCGGAAGAAAACATATTGGCGGAAAGAATAAAGAGCGTTGATATCATCTAACCATGTGCGTAATACAATTTGTTCGCCTTCAAATGCAGCTTTACGATATTGCACATGATGTTCAACCGCGACCATTGCATGTTTTAATTCGAGATATTTAGTTACCCCTACTCCTAATGTTTCAACATGAGCAGCCGCTACATCCTGCATCCACTGTACATACATCACATTATTCACATGTCCTAACGCATCAATATGATGTGGCTGTACCTGAATATGTAAATCAAAAATACTACTCACGAATGTTCACTCTTATTTATTAACTTTTAAACTGAAATAAGTGTAGGTAGATATCACTATACGCTCAAGATAAATAACAAAAAACCACCCATGTTTAGGGTGGCTCATTGTTTCTTTTTAAGTTTACTGGATACGTAAACCAAGCATCGCGCGTTGTCCCTGACGAATAATCGCAACACGTGCTACGGTATTTTTTTGCAAGTTAGAAACAACTTTTGCAAAATCCTGACTGTTTAAAATCTGGTTATTATTGACTTGAACAATCACATCACCCGGAATGATATTTGACAATGATGCCAAACCGCCACGGCGAACATCTTGTACATAGATACCACCTTTTACACTTAAAGCACTTTTTTCTGGTTCAGCTAAATCACGAATGCTCATTCCTAAAACTGGTCCTTTAGATACAGCACTTTGTGCACCTGTGGCAGGTGTTTCATCTGGAGCAGTCGTCAAAGTTGCAGAAATATTACGAGTTTTATCATCGCGTAATACTTCAAACTGAACTGTTTGATTCGGCTGTACTTTGTTTAATGCATAGAGCAAATCACTTGTACGAAGTACAGATACGCCATTTAATTTTAAAATGACATCTCCCGCTCTAAGTCCTGCTTTTTGTGCAGGTGAGTTCGGAGAAATTTGAGTAATTAAAGCACCTTCAGGTTTTGGCAACTTGTAAGCATCAGCAAGGTTTCGGTCAATGTCTTGCATCATCACACCAAGATAAGAGCGTGTTACCTTACCTTTAGTTTTAAGCTGTTCGGCCACATCCATCGCTACGTCAATCGGGATAGAGAAAGACAAGCCCATATAGCCGCCAGTACCACTAAATATTCGAGAGTTTACCCCGACTACTTCACCATTTTGGTTAAATAATGGACCACCAGAGTTACCTGGGTTTAGCGCAACATCAGTTTGAATAAATGGTACCGACGTTTCACCACTCATATTTCGTGATTTAGCACTGACAATACCTGCCGAAGCTGAATAGTCAAAACCAAACGGCGAACCAATTGCTAAAACTGGCTCTCCCACTCGTAAGCGATCAACATTCCCCACTTTTAAAGCTGGGTAGCTATTTCCAGTCACCTTTAATAATGCAACGTCTGTACGCTCATCACTACCGACCACCGTTGCATCAATTTCACGACGATCATTTAAAGTGATACTAATGCGTGAGGCATTTTCAATAACATGATGATTTGTCAGTAAATAACCATCTTTACTAATAAAAAATGCACTACCGTATGCGGTTTTTTCTTGTGGACCTTGTTGCTGCGGAATGATGACCTGATTTCCAAAGAAACGTTTTAAAATTTCAGGAACTTGCTGCTGCAATAGTTCATCCTGAGTCATTTTCTTTACGACGTTTACACTCACCACGGCTGGACTAACTTGTTCAACGAGGTTTGAAAAATCAACAGTAGCATTTGCTTGAACAGCAGCAACTGTAAATACCGCTGCATACATTCCTTGTTGTAAATAGCGAGTTTTCATTTGGTGCTCACCCACAATTGGTCTACGAGAATAAGAATAAAACTGTTGTATCACAACGCCTTGGGGTTGTGCGTAACAATATGTTTATTTGTAAGGCATCATCACAATGATTATTTTACGCATTGCAACTTTTTAAGCCAATTGCAATTTTTCTCTGAGTTAGAGCGCTTAAGCTCTTGCCTTTTTAGATAAAAAGGGGTGTCATTAGCGGACGTTTTAAATTGTTGCGAATGGACATGCCTAATTTACAGACAA
This sequence comes from Acinetobacter sp. yr461, assembly GCF_900110445.1. Taxonomy (NCBI): domain Bacteria; kingdom Pseudomonadati; phylum Pseudomonadota; class Gammaproteobacteria; order Moraxellales; family Moraxellaceae; genus Acinetobacter; species Acinetobacter sp. yr461. The sequence continues at coordinate 315,744 of NZ_FODU01000002.1, forward strand.
TTCACCACTTTGACGTGATTATTGTGGGCAGCGGCGGCGCTGGTTTAAGTCTGGCTTTATCGTTACCAAATCATTTTAATATTGCAGTTTTAGCCAAAGCTGCTTTAACTGAAGCAAGTACCTTCTACGCCCAAGGTGGTGTTGCAGCTGTTCTTGATGAGACTGATTCTATTCAACAGCACATTAATGACACTATGATTGCAGGTGCTCATTTATGTGAAATGGATGCGGTACAACATACCGTAGAAGGTGGTCGCCCTTCTGTAGATTTTCTTTTAAAGCAAGGTGTGCAGTTTACCCTAGATGAAGATGAACAACTTCATTTAACCCGCGAAGGTGGTCATTCACAGCGCCGTATTATCCATTCTGCTGATGCAACAGGTAAAGCCATTTCAACCACCTTGGTTGAACGTGCCAAAGAACGTAAAAATATTACTATTTTTGAAAACTATATTGCGATCGATCTGATTACTTCGCAAAAATTAGGCCATGTTGACCAAGCGAATCGTGCTATTGGTTTATATGCATTAGATGAAAATACAGAACAGGTTCATACCTTCCTTGCTCCATTTACCGCGCTTGCTTGCGGCGGCGCAATGAAAGCCTACCTTTATACATCTAATCCAGATATTGCCACTGGTGATGGTATTGCTATGGCCTACCGCGCAGGTTGCCGTGTAGCCAACATGGAATTTAATCAGTTCCATCCAACTTGTCTCTATCACCCTCAAGCACGTTCTTTTTTAATTACTGAAGCGATGCGTGGTGAAGGTGCTTACTTACGCTTGCCTGATGGTGAACGTTTCATGCTGCGTTTTGACGATCGTGCAGAACTGGCTCCACGCGATATTGTGGCACGTACCATTGACCATGAAATCAAACGCCTTGGTATTCGCCATGTGTGGTTAGACATTACCCATAAATCACCAGAGTTTATTAAAGAACACTTCCCTACACTTTATGCGCGATTGCTTGAATTGGGCATCGACATTACCAAAGATATGATTCCAGTGGTGCCGGCAGCTCATTACACCTGTGGTGGTGTTGTGGTTGACTCAAATAGCCAGACCGATATTGAAGGCTTATATGCTATTGGGGAAACGTCTTATACCGGTTTACATGGCGCAAACCGTATGGCGAGTAACTCATTACTTGAATGCTTCGTCTATGGCATGAGTGCAGCAAAAGACATCGAAAATAAATTTGATAAAGATTTAAAACTACCAGAAGTGCCAAGTTGGGATGATTCTCAAGTCACCAATCCAGATGAAGATGTCGTGATTTTACAAAACTGGGATGAGTTACGTTCTACCATGTGGAATTACGTCGGTATTGTCAGAACCACGAAACGTTTAGAACGTGCTTTACACCGTATTGAAATGTTAAAGCGTGAAATTACTGAATACTATCAAGACTATCGTGTAAGCAAGAACCTGATTGAACTGCGTAATCTTGTACTCGTATCTGAAATGATTGTCCGTTGTGCGATGCAACGCAAGGAATCACGTGGTCTACATTACACACTCGATTATCCTGAAACTTCGAGTGAGATTCGTAAAACAGTTTTAACTCCTCCAAATTTTGCAGTAGAACAGCCATTGGTTAATACAGAGCTGTAATTCTTATAAAACAAAAAAAAGCACAGTTCAGGCTGTGCTTTTTATTTGGTTTGATATTTATGATTTAGGTGGAATTGAGTAAGTCGCGGTTACATGTGCAACAGGTTCATCCAAACCGACTGAATAAATCCAGACTTCCCCCACAACCAGACTCTTTCCGACTTTCATGAGCTTACACTCACTGCGTAAGTCTTGATCACCCGCAGGTTTGCGTAAAAAGTTAATATTAAAGTTGGTAGTCACAGCTAAACCAATAATTCCAATTTCACCTAATATTGCAATATATAAAGCAAAATCTGCCAAAGTCATCATGGTTGGACCTGATATGGTACCACCAGGGCGTTGATGTCTTTGATCGACATGATAATAAACAACCGCAGCTTTGGGCGTGACTGATTCAATAGTGCAATGTTCAAGACTTGGCGGAAATTCCTTTTCAAGAAATGCCACGATTTCTTCTTTTGAGCTTTTCATCCTTGTTATTCTTCAATCTATAAATCATATGTAAGATAGCATAAGAAAATAACAGATATTTTCTATGACGATTCAAACCAGAATTGTCGTCATTTTTCACCACTCCCATACATTATAAGAGTGGCTCATCCAATTGCTTATCCTAAATATTGCAAAGCTTGCTCAAACACCTGATCAGGACTTTGGGTTGCATCTATTCGCTTAATACGTTCAGGTTCAGCTTTCCACAAGGTTTCATAACCTTCACGAACCTTAGTGAAAAAACTTAACTTTTCTTGTTCAAAACGGTCTAAAGCTCCACGTTCACGCGCACGGTTCATACCGAGTTCAATCGGTGCATCTAACCAGAAAGTCACTTCTGGCATGCGTGAAACAAAGTTCTGATTTAAAAGCTGTAACTTATCTTGGCTTAAACCACGACCAGAACATTGATAAGCAAAACTTGCATCGGTAAAACGATCACTTAGAACAATTTTGTTAAATTCTAAAGCAGGCAAAATGACCTGCTGTAAGTGCTGGGCACGTGCCGCATAAATGAGTAATAGCTCGGTATCATGACTCATATTTTCATCATGATTCACTGCCAAAAGCATAGAACGTATCTGTTCAGCTAGTGGTGTACCGCCCGGCTCTCGCGTTAAAACAACTTGTTTGCCTTGCTCTTCAAAATACTGATGAATTTTTCGAATAAGCGTAGTTTTACCTACACCTTCCGTGCCTTCAAAGCTAATAAACATCTCTTTTCCTTATTTCTTCGATCTCAACACGGATAAATAGTCTTGCACCGCTTGATTATGCGCTTGCAAGCTTGCCGTAAATTTATGACCACCATTGCCAGTTGCTACAAAATAGATGTTGTTTGAATCATCTGGATGCAATGCAGCTTCAATTGCTTTTTGGCTTGGCAAAGCAATTGGAGTTGGCGGTAAGCCATTAATAGTATAGGTATTATATGCTGTTGGGGTACGCAGGTCTTCTCGGGTAATGTTACCTTTATAGTTATTACCCATACCGTAAATAACAGTTGGATCCGTTTGTAAACGCATACCAATTTTTAAACGGCGGACAAAAACCCCAGAAACTTGTGTAAGTTCACTATCTAAACTTGTTTCTTTCTCAACAATAGAAGCCATAATTAATGCTTCATATTTATCTTTATAAGGTAAATTCGGTGCACGATTTGCCCAAGCTGCATCTAGAGCTTTGATTTGACGATGATATAAATCGGTAAGAATTTTCTTGTCAGTCTCACCTTTTGCAAAGAAATACGTATTAGGTGCAAACAAACCTTCAGGGTGTCCATAAGGAATGCCAAGCGCCTTCATCAGCTGATCATCAGGTAAATCTAATATTGTATTTTTTACGTTTTTATCATTTTTTAATGCAGTGATAAGCTGTTTAAAAGTTGTACCTTCAATCACCAAAACACGGTTCATCTGAGCATTATCCGCATCAGATAACATCTCTAATACTTCTCTTACACTCATACCCTGTTCAATTTCATACACACCAGCTTTCATGCTGTCATGAATCATAAATTTCTGATAAAGCTTCAATACCACTGGAAAGCTAACTTTGCCTTCTTTCGCTAACCGATCAATAAAACCAGAATAGGTTTCACCAGATGTAATCGATAACATCTGTTTTTTGCCTTCAATCGGATAAGCTTTAAATAGACTCGACCATAAAATGGCAAAAGTAGAAATTAAAACAATAAACAGGCCAATTAAAACCAATCGCTTAGAAAATTTTGGAGCTTGTTTTTTGTTATTTTTCTTGGCGTTTTTTGCTTTCGCATTCACAGGTGGCTTCGGCATATTAATGAATCTGATTTAAGTTAAGGAGACGAAATAAATCTATGCATGCCTGTGTTTGTAACGTTTTCGCTCCTAAATGAGTGACCACTCGCATAGGATGTAAAGCATTACAAAAGAATAGACTTTGTATTTCAGATACTTCATCTAGCTCAATTATACGTACTTCACAGGCAATTCCATGGTGCTGCATACGTGCAAGAATTTCCGCCCGCATTACACCGTGGACGCCATTATAGCGAAGTTCGGGAGTAATCCATCTATCATTTAAACGAATAAAACAATTACTACTGACCCCTTCAACAATATAACCTTGTACATCAGTAACTAATGCTTCAGCCCACCCAAGTTGATCTGCTTCTTTTTTTAGCAATACTTGTTCAAGACGGTTTAAAGATTTAAGCCCGACTAAGCTCGGCATGGTTAAACCTAAAGCCTGATTTAAAACACCACACTGAATAAAGTCTTGCTTAAATGGCTCTAAAGCTTTCGGATAAAACCAGATATAAATATCAGCGTTATGCTTTGGCAAACTATAACCACGGTCACCTATCCCACGACTAATCACAACTTTTAAAGTGCCATTGAGCACAAGATGCTGCTTTTGTAGTTGCTGCAAACTCTGTTCTAATAATTCAAAATCTGCAATTAATGACAGTTTTTGACATGCAAGTTTTAGGCGTTCCCAATGTCTTTCTTTAAGCTCAATCTGGTTTTGAAAAACACGAATTGTGGTAAAGCATCCATCTCCATAATGAAATGCTCGATCTAGTAAAGGAATGGTTTCAACAGGTTGCCCATTTTTAAAACACCACATGTTTAATCCACCCTTTGCTTAAAACGACCCAACAATACAACACCTTTCATTTAAATAATAAATGACTGATTTTAAAAAATTATACCGATTTCGTATCTACTTTTAAAACTTGTTGTATATCAAGATTTAAGAATAACTTATCTGTTTTTACTATTTCTATTTTTTTCATATTAAATTCGTTTTTTATTATTTTTTTAGAATAAAGACTAGCGCTATTCTGCGTTCATGTTTTGAACATTTCATATTTTTTGAGGACTTATCTCATGCGTTTTTCACAATTAAAAGTCGGGGTTATCGCTGCACTTCTGTCTGTTTCATCATTTGCAGCGCAAGAATTTTTAAACGTCTCTTACGATCCTACTCGTGAGTTATATACAGATTTCAATAAACAGTTCGGTACTTACTGGAAACAACGTACTGGTCAAGATATTGAGTTCAAACAATCACACGGCGGTTCTGGTAAACAGGCCCGTGCGGTGATTGATGGCTTAAATGCAGATGTAGTGACATTAGCACTTGCAGCAGATATCGATGAAATTGCTGAAAAAGCAAAATTACTCCCAACGGACTGGCAGAAAAAACTGCCACAAAACTCAACCCCATACACCTCAACAATTGTGTTTTTAGTGCGTAAGGGTAACCCTAAACAAATTAAAGACTGGGCTGATTTAATTAAACCAGGCGTAGAAATTATTACACCAAACCCGAAAACCTCTGGTGGTGCTCGTTGGAATTATCTTGCAGCTTGGGCTTGGGCAAAACATCAACCAGGTGGTAATGATGCAAAAGCACAAGAGTATGTTCGTCAAATTTATAAACATACTAAAGTTTTAGATTCGGGTGCTCGTGGCGCAACCACTACTTTTGCTGAACGTGGCATTGGTGATGTGTTACTTGCTTGGGAAAATGAAGCTCATTTAGCGCTTCGCGAACAGCCGGGCAAATTTGAAATTATTACCCCTTCTCTTTCGATCCTAGCTGAGCCTCCAGTTGCAATTGTTGAAAAGAATGCGACTAAAAAAGGCAATCTCACGATTGCAAAAGGTTACCTCAACTACTTGTATTCACCAGCTGGCCAAGAAATTGCAGCACGTAACTTCTACCGTCCACGTAATGCAGCCGTTCTTAAGAAATACAGCAATGTATTTAAGCCATTAAAGCTTGTAACCATCGACAAAGAATTTGGTGGTTGGACGAAGGTACAAAAACAACACTTCGACAATGGTGGTGTTTTCGATCAAATCGTGAAAATCAATAGTACAGAGAAGTAATTCTTTGTACTAAAGATAAGGAGAACAGACATGATTCACACTGTAATTGTTCCGGGTGTAGGTGGAAGTGAACATCAGCATTGGCAATCTTGGTTGCAGCGTCAACTCGTGTCTAGTTCTCGTGTTGAGCAAAAAAACTGGGATAGGCCAGTATTAAGTGAATGGGTTGAACAATTCGTTAAAACAGTTCAAGTAGCGCAAGCTCCTGTACAAATTGTTGCACATAGTTTTGGTTGCTTAACCAGTGTTGCCGCTTTAGCTGAATATCCAGAGTTAAAGAGCCAAGTTAAGAAACTTATTTTGGTTGCTCCAGCAAATCCAGCACGCTTTGGGGAAGCTGGTTTTGCCCGCCATAGTTTGACCGACTACAAAACATATTTTCATCAGTTAAAAATTGATGTCCCAACATCTCTGCTCATTAGTGAAAATGATCCATGGCTCGGCTTTTTTGATGCTTTACAACTTGCTAAGTCATGGAAATTAAATCCAGTTAATCTTGGTGAAGTCGGCCATATTAATGTTGCTTCAGGTTTTGGACCATTTCCAGATTTGCTGAATTATCTGATTCCAGAAGATTCGATGTGTAGTCACTCATCTATCGACCCGGTAAAAACTCATTTCTCTTTGAAATTTGCTTAACACCCATCTTTATATCGTACCGTTTATCTTTATTTATTCGCTTACTGGTTTCAGCAGGCTTTTCTCTTTGAGGAAATATCATGTCGCAGCGATCCCGAGTGCTGCCTGGGTTTGGTCTATCTTTGGGCTTCACCCTCGCCTATGTGTCTTTTATTGTGCTTATTCCATTAGCCGCAGTCTTTATCAAATCATTTGGAATTGGATGGGACGGATTATGGGAAATTTTAACGTCTGAACGTATTTTAAAATCGCTTCAACTCAGTTTTAGTTCAGCTTTAATAGCAGCATTTATTAATGTTGTATTTGGCTTACTTCTGGCTTGGTGCCTTGTACGTTACAACTTCCCGGGGAAACGTCTGGTTGATGCATTAGTCGATCTACCTTTTGCTCTTCCAACTGCAGTTGCAGGTATTGCACTTACCTCACTCTATGCACCTACTGGCTGGATTGGTCAATATCTAGAGCCCCTAGGCATTCAGGTTGCATATAGCCCAATCGGTATTACGTTGGCATTGGTCTTCATTGGCATTCCATTCATTGTAAGAACAGTTCAACCAGTACTCAGTGATATCGAAACTGAGCTTGAAGAAGCAGCTTCAGCACTTGGCGCAAATCGCTGGCAGACAATTACTAAAATTATTTTACCGATATTACTACCAGCTCTGTTCACAGGTTTTGCTTTAGCATTTGCCCGCGGTGTGGGTGAATATGGTTCAGTTATTTTTATTGCGGGTAACCAGCCGTTTAAAACAGAAATTGCTCCACTCATGATCATTTCACGTCTTGAAGAATATGATTATGCAGGCGCAACAACGATTGCTGCGGTCATGTTAGTTCTCTCTTTCATCATTTTATTTGCCATTAATTTACTTCAAGCGTGGGCAAACCGTCGTACAGGGAGAAATGTCACATGAACCTACATACTGACAGCAATGCACTCGCGTTTAAATTGCAATCACGAGATGCGACACGTGAACCAACTTGGGTACGTTACACACTCATTACCGTGGCTCTGATTTTTTTCTTAAGCTGCTTGATGTTGCCACTCATTCTGGTTTTCGTTGAAGCTTTTAAACAAGGACTTGAAGTCTATGTTCAAGCATTGATTGATCCAGACACGCTATCAGCAGTGAAATTGACCTTATTAACCGCAGCAATTGCTGTACCAATTAATGTGATATTTGGTGTTGGCGCGGCATGGGCTGTTTCTAAGTTCCAGTTTAGAGGTAAGGCAATTTTAACAACCATCATTGATATGCCTTTTTCGGTTTCACCCGTTATTGCCGGTTTAATGATTGTATTGATATTTGGTGCACAAGGCTGGTTTGGCGGATGGTTAATGGATCATGACATTAAGGTTTTATATGCCGTACCTGCAATTGTTTTAGCAACTATCTTTATTACAGTCCCTTTTGTCGCACGTGAATTAATTCCACTCATGGAAGCTCAAGGAACTGAAGAAGAAGAAGCAGCGATTGTACTCGGTGCATCAGGATGGCAAACCTTTTGGAAGGTCACTCTACCAAACATTAAATGGGGTTTAATTTACGGCGTGATTCTATGTAATGCCCGTGCAATGGGTGAGTTCGGCGCAGTATCTGTAGTTTCTGGCCACATCCGTGGTGAAACCAATACCCTGCCACTTCATGTCGAAATTTTATATAACGAGTACACCTTTAGCGCAGCGTTTGCCGTGTCCTCTTTACTTGCTTTCTTAGCCCTATTAACACTGGTATTGAAAACGTGGTTAGAAATACATCAAGACAAACCAGAACCACATTCAACTGATTCGTAAGGAATGAAATCATGAGTATTCAAGTTAAAAATATTGAAAAACACTTTGGTGCATTCCATGCGCTTAAAAATATTTCCCTAGATTTTCCTGAAGGTGAACTGGTTGCCCTACTCGGCCCATCTGGTTGTGGTAAAACAACCCTACTTCGTATTATTGCGGGCCTAGAGTCGGCTGATGGCGGTCAAGTGTTACTTGAAGGCGAAGATGCAACCAATGTACATGTGCGTGAGCGTCAGGTCGGTTTTGTATTTCAGCACTATGCTTTATTCCGTCACATGACTGTATTTGACAATATTGCCTTTGGTTTACGTGTTCGTCCACGTGCAACACGTCCTTCAGAAGCTGAAATTAAAAAACGCGTTACTCGTTTACTTGATCTAGTTCAACTTGGATTTTTGGCAGACCGCTACCCTGCTCAGCTTTCGGGCGGACAACGTCAACGTATTGCTTTAGCCCGCGCCTTGGCAGTAGAGCCACGAGTATTATTACTTGATGAACCATTTGGTGCGCTAGATGCCAAAGTTCGTAAGGAATTACGCCGCTGGTTACGCAACTTACATGATGAATTGCATATTACTTCAATTTTCGTAACCCACGATCAAGAAGAAGCACTTGAAGTTGCCGATCAGATTATTGTAATGAATAAAGGTAATGTAGAGCAGATCGGTTCGCCTCGTGAAGTTTATGAAAAACCGTCAACACCATTTGTATTTGATTTCTTGGGTCAGGCAAATCGTTTTGAAGGTGAAAACACAGGCGGTATTATCCGTATTGGCAATGACCGTATTCAATTACCAACGTTAGTTGAGGCGCCTCAAGGAAAAGTGATTGCTTTTGCGCGTCCAGATGAGTTACATATTCACTCGCAACCGCAAGCTAATACTATTGAAGCGACTTTTGTACGTGAAATCTGGATTGCTGGAAAAGTTGTGGCGGAATTACAAGACCGTAATGGACGTTTAATTGAGATTGCTCTAAGCAATGAAGCTGCAAAATTACATGCGTTTAAACCGAATCAAACCGTTTGGGTAAGTGCATCTCAACTGCACTTATTTGCAGATCAAGTTGCTTAAGAAATATATTTGGTGAGGAAATATCTTGCGGAACTAAAGCCGTTCCTCACCTCTTTTGAGGAAAAGTGTGAATGAACTTTCAACAATTAAGAATTATCCGAGAAACTGTACGCCAAAACTTTAACTTAACCGAAGCATCGGCTGCGCTCTACACGTCTCAATCGGGCGTAAGTAAACATATTAAAGATTTAGAAGATGAGCTAGGTGTACAACTTTTTATACGAAAAGGTAAACGTCTTTTAGGCTTAACCGAACCAGGACAATCTCTTCTTGGCATCGTTGAACGCATGTTAGTTGATGCTGAAAATATTAAACGCCTTGCAGAAGACTTTAATAAAGTTGATGAAGGGACATTAACGATCGCGACGACCCATACTCAAGCACGTTATGTACTGCCTCCAATCGTCAATCAATTTAAGAAGTTATTTCCTAAAGTTCATTTGATTTTACAACAAGCCAGCCCTGTTGAAATTTCAGAAATGCTCTTACAAGGTGAGGCTGATATTGGAATTGCTACAGAGTCTTTAACGACTGAAGAAAATCTAGCGAGTATTCCTTACTATCAATGGCAACACAGTATTATCACACCGCAAAATCATCCTTTAGTGAAGGCGGACAAGATTACGCTTGAACTTTTAGCGGACTATCCACTCATTACTTATCATGGTGGTTTTACAGGTCGATCTAAAATTGACAAAGCTTTCGAAGAGGCTCACCTTGATGCAGATATCGTGATGTCAGCTCTTGATGCGGATGTTATCAAGACTTATGTCGAATTGGGCATGGGAGTCGGAATTGTTAATGCCGTAGCTTACGATACAGAACGTGACCATCGTTTAAAACAAACTAAAACTGATATTTTTGGTGTCAATACGACATGGATTGCTGTTCGTAAAGGTCATCTATTACGCGGTTATGGTTATGAGTTTATTTCTTTATGCTCACCTGATGCCGATATTAAAGCACTTAAGAAAATTGCTTACCCAGATGAATAAAGATTCAAAAATAAATAAAAGAGCTTTTTAGCTCTTTTATTTTATTAGAAGCAAAAAAAACGAGCCGAAGCTCGTTTTTTTTGTATTTATTACCAGAAGAAGTTCACACCAACTTTACCAACTGGTAACCATTGGTATTTATCGTCATTCGCGATTTTATTTTCTTCTGCACGTAAGTCTTTATCAAAGTCAGCACCGTTAACATTAACAAATGTACCATTTGATTTAAGATTTACGCTTGGGTTACCTGTGTAATATGCACCAACCTCACCAAATACACCCCAGTTCTTATTGATCTTAGGTGCAAAACCCAAACCTACATAAGGGGCAATATCATTTTTATAACTTAATTTACCATCCACTGAACCATTAAAGTTATAATTATTACCATTTACTTTAATAGTACCATCTTGTGAACGTTTGCTTAAATCATAATCATTATCAAGGTATGCTGCACCAGCTGCTACATATAAGCCTTGAGCCCAACGGTTAGTACTTGCACCCCAAGGACGAATTTCAGCGTTTAAATAAACGTTGTTATTATCCATATCAACGTCATATTTCGTACCATTTACAGATACGTCATCACGCCAAGAAATATCCCCACCGTTATAACCAAGTGCCAAACCTACATATGGGTTTGCTTGCCACAATAAAGCACCACCGTAACCAGTTGTACCTACCTCAGCACGCGCTCCCACAGGAATTAATTGGTTTTTGTCAAATGCGTAGCTGTCATGAACAACAGCTTCATCTGCCATTGCAGCACCAGCAGCAAATAAAGCTGTTGTTGTTACTAATACACGTAATGCTTTCATAGTTTTCTCCTCAAAAAGGCTCTGTTTTTAATTTTGTGACTAAAATCATAATAAAAGAGCTTAGAGTCTTTTTTATACAAAAAATGCTAGATTTCTGTTATTTTTTGATACAAATTGAGTTAAATTTTTATTTTCTAATCATTTTTGTGTAAAAAACACTTGATTATCTAATAAGCTTAATTTCATTTAACCCATTTATAGCAGCAATTAAACGTAACACGTTTTTTCAAAGATTCTTGTCACAAATTAGTGTAAAATCTTTAAAATTTTTTATGGAAGGAAGATCATGTCTCAGCTTTCTACGATCATTGAGCAAGCATTTGAAGACCGCGCAAACCTTACTGCAGCAGATTGCCCAAGCGAAATTCGCCAAGCTGTTGAAGAAGCAATTGCTGGTTTAGATAACGGTACACTTCGAGTTGCTGAAAAAATCAATGGTGAATGGGTTGTTCACCAATGGTTAAAAAAAGCTGTTTTATTATCATTTAAACTAAATGACAATAAACCAATCGAGTCATGTGATCTTCGTTTCTACGACAAAGTTGAAACTAAATTCTCTGGTTGGACTGAAGAACAATTTAAAGCAGCAGGTGTTCGTGTTGTTCCTCCTGCTGTAGCACGTCGTGGTAGCTTCCAAGCTAAAAACGTAGTGTTAATGCCTTCTTATGTCAACATTGGTGCTTACGTAGATGAAGGCACAATGGTTGATACATGGGCAACTGTAGGTTCATGTGCTCAAATCGGTAAAAATGTTCACTTGTCTGGTGGTGTAGGTATCGGTGGTGTTTTAGAACCATTACAAGCTAACCCAACCATTATTGAAGACAACTGCTTTATCGGTGCGCGTTCAGAAATCGTTGAAGGCGTTATTGTTGAAGAAGGCTCAGTAATTTCAATGGGCGTTTTCATTGGTCAATCGACTAAAATTTATGACCGCGCAACTGGCGAAATCCATTATGGTCGCGTTCCAGCAGGTTCAGTTGTTGTAGCAGGTAGCTTGCCGTCTGCTGATGGTAAATACAGCTTATATGCTGCAATTATTGTGAAAAAAGTTGATGCACAAACACGTGCAAAAACAAGTTTGAACGATTTGTTACGCGCTGACTAATTTCAGTTTGATCAAACATCTCTACGGTCAACACTGATCGTAGAGATTTTATTTTTTATATAGTGTGGTATTTCTAGAATGGCTTCCTTACGTTCCTCTGCAATTCCTGTCTCAGACCCTGCGTCCGGTTTACGCATTACCGAGATTTTTTACTCGTTGCAGGGTGAAGCAAATGCCTCTGGCCTACCGACTGTATTTATTCGTCTAACGGGCTGTCCATTACGTTGTAGCTATTGTGATACCACTTATTCTTTTGAAGGTGGTGAACGTTTTTCACTTGAGCATATCATTGAAACAGCTACACAATTTCAAACACCTTATATTTGTGTAACTGGTGGTGAGCCACTTGCACAGCCAAACTGTTTGATTTTATTACAACGTCTATGTGAAGCTGGCTTTGATGTTTCTTTAGAAACCAGTGGCGCGCTCGATGTCTCAAAAGTAGATTCGCGTGTTTCTAAAGTTCTCGATTTAAAAACTCCAACTTCTGGTGAGGAACATCGTAACCTCATCAGCAATCTTGATCATTTGACTGCGCATGACCAAATTAAATTCGTCATTTGTAACCGCGAAGATTATGAATGGTCAAAGCAACAAGTTGAAAAATATCAACTGCATAAAAAAGTCAGTACCGTTTGGTTCTCCCCTGCCTTTGCAGTTGAAAAAGGTGCTGTTGGCCTGCCACGTCTAGCACGTGATCTGGCACAGTGGATACTGGATGATAAATTACCCGTTCGTTTCCAACTTCAGTTACATAAACTGCTGTGGAATGACGAATCAGGTCGCTAATCACTCAATAAAATAAATCATTCCGAATATGGAGAAAAATATGCGCCCTCGTGCCATTGTTTTACTTTCAGGCGGCTTAGACTCAACCACTTGCCTAGCTTGGGCACAAGCACGCTATGAATGTATTGCTATTAGTTTTATGTATGGTCAACGCTCAACCACTGAACTCGATGCAGCAAAAGCATTAACTCAACGTGCAGGTGTTGAACATCGTGTAATTAATATTGATTTGGCTAATTTAGGTGGATCTGCACTTACAGACCACAACATTGCCGTACCAGAACAGTTACAAGAAGGTATTCCTGTAACTTATGTACCAGCGCGTAACACTATTTTCCTCTCTTATGCTCTAGCCGCAGCTGAAGTATTTAATGCCGAAGCGATTGTTATTGGTATCAATGCTGTTGATTATTCAGGATATCCTGATTGTCGTCCTGAATTTATTGATGCTTTTGCGAATATGGCACGCTTAGCAACTAAAGCTGGCGTAGAAGGAAAACCACTTAAGTTTGAAACACCACTGTTACATTTATCCAAAGCGAATATTATACGTTTAGGGATTGAACATGGCGTAGACTATAGTCAAACGGTATCTTGCTACCAAGCAGATGCTCAAGGACGTGCGTGTGGCAAATGTGACAGTTGCCGTTTGCGTAAAGAAGGCTTTATCGAGGCCGGTGTTGCCGACCCAACACGCTATATACCGTAATAAGTAGGTAAAATTTATGAAGTTGTTAAAATCAAATCTTATTCTTTCATCTTTGTTTTCAACAGTTGCTCTTATGGCTGGTGCAGCACATGCTGCGGAAAACCCAGTACAAGCAGCATATAAAAGTACTAACGTTAAAGGTGCATTAGTTAACGTTTGTAAAGATCAAACAGCTAAAGGCGGCAAACTAAGTTCATCTGAAGTTAGCAAATTCTGTAGCTGCCAAGTTGAAGCACAAGGTAAAGTAACTGAAGCACAAAAATGGGAAATCCAAAGTGCAATCAATGCGAAGAAAAGCCCAAGCTCTCTAGGATTTGTACAACAACAAAACCGTGATCTTAAAGCATGTTTCGGTCCTCAGTTAACAACTAAGCTTGAAAAATTAACTGAAGATGCTATGAAAGCAGCTCAACAACAAGCTCCTAAAAAATAAGCTTTTGTTATTCCAAATTAAGCCTGCATTTATGCAGGCTTTTTTGTAGCTCTGTTAAAATAAAATCGATCTTGACCAATTCATTTGAAATAAATCATGCAAGAACAATGGAAAACCAACGCAATTAACAAACAGTCTATTGTCTCATTTAGTGGGGGCAAAGACAGCTCCCTTGCACTCTACCATGCAATGCAAACTGGTACGGTTAGTGGACTCATCGTCATGCTAGAAGAACAAGGCCAGCGCTCTCGTTCACATGCTATGCCACTTGATATTATTCAAGCACAAGCTAAAGCAATCGGCCTACCCGTATTTATGACCTCATCAAGTTGGAATGACTATGAAGCTAAATTTATTGAATTACTAACTCATGCAAAACAACAAGGTGCCGAGGTACTCGTTACAGGTGACCTTGATATGCCTGAACATGGGTGTTGGCATGATCGGATCACTCAACAAGTAGGACTCAAATTAGGCATGCCTCTTTGGCTACGTCCACATCGTGAGGTTGTTGAAGAGTTTATCAATCTTGGTTTCCGTAGTGTCATTGTGACAGTGAACTTAAAACTAGGCATGAAAATTGGAGATCTAGGGAAAACTTTAACCTTAGAATATATCCAAGAACTTGAGAATCGCGGTATTGATCCATGTGGTGAAGGCGGTGAATTTCATACCACTGTGATTGACGGTCCAATTTTTAACAAACCAATTCCTGTAAGAAAGCTCGATATTGTTTATCATGAAGAATATGCTTTTTTACCACTTGAATTAGATCAAATTTAGTTTTTTGAAGGATGAGAAATGACTGAGAATATTCAATTACCAAATCAGGTTTTCCCTACTACCCACGGTGAAGTGAACTTGGCCGAGGTCGAAAATGAATGGTTAATCATTTATTTCTACCCAAAAGATTCAACTCCTGGATGTACAACACAAGCAGTCGGTTTCTCTTGTTTAAAAGACCAATTTGAAGCTTTGGGTACACGCATTTTCGGTGTTTCACGCGACTCGGTAAAGGCACATCAAAACTTCACTGAAAAACAAGCGCTTACGATTGACCTCATTAGCGACAAAGAAGAAGTACTTTGTAATCATTTTGATGTCATTAAAGAAAAAAATATGTATGGCAAGAAAGTTATGGGAATTGAACGCTCTACTT
The DNA here is from genome assembly GCF_900110445.1 of Acinetobacter sp. yr461. Lineage (NCBI taxonomy): Bacteria > Pseudomonadati > Pseudomonadota > Gammaproteobacteria > Moraxellales > Moraxellaceae > Acinetobacter > Acinetobacter sp. yr461. Next base: position 331,257 of record NZ_FODU01000002.1, read on the forward strand.
TCATTTTCCATAACAAAACCTTAGTTAAAAGCTACCGTAAAGTCAAAGCAGCAGGACATGCTGAACAAGTACTTGAAGACCTAAAAGCCCTTCAATCGGCTTGATAAAGGTATGCAATAAAAAAGCGAGTTTGATACTCGCTTTTTTATTGCAAAGAATTGCTCAATAATTTTACTTTGGCGTATGATAAAAACATTAGAATAATTATTTTAAGGCGTTCACATGAGTCTACTCAAAAATTACTCTTTACTGCCTTTAACTCTTTTTATCTGCGCATGTAGTGCAAATACATTACCCATGCCAACCGACACCACCCCATCAATTGCTCAAATTCAGAAAACTGCCATTGAAATAAGCTGCCAAGATTTACAAAATCCGGCTTATCAACAAGCCATACTTAATACAATTAACCAGATCCGCCAACAATCACGCCAGTGTGGTCAACAGTTTTTCCCTGCTGCTAAACCACTGATTTGGAATAACAATTTATATAAAGGTGCACTTTCTCATAGTGAAGATATGGCAAAACATAACTTTCTCGGACATGTGAGTTCAACAGGACTAGACTTAAAAGCACGTTTAAAACGCTATAATACTCTCGGTAAAACCAATGGTGAAAATGTCGCTAGCGGCCAGAAAACTTTGAGTGAAGTTATGTCTAAATGGCTGCCGAGTCCCCTACATTGTAGTAATCTAATGAATCCCAAATTTACAACTTACGCAATCGCTTGTGCTTCTGATCAGTCTGTAAAGCAAAAGAGCTATTGGACTCAACAATTTGGTACACGTTAAAAGGAAAAAATGATGCAATCAGGTTCAATCACCCCAATTTTAAGAATTTTTGATGTTGATTTGGCCCAATCATTTTATCTTGAATTCTTAGGTTTTCAACTTGATTGGCAACATCAATTTGAAGATAACTTTCCGTTATATCTACAAATTTCCAAAGATGATTGCGTTATTCATTTATCTGAGCATTTTGGAGATGCAAGCCCACATAGTGCAATCCGCATTTATTGGGAACCTATTTATGAGTTGCATAGCGAATTGAGTCAAAAAGATTATAAGTTCGCCAAACCTCAGGTTGAAAAAACAGATTGGGAAACACTTGAACTCAGTATCACCGATCCGTTTTCCAACCGAATTATCTTTTGGGCAGATGCTTAAGACTCATCTAGATTAGAGAGGTCGTCCTCTTCAAAGCGTTGCTGCAGTTGCTGATAGATACGTGTTTTTTGAAATTCATCCAAAAACTGAATGGTTCCTACAGGAAAAAATTCAGTTTGGATTTCACCACGATAATATGCTTCACGCATCGGAGTAGCTGAAATAGAATCTTTCAAACTATCAAGCTCAACCATAATCCATTCAGGGAAAAGTTTTAAATAATAAGAAGACTCATCTTTAAAATGTCCAATCAAACCTACTTTTGAGTTCGGTTCAACCACACCATTCACTAAAGATTTGACTTGTTTCACCCATTTTTCATCATTATAAACATCAACCACATGCACAAATTTAATACGCTTTTGCTCATCTAATGAAAAATTAGATAAAATCATTTGCTCTCGTTCAATCGCAAGAAATGGATTTTTAATATTACGTTCCATTTGCGCAGAGCCTAATGCCAAAACCACATAGTGGCTTTGCTGTAAGGCAATTTCAATTGTCTGCATATGAGCCAAATGAAATGGTTGAAAGCGACCTATAAAAACGAGATAGTCAAATTTATACATAATTAGATTTTCACTTTTTATGAACTCATCAGTAACGCTCATTACAAAAAATATGCGCCATAATGAGAACCTAAAAATTAACAACGTGGTTTAAAGCAAGGATAGTACGATGACACTTAGCTGTATTCAACAACCTCATCAACATTTAAACGCAAATTTAGAAGGTGGCGTACTCACCTTAGCCATAAATCGCCCAGATGCAAAGAATGCATTGTACGGCGAACTTTATTTATGGATTGCCAAAGCACTGAATGAAGCCGATCTCAATAAAGAAGTTAGAGTAGTCGTTCTACGCGGTGTAGAACAAGATTTTACAGCTGGCAATGACATGAAAGATTTTATGGGTTTTGTACAAAATCCTAACATCGGCCCAGCAGGAGAAGTCCCACCATTCGTTTTACTTAAAGCCGCTGCCAAATTATCAAAACCACTTATCATTGCGGTAAAAGGCGTTGCAATTGGTATTGGCGTTACAATTTTATTGCATGCAGATCTGGTTTTTGCTGACAACACCGCTCTTTTCCAAATTCCATTTGTAAGCCTAGGTCTTTCTCCAGAAGGTGGCGCAAGTCAATTACTGGTTCAACAAGCTGGCTACCATAAAGCAGCTGAGCTGCTATTTACTGCGAAAAAGTTTAATGCAGAAACTGCGGTGCAAGCAGGTTTAGTCAATGAAGTGGTTGAAGATGCTTATGTTTCAGCTCAACAAACTGCCCAACAATTAACGGCCTTGCCTCTTGCATCTTTAAAACAAACCAAAGCACTCATGAAGCATAATTTAGAACAGATTATCGAATGTGTTGATCATGAAGCTGAAATCTTTATGCAACGTGTGCGCTCACCCGAAATGCTAGAGGCTGTTCAAGCATTTATGCAAAAACGTAAACCAGATTTCTCTCAGTTTAATTAAAATCAATTTCTATGATTTGAATAAACTCAAAGGCAGGCTCTTCATAAGGATGGCTTGCCTTTAATGCTTTCGCTACCGCATTTGCTTTTTCTTCAAGCACAATTGTTTCAACACGCCACTCATCAACTTGTTCAAGTTCTTCTAGCTGCCCAATATAGGGAGCAGCCCCTTTAACTGGCTTAAACTGCCCTATTCCTTTCACTTGCCATGCGCAGTGTTCATAATTACCGATACCACCTGCACCAGCAGAAAAAATGGCTTGTTTAGTTAATTCAAGATGTGACTCAGGTACGTAATAAATCAGCTTTAACATAACAAGAATGACTCAAAACTTTATGAATTAGATTTAGATCATACCGTTAAGAAAGCTTTAGAAGCAAAGTCAGCTCATCATTGCTAAATAATTTGCTCCAATAAAGAGTATTTGAATAGCAAGCGCCAAGCCAAATAAGCGCCAGCCTTTATCTTTATTATAAAACGTTCTTATGTGATATTTGTTTTTCATCATTTTGATCTCCGATTTTTATCGTTGTTACAGAGAAAGCAAAAACTGAACCAACCTCGAACGAACCAAGCATACGGGGATAAATAGCTCTATGTCTATAGTCTCATAAGTTGTCTAAAATGCTCAAAAGAGCTGCACTCATCCATATGCAAATCTTAGTCTGAAGAAAATTTTAAAATTCAGTAATCTATCTTCATCTTTATAATTTTAAGCATTCGATTTCTTTAAATATCTATTCTCATATATTGTCATAGCAAAAGCTAAACCACACAAAATGACAAAACCACAGGTCATTGGAACTAATGTACCGTTATATAACTGCCCAATGATAGAAGCAAGAATAAGTGACAATACAGAGGAAGCTGCACCAATAATAGCCGATGCCATTCCAGCAACATGCCCCATCGGCTCCATCGCAATCGCATTTAAATTACCAAAGAGGGTTCCAAACAATAAAAACAAAATACAGGCATAAAGCATAAACATCCAAAATGATACCGTTACACCCGCAAGTTGAATCAACAAGAAAATCAAAGAAATTAAGCACAGTCCAAGAAAGCCATAAATACAGATTGGACGCATGCCAAACTTCATGACAATTTTAGAGTTTGTAAATGATGCGATTCCCATAACACCCGCAAGCACAGCAAAGTAAGCACTAAACTCTTGCCCTGTTTTACCAAATTGCTGCATAAAAATTTGCTGGGAAGTCCCTAAATAACCAATAAATCCACCAAAACAGAATCCAGCACACAATAGATAGCTCATGGTAGTTTTATTACTCACAACTTCTTTAAAGCCTTCCTTAAATGCTTTTATACGCATAGGTAAACGATTTTCGGGAAGTAAAGTCTCTTCTAGTCGTAAAGCGACCCATGCTCCCACAACTGTGGCATAGACCATATATAAAACAAAGATTTCACGCCAACCAAAGAAATGAATAATGAGTTGCCCTAAACTCGGTGCAATTGCTGGAGCAACCATAAATACCATCATAATTAAAGACATGATGCGAGCCATTTGAGCTCCGCTGTATTTATCCCGCACGATGGAAATAGAGGCAACATAAGGCCCTGAAACACCAATACCTTGAATAAAGCGCCCAACTAAAAACCACTCAAAACTTTGTGTGGAAAAGCACAATAAACTTCCTAGAAAATAAATAATAATTCCTGTGAATAAAATCCGTTTGCGTCCAATAGCATCAGATAACGGTCCCGCAATGAGCTGCCCGATTGTCATTCCTGAAAAGATACCAATGATGACCCATTGCGTCTGATTATTATTTTGTAATTCAAAAATACGTCCAATCTCACCTAAAGCTGGTAAAACTGCATCAATAGAAAAAGAAACAATCGACATGAGTAACGCCATGAGCAACGCAAACTCACGAAAATGGATTTTTGATTTCATTTTTCTTCTCCACTATTTTTAATATTCTAGTACACATAAATAAGCCACCTTACGGTGGCTTATTTCAATCTTTACATTAACCAATAAACTTACGCGCATTTCGGAACATACGCAACCATGCACCGTCTTCAGTCCACTCTTCTGGTTTCCAAGAATGTTGAAGCGCACGGAAAGTACGTTCTGGGTGTGGCATCATAATCGTTGCACGACCATCTTTAGAAGTCACACCAGTAATCGCTTCAGGTGAACCATTTGGGTTCAATGGATAGTGCTGAGTTGGGTTACCAAGGCTGTCAACATAGCGCAATGCCACTTGGTTACCAGTATTTAAACCAGCAAGAGCACTTTCACTTGCAACAGCACGACCTTCACCATGTGCAACAGCAATCGGTAAGATTGAACCTTCCATACCATCAAGTAATACAGAAACAGATTTTTCAACACGAACGTTTACGCTACGAGCTTCAAAAACTTCTGACATATTGCGGTGGAAACGTGGCCAGTGTTCAGCACCTGGAATAAGTGGCGCTAATTGTGACAACATTTGGCAACCATTACAGATACCTAAGCTGAACGTTTCGTCGCGATGGAAGAATTGTTCAAACTGATCACGTAATTTAGCGTTGAACAGAACTGATTTTGCCCAGCCACCGCCAGCGCCCATTACGTCACCGTAAGAGAAACCACCACAAGTCACCAAACCTTCAAAATCACTTAGGCTAACACGACCAGCAAGTAAATCGCTCATGTGCACATCAACAGTATTGAAACCAACCTTATCAAAGGCTGCTGCCATTTCAATATGACCATTTACACCTTGTTCACGTAAGATTGCCATATTTGGGCGACGTGTGTTGATAAACGGTGCTTCAACAGGTTCATTCAAATCGAATGTTGGTTTAGCAATCAAACCTTGATGTGCATTATCAGTAATTAATGAAAATTCCTGATCAGCAGTTTCTACATTATCACGTAGACGTTGGATCTGATGAGATACCTCAGACCAAGCTTGTTGTAATTCAGCACGATCTAGAGTTAAACCATTTACAGATAATTGATCTGAGTTATTTACACGACCAACTACAGCAATTGCATCTTTCAAGCTAGAAGCAGCGATTTCTGCTTGTAAAGCTTCCCAATCAGTTGCTTTGATTTGAAGTACTGCACCAATTTCTTCTGCAAACAAACTTGCTTGAGTTTGGTCTTCTAATGCAACACCTAAACGCGCAGCAAACATCATTTCAGCTACAGAGGCTAATAAACCACCATCACCGATGTCATGATAAGCCTGAATCAAGCCACGGTTGTTCCAGTCTTGGATTAAAGCAAAGAACGCTTTGAAATCATCAAAACTATCAACGTCAGGAGTGATTGAACCGATTGCTTTATATACTTGCGCAAGAATCGAACCACCTAAACGGAACTGACCTTTAGATAAATCAATACGTACAAGTACTGAATCTTCTAAATTTTTAAGTTCAGGTGTTAAGGTCTTACGAACATCTGTCACTGGAGCAAACGCAGTGATTACACCTGTCATTGGAGAAGTTACGGCCTTATCTTCACCGTCGTCATTCCAAGTTGTGCGCATTGAAAGTGAGTCTTTACCTACTGGAATCGCAATTCCCAAAGCAGGACACATTTCCATACCAATTGCTTTCACGCCTTCAAACAATGCTTGGTCTTCGCCTTTTTGACCAGCAGCAGCCATCCAGTTTGCAGAAAGTTTGATATCACTAATTTGTTCAATGTTCGCACATGCAATATTGGTAATTGCTTCAGCAACTGCTAAACGAGCAGATGCCGCTGGATTTAACAATGCAACTGGTGGACGTTCGCCCATTGCCATTGCTTCACCAGTGAAACCTTGCAAACTTGTTGTTGTTACTGCTGCATCTGCAACAGGAACCTGCCAACGACCAACCATTTGGTCACGTGCAACCATACCTGTAATTGAACGGTCACCAATGGTAATCAAGAATGATTTAGACGCAACTGTAGGGTTTTTCAATACGCGGAAAATCGCATCTTTCAAATCAACTTTTGAAGCATCGAACTCATCGCCACTACGTTCAATAGTTTCATAAGAACGTTGCATACGTGGTGTACCACCAAGCATTACTTGCATTGGGATATCAACAGCATCGTTTTGGAACAATGGATCTTCAACTGTTAAATGACGCGCTTCTGTTGCTTCACCTAACACAGCAAATGGACAACGTTCACGCGCACAGATTGCTTCGAACTGATCCAAAGATTCTGGGCGAATTGCGAGAACATAACGTTCTTGTGCTTCATTTGACCAGATTTCCATTGGGCTCATGCCCGGCTCTAATGAAGGAATCTTACGAAGATTAAGTACAGCACCTAACTCATGATCATTTACAAGTTCAGGCATAGCATTTGATAGACCACCAGCACCAACGTCGTGTACAGAAACGATTGGGTTGAAGTCTTCTAAACGCCAGCAAGTATCGATCACTTCTTGACAACGGCGTTCCATTTCTGGGTTTTCACGTTGTACAGAAGCGAAGTCAAGGCTTTCACCCATTGTACCGCTATCTACAGAAGATGCTGCACCGCCACCAAGACCGATTAACATTGCAGGGCCACCCAATACAATGAGTAAATCACCTGGTTGAATCGCATCTTTTTCTACATGGTCAGGACGGATATTACCGTAACCACCAGCAATCATAATTGGCTTGTGGAAGCCTTTCACTTCACCATTTACATTCTGTTCGAAAGTACGGAAATAACCATTTAATGCAGGACGACCGAATTCATTGTTGAATGCCGCGCCACCTAATGGACCTTCAATCATGATTTGTAATGGCGATGCCATACGTGAAGGTTTACCGTAGTTTTCTTCCCAAGGTTGTTCAAAACCAGGAATGTTTAAGTTCGAAACTGTAAAACCTGTTAAACCCGCTTTTGGTTTACCACCACGACCTGTTGCACCTTCATCACGAATTTCACCGCCTGAACCAGTTGCAGCACCAGCAAATGGAGAAATTGCTGTTGGGTGGTTGTGAGTTTCAACCTTCATTAAAATATGAGCAGCTTGGCTCTTATATTTATAAACGAAGTGACCATTTTCATCCGCTTTCGGATAAAAACGCATCGTGTCATAACCCACAATCACTGAAGCGTTATCTTTATAAGCAGATAACACATCAGTTGGAGATTCTTTATAAGTGTTTTTAATCATCTGGAACAATGATAATGGTTGTTTTTCACCATCAATTGTCCATTCAGATCCAAAGATTTTATGACGACAGTGCTCAGAGTTTGCCTGTGCAAACATCATTAACTCGATGTCATTTGGATTACGACCCAGCTTACCGAATGCTTCAGTTAGGTAATCAATTTCTTGTTCAGATAACGCAAAACCGAACTCATTATTTGCCTTAACCAAAGCTTCTTTGCCTTGACCTAAGATATCAATTGAATTTAATGGTTTTGGTGCCGTTTCTGAAAATAATGCTTTTGCATCATCAATTTGAGCAAAAACTGTTTCTGTCATACGGTCATGAAGTACTTGTTTAACTTCATTAGAAAGTTCAGAAACACCTTTTAACGTAAATAAAAGACCACGTTCTAAACGATGTACTGGCGTATTACAGTTTTTGAAAATATCAGTTGCTTTAGAAGACCAAGGTGAAATAGTACCCACACGTGGTGTAACTAAAATCTGAATCTCATCACTTGCAGATTGACGAAGTTCAAAAGACTCACCGTCATTCAATAATTGCAAAGCAGATTGATGTTGCTGCTCGTTGAGCGCTTGATCAAACAAATAGACCCATTGGCTGTCAAAAGATTGAACAGAACTAATTGACGATAAACGTGTTAATAGTTGAGCTTTCTTAAAAGAAGAATGTGCTGCTGCACCGGCCACGATAAACATGTTGATTTTGGCTCCACGGGCAGGTCTTGTGAACCTTACCGCAATGTGACTTTAGAGAGAGCGCATATTCTACTGCTTCTTGCTAAAATCAGCTAGATGTAGAATCAGTATTCTGTAACCTAATTCTGCAAGAAGTGATTAGTTTTTTGTTCAAAATCATTTTTTTAGGCATTCTAACTAAAAATAAATTGTTTCATGTTTATTCAATAACATAATAAAACCTGAACTAAGACAAACTATGTCGCACCAAGCTAGTGCTTTTAACTTTTTTTTGGCATGATCAGGTTTTACAGTTTTGAATAATGATAAATGGAACAAATGCGTTGGTTAGAGCTGCTTTCTGCAGTTCGTTTAGGTAGTAAAAAAAGCAGTACAGAACTGGCTCGTAGCCCATTCCATAAAGATTATGACCGCATTATATTTTCTCAAAGTTTTCGTCAGCTAAACCGTAAGACGCAAGTTCATCCACTCGCACAACATGATGGCATTCATACCCGTTTAACTCACTCACTTGAAGTTTCCTGTATTGGCCGCTCAATGGGCATGCTCGCAGCAGAAAAAATAAAAAATGAATTACCCGTCTGGATTTCTCCTGCCGATGTCGGGGCAATTATTCAAGCAGCTTGTCTGGCTCATGATATTGGTAACCCACCTTTTGGGCATGCAGGTGAATATGCAATTCGCGAATGGTTCGATGATGCATCACATGATGATTTTTTGAAGAAACTAAGCCCCGAAGAAGAAGCTGATGTTCGTCAGTTTGAAGGTAATGCCCAAGGATTACGTTTATTAAGTCGCATTGATTATCATCCAAATGATGGCGGGATGCGCTTAACCTATGCAACCTTAGGGGCTTATTTAAAGTATCCATGGCTTTCAAAAACCATTGCTTCACAAGGTGATCGCCCTTCCCATCAGCGAGCAAAGTTTGGTTGTTATCAGTCTGAAAAAGAAATTTTAAAACAGATTGCTGAACAACTCGGGCTTATTCAGTTAGGTGAATATCATTATTGTCGTCACCCACTGACTTACTTGTTAGAAGCCGCTGATGACATTTGCTATGCCTTAATTGACTTAGAAGATGGCATTATCTTAAATATGCTGAGTTACCAAGAAGTTGAACCAATTTTCTTAAACCTCATTGCCGATTATGGTCAGCCTGAAGAATTGTCACACCCAGACAGTACGTGGCAACAAAAAATTTCAGCATTACGTGGTCGTGTTATGAAACGGCTTGTGGATGAAGTTACTACAGCTTTTGCTAAACATCATTATGAAATTATTACAGGTCAGCTTAAAGGCAACCTTTTACAATATTGCTCACCCGATATTGCAATTGGTATCGAAACAGCCAAGAATCTGGCACGCGACAAAATTTTTGAACATCCACAAAAGTCTGGTTTAGAAATTATTGCGCATCAAAGTTTACAGACTATTTTGGATGCATTTGTACCTTTGACCACACCACATAAATCTTTGAGCTTTAAAGAACAACGTTTAATGTCTATCCTTAATCTGTATGGTGCTAACTTTAGCAATAATCACTACAGTAATATTATGCAAGTACTCGATATTATCAGTAAGTTCTCAGATCATCAGGCATATAGCTTGGCTCAAGAGTTACAAGGTAATAAAATTGGCTTGTTTTAAGCTGGCTTGATATAGAAATAAATAAAACCTGTGTCGTTTTCAATGAATGTTAGAACGACCAGATTTACAGTTATGAATAAGTGAAACTACTCTATGATCGGATGTTTAATTGGCGAAGTGTTTGCCCTGGAAGCCCCTACTGTCTTACTGAATGTAAATGGTGTGGGTTATGAAATTGATACGCCACTTTCAACATTTTGCCAATTACAAAAAGGCCAAAAAGTTACGTTATGGACGCATTTGGTTGTCCGTGAAGATGCTCAACAGCTTTACGGTTTCAGTGATGCTCAAGAAAAAATAATTTTCCGCACCTTATTAAAAGTAAATGGTGTCGGCCCGAAAATGGCATTAGGGATTCTATCGACGTTAAGTGTTGAGTTACTTGTGCACACGATTGAACATGACGATATCAACACGTTGGTCAAAGTTCCGGGTGTTGGCAAAAAAACTGCTGAACGTTTAATGATTGAACTTCGTGATCGTTTCAAAACATTGGCTCAAGGAACTTCTTCTTCGGCTACCCTGCCTCAAATTCAGTTTGCTGCAAACTCACCTGTGGCAGAAGCAGAAGCAGCTTTGCAATCTTTAGGTTACAAGCCCCTTGAGGCACAAAAAGCTGTTGCTGCTGTTAAAGCCGATTACACCGAATCAGCGGATATTATTCGCGCTGCTCTAAAATCAATGATGAAGTAAAACAATTATGCAAGACCGTTTAATCAGTGGAGCAGAAAAACCAGAAGATCATTTTGATCGGGCGATTCGACCAACTTCACTTGCCGACTATATTGGGCAACCTGTAGTACGCGAACAAATGGAAATTTTCATTGGCGCTGCTCGCGGTCGTGGTGAAGCACTCGATCACACGCTGATTTTTGGTCCACCCGGTTTGGGTAAAACCACACTTGCCAACATTATTGCGCGTGAAATGGGCGGTAATCTTAAATCTACTTCGGGGCCAGTTTTGGAGCGTGCGGGCGACTTAGCTGCAATGCTTACAAACCTTGAAGAAGGCGATGTCTTGTTCATTGACGAAATTCACCGTCTTTCTCCAGTTATTGAAGAAATTCTCTATCCAGCGATGGAAGATTACCAACTGGATATCATGATTGGTGAAGGCCCTGCTGCTCGCTCAATCAAACTGGATTTACCACCTTTTACACTTGTCGCGGCTACAACACGCGCGGGCTTGCTTACCTCTCCTCTACGTGACCGTTTCGGTATTGTGCAACGTCTTGAGTTTTACTCTGTAGAAGACCTAACTCATATTGTGTCGCGCTCTGCAAACTTAATGAATGTGCCAATTACAGTTGAGGGTGCAGAAGAAGTTGCACGCCGTGCACGTGGAACACCTCGTATTGCCAATCGTCTATTACGACGTGTGCGTGACTATGCACAAGTGAAAGGTACAGGTGAAGTAACCCATGACATGGCGCAACGTGCTCTTGATATGCTCAATGTTGATAAGGCGGGCTTAGACACCCTAGACCGACGTTATTTGAGCATGCTACTAGAGCGCTTTGATGGTGGTCCTGCCGGAGTTGAAGCGCTAGCAGCAGCAATGGCTGAAGATAGCGGCACTCTTGAAGACGTTCTTGAACCTTATTTGATTCAACAAGGTTATGTCATGCGTACTGCTCGAGGCCGTATTGCAACCAATCAATCTTATTTACAGTTTGGGCTAACGCCACCTGAGCCTAAAAATTAACCAAAGGAAGAGAATTTTCTCTTCCTTTTTTAATTTAACTATTCTATTTAACTAAAATAATAATTATCTTATCAATCAATTAGAGACTCGATACCTTTTAAGTCTTTCTTTATACCTTATTGATTTTTTAATATTTTTAAAAACTGAATTATAAGAAATCAAGATATTAAATCTTATGAACAATAATATTTTTTAGGATAAGGACATGTATAAGAAAGCCGCTTTACTTTTGCCACTCGCCCTCATGAGTCAGCTAAGCCTAGCAGATTGGGTCAACGATGCTGCTCAACAAAATGAAAATCAGATTATTCAGCTAAGACAGAACATTCACCAACATCCTGAACTCGGCAATATGGAGTTTAAAACATCTGCCCTTGTTCAAAAAGAATTGAAATCTTATGGCGTTCAGGTCAAAACTGGTTATGCAAAAACTGGTGTAATCGGCATTTTAAAAGGCGAAAAACCCGGCCCTATCATCGCACTTAGAGCTGATATGGATGCTCTGCCGATGGAAGAAAAAAGCGGCCTACCCTTTGCAAGTAAACAAAAAGCAATTTATCAAGGCAAAGAAACTTATGTGATGCATGCTTGTGGACATGATGCACACACTGCGATGTTATTAGGCGCAGCAAAAATTCTAGCTACTAATAAAGATAAAATATCGGGCACAGTTGTTTTTCTTTTCCAACCTGCTGAAGAAGGTGGTGCCGATATAGATAACTTTACTCATGGCGATCAAATCGGTTCTAGAAAAATGATCGCAGACGGCGCATTTAAAGAGTATAAGCCAGAAGCTATTTTTGGCATGCATGTCATGGCAGGCATGAAAAGTGGTCATCTTTACTATAAAGATGGGGCCATTTTAAATAGTGCAGATCACTTACGTATTCAGGTCAATGGCAAACAGGTCCATGGCTCTACCCCATGGTTAGGCAAAGATCCAATTTATGCATCTGCACTGATGATTAATAATTTACAAAGTCTTATTAGCCGAAGAACAGATCTGACTGAAGGTATGGGTGTAGTCAGTATCGGCAATATTCAAGGTGGTACAGCAGGAAATATTATTCCTGAACAAGTCAATATGATCGGGACCATTCGCTCTAATAACGAAAAGATACGGGCGAATATCTTAAAAAGTTTACCAGTCATGATAGAGCATAACGCTCAAGCCAATGATGTAACTGCTAAAGTTGAAATTGCACCTTATGCACCAGTGACCATGAATGATAAAACCCTTACTCAACTTATTCAGCCAACTTTAGCCAAAGTTGCTAGAGATTCAAAACTACATATTTTAGATCATAATGCGAGTGCAAGTGAAGATTTTGCATATTATGGCAAATTGATGCCTTCATTCTTTGTTTTCTTAGGCGCTACTCCAGAAAATCAGGACTTAAGTCAGGCTGCACCCAATCATAATCCTTATTTTATTGTAGATGACAAGGCCTTAAAAATAGGGACCGAGTTACATATAAGGTTCGTATTAGATTATCCGAATATATCAAAACAAGTTCAAACCACGTGGAAACCGTCATAATTTAAAAGCATGCTAGCCATAAGATGTACCGTTTTTAGACTAGAAATACAGCAATCGCAATTGAAAGGTTGTGCCATAGGACTTAGTATGCAATCTGCTAAACTGCCCCGTATTTAAAGCATATACGTGGCTTCGAATAAAATTGATGTTTTATTCAGCAGTCATATTTTAAATGCAAAGCTCTATAGTGAACTAAAACGGAATCCTCTCATGGCGAATCATTTTGAATTCAACATTCGTGTTTATATTGAAGATACGGACGCAGGTGGTATTGTTTACCATGCCAACCACATTCGCTATATGGAACGCACCCGTACTGAATGGCTCCGTGCTTCTGGCGTTGATCATTACTGGCATCAAAAAGACTACAACTTTGTCGTACACAAAATTGACGTAAAATACATGCGTCCTATTTTAATGGATGATTTAATTACTGTTACAGCACGTGTAGTTTCATGTAAAGCTGCGTCATTTGTGTTGCAACAAAATATTTATCGTGGTGAAATCTTGCTTGCTTCTGGCGAGGTTGAGTTGGCATGTTTAAGTAAAGAACTGATAGCTCGTCGTCTTCCAGAAGAAATACGTGATCTTATTCGTAAAGAATTGGAACAAGACTAAAAAAACAACCGGCATATGTAACTATGGCAACAAACATTGAATCAACCCTGCATATTTCTGACCTTATTTTACAGGCAAGTCCAGTCGTTCAGTTGGTCATGCTAATTTTATTATTAGCATCAATCTTTAGTTGGTATCTGATTGCCAAGTTACATATGAGTTATAAAAAAGCACATCAAGAAGATGAACATTTCCAGAAAATGTTCTGGTCAGGTGCTGAACTCAATACGCTTTACAACAATGCTCAACTCAACTCAAAACGCTCAGGTCTTGAAGATATTTTTTATCAAGGGTTGAGTGAATTTTTTAAACTTAAAAAACGTCAGGCCCCTGTTTCACAAACGATCGAAGGAACTGAACGTATTTTACGTGTAGGTTTGAGTCGTGATCAGAGCCACCTAGAATATGGCTTAGGTAGTTTAGCAAGTATCGGTTCTGTAGCTCCTTATATCGGTCTATTCGGTACTGTTTGGGGCATTATGAATGCCTTTATCGGTTTAGCCGCTGTTGATCAAGTTACTCTGGCAACTGTTGCACCGGGTATTGCCGAAGCACTTATTGCAACTGCAATTGGTTTATTCGCTGCAATTCCTGCTGTATTGGCTTTTAACCATTTCACATCTAAAAGCGAAAGTGTTTACTCTGATCGTGCTTTATTTGCTGAAGAGATGATTGCTTTATTGCAACGTCAGTCTGTGGGTTCATCACAGGAAGATGCATAATGGCAATTCAGCGTTCAGGGCGCTTTGAGCGCATAAAAAAACCACTAAAAAGTGATATGAACGTCGTACCCTATATTGACGTTATGCTCGTACTTTTGGTTATTTTCATGGTGACTGCTCCCATGATTACCAGTGGTATTAAAGTCGATTTACCTCAAGCAAATAACCATCCAATCGAATCAAAAGATATGCCAGCCATGGTAACGATTGGTAAAGATGGCAATATTTATCTTCAGTATGAAGATTACAAAGATAGTGAGCCATTATCTCGTGAAAAACTTGAAGAAGTTTTAAGCGATGCTCAAAAACAAGCTGAACAAGAAAATAAACAACTCACAGTTTTAGTCAATGGTGATAAGTCTCGTCCTTATGGAGAGGTCGTATCACTGATGGCAAGTTTACAAGAAGCAGGTTTAACTCAAGTTGGCCTTCTGACAGAGCCTTTAAAATAAGCTATGAATAAAAATCAAAAGCCACACTTTAAACAAAATGCGATTGCATTGAGCTTTACAATTGGAGTTCATGCAATTGCCATTGTTGGCTTGCTTTTTTTAGGCTTGAGTAAACCACCTGAACAGCCAAAAAAGCTAACAACTATTTTAGTTAAGCCAGAAGATTTACCCCCGCCTTTAGCGAAAGAAATTGAACAAGAGACAACTGCTACAAATGAAGCAAAAGAGGTGTTAAGCCCTATTGTGGATGAAACTCTTCCTCAAAATCTTCCAGCAGCGCCCCCTCCTCCGACTGCACAGCAGCTCGCTGCTGAAAAGCAAAAAGCTGAACAGGCACAACAAGCAAAATTAGCTGAACAAAAACGCAAGGCTGAGGAAGCGGCGAAAGCTAAACAAGCAACAGAGCAGCAACGTGTAGAGGAAGCACAAAAGCAGCAGGCTGAAGCTAAACGTCAAACTGAAGCTAAAGCAAGAGCGGAAGCTGAACAAAAACGCAAAGCCGAACAAAGTGCGAAAGCTGAAGCAGATGCTAAGGCTAGACAAAAAGTCGCTGAAGAGGCTAAGCGTAAAGCTGAGACCGATGCAAAGCTGAAACGTGAGGCTCAAAAGTCTGAGAACGCTAAACTTTTAGCTCAGCAACAAGCTAAACGTAAAGCTGACGCTGAGGCAAGAGCCAAGCAGCAAAAAGCTAATGACGACGCTAAACGTAAAGCTGAAAATGATGCTAAAGCTAAACAGCAAAAGGCTAATGACGATGCTAAACGTAAAGCTGAGACTGATGCAAAAGCTAAGCAGCAAAAATTAAATGAAGATGCTAAGCGTAAAGCTGACGCCGATGCCAAAGCTAAGCAGCAAAAAGCAAATGAAGATGCTAAACGTAAAGCTGACGCCGATGCAAAAGCCAAACAGCAAAAAGCCAATGACGACGCTAAGCGCAAAGCCGAAGCAGATGCTAAAGCTAAACAGCAAAAAGCCAATGAAGATGCTAAACGTAAAGCTGATGCCGATGCAAAAGCTAAACAGCAAAAAGCCAATGACGACGCTAAACGCAAAGCCGAAGCAGATGCAAAAGCCAAACAACAAAAAGCTGCTGACGATGCTAAACGTAAAGCTGAAGCAGAGGCTGAAGCAAAAGCTGCATCTGCTCAAAAAGCACAAGAAGAGGCAGCTCAAAAGAAAGCTGAGGCTAAAAAAGTTGCTTCTTCAGCTAGACGTGATTTTGAGCAAAAAATTCGACGCTCTTGGGATGTTCCGACAGGCAGTAGTGGTAAAACAGTTAGTGTTCGTTTTACCCTCTCAGATTCGGGAAGTGTCAATTCAATTGTAATCACGCGTTCAAGCGGAGATGATGCTTTAGATGCAAGTATTAAGGCAGCAATTCAAGCCTCTGCGCCATATCCTATGCCATCAGACCCAGATGCAAGGCGCGAAGCAAGAAGTGTTAACTCTACATTTAGAGCGCAATAATTTTGAAAGAGTTACATGCTTTAAATAGTTTAAGGCATGTAACTATGCTACAAAATCAACAGTCACAAAAATACCAGCTATGACTTTAAACTTATGAATACGAGCCGCAAATACCTGCTATCTTTAGCATTGATCACCGCATTAAGCCCTCTAGCTCCTACAACTGCTTTTGCCCAGTTATATCTGGAAATTGCTAAAGCACCAGATCAGGCACCTAAAATTGCTATTGTCCCGTTTAATAATGACAATGGGCTCTCTCCTATTGTTGAAACTGACTTAAATCGTTCTGGACGCTTTACAAGCTCATCTAAAAATTTACCTGCTAATGCTGCAATCAATCAGATTCAAGCTTCTGACTGGCAAGCTGCCGGAATTCCATATGTAGTTACTGGACAAATTAAACAAACAGCTACAGGTTTTGAAGTTCATTACCAACTTTATGATGTACAAAAGCAGCAATACATTTTAAATGAACTTTTAAATGTACCTGCTTCACGCATACGTCAAGCTGGCCATATGGTGAGTGATGCTATTTATCAAGCACTTACAGGCATTCCGGGTGATTTTAGTGGCCGTATTGCGTATGTACTCAGAAATCCAGCAACTCCTGCAGAACGTTATACTTTACAAATTGCAGATACGGATGGTGAACAACCAAAAACTGTTTTGTCATCTCGTGATCCAATTCTTTCTCCAGCATGGACACCTGATGCTAAGAAAATTGCTTATGTTTCGTTTGAAACCAAACGTCCAGCAATTTATTTACAAGATTTATCTACAGGGACACGTGAAGTACTCACAAGCTTTAAAGGTCTAAATGGCGCACCGAGTTTTTCACCTGATGGCCAATCAATGCTATTTACAGCATCTATGAATGGTAACCCTGAAATCTATCAAATGGATTTATCAACTCGCCAAGTCAAACGTATGACGAACGACTCGGCAATTGATACTGAAGCACGTTATACACCAGATGGAAAATCGTTTATTTTCACTTCTGACCGTGGTGGTTCTGCCCAAATCTATCGTTATACCTTTGCTGATGGCTCAGTAAAACGTCTAACGTTTAAAGGTTCATTTAATGCACGTGGAACTTTGAGTGCAGATGGCAAAAAGATTGCTCTTGTTCATCGCCCAAGTGGTAGCAGTTATAAAGTTGCAATTCAGGACATTAATACTGGCATCACCAATATTCTTACCCCAACCAGTTTAGATGAATCACCAAGTTTCTCACCAAATGGGCAAATGGTGGTCTACGCAACTCGTGAAGGCAGCCGTGGCTTGTTGTCTATTATGTCTACTGATGGACGTTTCCGTATGAATTTACCAAGTGAACAAGGTGAAGTACGTGAACCGGCATGGGCACCAAAATAACTTTTAATTCCATTGATGGAGATGATCATGAAATCAATCAAATATTTAGCTTTACCCTTTCTTAGCGTAGCACTTGTGATGACAGGTTGTGCTAGCCGCAAACCGGCAGCGACTACAACAACTGGTACAAATCCAAGTACGGTAAACACTTCTGGTTTAAGTGAAGATGCAGCATTAAATGCTCAAAATTTGGCAGGTGCTTCATCTAAAGGTGTAACTGAGGCAAATAAAGCTGCTTTGGCTAAACGCGTTGTTCATTTTGATTATGACAGCAGTGACTTATCTACTGAAGACTATCAAACTCTTCAAGCTCACGCACAATTTCTTATGGCAAATGCAAATTCAAAAGTTGCTTTAACTGGTCATACAGATGAACGTGGTACACGTGAGTACAATATGGCGTTAGGCGAGCGTCGTGCTAAAGCGGTGCAAAGTTACTTAATTACCAATGGCGTAAACCCACAGCAACTTGAAGCTGTAAGTTATGGTAAAGAAGCTCCTGTTAATGCAGGACATGATGAATCTGCGTGGAAAGAAAATCGCCGCGTTGAAATTAATTATGAAGCAGTGCCTCCTTTATTAAAATAAAGAATACGCATAAAAAAACGCTCATATTTTTATGAGCGTTTTTTTATAACAACAAAACTTAGGAAGATTTCTTTTCTTCTTCAGAATGTTGCATCGATTCAATCAAATCATGCTTATTAAAATCTTTATATTCAGGTTTTGCCTCATAATCTTTCCAAGCATCCTGAACATTCTCTTTCGAAATTTCATCTAGATTGATTGGTTCACCTGCCGTTGGGGTCGCATCAAACTTCTTTGTTGTCATTTCGATTCTCCTAAAATATACAGTCCGTTGTTATATAATCAACATACCACTTAAAATGGGGGTTGTAAGCATAAATCCAACACAAATAAAGTAAGATAATTTTTATTTTGTGACATTCTCATCTAGAATATGCCACGTATTTATCTGACTCATTTTGATGCTTGAAGCACAGGAGCTATTTTCTATGTCCAACCTCACCTTGTCCCAATTTTTAGAACAACAAAAAGGGAATCTAACACCGGAGTTGGCTCAAGTCATCGATACTATCGCCACTACCTGTAAAACTATCGATCTAGCCTTACAAAAAGGCGCGCTCGCTGGTATTTTAGGAAGTGCTGGTAATGAAAATGTTCAAGGTGAAACACAGAAAAAACTTGATGTGATTTCTAATGACTATTTAATCGATGCATTAAAAGTTCATCCACAAGTAGGTGGTCTTGCTTCTGAAGAGCTTGATGAATTCACACCAGCCCAAGAAAATGGTAAATATCTAGTTTTGTTTGACCCATTAGATGGTTCAAGTAACATCGATATTAATATGTGTGTAGGTACAATTTTCTCTATTCTGCCGGCAAAAAATGCGGTAACACAAGCAGAAGATTTCATGCAAGCTGGTACACAGCAAGTTGCTGCTGGTTATGTACTTTATGGCCCATCAACCATGATGGCTTTAACAGTTGGAAATGGCGTAGCATTCTTTACTTTAGACCCAGAAACTCAAACATTCTTGCTCACTACTGACAATGTTCAAGTTGCAGCAGATACTCAAGAGTTTGCAATTAACGCTTCTAATCAACGTCATTGGGAAGATCCTGTAAAACAATATATTGATGAATTACTTGCAGGTAAAACCTCTGTTCGTGAAAAAGATTTCAACATGCGCTGGGTAGCATGTATGGTGGGTGATATTCACCGTATTTTATGCCGCAGTGGTATTTTCCTTTATCCATATGACTTAAAAGATCCGAAAAAAGCGGGTCGCTTACGTTTAATGTATGAAGCAAATCCAATGAGTATGCTCATTGAACAAGCTGGTGGTGCATCAACTACAGGCCGTGTTCGCATTTTAGACATTGAACCAACAGAACTTCATCAACGAGTTCCTGTGATTATTGGTTCTAAAAATGAAGTTGAACGCGTAACAAGTTATCATTAATAATTTTAATTACTTAGGGCATCATAGTATGATGGTGCCCTTTTGTTGGATATTTCCTTATGGCTGTTATTTTTTTAGAATCAAAAGACAATGCAAAAATTAAACATTTGCGTGGATTAATCGAACTTAGTAACGCCCGAAAAAAACACCAGCAAACAGTCCTTGAAGGTACCCATCTTTGTTTAGCTTGGCTACAGCAACAGAAGAAGCTTTTCTCTTTATTTACGACAGAACAAGCATTAGAACACGCAGATTTAAAAGAAATAATCGAACTGCATCAAGGTCATATCTTTGTTATTAGTGAAGTTTTATATAGAGATTTGAGTACATTAGGTACGAGTCTTCCTTGTTTGGCTATTATCGATCTGCCTAAAACTTCATCAACAATCGATTACAACGTAGATACCCTGATTTTAGAAAATATCCAAGATCCTGGTAACGTAGGCACCTTACTACGTTCAGCAGCAGCAGCAAATATTAAACAAATTATTTGCACACAAGGCTCTGCATCACTTTGGTCTCCACGAGTTTTAAGAGCAGGTATGGGAGCTCATTTTAGCTTACATTGTTTTGAAAACTTCCAACTCACAGATATTCTTCCAAAATTTCCTATTCCAGTTTTTGTTACAAGCTCACATCACTCAACAAGCCTCTATTCACAAGATCTTTCAAAACCCTGTGTATGGATTTTAGGAAACGAAGGTCAAGGTGCTAGTGATTACGCATTAGATCACGCACAATCAGTGACTATTCCTCAACCAGGTGGACAAGAGTCATTAAACGTAGCAATTGCAGGATCTATTTGTTTTTTTGAGATGGTTCGTCAACGCCAATAAAACGTTAATTTATTTTACATCTCACATATTTGTGAAAAAAATCAATTACACTAGTAAAAAATAGCCGATTGTTGTCAACCTCCCACCTCTTTTCAACGTTATATAAGAGATATATTGAAGATAAGGTGGGTATGTCCAATGACAGGATTTTCCATCTCCATGGATTTAGCACCGAAAAAGTCTCGATCGGAAGCATCTAGTGCTCATGCAAGCACGGCTGAGCAACGCCTGAAAGTTTTCATGCAAGATGTAACTGGTCGTGCTTTGGTGATGATGGAGAGTGCTACCCAAGGTCAACAAGGTATTGCAATGGATTTGGTTCAAGAAGCATTTATTGCTCTACACAAATCTTATGCCGATAAAAGTACAGAAGAATGGTATCCCCTGTTTTATACGATTTTAAACAACAAACTTCAGGATTGGCGCCGCAAAGAATCTCGTAGAGCAAACCCATTTTCATTCTTCAAAAAAGTTAGTCTGGACAATGACGACGACGAAATTATTGATGTAGTTGATGAAAAAGCCATTAATCCTGCGGATTTTCTCGATCAAGCAGTGACTATCGAAGAAATTCGAGAAGCGATTTCAAAGCTACCAGTTCGTCAACAACAGGCTTTTATGTTACGTGCGTGGGAAGGTTTTGACACACACACAACAGCTCAGATCATGAACTGTACCGAAGGTAGTGTAAAAACCCATTATCACCGAGCAATTCAGGGACTTAGAGAGTACTTGGCCCATTTAAATCCCTTGGGAGGTTCTGATGAATCATGATGATTTCACTAAAAAGGTGACGTCTAAACTTGATAGTTTGGCACATCACCATAAAAATAAAACAGTGGTCATGAATCATGTGCTTGACCATATTCAACAAAAACCAGCCTCTTTTTATAGTGTCTGGAAAATGTCTGGTTTTGCACTTGCAGCAGCGATCACAGGTTTTGTAATTTTACCTAATTCAGCAGATATTGTTGATAAGCCACAAAATCAAGTGATTGTAAATCCTAAATTATCCCCACAAATGGTGGAAGATTTAGAAATGCTAATGGTCTTGGGTGAGGATAAAGTACAACATGGCAGCTAAAAAATTAGCTCTTATCCTTTGTTCATTAAGTTTCTTGCAAACCAGTTTTGCAGGTTTTGAACGATTTTGGATTTTTTCTAAAGATGCCAATACACAAGTTGATGACACATGGAATGCCCTTTCTGAAGAGGAACAACGTGCAGTTATTAAACGTTACCAGAGCTTAAAAGAGTTACCAGCGAATCAAAGTACGAACCTACAGCAACGTATGGACTGGTTTACTCAGCTCCCCGATGCTGAAAAAGAAAAAATGCGTGAAGCATGGCAGAAAATGAGTACACAAGAGCGTAATGATTTACGCCAGCGTATGCTTAAAGCGAATGGTGAAGAAAGAACAGCTATTCGTGAAGAATATATGAATAAGTATTTAGAACATTAATATAAGTATATGAAGTTCACACCCCGTGAGTTTCATGACTTATATACTTTTATACTTTCAATAAAAAGCCTCCAATTGAAGGCTTTTTATTATATGTAGTTTATTTACGGTAGCGTCTATAGACCGCTAAACCAAGTAAAGATGCTATAGATAGAATTCCTAAGCTACCACCACCGCCGCCACTTCGAGAATCATCAGTAGTAGTTGCGGTACTTATCAGATTAATTGTCCCTGGTTTCGCTGAAATTAATCCATTAGCATCATAGACATTATAAGATAGTGTATCGTTAAAAGTGTTAAAGACATTTTTAGCTTGAATATAAATATTACCACCGTAACATATATTTTTACTGTCTTTACCAGGACACGGTCCTTCTCGATCTGCCTTAACGACCGTAAAAATTCCATCTTTTGAAGTTTTGCTTGGTAAATAAATTGGTAAGTCCGCAAATTGAGACTTATTAGAATTTGTACTAAGTGTACTAGCTGGCCCATCTCCATCATCATTTGCATATTTGAGTAAATTCAAAGGAATCATTTCATTTGCTAAATACTTAAATGTTATTGTGCCATCTTCAGAAACAGGGGCAATATTTGCAAATTTTGCTTTAATCAATCCGCTACTAAGTTCCACACCCGCTTTAGTAGTAATTGTATATTTACAAAATTCATTAGTTGTACTTGAAGTAACATCATCATCGACACGATAAAAAAGAATTTGCTGTACGGTTGGATTCCACACACATCTCTGGTTTTTCTTAGTCTCTGTTTTAGTATCTAAATCTTCTACTTTTTGTGCCACACCCAAAGGTTCTGCTTTAACATTATAATCAGCCGTATTAAAAAACTTTAATACATGGTTAATGTCTTCAGTTGGTAGAGGAAAACCATAATTTTTTAAATCAATGTAAATTGCTCGATATTTTGTATTTACATGAGCCGTATCATTTTTAAACTTATCAAGTAAATCCTTAAATTCAGCTAAACGGACTTTATAGTAAACGATAAAGTTTGATGGTGTAGTTGGATCTTTAAGCAGGCTATCATACAAATCATAGCTTTTTTGATATGTCTCTATTAAAGTCGTAAATGAAATATTACCTAAACCTTCTAGATCACCTGCCGTAAGTTTCATTAATTCAACTGAACCAATATCACAACTATTTTTATTTAAAGTTTGATAATAGTATGTATTACTAACCAATCTAGCTAACCCACGCTGATCTTGAGGTTGGCAGGTAACTTTACTTTCTGAATCTACATCAATTAAGTCTTCTGCTGAAAAATTATTTTTAGGATAGTAAATGGGTAAAAAACCATTATTTTCATTAGGCCCTTTTATAGGCTCTAATAAAGTATTTAAAGTATTATTTTTTACATCAAGATTAGTGTTGCCCTCAGGAACTACTTCTTTAGGTACATCACATTTTGGTGCATTGCCTGTTAAATTTAACCCATTAAACCTCAAATCTAGTCCAGTATCTTTTTCCTCAGCTGCTGCTCCAAGTAAATATCGGCAAGCATAAGACCCGTTATTAAAAGCTAATACATTAAAATCTAAATTTTTATCACCTAATTTATCATATAAAAAAGTTGTGTTTGCAGAGTTCTCAACAATCGTATTATTTTGCAATGTTAAGCTACTAGCCGAACTTAAATTACTGGTTTGATTTTTTGCTGGATCAGCATCTCCTGTAAATTTAAGAATACTACCGTTAGTCGGACTCGCAATATTTTGTGCAATTGTATTATTTGTAAAGGAGGCTGTAGGGCTACCACAAAAATTAAAAGCACTTATCGAACTAGTCGATCCATTATTAACAAAACTATTTGAATCCAATGATATAGTACGTGCGCTATATGAGGTATTAAACATACAACTCATTGCCAGAATACTACCATCAGTTGACGTTTGGCCATTATTTTGAATTAAAGAATGGCTCATCGTTAAACTAGCAGTATTCCCCCCAAGGTAAATCGCTCCACCTTTAGAAGCCTGTGAGTTCAATATTTGACTATTTTTTAAAGTTACATCGGCGCCAGCATAAATTGCACCACCAGACTCAGTAGTTTTACCATTTTCTAAAATAATATTAGTTAATGTTAACGGTTGCTGATAAACAGCCGTATTAAAGATACGTGATTTCCCCCCAGCATTTATACGAGTTTCAAGCGCCTTTTGGGCTGGATAGTCATTCGTTAAAACTCCTTTTCGCTCCCAATCTGTCGCTTCTTTCCCAATAATATTCAAACCAATTTTAGGGGTTAATTCTTTATTTAAGGTGTAAGTACCACCTTCCAGTTGAATTGTATAGTTTGCATCAATTGCAGAAACTTCACATCCACCATAAGATTTACGCATTTCTGCTGCTGTAATAGCTTCACGTAAAGAACATGCATTCATGTTCTCATTATCTTCATCAGCAAATGTTGTAACTTTTATTGTTGTTTGAGCCATTAAAGGCATTGCTGCGATAACAGTAATTACACCCAGTGCTTTTTGATAATTTTTCATAGCCCACATCCCTGTTTATGACTTGAAACGGCGTAATGCAATTAATCCAAATAACCCTAAAATTAAACCACCGCCTACACTTCCCCCACCGCCAGTACTCACCGATTTATCTTCAATTCCAGATAAAGGTTCCTGAACAATTCTTGTTGGGATAGTAATATATTGAAAATCTTCACCCTCATTAAAACGAGATACGCTAGTAACTACTTGAATACTAAAAATATCTGCACCATGCCAATTTCCATTTGGCGTATAAATCACATTACCATTTTGATCTAAGGCTATAGTGCCTTTTGAAACTGGTGTATCTGTACTTTGTCTAACTTTAAGACATCCTGGTTGCCAGTCTTTGCCATCAGCACGCTCACCAAACAATCGCTTACACGTAGCAGGCGTAACCAAATCAGCTTCACTTAAAGAACCTAAAATACCGAATTTTGCAACCTGACCATATTTAATATCTTGACCAACTGAAGAAACTTCACTATCTACAATATATTCGATTGCACCTAAATCACAGAGCTCATCATATCCACTCCGACTCTTACCACGTTGATCGTATCTTTCACAACTCGCTAAACCAATTGAAGAGCCATCACTATAAAGACGTCCTTTATTAATGATCAATGATTCAGCTAAATTTTTATAATTCTCAAGTAATCGTGGTCTAAAAAAACCCAAAAAGCTATTTTTTGGCGTGTTATAAGGGCATAACAATCCATTTTGAGCAGTTACATCGCACACACCTTCATCTGTATCTCCCGCAATTAATTTTTCATTAGCGGGATAAAGAATATTAGGAAGCTTTGAGGTCGCATTCCGGTTACATTCAGCGGTAACCAAATTACTTTGTATAATTGCTTTATCAGTTGTACCTACCTGACAGTTTAGAGTATTCCCTACTAATATACTGTTTGAAACAGAAGCATTTCCTTGAGGAGCATCAAGAAATAGTCCTTTGTCATTTTTAATCATAGTAATGTTATTAACAAACATCCCATCTCGGATATTTGCAATAAAACCACCTTTATTATGAAAAATTGTACTATTACTTAATCCAATAGCACGTGAAGTTAAATATCCCCCAGTACTTTCATCTGCAAACTTAGTTTGAACATACAATAAAGCGTTATCTGCGGCTGTAACTTCATTATCACGTAAAACAGATTGAGTAATGTAATAAAGAGGCATTTCACTATATAAAACTGCTCCCTGACCCGCTTTATTATTCTGTATTAAATTATTGGTAAGGGTAACTGTACCAGCTGTTCTTGTAGTATTAGATAAATTACCAGCATTATAAATTGCACCACCATGAGTGGCGTAACCATTAAGCAAACGTGAATTTTTAATAGTTAATTGTTCATGGTTATAAATTAACCCGCCATCTAATGCTGAAGTTTTAGAGCCAGCCCCTTGTAAATTAAGGTCACTCAAAGAAACTGAGAAAGAGGCTTTTTCAACATTATTATCATCAATTTTAAACAGGCGGTCTGTACCTGCCATTTTAATACTAGCGTTATGGGTTCCTGGAGCATCATTATCAATAAAACTAGAGTCACTCTCTGTAAGAATATTGAGAGGCCCTGTAATTGTTATACTTGTATTCAATGCATATTCTTTATCACGCTTCAAAATAATATTTGAAGAGGCGTCTTTACCTCCGCATCCGTGATAACCAGTTGCATATTTTTCAACATCAGCAGCATTGGAAGATGCACGATAATTAAGAAATTGTACAGCCTCACGCAACGTACATAGCGTATCGTCTTTATCTTCATCAATTAAGCTTGTGACTTGAATATCGGCAGAATAAGCGTGTCCAGCAGCAGCCAATAAAGCAAAAGCAATGCTCCGTTTGAGCATACCCATCTCCTTACATCTTTTTTCATTTTTTTTGTCAATATTGCAAATTTTTCACTTTTGCAATCGCATCCTTTGTGCGTACTTTGTCACAGCAAGTAGAATTTCTCAAGACATTTTGGTCGGTCTGTAGAGTCATTTTTGAACCAGATTACAAAAAGCTTCATACATTCAAAAAAACTTTTTTAAATACAAAAATTGATTCATTTAAAAATTAGAAGGAAATTTAAAAAGATGTAAATGCAAGTACTCTGAAATTAGAAATCTTGCGCCAGAAGCTCTATTTTTAATAGGTTTTTATAAATTTAGGCAAGGCAATAAACCAAAATGAAAGAATATCTATTGTTGATATTCATCAATCAAAGCATAAATTTGCCTTAAAGTTGCATTCGAAAGTTTTGTTTTTTCGCCTTTGAGTAATTTTTCTAATTGGGCAACTGTCTGTAGCAAAAGAGAAGCTTGATGAGGGCCATGTAACAATAAATAGTCAACAATTTGCTGATCAAAATGAATACCACGTCTAGACATTACAGATGTAACCAAAGCATAGCGATCCGCATATAAACTTCCACTCGGTACCTTAACACTGACAGCTTGGGTAAGTCGTGATTGTAAGTCTGGTAATTCCAACTTTAATTCGATAGGTGCTACACGCGAAGAAAATACCAACTGCCCTTCGTGATTATTCATTAAATGAAAGACAGCTTTTTGCCAATGGGGTACACCACTAATCGATTCAATATCATCCAGAGCAACAAGGTCATAATGCTCTAAAGATGTAATTGCTTCGATAGGAGCATCCAGGAGTTCAAGCAAAGAAACTTTAATCGCAGATTTGCCTATTTCTAAATAAGAGTCACAAATTGCGGAAAGTAAATGACTCTTACCTGTCCCTGCCCCACCATAGATATAAAACCTACTGACTAGACCAGCATGTAGTTGACGCACAGCATCGACTACATTCCCCCAACTTGGTCCCGAGAAATCACTGATTCGGGCATCAAGTTGAGGTTCTATATCCAGTTGGAGTTGACGCATATATCGAATTAACCTTGAAATTATTTCTGGTCAGATGGTTTCAGTTTATCTGTATCTTGCTGTGTTTTAACCTCAAGATCAAGCTTAGTGCTTTCGGTTTCTACATGAATTTGCTCAATATCACCTTGTTGTATGACTAACGCAGACGGTGAAGCGTAAAGTGAGCTTCTTTCATAGTTATCTCTTAAGTGTTTCAACAACACTACAATAACAGCCGCAACAGGCAATGCAATTAACATTCCCAAGAATCCTGCAAGTTGCGCGCCTGCCAATACTGCAAAAACAACTGCTACAGGAGATAGACCAATTTTATCGCCCAGTAAGAATGGCTGTAGAATATAGCCCTCTACCGCTTGGCCAATCATAAAAACTACACCAACGAGTAATAAATGCATCCAGTCCAATCCGAACTGGAACAAGCTTGCGATAACCGCGGCAATAATACCTACTGCAAACCCTAAATAAGGAATAATACTGGCAAGGCCAGCCACCATACCAATAATAAGACCAACTTCCAAACCAATGAGCTGCAAACCAACCGCATATACTATGCCTAGCAACAGCATGACGAGAAACTGACCTTTAACAAATGCCCCTAAAACGCTATGACATTCACCAACGATTTGCAAGGTAGTTGCTTCATATTGACGTGGAATGAGACGACGTAAGTTCTGTAACATACGATCCCAGTCTAGTAAAAAATAAAAAGCAATAATTGGAATTAAAACAACTGTTCCACCAATCTGAATAAAATTCAAACCAGACTGGGCCAATTTTAATAACACTGACTGAATACTATCGGCACTATAATTGGTTTGAACATATTCCATCACAGCTTTTGACATCTGCTCTGTGTCAATTTCCATTGCCTGGAGATTAAAAGTTGAAGATACCCAAGGCAAAAAGGTAGCGTTAATCCAGTGAATACCAGCTGGAATACTATCTCGGGCATAAACCAATTGTTTCCAGATTAGAGGAACCAAATACCACAAAGCGATGGTTAGAGTTACACCTATTCCTATAAACACCACGCTAATTGCTAACCAGCGAGGCAATTTGATTTTTACCAGAACATCAACAAGTGGACTGAATAAATAAGCCAGGAAAAAAGCGCCGATAAAAGGAATGACTACAGGCTTGAGTAAGTACAATACCCATACCAGCAATACAATACCTGCGAGTAAAAAAATACGGCGCAGTATACGATCTTGCATAAAATCTAGCCTTTTTTGATTTAATCGTTATAAATGAAAAAATATTTTTATTAAAGATAGCATTTTCGAGCATAAATAACATAAGAGTTTCGTATATTCAGGTTATAATCTGCCGCCAATGCGGAGACTTCATTTATGAGCAACTCAACTTCTACCCCAAATACCGGTTTAAGCTATAAAGATGCGGGTGTCGACATTGAAGCGGGCGACGCACTGGTCGATCGTATCAAGTCAGTCGCTAAACGTACAAGTCGTCCTGAAGTAATGGGCGGACTTGGTGGCTTTGGTGCACTATGCAAAATTCCTAAAGGTTATGAAGAGCCTGTTTTAGTTTCTGGAACCGATGGTGTAGGAACTAAATTACGTTTGGCACTTAATCTTAATCGTCATGACACAATCGGCCAAGATCTTGTGGCTATGTGTGTAAATGACCTTTTAGTTTGTGGTGCAGAACCATTATTCTTCCTTGATTATTATGCAACTGGTCACTTAAATGTTGACGTTGCTGCAAATGTTGTTACTGGTATTGGTAAAGGTTGTGAGCTTGCAGGTTGCGCACTTGTAGGTGGGGAAACCGCAGAAATGCCAGGCATGTATGAAGGCGAAGATTACGATCTTGCTGGTTTTGCTGTTGGTGTTGTTGAGCAAAGTAAAATTATTGATGGCTCTAAAGTAAAGTCTGGTGATGTGCTTATTGGTGTTGCATCAAGTGGTGCTCACTCAAATGGTTATTCATTATTACGTAAAATTTTAGACGTTAAAAATGTTGATTTAACTCAAACGATTGATGGCCGTCCTCTTGCTGATGTAGCAATGGAGCCAACTCGTATCTATGTAAAACCAGTTCTTGAGCTATGCAAACAAGTTGATGTACATGCTATGGCACACATCACTGGTGGCGGTTTACCAGGTAACTTACCTCGTGTATTACCAAATGGTGCACAAGCTGTCATTGATGAAGCTTCTTGGGAATGGTCTGAGTTATTCCAACTTCTACAACGCGAAGGCAATGTAGAACGCTTTGAAATGTACCGTACGTTTAACTGTGGCGTAGGTATGGTCATTGCGGTTGATGCAAATGATGCAGAAAAAGCAATTGAAGTGCTTAATGCTCAAGGTGAAAAATCTTGGAAAATCGGACATATCCAAGAAAATGCTGAATCAGTGGAAGGCGCAGACGAAAAAATTCGTGTGATCTTTGCATGATAAAAATTGCTGTTCTAGTCTCTGGGAACGGCAGTAACTTACAAGCCTTGATAGATGCAAATCTATCAGGGCAAATTGTAGGTGTACTGTCTAATAAAGCAGATGCTTATGCCCTAGAGCGTGCTCAAAAAGCCAATATTGCTACGGCAGTTATTTCCCATAAAGACTTTCCAACTCGTGAAGTGTTTGATGAAGCAATGCATCAACAACTGTTGGCTTGGCAAGTGGATGTAGTTATTTTAGCCGGCTTCATGCGCATTTTAACTCCCACCTTTGTCAATAAATGGCAAGGGAAAATGCTGAACATACATCCCTCACTTCTTCCAGCTTACAAAGGCGTGAACACTCATCAACGTGTTTTAAACACAGGTGATCGTTTACATGGTTGTACCGTACACTTTGTAACGGCTGAACTGGATTCTGGTCAATCAATTGCCCAATCCGCTATTTCAGTTAAAGAACATGATACTGCCGCATCATTAGCAGATCGAGTACATACACTTGAGCACTTTATCTACCCACAAGTAGCAGAGTGGATATGTAACGGTCAACTTACATGGAAAAATGGCCAAGCTTATTTCCGTGATCAAGTTCTTAAGCACCCTATTCGTTTTGCAAATTGGTAAAGCATTTTACTTAAAAGCAAAAATAAAAAAAGGACATGCTAGCATGTCCTTTTTTTATAAGTTTAAAAATTAATTTGGCTGAGTATGAATCAATTTCTTTATAGAGTTCACTGTATCAATAGGATGTTCTAGAGGGAACATATGTCCCCCTTCAACCACGGTAAACGGAATTCCCATTTTTCGCTTTGCCATTTGAGGAAAGCCTCTTTTTAAGAAATCACTTCCTTTACCCACAACTAAATGCACAGGCATCTTAGGTTTTGGCATTGGTAGCCACCACCAAGAAGGATTTTTACGGAAAATTGCAACTTCATCTTCACGAGAAATAGTTAAAGTAACTCCACCGCGGACCGAGTCTTCTTTTAAAGCATAGTCAATGTAAGCTTGAAAACAATCTTCATCAAAATCTTTATAGAAGCCTTTAGGACGCAGCAATTCGGCCGCCTGTTCTCTCGATTCCCAATGTTCACGACGACGTGCAGATAAGCCTGCTGGTGTCATCGCATCAACTAATTTAGGACGAAATAATTTTGCCATATGAAAAGCAAATGAATATCGCCCCAAAATAAGAGGTGGATCTAACATAATCACTTGAGAAAAGAGTTCAGGTCGCTGAAAAGATGCCATCAAAGTTAAAACTGAACCAAGAGAATGCCCAAGTCCAATGACTTTACGTCCTTTCGCCTGCCGCACAATACTATCAATCACCTGATCAACCAAAGAAGGCCAATGGTTAGTCACAGGATAACGCTTATCAGGACCAATCAGGGGAACATAAATAATGTCATATTCCCCTTTCAACTGGTCAAACAGTTTTTGATACACTTTTGAGGGTACGCCATTCGCATGAGCAAAGTGTATAACTGGTTTCATTGACATACCGCTATCCTAAAACAGATTTTATTGTAATTTTGCGCTTTGACGAGTCTGCACTTCTTGAGCAATAGATTCACTTACCCCTTGCCCTATCTGTGCACCCATACGACCTAAAATTGATTGTAATGGGTTACGCTCAATTGTGTAGTCAACTTTATTATCAAGGTTTAGTTCACGCATCAAGCTCGTAATGTTACCTGAACGGTCAGCAACTCCTAACTGGATTGCTTGGTCACCAGTCCAGAACAAACCAGAAAAAATAGCTGGATCATTCGATTTCAAACGCTTTCCACGTCCTTCTTTAACTGCAGTAATAAAGTGAGTATGAACATTATCAAGAACAGATTGAATGTGCTGCTTTTGCACAGGATCAATCGGTTTTGTCATACTTAAAATGTCTTTATTCGTTCCTGCTGTTAAAGTGCGGTCTTCGATACCAAGTTTCTGAGCTAAACCAGTAATCCCATAGTTAGGCATGATGACACCAATTGAGCCCACTAAACTCGATGGATTGACAATAATCTCATCTGCAGCAGAAGCAATATAATACGCACCCGATGCACCCATATCACCAATAACGGCGTAAACCTTCTTATCAGGATGCTGTTTTTTCAAATAACGAATTTCCTGCCAGATTTCATCAGACTGAACTGGAGAACCGCCCGGTGAGTTAATATTAAGTGCAACAGCTTTACTATTTGATGCCTCAAAAGCACGCTTAAGCGCTTTATTGGTATCTTCACTATTCACAGATTGATTGCTTGAAGCGTCAATAGTTCCAATAATATCCACAACTGCCAGATGAGCACTACTACTACTTACAGCAGACCCTTCTTTACTAGTTGAACAGCCTTTACCCATGAGTACAATAATGAATAACAAATAAATAAAAGTTAATGTTTTAAAGAAGATACCCCAACGACGGCTACGGCGCTGTTCCTCTACAGAGGCAAGCACTGCCTTCTCGAGAATTTGCCATTCTGGTCCATTTTGTTTAGGGATTATAGGTTCATTTTGTGGTTTTGGCGGCCAATCGGACATAAAATTCCAATCCAAATTAATCTAAAATGATGTCATTATATACGTTGATTTGATAAAAACTGTCTAAATAATATGATTTCATTTATAATAATTTTATCTTTTTTTAATTATTGCTTCCTTTTCCCGCGATAGATGACCAAATTAGATATAAAAAGCATGAAATATTTCCTACTCAAAACTTTTAGCCGCCAGCCAATTAAATTTGGACGTTTTTTTGCTCGTATGTTGGCAGGGTTAATCAATACTTTAAAAATTACTAAAACATCAAAAAGTATAGAACTAAACCTACAAATCGCCCTTCCACATTTAACGCCACAACAGCGAATAGAGATTACGCAACAAGCTATTCGTAATGAAATCACCTCATACTTTGAATTTTTAAGTATTTGGGGTTCATCAAATAGTAAGAATATCGAAAGAATTCATCATGTTGAAGGTGAACATTACTATCACGAAGCACTTGCAGCAAAAAAAGGGCTTGTTATGATCATCCCACATTTTGGCACATGGGAAATCATGAATGCCTGGTGTTCACAGTTCACTTCAATGACAATTTTATACAAGCCTGTAAAAAATGTAGATGCAGACCGTTTTGTTCGAGAAGCACGTAGTCGTGAGCAAGCCAATTTGGTTCCTACAGATGAAACTGGTGTAAGACAAATTTTTAAAGCTTTAAAACAAGGTGAAACCACCGTAATTTTACCTGACCATACCCCCAACGTCGGCGGCGATATGATCAATTATTTTGGTGTTCCACTTGCCTCAAGTAATTTAAGTGCCAAGCTCATCCAAAAAACTAAAGCAAAAGCTTTATTCCTTTACGCAATTCGTAACGAAAATGATGGCTTTACGATGCACATTGAACCTATGGATGAGAAAATCTACGAAGGTAGTGCGGATGATGGAACTTATGTCATTCATCAGGCTATTGAACAACTCATCCAGCGTTATCCAGAACACTATCACTGGAGCTATAAACGTTTTAAGGCAAATCCGGCTTTAGATAATATTTACAATATTGATCCAAATGAAGCACTTCAAATTGTAGATAGACTTAAAGCCGAAGCTTCACAAAGTTCTGTGAAGCCAAGTCCGCTCAAAACGTCGAGTGTATAAAACCATTTGATGATTGCGAGATACAAAACTTAATGTTCCTTGCTCAATTGTACTTTTAAAAGGAATATTAAGTGCTTGTATTCTCGCTATCACCTCTTTGCTTGGATGACCGTATCTGTTATTAAAACCGGCAGAGGCAACAACCAGCTTGGGATTTAAAGTCGCTAAGAAGTCATAGGCCGAACTATGCTTACTACCATGATGACCTAAGACCAAGACATCTACTTTTAAATCAGGATATTCTTTTATTAATTGATATTCTGCTTCCCATCCAGCATCCCCCATAATTAAATAGTTTTGATAACCCTTTACTTGTTTTAAATGAATATAAACGACACAAGAATATTGATTTTGATTAGAAGGAACTAAATTTAAATCATTTTCTTTAGGCCAAAGTATCTCAATATCTAATTGTGGATATTGCCATTTTTGCCCTTGATGGCAATAAGTAAATGGTTCTTTAACCTGCTCTGCCCATAGCTCATTTGATATGACTTGTTTGATAGGAAAAGCCTGACTTATCGCAGGAAATGCACCACTATGATCTTGGTCAAGATGGGATAACACGACATGATCTAATTGTTTAATTCCTTTCTGACGTAAATATGGGATCACTACATTTTGACCAATACTAAAAGCCTTCTCATCATAAGAACCGCCAGTATCAATTAACCATGTCTGCTCTGGATGCTGCAAAAAGATGGCTTGTCCCTGTCCCACATCTATAATATTTAATTGGATTTGCTGGGATAACTTATTTGGAATGATTAAGGGTAAACAACATATAAGACCCCAAGATTTCGGTAAAACACCACGTGGTAAAAATAAGATAATAATGACACAGCTAAGACACACTAAAGCAAGTGGTGTCAGGCTAAAACCTTGCAGCGGTAAGGATAATTTCTCTAAAAAACTAAAACATGTCAGCACTATACTGAGCAAAATATCATTAATCTGAAAGAATGCACTTCCAATTGAATTAAAAATAAGCCACATACAAGCAGCAAAAATATTCAAAGGAACAATAATTGCTCCTAGCAAAGGAACTGCAATAATATTTGTGAGAGGTGCAATCCATGAAATTTGTTGAAAGAAAATCAGCATTAAAGGACATAGGGCGATAAATATTTTGCTCTGAGATTCAATTAGGGTTTTACTTAAAAGAATTATTCTAGATAGCAGACTCACTGAAGCAAGATTTGGAGTCTGTACTATGGTTTGATAAATGCGTAATAAAATAAAGCAAGAACCATAAGAGAGCCAAAAACCTGCCGATAAGACACTAAATGGTTCAAAAAGTAAAAGTAGACTTGCACTGTAAACCAAGAGTGAAAATGGCTTAACAGGTAGTTTTACCAACAATAAAAAGGCGAATAAAAATACTGAAAGTAAAGTTCTTAAGGCTGGAATTTCAAAGCCTACAAAAGCTGTATAAATCAAAACACCGAAACATAACGGAATCATTGCCAATATTTGCTTGGGTTGCCATAAATAAAGCTGAGGATAATAACGTCGTACTAATTGATGTAATCCCCAAGACAACATGACTGCAAAAATAAGGACATGAGGCCCTGAAATGGCCAACAAATGAGAGATTCCTAACTGCTTAAATTGATTTTTAATCTGTTCATTTA
Organism: Acinetobacter sp. yr461; assembly: GCF_900110445.1. NCBI lineage: Bacteria > Pseudomonadati > Pseudomonadota > Gammaproteobacteria > Moraxellales > Moraxellaceae > Acinetobacter > Acinetobacter sp. yr461. The sequence continues at coordinate 366,675 of NZ_FODU01000002.1, forward strand.
AAAGACTTTCATCCCCTGTTAAAAGCGCTAATAACAATCCTTTATTCTGAAATGCAGATTTTTTTAGCATTAATCTAAATTTTAGACGGAGTTTTTCTATATTTAATTGTTGCCTAGTAAAAAACTTTTGTTGCTGTTGTAAATGATTTTGATAACCCAATCGATAAATTTCATCAGAGCTTAAAGGTTCAATATGCTGAACACTGAAACCTGACATTATATTTCGTTGAATGAACCATTGCTCCTGATCAAAAGCACCTGATACTGCGTAACTATGGGCAGGTCTGGTTTTACCCGAAATCCGATAGTAGTGGCCTAATTGTAATTTTGGACCCTCTATCAATGCCTTCTCATTTTCATTTTTTAAATATAATAGCCAATTGACTACATGGGATGACCGCCCTAGAACCTGAGCGAGTTGCTGTGTCTTATTATCTTTTTCTTCACTTATTCGATCTGCATACACAACAATGTTTAAAGACTCAGGTTGCATCTCCCGTAGTTGTAGTCTTTCATTTAAAGCATGCTGAGCATATTGATGACCTATAACAAAAAGGCTTAGACCACAGATTAAATAATAAATTCCTTTTAATATGGGACGATTTACAACAAGATGCCGCTTAAAAATATATAAAATTAAGCAGATAAAGAGCAAAACTTTACCAATCCAACCATATTGCGTTATGAGAGGAATATCTATTCCCATAAATGCAATACCTACAACCCACCCCACTAAAATAAGCTTTAACATTTAAAATCATATCGTTATCTTTTTAGGGGCAAAATTAAAGCCCAACTGAGTGGGCTTTAACAATGTGATTTAATGACAATTTTTTAAGAACCGTTTACCCAAAGACCATCTTCCATATGCAAGATTGAATCTGCTGCCTGAGCCAACTGCTCATCATGAGTCACAATGAGCATGGCCATATTGAGTTCTTTCTTAAGATCGGTCAGTAATTCAAAAATGCCTAAAGCCGTTTTACGATCTAGGTTTCCTGTTGGTTCATCAGCCAAAACAACCGCAGGTTGAGTGACCAAAGCACGAGCCAAAGCGACACGTTGGCGCTCACCGCCTGAAAGCTCACCTGGCTGATGATCCATACGATGAGATAAACCCACTCGGTCTAGTAAATATTCAGCTTGTGCTTTTACCGATTTGTATTGGCTATCTGGGCGAAGCATAAGAGGCATTGCCACATTTTCAAGCGCAGTAAACTCAGGTAACAAATGGTGAAATTGATAAACAAAACCGAGGTATTTGTTACGTTGAAAACCACGCTCGGCTTCACCTAAATTATCAAAACGCTGACCATTTAAAAATACTTGTCCTTGCGTTGGTTGCTCTAGACCGCCTAGCGCATGAAGCAAAGTACTTTTACCTGAACCACTCGCACCAACAATCGAAACAAACTGCCCTGCTTCAACTTGTAAAGAAAGACCTTTAATGACTTCAACCTTAGATTTACCATCATCAAAATGTTTATAGATATCTTTCGCTTCTAAAACAATTTTACTCATAGCGCAGTGCCTCGGCAGGTTGAACTTTGGCCGCACGAAGCGCCGGATAGATAGTCGCCAAGAAGCTTAGAAGTAAAGACACAATCACAATAATCGTCACATCTTGCCATCTTAAATAAGAAGGTAGGTAATGCACAAAGTAAGCATCAAATAGATTTAGGCCCAAAACATTGTTAAACCATGAAATGATGTCACTAATAGTTAAAGCTAAAATTACACCTAAAACCGTACCTGCGACTGTACCAATCACACCAATCACGGTGCCTTGCACCATAAATATTTTAGTAATCATCGATGGTGACGCGCCTAATGTACGCAAAATGGCAATATCTGATTTTTTATCAGTCACAACCATCACTAAAGACGAAACGATATTAAATGCTGCAACCACAATGATAAGTACAAGTAACAAACCAACTAGTGTTTTTTCCATTTGAATGGCATTAAACAGATTGCCATGCGTATAGGTCCAGTTCGTTGCGTAGAAATTACTTGGTAAACTTTTTACCAAGTCGTCCGCAACTTTTGGCGCGGCAAAAATATCATCTAGTTTTAAACGGACACCTTGAGCACCATCTGGTAAGCGTAATAGGGTTGACGCATCATATAGGGCGATATACCCCACCATAGAGTCGACTTCAGCACCTACACTAAAAATACCAACCACTTTAAAGCGTTTGAAACGAGGTACTACACCTGCTGGAGATGGCGTTGCTTCAGGTAAAACCAATGTCACGCTGTCGTTTAGACGTAAGCCTAATGAATCGGCCATATCTTTACCAAGGACAATACCAAACTCACCCTTTTTAAGTGAATCTAAGCTACCAGCAACAATATGATTTTGAATAATAGACACATTCTTTTCATATTTTGGGTCAATACCCGTCACCATAATACCAGCGACTTGCCCTTGCGCGGTTAACATACCTTGCAATTGGGTAAAAGGTGCAACCCCAGTTACATGTGGATGATGTTCAACTCGTTTTACCAGTTCAGGCCAATCCGTGAGGATTTGTGTAGATGAAACTGTCGCTTGCGGAACCATTCCCAAAACACGGTTTTTTAGTTCTCGATCGAAACCGTTCATCACAGAAAGTACCGTAATCAGCACAGCGACACCTAGTGTCAAACCGATCATCGAAACCAATGCAATAAAAGAAATAAAATGATTACTGCGTCTTGCGCGAGTATATCTCAACCCTATATACAGTGAGATTGGTTTAAACATACCTTCTAAATCCAAGGTGATTGATGGGAAATAGCAGATGCTCATGTCAAATCGCATCCACATCTACTATTTGGCCATATCGTTAGATGCTGTATTAAGGTTTAAAAATCAGTAAGTTCTGATCTTTCCTTAACAATCCTAATATTATATTGCTGCGCTATTTTCTACTACTTAAGTTGGGAGATCAATTTGATCATGCATTTCGCTACGAATTAGAACAATTTAATGAATAAGCTCAACAAATTACCCAAATCTTCTCCTATTTAGCCTTCATATGTCGGGCAAAATTTCGATTTGCCTGAATGTCTTTATAGAAATATAAAAATAGTCCAAACAGGATAATTAAAGCACCTACAAAAACCATAATCGAAAGTTGTTCATGATTTAAAGCAGCTCCAATCATCATGGCTAACATTGGCGTAATAACTGTCGTTAAAGATAAAGTCGTTGCCTGAATGTTTTGTATAAGCTTGAAATAACAAAACATGGCGACTAATGAGGCCATCAATACCGTATAAATTAAGGCAAATAAAGATTTGGCCTCTGGTAAATGTGTTGGTGCATATTGCCAAATAAATGGAATAAGACAACTTGCCAAAATCGAAGAAACTAAAATAGATCCCGTTGCCTGAGCCATAGGCTGAATTTGTGCATTAACTTTCTTAACCCAGAAAATTGAAAAAGAATAGACAAAAACACTGATCAGCATGAGAACAATGCCAAACGGATGCACATGCTGATTCGATCCATTCAAGCAAATAATCGCTAAACCACTTACGGCAATAGCCATACCTAACCATTGCAACTTATAAAGTTGCTGACCGAATGCAAAACGGCCAATCAGCCCAGCCATAATGGGTGCTAAACCAAACATAAGCGCAATCATGCCTGAACTTAAATATTGGGTAGCGGCATATGTGAAAATTTGAGAACCAATTAAGCTGAAAGATCCAGCAACGTAACTATGAATAGCTTGTCGATGAGTTGGAAAAGGCGTTTTTAAAATCAGTAATACGGTTACTGCCAAAGGCAATGCAATAAAAAAGCGTAACAACAATGCCCACATAAGATGTAAATCGGACACACTCCAAACAATGGCTAATGGAGTTGTTGCCCATATAAACACTAACAAGGCATAGGTTAAAGCCAAATTGGTTTGCGATGGCATGCGATGCTCACTTAGCTGTTTTACGTTTTTGCTTTAAAATTGTTTGATCTAATGCACTCGAAAATTCACGCTTATCCCGCTCGGAAATAGGTGGGGATCCACCAGTTTGTACACCCGCGCCACGAAGCGTATCCATGAAGTCACGTAGATGTAACCGGGCTTTAACATTCGCAGTTGTATAAACCTCACCTCGGGGATGAATAGCAACGCCACCCTTTTCAATTACTTGAGCCGCTAGTGGAATATCTTGCGTAATGACAATGTCATTTTCAATCATACGATCAACTATTTCTTTATCGGCCTGATCTGCACCACTTAAAACCTGTATTGACTTGATGCGAACAGAAGGCGTAATCCCAACATTTTGATTAGCAACAAAGATGACTTCTAATTGATAACGATCTGATGCGCGCAAAATCACTTCACGTAATATTCTTGGTAAAGCATCTGCATCTACCCATAGCTTAAATGGCAGCAAGTTATTCTCTATTTCCATTAAAAATATAAGTCTAACAGATGCTTTTCTAAGGTGAATAGTAATAAACATTAAACTTATTTTTAATTTAGTGTTTAAGTTTTTTTAAGAGCCAGATCTACCTTTTATTTTATAATTAGCAGCAATATCTATCTTTCAATGACTAAATATGTGCTTTTACAAGAGAATTTACATATGGTGACTTGAAAAATAGCAAACACCCTCGATTTAATATAACAAGTAATGTGAACCCAACAGCATCATGCTTATGAAAAATCAAAACAGTCCAGAAGTTATTAAAGTAAATGACCAAAATTTTGGTAGTCATGGCGAACATTGGAATCTATTGACGTCCCATCCCGAAACAGATGTACCAAAATGGTTAGGACTAGCACTTGATGCACCCGTAATGCCAATGGGCTTATGTGAACATGAAGAAGATATGGATCAATCTTTTTGGTTGATTCAAGGCCCACAAAACCAAAAAGTTACAATCAACCAGATTATTGCGGTTGAAAATCAGAAACCTCGCGCACTCAAAACAGCCTTTCCAAGTTTTGAAAGTCCATATCAATATAATGCGAAAATTGAACGTATCATTACTTGTGACTCTTCGACACAAGCTGTTTTAAGTTTAAAACTAAATAAAGATACAACGGTTTATGCATTTGATAATTTATTTAGCGTTAACGCTTGTCAATATGACAAAACTAAAGATTATCAAGTTCAATTTAATGCATGGGCTTATGAATTAGAACCTGTTCCAGCAGGCGAAAAAATCGTTGTTGATGACCCAGCCTCTATTAAACATCACCGTGCATTAAATGCGATTTTGACTGAACATAATGGTGTTGCTCCTGAAAATTTACAGGAGCTCATTAATGAATGGCAACCAAAAACTCCAGAAGATCAAGAACCTGTAACCGTTGATTTTTCAAAAATGGTTGCTTATTTATATGGTGAAACTCTTGGTCAAGAAGATGAAGCATGGTTCCAAGGTAATATCGTTGGTAAAACTTCTATGACATTTATGGGGGCAGAATATACCCTTTATGATGTTACTTTGGTTTTAGAAGATGATCTTCCTGCCATATTAGTGCGCATTGCAACCAAAAATGATTTGTATAAAAACTTTAATATTGGCGAATATATTCGCGGTAATATCTGGATTCAGGCGACTATTTGTGCTAAAAAGGGTGAAACTAATTGAATTTCACTAATATTTTAATAATTAGGTTATTGAATGAAGATTATACCCGAACAAACTACCAGCCTCATTCAATCTAGTAGCCTGCGCGTAAAGGTCGATACTGGTGCGTTTTGCTTTTTTGTATTGGGTATGTTTTTAGCTGCCATATTCATGCACCAGTTTGGTTTAGTTCCTTTTTAGTTTATAAAATTTATTCAAAAATAAAGCCCTCATTTGAGGGCTTTATTTTTGATTTACTTAACCATTACGCTTTGCAAAATCATCCATGAAGTTGATTAAAGCCTGTACGCCTTCTAATGGTACGGCATTATAAATACTTGCACGCATACCACCGACAGAGCGATGTCCAGCTAAGTTTAATAAATGGTTTGCTTCCGCTTCTTTTAAGAATTGCTTTTCTAAAGCTTCATCTGCCAAGGTAAACGGTACATTCATAATTGAACGGTTTGGAATTGCAATCGGGTTATTGTAGAAATCGCTTGAGTCGATATAACCATATAATGACTGAGCTTTTGCGAGGTTAACTTTATGGATAGCATCTACCCCACCCTGCTCTAGTAACCACTCAAATACCAAACCAGACAAGTACCATGCATAAGTCGATGGTGTATTAACCATAGAACCATTTTTCGCTTGGTCACCATATTTCAAGATGCTTGGAATTTCTGGTTTAGCTTGATCAAGTAAGTCATCACGAATAATGACAATTGTTAAACCAGCAGGACCAATATTTTTTTGTGCGCCAGCATAGATCAAACCAAACTTGGTCACATCTAATGGAGCAGATAAAATACTTGATGAATAGTCACAAACGAGTGGCGCTTTTACATCAGGAATTCCTGCAAACTGTAAGCCACCAATCGTTTCATTATCTGCATAATGTACATAGGCTGCATCGTCAGATAAATTCCATTCACTTTGTTCAGAAATTGCGAACTTACCATCTACTTTAATACCAGCGTCTACAACATTAATGTCGCCATAACGTTTTGCTTCTTTTAACGCTTTTTCAGACCAGATACCAGTATCAATATAATCAGCTTTATTGTTCTTACCCAAAAGGTTTAAAGGAATCGCAGAAAATTGTAATGACGCACCGCCTTGTAAAAACAGTACTTTATAGTTTTCTGGAATATTCATTAACTTACGTAAATCTGCCTCAGCTTTTTCAGCCATAGCAACATAGTCAGCACTACGATGACTCATTTCCATGATGGATAGACCTTTACCATGCCAATCCAACATTTCTTGTTGAGCTTTTTCTAAAACGGCAGTAGGTAATGCAGCAGGACCAGCACAGAAATTGTACGCGCGCATGATTTTTCCCTTGTATAAAGTCAAACACAATAAAAATGGCATTTAACCACAGATTGCTTAAGCTTGCAGCAGCTTCTCAAGTAAATATTTCAATGCTGGACTGTATTTAGGATCATTTTTTCAATTATTGTTGTATTTATTTCTTTGCTTTTATTTGTGATTTTATCAGTTTAAAACATTTTCATTGAGTAAAGATCAACTTGACTTGTGATTATAATTTCACATACTTTGATATGTAGTACAAAATATGGGCTTTATAATATTTAAAAATTAAAGGGAGCTTAAACTATCTTATTTCTATACAAATGTATAAGAAACAAGATGATAATTGAATTTAATAACAAGAAATTTAAACTATAAGGGATGCCAGAAATTGTTATTTAAAATGCCAGTACATCGATATAGACAGTCTATTTGCCCCTTTTTCTTTAAACCCAAGCATCTTGCTTTGGCCTTAGGACTTTTTTTCACAAATCATTTATATGCTCAAAGCTTAAGCTATGCTGAAGCAGAACAACAAGCTTTAAAAAGCTCTTATAGCACTCAAGCTAATCAAGCTTTGCAGCAAGCATCTCAACTAGAAGCTGAAGCAGTAAAAGGACTCGGGTTACCGCGAGTAGATTTAAATGTTAGAGCATATGCCTTTCATAGCGAAACAGACGTACCCCTCGCCTCTTTTAAACAAAAGCTTGAGAATGATTTAAGCCAGGGATTCAACGATAAACTTTCACAGTGGAACAATGTCATTCCATCGGATGTGCTGGGACAAGTTCAAGAAGGTGCAAATCAAACCATTCATGATGGTATAAATCGCTTTCCCGACTATGCGAACCTGACTATAGAAGATCAGGTTGTACGCCCTTCTATTTCGGTCGTTATGCCCCTATATACAGGTGGTTTAACCAGCAGTGCAAAAAAAATAGCCAACATTCAAGCACAGCGTTCGGAACTTTCAAGTCAACAGCAACAAGATGTACAGCGCTTTGAAGTTGTACAAAGTTATTTTAATGTTCAATTACAACAGCAACTGGTAGCAAGTAGTTTATTCAACTTTAATGCCATGCAAAAACATTACAGCAATGCCCTAAAGCTCGAACAACAAGGATTTATTAGTAAAGGGCAACGCATGCAGTTTGAAGTGGCTCGTAATAATGCGGAACGTACTTTACAAAGTACTCAAGCCAACTTAAACGCCAGTCGCTTTAGCCTTAATAATCTTCTACATCAACAAAATAATGTAGATTTAAGTACACCGTTATTTGTAAATAACACTCCAAGCCAGTCTCTAGAATCACTTTTAACTAGTTATTCGCAAAAATCTAGCCTTGTACAAAAAATGCAGATGGATACTCAACTGGCTAACGTAAATATTCAAGCTCAACAAGCCGCAAAAAAACCAAGTCTTTTTGCATTTGGTGAATATGCCCTTGATGAAAATGAAAACTGGATTGTCGGTGTAATGGCAAAATACAACCTATTTTCAGGTGTAGATAAAAATAAGAATATCCATGCCGCCGAATTAAAGCGTTATGCTTCTGAACTTATGACCGAACGTACCAAGCAAGAAATTGAGGCACTTCTGAATAAGTCATATAACGAACTCAACTCTGCTCAGCAAAGCCATCAACTCTTACAAAGAAACGTAAATGCCGCTCAAGAAAACTTACGTATTCAAGAGCTTTCTTTCCGTGAAGGAATGGGTACAGCAACACAAGTGATTGATGCACAAAATGCTTTAAGTGCTTTAAAAACTGAAATGGCTTTAAATGCCTATAAATATGTCATGTCACTCGCGACTCTATTGCAAAGTCATGGTTCAATTGATCAATTTAAAGCTTATGTCAATCAACCACATACCGACTATATCCGTTAATAGGAGTATAAAATGAATCAAGAATCATCTCATTCAGAACAGGATTCTCTTGCTGCGGATACGGTAGAAATTAACCAATCTCAAAAAAACGATCAAGCGAGTGACATCCCTGAATCAAACATAAATAACGGCGACTCTCAGCCACCTAAAAACTCCAAGCTTAAACTGATTATTGGCTTAGTAATTATTGCACTATTAGGTTTAATTATTTTTGGTTTATGGAAAAGTTATCAGCCGAAACCCATTGAACTACAAGGCCGCGTTGAAGCCGAAACTATTCACGTAAGTACAAAAGTTCCAAGTCGTATTGAAGAAATTTATGTGCAAGAAGGCCAGAAAATTTCCAAAGGCCAGCCACTTGTTCGCTTGGTTAGCCCAGAAATAGAAGCTAAAAAGCAACAAGCCTTAGCAGCTTTACAATCAGCTTTAGCATTTCAATCTACGGTAGACCGCGGTTCTCAGCAAGAAAATATCGATACTCTTTATGCCAACTGGCAAAGCACAAAAGCACAAGCAAACCTTGCAAAAACCACTTACCAACGTGGGGAAAATTTATATAGACAAGGGGTAATTTCACGTCAAAGACGAGATGAAATGCTAGCGGCTCAAACTTCTGCACAAGAATTAAGTGAAGCCTCTTATCAACAATATGCACGTGCAAAACGAGGTAGTACGAGTCAGCAAAAATCTACAGCAGATGCACAGGTTGAAATTGCAAAAGCAGCTGTAGGCGAAGCAAAAGCACTTGAGGCTGAGACACGTTTATTCTCTCCTATTTCAGGTACAATTTCAAAAACTTACGGGAAGCCTTCCGAGTTAGTCGCTATGGGTGTGCCTGTTGTCAGCATTTTAGAAGATGATGATTTATGGGTCAGCTTAAACGTGGGTGAAAATCAATATGCTTCTGTTTATAAAAATAAAACCCTTGAAGGTTTTATTCCTGCACTGAATCAAAATGTGACTTTTAAAATTAAGAATATTGATGCTGAAGGTGAATTTGCCACTATAAAAACTACTCGCCAAACTGGAGGCTATGATATTCGTAGCTTTAAACTTCATCTTGTACCTGAAAAACCAGTGCAAGATTTAAAAGTGGGTATGAGTGTTCTATTTAAAATTAAAGAAGAAAAATAACGCATGTTTGCCAGTATATTACGTGAACTAAACTATCTAAAAAGCAATAAATGGGATTTGTGCATGGTGACACTTATCCCCGCTTTTATCATTTTTTTGTTTAGCAGCATGTTTTACGCAGGTAAAGCTGAACATTTACCGATTGCGATTATTGACCAGGACCAAAGTGAACTCAGCCGCAATATTGAAAAGTATCTTTCGTTGAATCATACGGTAGATATTAAAACAATTACGGCAAGCTCTACTGAAGCGGAACAATTACTTAACGAAACTAAAATCTGGGGTTATGTTTTCATTCCAGACGGCGCTGAAAAACGCTTTGTGAAAGCGCAAGATGCTCAAATCAGTATCGCTTTTAACCAGTCTTTCTTTAGTGTGGGGAATACTATTTCTTCAGCAATGCTGGTAAGCACCCTCAATGCTTTAGCAGACTACGCAGGCCAAAGTTATCTTGCAAATAATATTCCCTATTTAGATGTACCTACAGCTCATGTAAAAGTATCAACGCTTTACAACCCGAGCATGAGCTATGAGTTTTATTTAGAGCCATTTATGGTTCCTGCCGTATTGCATCTGTTGCTATGCTGCTGTGTTGCTTTTGCAATTGGACAAGAACTAAAACGTAATACCCTCACTCAATGGGTAAACCGAGAAAATTTTATTAGTGGTTTACTTGCGAAAAATTTGCTCTATAGCCTTATTTTTTGTGTATGGACATGGTTGTGGATGTTTTGGCTAGTTGAAATCCGTGGCTGGTTCGTAGCGGGTTCCTTAAGTTTATTGCTGGTCGCACAGTTTTTACTTTATTTTGCCTATGCTCTGATTAGCAGTACGGTCATTCTTGCCACTAAAAATTTAAGTAAAACTTTTGGCTTTATTGCCGTCTATGGTGGCTCATCTTTAAGTTTTGCAGGCGTTACTTTGCCTTTAAATAATGCACCGATTTTCACTAAATTTTGGTCACTCATCATCCCCTATACACCTTATGCCAAGCTGCAAACCGAACAATGGGTTATTGGTAGTCCACTTTTTATTTCAATGATTCCCTTTTTAATACTTCTGGGTTACTGCCTTATTTACTTCTTTTTAAGTTCTCTGCTGCTTAAAAAATTAATTCAGGGAGCAACACCATGAAAGAGTTTTTAAAGGCTTATGGGCAAACATTTAAAGATATTGTTAGTAATAGTTCGGTTTTCACAACTCTGATTTTATCGGTCATTCTTTATAGCTTTTTTTATCCAACTGCCTATAAAGCAGAACGTGCTGAATCAATTCCAATTGTAATTGTTGATGAAGAACAAAGCCTATTAACCTCTCAATTAATCGGCCAAAGTGCAAATAGCCCGCATGTTCATATTGTTACCGTTACAAGTAATTTTTTACAAGCTGAACAAATGGTTCGTGAACAAAAGGCCGATGGTATTTTACTTTTACCAAGCAACTTAACACAAAGCTTGCGTCGAGGAGAAACAGGTGGGATTGGCTTATATCTGAGCACAACCAACTTTTTAAAAACTAAAGAAATTGGTTTAGGCTTAGCTACATCCATTGAAGCCACATTAAAAGAATATATTGAAAGATTTGGAGAGCGCACACATTTCCAACCTGCGCTTTCTATTCATCAAGTCCCATTATTTAACCCGCTTTCAGGATATGGAAGTTATATTTTTCCAGCTGTTGCAGGTTTAATTATCCATCAAACGATTGTGTTAGGTTTAGCAATGCTAATCGCAAGCTACCGTGAACAACACCAAAAAATTACAGGTGTTCGCTTCGCTGGAATTTTTGCAAGTATATTTACCATTGGCTGTTTAGGATGTTTTTATCTTTTCGGTTTTACCTTGTGGTTCAATGACTATCCACACGGTGGGAACTTTACTGGTTTGCTAGTCACCGTTCCTATTTTTATTAGTTGTGTGATTGGATTAGGCATGCTGATCGGCTCACTTTTAGATATGCCAGAACGTGCTGGACATATTATTGTGTTTAGCTCTGTTCCCCTATTCTTACTGACAGGCACTGCATGGCCTCATCAAGCAATGCCTGAGTGGTTACAATGGTTTGCATGGTGCTTACCATCAACACATGGGGTACAAATGTTTGTGCAACTTAACCAGATGGGTGTTCCTTTAGCCACAGTTATACCAAAACTGATTTTTCTTTCGACAATCGGCCTTATTTTTTTAATCTTGGCATATTCACGTTTAAAAGCATCCAAGTGAAGAGTTTTCTAAACTTGGAGCATAAATTATATTTTTATTTACTACAAAATCTTATAGTTAAAAGTCATTTCTTAAAAACTATTGACCATAAAAATATAAAAAAACCAATAAATTCAAATTATTAATTAGTAACAATTGTCATAAAACCTTAAAAAAACTTTAAGTTGAAATTAAGGAAATTTCTACATAGTAAAACTGTTTAGTTTTTCAGCAGCCTAAAAGGGTAACTCTACTACCCTGCTCTATGACGGAATTTTATATGGCAAAGGTATGTTATTGCGCAGATGACTTTGCAATGAATGCAGAGATATCTAATGCAATTTTTCAGTTAATTGAAAGAGGAGCACTTCAAGCGACCTCATGTATGACCCAATCTGAACTATGGGAAACTGCTGCTGCCAAACTTAAACCTTTTTCGAATCAAATTGATATTGGTTTACATTTAAATTTTACCCATGCATTCAATTCAGGTAATACAGTTTTTTCATTACCTGCTCTTATGCTTCGTGCATGGTCATCAAATCTTAATCGTGAATTAATTACCCAGTGTATTGAAGAGCAATGGGATGCATTTGTTTCAGTCATGGGAAAGCAACCCGATTTCATTGATGGACACCAACATATTCATCAATTTCCATTTATACGGGATATTTTGCTGCAACTTTTAAAAGATAAAAAGTTCACTGGTTGGATACGTAATTTACAACATCCAATTTATCTACCTCATTATCGTTTTAAAACTCATATGCTTTCTGCACTTGGCTCAAATGCATTAGCAAAAGCATGCCAAAGCTACCAGTTTAGCCAAAATGAATATTTCGCTGGTATCTATGACTTTAAACAAACTGATTATGGCGAACTTAACCAATATTGGCTTGCTCAGGCAAAAGATCACTTACTGATTATGTGCCATCCCTCACTTTCTACACCAAGTGAGCAAGATCCGATCCAGCATGCACGCATCCAAGAATACCAATATTTTTGTTCTGATCAGTTCCCTCTTGATTGCCAAAAAAATGGCATTCAACTTACCAGACTAGGGGCAATGCAATGAGCACAAAACCTTTTTTATCCTGCGTTGTTCCCGCTTATAACGAAGCAGAGAATTTAAAGACATTTATTCCAGCTTTAGCAAACAGTTTAAAGCAACAAAATCTTAGCTATGAAATCATAGTGGTCGATGATGGAAGCAAGGACGATACTATTCCGATCCTGCAAACGATGATTGAAGATTATCCTTTAGTTGTGCTGGAATTATCACGAAATTTTGGCAAGGAAGCTGCTTTAAGCGCTGGTTTAGACCATGTGACGGGAGAAGTCGCCCTGCTGATTGATGCTGACTTTCAACATCCTTTTGAAGCAATTCCAACCATGATTAACCTCTGGAAAAATGGTTATGACATGGTCTATGGCATTCGTAATCGTACCACTGAATCATGGCTAAAACGGACCTTAACCCAAGGTTACTATCGTATATTAAACTTAAGTTCTCCTATTGATATTCCTGAAAATGCTGGTGATTTCAGGCTTCTTGATGCAAAAGTTGTTGAAGCAATTAAACAATTACCTGAAAAAAATCGCTACATGAAAGGTCTCTATGCATGGGTCGGTTTTAAAAGTATCGGGATCAATTTCTCCGAGCAAGATCGTCAACATGGCCGTTCTAGTTTTAATGTGAAAGCATTATTTAATCTGGCGATGTCTGGTTTAACTGGGTTTTCAGATTTACCTTTACGTATTTGTATTTATTTAGGTGCCCTATTGGCTTTAGGCGCTATGAGTTACGGTGTTTGGATTATTATTAAAACACTGATTGAAGGAATCTCTGTGCCTGGTTGGGCAACACTTGCAGCAGGCATGACTTTATTAGGTGGCATTCAATTGTTATTCATTGGAATTTTAGGTGAATACATTGGTCGAATTTATGCCGAAGTTAAAAATCGACCAAAATATATTGTTTCAACCGAACATTCTCATATTAAGCAAGAACACGCTATCACCCAATCAAAAAATACGTTCTCTAGTTTCTAATGTTTGCTCATATTTTTCAGCTCGCGCGGTTTACCACTACTGGGGCCGCAGCGGCGCTTACCCACTATAGTATTGTCATGCTCTTGTTTAAACGAAACATTGCATTGCAGTATGCAAATTTAATTGCCTTTCTACTTGCCTATTGGGTGAGCTATTTTGGGCATCGTATTTTTACTTTTAAAGCACAGCATATTGCTCATCGACAAACATTACCCAAATTTACTTTAGTCGCTGGATTAGGTTTTTTATTCAACGAGAGCTTTCTCTTACTTTCTAATCTGTATTTCAGCACCCCAGTTTCAACTTTGGTTTGTGTGGCTATTGTCCTGACTTCAATTGTGACTTTCTTGCTTAACCGCTTTTTTGCATTTCAACATTAAGGATTATGTATGCAGCAATGGCTTCGTAGTTCCAAATTCTTATTAATATTTTTACCGATTTGGCTATTTGTTTTATCTTGGATAAGACCTCTTTCTGTACCAGATGAAGGACGCTACGGAGACATTAGTCGATCTATGTTTGAATCGGGCGATTGGTTAATTCCCCGCATCAATAGTTTGCCATTTATGCATAAGCCCCCTTTATTACACTGGTTAAGTTCTATATTTATGGAGCTTTTCGGTATGCATATTTGGGTGTTGAGATTAGTTCCAGTATTAGCAGCTACACTCATGCTAGTCAGCCTATTCTTATTTGTTAGAAAGCATATTTCAGAACGTGTAGCACAGCTTACTGCCATTATTTTAGGTACCAATTTATTGTTTTTTGGTAGTAGCGAATATATTAACCATGATCTACTCCTAGCTTCATGGATTACAGTAAGTGTTTTATGTTTTGTTGATTTCACAATTTCAGCACGTAAATCTATTTTGTTTTTAGGGTATTTTGCGGGTGCAGCAGCATTTTTAAGTAAAGGCCTGATTGGTGTATTAATTCCCGGTATGATTCTCTTACCATGGTTGCTCTACACGAAACAATGGAAAAAAATTCCTTCATTGCTTAACCCTTTTGCTATTCTTTTATTTATATTACTGGTTAGTCCATGGCTATATGCAGTTCAACTTAAATATCCTCAATTTTTACATTATTTCTTTATAGACCAGCAGTTTAGCCGATTTAGTTCAAAAGAGTTTAATAATAAGCAACCATGGTATTTCTATCTGCTTATTTTATTTGTCAGTTACTTACCATGGATTTTTGCGAGTAGATTTCAATCTATTAAAACCGTATTTCAAAATTATAAACAATCCACTTTACTTGCCCTGCTTATATGGTGGTTTATTTCTGTCACCATTTTTTTCTCTATTCCTCCGTCTAAACTAGCAGGCTATATTTTACCAGCTGTGCCCCCGCTCGCTATTTTCTTGGCACTCGTTATTAATCAAGTGATTGAAAGCGACTACAAAACTAAATTACAGGTTTGGGGTGTACCTATATTTATTATGCTTGTCGGAATAGGTATTACTGCTACACCGCATTTCATTCGTGCACATCAACCCTTTTTCCAAAACCAAGCCCTATTCATTTATACAATTGGTGCTCTATTAATTGTGCTTCCACTGGCTTTAGTCTGTTTATATAAAAATCAGAAATTAAACTATTTGAACTATATTTTTATTAGTTTAATTGTTCTGTGTAGTTCAGTTCCTTTTGCCGTTCGTATTTTAGATACCAAAAATAATGTGGGACAAACGAGTTTTGCTGAATATATGACACCATCAACAAAAATAGTTTTCTACAATTACTATTTCTATGATGTTCCATTTCTTTTACACCTAAAACAGCCTGTATATATTGTAAACCAATGGGATGCCGTGCATTCAGATAGTGCCTCTTTAGAAATTAAAGATGGTTTGTTGTTTGAACCACAACGCAAAAAATACTTATGGAGTGAGCAACAGCTTCAAAATGCTTTAAAGCAAAAGCAAGATCTTATTTTAGTGAGTCAACCCAATAATTTTGCGACTAAAGATCCCTCTGTTAAAACATTACATTATCGAAATTATGATCTATTTATCTTTCATAACTCCAAATAAGCCGCCAATAAAAAAAGGAAGCTTACGCTTCCTTTTTTTATTTAATTTCTACTTACTCTTCTGATGCATCGTCATTCGTAGACACTGCATCTTCGGTATCTAATTCTGAAGTATCAACCTCTCCTTCGAGAAACTCTTCTTCATCTTCAACCGCTTCAATAGACACAACACCCACCAAGGTTTCTTCTTCGCTTAAACGAATTAGACGTACACCTTGTGCATTACGACCAGTCATTGCAACTTCTGCTGCACGAGTACGAACTAATGTACCGCCATCAGAAATAAGCAACAGTTCTTTGCTTTCATCAATAGATACCGCACCCACAAGCTCACCATTACGTTCACTTGTCTTAATTGCAATAACACCCTTACCACCACGTTTTTTGGTTGGGAAGTCATTTACAGGAGTACGTTTACCATAACCATTGGCACTCGCACACAGCACTTCACCCGTTTCAGGAACAACAACAAGTGATACGATGCGACTTACTACACTTAACTCTGCTGAATCTTCATTATCATCAGATTCATCATTTTCAATTTCTGCATCTTCTTCACTTAAAGTGTTGCTTGCAATGCTAACGCGCATACCACGGACGCCTTTAGCAGTACGACCCATTGAACGCACATCGGTTTCAGCAAAACGAATTGCCTTACCTTCATTCGAGAACAACATGATTTGCTGATTACCATCAGTAATCGCAACACCAATTAAGGTATCCTCTTCATTAAGTTCAATTGCACGTAAGCCATTTGAACGAATGTTAGAGAACTGCTCTAAATCAACACGTTTAACTGTACCTGAAGCTGTTGCCATAAATACGTAATGGTTTTCTAGGAACTCTGTTAACGGCAAGATCGCAGTTACTGTTTCGTTCGCATCTAAAGGTAACAAGTTTATAATCGGGCGGCCTTTTGCACCACGTGATGCTTGAGGCACTTCAAATACGCGAAGGCGATATACTTTACCTACGTTAGTAAAACACAGCACAGTCGCATGGTTTGAAGCTACAATGAGATGTTGAATAAAGTCATCACTCTTCATTGAAGTTGCAGACTTACCACGTCCACCACGGCGCTGAGCCTGATAGTCAGAAAGCGGTTGAGTTTTTGCGTAACCTGTTTGTGAAACCGTTAATACAACTTGTTCTTCTGGAATTAAATCTTCACGACTAAAATCAATACGCGATTCAATAATTTCCGTACGACGTCCATCACCATACTGTTGTAAAACTTGTGCTAATTCTTCACGAATCACAGCCATCAATAAATTGAAATCATTAAGAATTGCAGTAAGTTCAGCAATTTGACCTAAAATTTCAGTATATTCAGCATGTAATTTGTCTTGCTCAAGACCCGTTAAACGATGTAAACGCAACTCTAAAATTGCACCTACTTGCGTTGGAGATAGACGATAAATCGATTCAGATAAGCCAAATGGACGATCTGGGTTTTCACCTTCGATTTCATCTGGGCGAACAGAAATAGCACCAGCTTTTTCGAGTAAAGAAACAACACCACCGCCAGCCCACTCACCTGTAAGTAAACGCTCACGCGCTTCAGCTGGGTTAGCAGAAGTTTTAATGGTTTCGATAATTTCATCAATATTGGCTAAGGCAACGGTTAAGCCTTCCAAGATATGACCACGTTCACGTGCTTTACGCAATTCGAACATGGTACGGCGTGTCACTACTTCTTGGCGGTGACGAATAAATGCCGCAATAATATCTTTCAGATTCATCAATTTTGGTTGTCCATTGTCAAGACAAACCATATTGATGCTGAATGAGTTTTCAAGCTGTGTATTTAAGAATAAGTTATTTACAATGACTTCGGCGTTTTCACCGCGTTTCAAGTCAATCGCAATACGCATCCCGTCTTTGTCAGACTCATCACGAAGCTCTGAAATACCTTCAAGTTTTTTCTCTTTAACTAACTCGGCAATACGCTCAATAACTCTTGCTTTGTTAACTTGATATGGAATTTCAGTAAAGACGATGGTTATACGACCTGTCTTTTCATCTTCTTCGAAATGGTACTTACCACGAATGTGTAGTCGGCCTTTACCTGTACGGTAAGCATCAACAATACCTGATTTACCGTAAATAATACCGCCTGTAGGGAAATCAGGACCAGTAATATATTCCATCAATCCTTCAATCGAGATATTCGGATTGTCGGCATAGGCTAAACATGCATTCACAACTTCTGTCATGTTGTGTGGTGCCATGTTTGTTGCCATACCAACAGCAATACCGGCAGCACCATTAATTAGCAAGTTTGGAACACGTGTCGGAACCACCTGAGGAATACGCTCAGATCCGTCGTAGTTATCTTCCCAGTCAACAGTGTCTTTTTCTAGATCTGCAAGAAGTTCATGCGCTAACTTTGTCATACGGACTTCGGTATAACGCATTGCAGCTGCGCTATCGCCATCAATCGAACCGAAGTTACCCTGACCATCTACCAATAAATAACGTAAGCTAAAGTCCTGAGCCATACGTACAATGGTTTCATAAACAGCTGAGTCACCATGAGGGTGATATTTACCGATTACGTCCCCAACAACACGTGCAGATTTCTTGTAGGCTTTGTTATAGTCATTGCCCAATTCGTGCATGGCAAATAGCACACGACGGTGAACAGGTTTTAGACCGTCTCTCACATCCGGCAATGCACGAGATACGATTACACTCATCGCGTAATCTAAATATGAATGCTTGAGTTCATCCTCAATGGCAATCGGTCGGATTTCCGATACGCTCATGCATACTCCTTCTTACAGATAGAAATTTCCATCTGCTTATATGTCTTGATCTTGCAAAAAATTTAGTTCCGAAAACTGAACTAAAGTCGAAAAAAATATAGCTGTATACTATAGCACAAACTGCTCATTAACTGGGAGTTTAACAATCTGAAAATAGCATTTTTTTACAATAAAAATTCCATTAGAATTAACAAGTTAAAATTAGACATTTCTGCTTTTAAATGTATTTTTAAAAACTGCACAATTCGACTAAAATACAACCAACACAAAAGTGCTCCCTAGAGAGCACTTTTTATTTATTCTTAAAAATAAAACTTTTTTAATTAGCTTGGTTCAACGATATTTAGCTTGAACATTCTTGTTTTTAGTCAAATCTATTATTCTTCTGATTTCTTTAAAAATCATTTTAGAGTTTTTATTTTACAGGTCGATATTGAGCAGGAACCCACTGATATCCTTTTGAATTTTTACCAATATGTCCTATGCCAGGAAAAGCTATATGTGCAGCACCTATCCACCACTGATTTTTATAGGCTTGCTCAAAGATCTTTTTACGGACCGTGACCGCATGCTTAGAGTCAGTATCAGGTTTATAACTTGCCTCGGGGTAAGGAAATTGCACTGCTGCATAATGCACAACATCACCTAGACCTAAGAACTTTTGTCCTTTCTGTCCATCTACCAAATAAGATGAATGACCTTCCGTATGCCCATGAGTCGTTATGAGTTGAACATTCGGTACATTAAAAGAAGCTTTAGTAAAAGCAATCAATCGGCCAGCCTCCTGATAAGGCTTTAATGCATCTCTGGTCATTTTAAATATTGGCTTAAAAAAATCAGTGGCTTTTGCTTCATTAACAGTCGACGTCCAAAAATCCACATCCTCTTTAGCCAAATAAACTTTGGCATTCGGATAAGCCATTTTGCCATCTAGCGTAATTCCACATAAATGATCAGGATGAGCATGTGTAATCAAGATCGTATCTATTTGTTCAGGTTGTATACCTGCCTTCTTCAGATTTTCACGTACATAGCCCAAGGTTGGACCAAAACATTTTGCAGTACCTGCATCAATTAAAATGTTTTGTGTAGGTGTTTGTACAAGATAGGCAGAGAAATCTGTGACAATATGATTATGTTCATCTACAGGAACAAAATTTTCTGTAAACAACTGATTCGCTTTTTCAGCTGAAATACCCAATAAATCACTACGAGGTAATCCTAGTTCTCCATCGAATAATGCTGTTACTTTGAGATTGCCTACAGGTTGTAAAAAATAACCATCAACCTGATGAACGCTGGAATTTTGTTGAGCATGTGTGATAACACTGGCGCTTGCTAGCCATAATATCGCAATTGATTTTAATAATTTCACAATAGAATCCTTAGTATTTTAATACCTCAACTCTATCCATTTTTATCTATCTAAATCGCTCAAAAATCGGTGTGAATCGCTCAAATTGAATTATTAGGCAGCTAACACAGTTGGGTCTACACCATAACGCTCTATAAAGCGTTCACGAAAAATAGCAACGGATTGATATCCAGATTTTGCTGCAATAGTTTTCATGGGCAACTTATTTGAATATAACAGCCCAAGTGCATAAGCAAGACGTGCCTGAGTAATCGTTTCTCTTAAGGATGTTTCTTCATGCTTAAGTTTGCGGCGAAGTGTTGCACTACTCAAACCTAAACGCATTTCAATCTCGCTAGATTGCCAATGGTGCTGTGGACTCTCTATTACCCAGTCATGAATTATTTTTGCCAATTTAGGTGGAGGTACAATTAATACATCCGAATAATGCTGTTGGCACAGCTGTACAAGTATAGAGGCAATACATAAACGTGCTTTCACCAGATCGTTATCAAACAAAGCTGTCCGCCACTCAGCTAGATGTGTAGAAAAATCATCGATTGAAAATTTTAATATAGCTTCAGTTTTGTCTACAATCGGCTTAGCCCAAATCATCTGTGCAGCTTGAATCACCTCTTCACACATGGGTACAAGAATGGTTAAGTATTCACCCGTCACTGGATCTGGTAGATTAACTGCATCAATAATCGTATCTGGTTTCACGATATACAAGTTGCCAGCACTTAAATTGATTTGTTTTGTTTGAATATTTAGTTGCTGTTGACCATGCAAAATGATGCCCATGTGCAACCGGTTCACTTTAATATTTGACAGGCCATGCTGACTTTTCGATCGAATACACAAATAATCTCGCGCCATATCTGCCCTTGCCAATCTCACAAGTGATTGATGCAATTGATGAGCCTCTACGGAAGTAGAAAAAATGATATTCATAATGATGATCTAAATAAAAAACGCCCTTGGCTATTTATAGCACAAGGGCGTTTTTGAATAAGTGACAAGCTGTAAATTACAACTTGCTTACCAACTCTGGTACCACAGTGTTCAAATCACCAACTAACCAGTAGTCAGCAACACTGTTGATTGGAGCTTCTTCGTCTTTGTTGATTGCAACAATAACTTTAGAATCTTTCATACCAGCTAAATGCTGAATCGCGCCAGAAATACCAACAGCAACATAAAGATCAGGCGCTACGATTTTACCAGTTTGACCAACTTGGAAGTCGTTAGGTACAAAGCCTGCATCAACTGCTGCACGTGAAGCACCTTGTGCTGCACCAAGCTTGTCAGCTAATGGGTCAAGTACTTTATGATAGTTCTCACCAGAACCTACACCACGACCACCAGAAACAACAATACGAGCAGCTGTCAATTCAGGACGGTCAAGCTTAACGATTTCTTCAGATACGAAGTTAGAAATACCCGCATCTTTGGCTTCACTTACTGCTTCAATCGCAGCAGAACCACCTTCAGCAGCGACTGGATCAAATGCTGTACCACGAACAGTACCAACAATGATTGCTTCGTCAGACTGAACAGTTGCAATCGCGTTACCTGCATAGATCGGACGCTTGAATGTGTTAGCAGATTCAACAGAAATAATATCTGTAATCATGCTTACATCAAGAAGAGCAGCAACACGTGGAAGAATGTTCTTACCAGTTGTTGTAGAAGCAGCTAATACGTATTTGTAACCTTTAGCCAAATCAGCAACTAAAGCAGCTACGTTTTCAGCTAACTGGTTTGCATAAGCAGCATTGTCAGCAAGTAAAACCTTGCTTACACCAGCAACTTTAGCAGCAGCATCAGCAACTGCCTGAGCACCAGAACCAGCAACTAATACAGTAATATCACCACCGATTTTTTGTGCTGCAGCAACAACGTTTAAAGTAGCACCGTTAAGTACTTGGTTGTTGTGATCAGCGATAACTAAAATACTCATGATTTTATCCTTCCGTATTAGAT
>NZ_FODU01000013.1:0-90411 GCF_900110445.1 Acinetobacter sp. yr461
CCTTCCAACGCTTTAAGCGCAGAACCACGGATAACTGGAGTGTCATCACCTGGGAAGTCATAAGTAGAAAGAAGTTCACGAACTTCCATTTCTACTAATTCAAGTAATTCTTCATCATCAACAAGGTCACACTTGTTCAAGAATACGATGATGTAAGGTACACCAACCTGACGAGAAAGAAGGATGTGTTCACGAGTTTGTGGCATTGGACCATCAGTCGCAGCACATACAAGGATCGCGCCGTCCATCTGAGCAGCACCAGTAATCATGTTTTTAACATAATCGGCGTGGCCCGGGCAGTCTACGTGAGCGTAGTGACGGATTGGAGAATCGTATTCTACGTGTGAAGTATTAATTGTAATACCACGTGCTTTTTCTTCAGGTGCTGAGTCGATTTGTGAGTAATCTTTCGCTTCACCGCCGTAAGTTTTTGCACAAATAGTTGCAATCGCAGCAGTTAAAGTTGTTTTACCATGGTCAACGTGACCGATTGTGCCCACGTTTACGTGTGGCTTATTACGTTCAAACTTAGCCTTAGCCATGTTTATAGTCCTCGTTTACGTCGAACACAATTCTGAGTAAGACCCAGCATCGACATATCGCCTAAAAAATCAAACACCCAATACTTGAAAAGCAGACTAATAAGCCTGCTTTTTAAATCTTTGTAGAAAATCTACTAAACTGTATCTGGAGCTCTTATCGAGATTTGAACTCGAGACCTCTCCCTTACCAAGGGAGTGCTCTACCACTGAGCTATAAGAGCGATTATCCTTCGATGGAGCGGGAGACGAGGGTCGAACTCGCGACATGCAGCTTGGAAGGCTGCCGCTCTACCAACTGAGCTACTCCCGCACGATGCTGGTATACTTAGCACTTCAATCGAAGTTAATGGTGGTGAGAGAAGGATTCGAACCTTCGAAACTTTCGTAGCGGAGTTACAGTCCGCCCCCTTTGACCGCTCGGGAATCTCACCACTTCACACTTATTTCAGTGTTATTCTTCACTTAACAACTTCACACTTTTAGGTGGTGCCGGCACACGGATTCGAACTGTGGACCTACTGATTACAAGTCAGTTGCTCTACCAACTGAGCTATGCCGGCGCTTCTTAGTGTTTCGTACGTTTCGTATCGGAACGGTGTGCAGTTTAGCAAAACTTCCAAACGATGCAAGTGGTTTTTTTAAAAAAATCGCTAAAAACTCATAAAATCAATCCGTTTGACGATAATTCAACCGCTTTGATCACTGCGCGAGCTTTTATTTGTGTTTCATTCCATTCTGATTCAGGGTTTGAGTCAGCAACCAGGCCCGCTCCAGCCTGCACATACACCTTTTTATCACGGATAACACACGTACGGATTGCAATCGACATGTCCATTTCACCATGCCATCCTAAATACCCCACTGCCCCGCCGAAAACGCCTCGCTTAACAGGCTCAACTTCATCAATGATTTCCATTGCACGAATTTTCGGTGCACCAGATAAAGTACCTGCTGGAAAGGTTGCCTTAAATACATCTAAGGCATCGATATCATCACGAACTTCGCCTTGCACATTTGAAACAATGTGCATGACATGCGAATAGCGCTCAATCACCATTTGATCAGTAACTTTGACCTTACCAATTTTAGAAACTCGACCAACATCATTTCGACCAAGGTCAATCAACATTAAATGCTCTGCTATTTCTTTTTCATCAGAAAGTAAATCTTTCTCTAAAGCGATGTCTTCTTCTTTAGTTTTTCCACGCGGTCTTGTACCTGCAAGTGGGCGGACTGTCGCAATACCATTTTCTAGTCGAGAAAGAATTTCCGGTGATGATCCTACAATATGGAATGGTTTGTTATCTGTAATGGTCTGACCCTGCACCAAAAACAAATAAGGTGAAGGGTTTAAATGACGTAAAGCACGGTAAACTTGCAAAGCCTCACCATCAAAGTCCGAAACCATACGCTGGCCCGGAACAACCTGCATCACATCGCCCGCTCTAATGTATTCTTTTACCTTCTCGATTGTTTCAAGGAACTTAGCCTTACCCGTAATCGATTCAAAATGAGGCGGTGTATGCGGCTTAGCTTGCAAACTCACTGGTGTAGCTAATAACTGCTCTAATTGATCTAACTTTTGCTGAGCATCTTCATAAGCATGTGCCTGCGTTGTATCAGCATGGACAATTAAAAATAAAGTATCTTTAAGGTTATCGAAAACAATGACTGTCTTTGATAGCATCAACCACAAGTCTGGTAACGCAATTGGATCAGCCGCAGGTACATTCTTTAAGCGTGGCTCAATATAACGAACTGCATCATAGCCCAAATAACCAACTAGCCCGCCAGTAAAACTTGGTAATGCTGGCAGAAGCTCAGCTGGTGGCACTGTAAATTGCTTCTGAAATTCACGAATATATTGAAATGGATCTAGACAATCTTCTTGTGTGATCGAACCATCAGCATGCTGTATAGACAAGACCCCTGCATTACATGAAAAAACTGTCGATTCACCTAAACCGATCATGGAATAGCGCGCCCAGTTTTCACCACCTTCAACCGACTCAAATAAATAAGCTTGTTTTTGGTCCTTAAAACGAGCAAAAACAGATAGAGGTGTTTCCGTATCTGCTAAACGCTGGCGATAAACTGGAATCGTGTTGTAACCTGATGCTTTAAGTTGTTCAAATTGCGCTAATGTAGTCATGAATTTTTCTCTAATATGGTTTCGATTTAAAACGGTGTTTTTCTAGTTTCGATTTAGACACGCCATCGAAAAACCATACGCTTATTCATGCTGATCTCCATTTCACTCATTAGATAATTAACTCAGCCAAACTATCAACCACTTGCTGAGGTTGGCAATCATAGATATTTTCTCCATGATTATAGCCATAGCTAACCACAATACAATCAATTCCCGCGCGGCGTGCAGCCTCAATATCATTACTTGAATCGCCAATCATTAGCGCGTGCGAAGCAGATATCTTTAAACTTTGCATACAATGTAACAAAGGCAATGGATGTGGTTTTCTCTCTGGCAAGCTATCACCACCCAATACAACTTGAAAATAAGAAGAAAGTTCCAATGCATCAAGTAATCCTTGAGCAAGTTGCACAGGCTTATTGGTAACACATGCCATATTTATATTCAAAGCTTTACAATGCTTTAAAAACTCAGTTACTCCAGGATAAATTTGAGTATTTACGCAAAGCTCCGCACCATATACATCCACAAATTTTTGTAATAAAACTTTATGTTGTTCGGTATCTAATTTTCCAAATATATGAAGCAAAACACTTTCACAAAGTTTTGAAGCTCCTTTACCTACCCATTCTCGTATTTGTGCTTCAGTTACCGATGGCCAACTTAGCGCTTGTAAACTTAAATTCATGGATCGATATAAATCAGCTGCAGAGTCAACTAACGTTCCATCAAGGTCAAATAAAATTAAATCGCGCTTATTTAGTTGTGCAACAGACATCTTCTTATACTCAAAATTAAAAAGGCATGCGTTTAGCATGCCTTGATTGTAAAAGCACCAACGGATTATTTAAAGAACAACCATGCCAATAAAGCTAAGATTACTAAAATAATAATAGTGATCAAACCAACTGAGGCATTCTTCTGTTGCTCTTTTTCTTCAGCAACACGAGAAACAGGCTCATCAAAGGCAACTGGTGTCTGTTGTGGTTGTACATTAACATCTACACCTTCCGGGATCGGTGCAGGTTTTGGAATAGAGATATTCTGCGGCATACCATCGCGACTGACTTCTATTTCAGCAGCACGCTCTGTAAGGCTTGGCATCCCTTGATCGCTTAAATCTTGAGATGGAGCCGTATTTACAGGCTCTACTTCAATTTCAGGCAAATCCTCTATTTCCTGCACAGGCGCTAATACAGAAAATTTAAAGCTAGCAAATTGAACAATATCACCATCATGCAGCTGTTTTTCTTGCTCAATACGAATATCGTTTATGAATGTGCCATTCGATGAATTAAGGTCTTGCACCCATAGCAATTGATCTTTTAAAAGCAATGCAGCGTGGCGACGTGAAATTTCAGCAGCTTGCAACAACACATCAGCATCTTGATGGCGCCCTACCAACATATCACGATCAATACTAATTTCTTGGCCAGTAATTTCGCCAGTAATTGCTTGTAATTTCCAAGTCATGTATATGTCCTATTTCACTTTTTATCAATCATAACATGCTACTACGGCGCTGTGCTTGGACGCAGTGTCGTTGTTGTTACTGTATTTTTAGTACGATTAATTTCAGGCTCAGGCAACTGTAAGGTTTGCTTTCGAACCACAGGTTCCACTGCTACGGGTGTGGTTACTGTCGAGCTTTTTCCACCCGAAGGAACTTGTTGATAATTTTTTGGCTGAGAGGTAACACTTGGCAGTGTCATCTTTTGATTATAGACATCATCGACCTGCTCAGGCAGTTTAGCAAAATTGCCATTTTGATCCATCGCCAATTGCAAGCTGTAAAGCTGATTATAGCGCTGCTGAGACAAACGGCGCACATCATTTGCATCACCCACAATTGTTGGATGAATAAAGACAAGAAGATTACGCTTCGTATTACTTCTGCTGTCTGAACGGAATAACCTACCTAGGTATGGAATGCTGCTTAACCCAGGAATACCTTGACGACTGAGCTCAACATCATCAGACACCAAACCACCTAAAACAACTGTTTGTCCATGCTCGGCCAATACAGCAGTTTTAATAGCACGTTTATTAGTAATTAAATCGGCTGCCTGACCTTTACTGGTCTGAACATTCGAAACTTCTTGCTCAACTTCGAGACGAACCGTACCACCTTCACCGATATGTGGAACAACTTTTAATGTCACCCCGACATCTTTGCGTTCAACAGTTGTGTATGGATTGATACCTGTACTGTTCGTAGTGACCGACCCTGTTACAAATGGAACGTTCTGACCTACAACAATATAAGCCTCTTCATTATCCATAGTCACAATGGATGGTGTCGAAAGTAAATTTGATTTGGTGTTAGCTTTGAGGGCTTGAATTAATGCACCATAAGCCTTACGGGAATTCTCAAAATTACCTACAGCAAAAGTTGCACCATTACCTTTATTGGCACCACCAGCAATAGCGGATGCCGCTCCAGCCGAACCACCAGACAAATAACCAGCAGCAATAGAAGATAAACTTGCACCCACATTACTGAAGCTAAGCAAGCCTATTCCACTAGATAGATCACCTAGCGCCCATTGAATTCCGAGTTGATCTGCATCATCTCCTGAAACTTCAATAATGGCAGCTTCAATTAAAACTTGCTGACGGCGAACATCGAGTTGCTGGATAGCAGATTCAATTTCACGCATTAATTGTGGATCAGCCTTAACCACTAACGAGTTTTGGGCATTATCCGCAATGATACTCACACCATTTTGGCTAAAGCTAGAGATACTGTTCTGATTGTTGTTATTTGAATTACCATTCAGGTTTATTGAAGGAGTGGAAATTGATGTACCAGTTGAACCTGAATTTGTTGAGTTTGAATTTTGGTTATTACCCATTAAATTATTGATCGGATTCGACGAGTTAGAAGAACCATTATTACTATTTGACGAAGAAACAGCCTGCCCTGTTACGAGACCTTGTAAAATCTCAGATAAGTTTTTTGCACTCGCATATTTCAGTCGAAAAACTTTTAAGCCCCCTAAACGGTCTGCTGAAGGCACATCCAGCATTTCAATCATGTGGCGAATGCGCTTACGTGTTTCAGGATCACCCTTTACCAAAATACGATTCGTTCGGTTGTCTGCAATAATACGAATACGTGCACCACTAAAATCTTTCGAAGCTCCAGTTGCGCTCATTGCCTCAAGTTGAGTAATGATTTCTTCCGCTTGGCTCGATTGGAGGCTTATTGCCTCAATATCATTTTGCCCCGTACCATCAAGGTTACGAATGATATTTTCAAGTTGATAGATATTCGCAGCTCGGTCCGAAACAATCAGCGCATTAGTGCCTGCTATCGCAGCCATATGTGCAAATTGTGGCATTAAAGGGCGAAGTGCTGGAATTAAGTCATTTGGATTGGTATTTTCAAGCCAAATGACTCGAGTGACAATTTGATCACCACGCAGTCTATTTCTAGAATCGTAAGGAATTCCCGAATTTTTAACATTGCTATCTGGCACCAATTTGATGGTGTTCCCAGAAGGAATTGCCACAACCCCATTTACATTTAAGACCCCAAGAAACAGATCATAAACTTCATCTTTATTGAGGGGTTTATTCGATATTACTGTGACATTGCCACGCACTCGCGGATCTACTGCAAAGTTTTTCCCCGTGATGTCTGCAACTTCATTAATAAATGCAGTTAAGTCAGCATCACGTAAATTGATCTTCCATGTCTGGGCATAGACGCTGCTGCTCACTGTCGCAATCAATGGGGCTGCTGCAAGTAATGCCCAAAGTGGACGTTGATGATTCAATAAAGCCATAACTTGCGATAATTCCTAACTCTTATGGTGACGTGTTATCACTAAAAATTTTGTTGTATGGTCATCACTTGATCACCACGTTTTATTTCTATTTTCACTTGCCCAGCTCGACGAGCTTGTTCAAGTAACTGCACATCCGTTTGTCCTTGCCCAACCGTTTGACCATTTAAAGAAACAATCCGGTCACCCGGCCTTAAACCTAACTTATTTCGAAGCGCAGTGGGTGTACGTTCTGTAACTTCAAAACCTTCGCTTGAGTTACCGCTTACGCCCATATCACGTAGATATTGTTCACGGTTCCCTTGCATTTGCTGAATAGCCTGTCCAAGCGCTTCTTGAGTCGTATTAACAGGTGCCGATGGTTGAGACGCTATAGCAGTTGGTTGTGAAGCATCTGGCGTCATGGGCTGATATAAACCGTTTGGCAAACCTTTGAACTGAAGTTCATGAGTACTGCCATTACCTTGACGCAATATAACGTGATCCCAATAAACTTCTGCCAACTGATAAGATGTAGAGCCTATTGTTTCCCCCACCCGATATCGGTCAGCAGTATTATCAAGCTTAATAACCGCTGAGGAAAAACGGTTCGGATAGCCCACCATCACACCCTGCAATTCTAGGTTGACATTTTCCTGAGCTGCATTGGCTGAAGGTTCATTAAAAATCGAAAAAGTACTAATGTTAGGAATTTGCGGCTGCTGTGATCCCAACTCTACCCGATCGAATTGCATCATTTGGGGAGGTGCAATGACCCACCAAAATAATGAAGCCAATTTCCAACACAGCCATAAAATTAAAAAGGCAAATACGACAACACTTAACCGGTCTAATTTTTGCCATTGTAGTTGCTGTAATTTCTCAATCCATACTTTCATTATTAGTTACCCCCTTGTATTAAGGGTTGACGAGAACTAATGACAAAAGTATCTAAACCGGCTTTTCCATCATAAGACGGAATATTCAGTAATAATCTTTGTGTAAGCTGCACATCAAGCATCATATTGGCATCTAATAGAAGATTTGCCATTTTTTGACTGCGTTGATCACGTATATCAATCTGTAATTGACCATTTTGATCCGTTAATTGCCCATTTAAAGAAGGCATATTCATCCGGTCTTGACGGTCACCAATATTATAAATTAAAGCACCACCACCCCAATGCAATTGACCATCAACTGCAGCGAAACCTTGCTCTTTTTTATAATTAAAATCAATATCTTTTAACTGGATACTGTTCACAGGCCATTGCCAGTTCACAATTTGTTTTAATGTTTCAGGCGCAATTTGACCATTCATTGCTCTAACAAGTACTTTTTTACCAACACCATAGGCCATTACCCCAGATAATTGGGTATTTCCACTATGGATATCCACATCAGCAGCGAACCTTAATAAAAACAGGTCAAGAGGTCTAGTTTTCCAATGAATCGAGCCTCTCAAAGTACCGCGCCGCCAATCTGCTTGGCCCTGCCAGATATTTCCACTTACATTGTGTAGAGTTTGATTATTCTTTGAAAATTTAGAAATAAGCCACGTCGCTGGGATCTGTAAAATAATAAAAATTAAAAATGCAATGAGGGCAAATAACCACCACTTCCACTGCTTAGACTTTTTCTTCATTCAGCCTTACCAACATGCAAATTATCGTCCTTATTTTGAGAGTAGCTCCCTAGTCTGACATTATGCATACTTTTTCAACATCGCCAATTCACTTCATATAAAAAAACCAAGCAATCAGGCTTGGCTTCTGTATTAAGACTATAAGTTGAACGTATGACAAAATCATGAAAACTGGCTAATCAACTTACTAAATGTACATTTGATCTCAACAATCTATTTAAAGATGAATTTAAACACTCAAATTCTTAAATAATATTTATAGCAAAATTTTAAATATTTTCACGCATAAAAAAGCCAGGCAAATTTGCCTGGCTTTTTAGATCAGCAATACGATTAGATTAAGAAATCTTCAAGTTTTGCGCCTTTTTCAATTTCAGCAACTAACCAGCGTGGTTGTTTACCACGGCCAGTCCAAGTCTCTTCAGAATTGTTTTTGTTGCGGTAACGCGGTTCAACAGATTTACGTGTTGTTTTCTTACGTTTTTGAGCACCAAACTCAAGAAGTTGTTCAACACTAAAACCTACATTTTCAGCGATCTCGATAATTTGATTATAAGCATCTTCAATTGCTTGATCTTTTTTACTTACAATTAAAGCTTCAGCTTCTGCTTGTAAACGTTTTAACTCTTCTACAGATAATTCACTGATATCCGGTTTCATTAATAAATACTCCAGTCTTACAGACAATTCAAAATAATACAGACAAAATTTAAAAACATAAAATCAAGACCAATATTATTTATAATCTATTCAATAAGCAATAGTTTGAAAGCCGTGTTCATCAGAATAATCCAAAAAATTACCTTTTAATTACATTATCAATTATAAATGACATATATTTTATTAATATTTATTTAAGATAAATGTATTAAGTCATGTCCGACAGATTTTTCTAGCTCAATAATTTTTTGTTTTATCTCTTGAGGTATTTCACATTTTCGTTCTGTTAATTTATCTACGCATACCATAAGAGCTTCACCCGTAGCTACGATTTGTTGTTGTGTTTCGCTCCATAATATATAAGCCATACGGAATGCACTATTACGGAGCTCTTCCACGCGAACACCGACTTTCAATACATCGGGATAAAAAACGGGCTTTAAGTATTTGCATTGGCTTGAAGCGACAACGGTATATAATTGTGGGGTTAATATATTTATCGCTTCCATATATAAAATACGTGAGCTTTCAATATATCGATAATATCGTACATTATTGACATGACCAAAAGCGTCCATATCTCCCCACGCTACTTTCTGTTCATATATTATCGGGTAGACAGACAGTTCTTTCATTTTTGCCTCATATTTTAAATTTTAAAAAATTCGCATCATTTTCAAAGATTAGGTTTAACTGATTGATTAACACTTCATCTTCTTTAAGGGTAGACTTAATACGCAAATAGCTCATTAAAATATTATCTGGATATAATGTTAATAATGTTTCAGCCTCTGCTTGACGTCCGGTTGCCATATAGACATGCCATTTTGCAAAAGTTAAAACTGGCAAATTCATATATTGATTTTCAAGCTCAATAATTTTTTCTTCAACATCAGCATAGTCTGGAACCTGTTTAAGCAACTGTTGCTGAAACCACAGGTAAAACACTTCTGGATCAAACTGCTCTTTTAATAAGTGTAGTGTTAAGGCTGCATGCTGCATGCTCATATCAGGCATACGTGCTAATAGTTTGAGCCATAACAACTTACTGCTATAAGGTCGAGTTTGGATCTCAGACTCTAAATCCAGATAACGTTGTTGCAAAGCATGTAGATCATCGATAGAAGCTTGATCAAACTGCTGAAGAAGCTGCTGCAACCATAAATCACGGTGTTCAGCATCTAATAATCCATACTTCATTGACCGCAAATATACCCATGGATGTTGCAGCGCTAATTGTCCCCATAACGCAGTTAATCTTTGCTGGTAAGCGGTTTCTATTTCCTCAAGCCAAGGCGATAACTGATGCTGGTATAAAAACTCAAGATGAGTTAATGCGCGGTCAGCCTCGTTTTCAGCTAAGAAGATTTCGATTCGCTGTAACTCGGCCAATTCAAATGCCATGGGTGGTGATTGATCTAAAGCAGCTAATGCTTTTGGATAGTCTCCACTTAAAACCAGAAACTTGGCATCAATAATATTTTTTAAAAGTCCTGATTGAGTAAAAACACGTTCAATAAATACACGTTGGTCTTCGGCAGCCTCTAATAACCAGACAATACCTAATTGTTCATAGGGATGAAGGTTTTTAAACTGGAAGATGTTTTCACTTTTTCTTTGTTCACGAGAGGAATAACGTTTAACCCAAAGCCATATGAGTTGAGCAATAAAACTCACTACCACAAAAGCAAGGGTTAATCCCCAGACATTTGTTTGCAACTGCAATTGTCGCCAGTAGATATAGACATACCCCATTCCATAGCCATAACTAAATAAAGCTAAAGCTGCAAAGAGTATTAAGCTAATTACGAAATAAACCGACAGGAGGTGTTTCATATCTCCTCCTTATGAGCCAATTAGACCAAGTGTAGATAATTTAGGAACAGGCACTACCGATAAATGTGCCACTTTAGCAATACGTTTTTTTAACTGCTGACTCGTTGCATCAGGCATTTCATCTAGCTTTTGCATCACAGACTGCAACTCATTTTGGTACTCTGTCATTTTCCCTTCATTGAGTGCCTGTTCAGCAATTAATAATCTTAATTGCACTTCTTTGAGCACTACACTTCGATTCATTAAATTAATAGACGGCGTTTCTACTTTTTCTATACGGAACCATTTTTTCCACCAAGACACAGACTCGGATTGATCCATCTCAAGTTTAGGCTGACCTAAGGCTTGCTGAATATTTTTATCAATCGTTTGTAATAAATCGTCAATCAATTGATGGCGTTGATTTTGGGCCAATGTGAATTGTTGAACTGCCTGTTTATCCTGCTCAAGCGATTGGTTCAAGCTATGTTGCAATGCAGGGGCAATTTCATAGTGTAGAAGAGATTGCTGTAACTGGTTTAATTGATCAACTGCGTAAATCAATTGCTGCTGATCAATTGCAAATTGAATTAAATCTAACTTTTGTTTTATTAAAACTGTAGGGGCAATACCCATCGGCGGGACTTCTAAATTGCCAGCCGGACTCAGTTTATTCCCTGTATTTACAGGTTGATTCTGTAATTGTCGTTGTAAAGCAACCAATTGATCATTTAGATTGGCATAGTGCTGTTCTGATTGAAGCAAACTTTGCTTAAGCTCAGGAACAGTACGAGAAATTTGCCACATATCGTAACTGAGCTTAGCCAACCAAGCCATGCCCAGTAAAATGATGATAGAAACAAGTTTTCTCATACGAATCCTTATAATGCCTGAATGTGATGAATCATCCCCGAAGGCGATAAATTTTCAAGTTGAATAATGTGAAAATGAGCCTGTTGCCGATCGCGATATTCTTTAACAATTTGAAAAAGACGTGGTCCTAAAACCAAATATACACAATCAGGTTGTACATTATTTTTTGAACAAAGCTCTAACCAATACTTCCAGCTCGCCTCACTCGTAATTAAGACCAGCCATTTGTTTAAATTATAATTTGAATTCTGTGTCAGATGTTTGAATGTAGAATATGAGGTTTCTGGGCACTGCCGATGATATAAAACGAAATTTAAAATCTGAATTTCTTGCTGTTGCAAGGTCTCCATCATAAATTGACGTCCACCTTCTCCTCGCCAAAAAGCGACGCTACAAGCCTGCCTCATATTATGGAGAATAGGTAGATTTAACATCCCCTCAGAGGTTTCAACATCTGGAATATGGGCTTCTATTCCATACTCATTTAGACAATTGGCCGTTGACTGTCCAACGGCAATCCACTGAATATGCTTCAAGTCAGATAGTTTTAAACCGCTTTGCAGTAAATACTTCATCCCCACATCAACGGCGGTTGGGCTCACTACAACGATAGCTTGTGCCTTAACTAATTGTTGGTAAAGTTGAAGTAAATGTTCGGAAAAGGGTTTAGCAACGAGTTCTAAAAGAGGTAAAGACTCAACCTGATAACCTTCTTTTTGCAGAACTTCTGTTAATTCTGCAGCACGCGAATCAGGTCGAGTATTAATAAACAACATAGCTTAGTAGAGAGCCTTTAATAGCTCACCAGCACCTTGATCAAGTAAGTTTCGAGCAAGGTTTTCACCCAATTGCTGAGCATTGCTGGCTTCATCTGTCAGTTCAGCACGTAATAATGTTTGACCATCGGCACTTCCGACACGACCTTCAATATGGATTTGTCCATTTTGTAGTGTGGCATAACCTGCAATTGGGACCTGACAACCGCCTTCAAGATAAGCATTAAAGGCACGCTCAGCACGTACACAAACATCTGTTTCTTGGTGTAATAAAGGTTGAATTAAAGATAATACTTCGTTGTCAGCTGCACGGCATTCCAAACCCAATGCACCTTGACCCACAGCAGGCAAACTAATGTCTGGTGTTAAACAATGACGAATGCGTTCTGACAATCCTAAACGCTTCAAACCAGCACTGGCCAAAATAATCGCGTCGTATTGACCATCATCTAGCTTCCCTAAACGTGTTCCAACATTTCCACGCAAATCAATAATTTGCAAATCAGGGCGTTGTTTT
Organism: Acinetobacter sp. yr461; assembly: GCF_900110445.1. NCBI lineage: Bacteria > Pseudomonadati > Pseudomonadota > Gammaproteobacteria > Moraxellales > Moraxellaceae > Acinetobacter > Acinetobacter sp. yr461. Next base: position 12,751 of record NZ_FODU01000013.1, read on the forward strand.
AAAATCTGAGATTTACGACGTAAACTTGATGTACCAACTTTTGCACCTTGAGGTAGATCAGCAAATTTTTCAAATTGATTTGAAACGAAAGCATCTAATGGATCTTCACGTTCACAAATTACCGCCAAGGTTAAACCTTCTGGTAAAGCCATCGGGACATCTTTCATTGAATGTACGGCTAAATCTGCACGCCCATCTAAAAGTGCTGCTTCTAACTCTTTAACAAACAGCCCTTTCCCACCAATTTTTGCTAAAGGCGTATCTAAGATTTTATCGCCCTGCGTGACAAATTTAACCAACTCCACCGTTAAATCCGGGTGAAGCTCCTGTAATCGGGCACGAATATATTCTGCCTGCCAAAGAGCAAGTGGGCTTTGTCGTGTAGCAATTTTCAAGGTTTTCATAAATTCAAGCATGGGCTGGTCAAACAATACACCCTAAACTTAACTTGATCCCTTAAAATTGCAAGTAAAATCTCGCACGTCCAAGATAACTCTTTTTCAGTTTAGAGCTGATGAATTCGGTCTCTAAGCATAGATAAATGTCGACGACTCACCGAAAGTCGTTCATCTAAACCACGTAATCGAACCTGATATTGCCCCGAACTGACCAACTCCAATCCATCTAAATAGGCAACTGCAACCAACGCATTGCGATGAATGCGAATGAATTGATCTGCAAATTCGGTTTCAAGCTCTTTTAATGTTTCATCAATTAATACACTGCCATTTTGATGACGCACCGTGACATATTTCTGATCTGCTAAAAAATAATAAATATTCTCAACAGGAATCAGCTCAACTCCACGATAGGTTTTTGCGGCAATTTGATATCGCTGTGTTTTTAGATCATGTAAAAAATCATGTTGTGGCAAAGCATTGAGCTGTGCTCGAGTAAGCTGAGTCAATTGACTAAAAACTTGTTCAAGTTCTTGAGGGTCGATCGGTTTAAGAAGATAAGCTTGAGCCTGAGATTTAAACGCTTCCAATGCATGTTGATCATAGGCTGTACAAAATACAATCGCAGGCCTAGGGTTCAGCTGACTTAACTGTTCTGCACAGACAAGACCATTCATACCTGGCATTTGAATATCAAGTAAGATTACATCCGGTTGATGAAGCCGCGCCTGTTCCAAGGCTTCCTGTCCATGATGAGTTGTTGCTACAACTTCATGTCCCATCTTTGAAACTAAACGTGATAATCGCTCCACTGCAAGTGGTTCGTCATCACAAATCAGCACCTTCATTCATCCTCCTTGTCACCGTTAACTTGATCCATTTTTTTATGGTTAACTCTGACTAACTTATTATTTTGTTTGATATTGATAGCTCATAATGGTGGTATATAAGGTTTCACCTTTATAAACCTGAAATCTAACGGAGTTCCCATAATATGCTTTCAGGCGTTGTTTTACATTTTCAAGCGCGATTCCATGCCCTTTCCGTGAATTTATTGTATCGTCTGTATATGGGTTGGTAATGACTATACTGACCTGATTTTGCAATATTTCAACCAATACCCCGATGGTTGCCTTACCTATCATTGGTTCTACCCCATGAAAAATACTATTCTCTAACAAAGGTTGTAATGTCAATAAAGGAATAGTGATCTGTTTTAATTGCACAGATGAAAGCTCAATTTTCCAATCTACTTTTAAGCGCTCGCCCAAACGCACCTGTTCAATCATTAAATATTGTTTACTCAGCTCGATTTCTTCATGCAGACTGACCAATTTTAATTCTTGGAAGCTTGCGCGAAATAAGCGTGACAGGCTAATCAACATACCTTCGGCTTTATCTGGGTCTATCGCAATTAAGCTCACCACGTTATTTAAACTATTAAATAAAAAATGAGGATGAATTCGCGCCTGCATGGCCTGAATACGCGCATTTAACTCTGCATATTGTTGATGTAGCCATTGCTCTCTCACATAGAGATAGCGCAAGCAGAAAGCCCCTAGTAATATCCCGTAGCTTAGATATAAAGGCACATTGGTAAAATAAATGCTCCAGCCCTGTGTTAAAGAAGCATGTTTATTTAAAAGACCAAACTGAAAAAAATTACTCATTAAGGTCGTCAAAACAACAATACCTTGCAGCATGACAAAACCAATAGCCAAGGCAAATTCTTGACGTAAGCTGCTAAAAAAATGCTGAAAGCGTTCAACCAGCGCAAAAAAGGACAAGATGATCCAATTAATAAAAACGATGTATTGTAAAAGGCGCCCACCGCTTAATGCTTGCCATGACTGAGCTTCAGCCAGTGCCAAAACCAGTGCCAAAATGTTACTTGCGATAATTAATTCGAATAAGTGTTGCCAACGCCCGTTTTTCGTAAAAAAATAGGAGGAATTTTGATTTCGGTATGCTGTAGGAAACAACTTTGTTTGTTGAGCTTCGGCAAGTGATATACTCTTTTTTATTTTACTGAGCCACCATGACCACATCTTCAAATCCCCCTAATTCAGTAACCCCAGACCAAACCTCAGGTATGTGGGGTGGTCGTTTTTCTGAAGCGACGGATGCTTTTGTAGCCGAATTTACCGCCTCTGTTCAGTTTGACCAGCGTTTTTATAAACAAGACATCGCCGGTTCGATTGCGCATGCTACCATGCTTGCGAAAGTTGGCGTACTCACAGAAGCAGAACGCGATGACATTATTGAAGGTTTAAGCACCATTCGCTCAGAAATTGAGGCTGGAACCTTTGAATGGCGCATCGATCTTGAAGATGTTCACATGAACATTGAATCACGTTTGACTCAACGTATTGGTATTACAGGTAAAAAATTACATACCGGTCGTAGCCGTAACGATCAGGTTGCAACCGATATTCGTCTTTATCTACGTGACGAAATTGATGACATTTTAAAATTATTAGAGCGCTTACAAAAAGGCTTGTTAGGCTTAGCTGCCAAAAATGTAAATACGATTATGCCTGGCTTCACTCACCTGCAAACTGCACAGCCAGTGACTTTTGGTCATCACCTATTAGCATGGTTTGAAATGTTAGTACGTGACTCTGAGCGTCTTCAAGATTGCCGTAAGCGTGTTAACCGTCTACCACTTGGTTCTGCCGCTCTTGCCGGTACGACATATCCAATTGACCGCGCTTACACAGCAGAATTATTAGGTTTTGAAGCTGTGTGTGAAAACTCTCTTGATGCTGTATCTGACCGTGACTTTGCCATTGAGTTTAATGCAGCTGCGTCTTTAATTATGATGCACTTATCACGTATGTCAGAAGAACTGATTCTTTGGACTTCTGCACAGTTCAAATTTGTGAATATTCCTGATCGTTTCTGTACTGGTTCTTCAATCATGCCACAAAAGAAAAATCCGGATGTTCCAGAACTGATCCGTGGTAAATCAGGTCGTGTATTTGGTGATTTAATTAGCTTACTCACGCTAATGAAAGGTCAACCATTGGCGTACAACAAAGACAACCAAGAAGATAAAGAACCTTTATTTGATGCAATCGATACGGTTCGTGGTTCACTCATGGCTTTCGCAGACATGATTCCTGCATTGGTTCCAAATATTGAAATTATGCGTGAAGCTGCGCTTCGCGGTTTTTCAACTGCAACCGATCTTGCTGACTATTTAGTGAAAAAAGGCGTTGCTTTCCGTGATGCTCATGAAATTGTAGGTAAAGCAGTTGCTTTAGGCGTAGCTGAAGAAAAAGATTTATCTGAATTAACGCTTGAGCAATTACAACAATTCTCTGACTTAATCACAGCAGATGTGTTTGATAAAGCTCTAACACTAGAAGCTTCAGTAAATGCACGTGATCATATTGGTGGAACTTCACCAAAACAGGTAGAAGCTGCAATTGCTCGTGCCCATACACGTTTAGAACAGTTATACGCTTAAGGATAAAACATGAGTCGACAAGTATTTTGCCGCAAATATCAAAAGGAAATGGAAGGTCTAGACTTCGCTCCTTTCCCAGGTGCTAAAGGCCAAGATTTTTTTGAAAATGTTTCTAAGCAAGCATGGCAAGAATGGTTAAAACACCAAACTACGCTGATTAATGAAAAACGCTTAAACGTGTTTGAACCAGATGCGAAGAAGTTCCTTGAAGAACAACGTGAGAAGTTCTTTAACAATGATGAAAGCGTAGAAAAAGCTGAAGGCTGGAAACCAGAATAATCGGTTTGTTTCAGCTTACTCATCATTAAAAAGGCGGGTCTATATACATAGATCCGCCTTTTTTTACGTGAAACTTACACAAGCATAAAAAGCCTTACATAGAGCGAACAGGATTCTACATGACATCAAAAAGCAAAGAACTTAATATCAATTCATAGCAAGAAGAACACGATCCCTGTCGTGTTTATGCACTTGATTTTCTGTCCTGAACTTCCCCCCAAAGTTCGGGACATTTTTTTATCTATTATTTTAAAAAATAAAAAAGCCTTGTTTCAAACAAGGCCTTTAAATATTTCAGCTTAAGATTACTTTTCGTGAACTTTAGCTTCAATTTCTTCAATTTTGGTATGGCGGGCATCAAAGCCTTTTGCCATGTAAATCACTTGCTCAGCAATGTTACGGGCATGGTCACCAATACGCTCTAAAGAACGTAACACCCACATTACATTAATTACACGAGCAATATGGCGTGGATCTTCAATCATATAAGTCATTAAAGTACGTGTTGCTGACTGGTATTCACGGTCAATATCTGCATCGGCTAAAAGCACACGTAAAGCCTGATCTGCATCTAAACGCGCAAAAGCATCAAGTGCGTCATGAATCATGACACGAACTTGGTTACCAATATGACGAGTTTCCATATAGCCACGTGGAGAACCACCTTCTTCACAGAGGTTTTGCGCAATACGGGCAATTTTGGCAGCTTCATCACCAATACGCTCAAGATCGGTATTGGCTTTGCTCATCGCAATAACCATACGCAAGTCGATCGCTGCCGGATGACGACGTGCCAAAATTAGCGTAAGACCTTCATCAATATCACGTTCATATTGATTCACGGCATTATCTTTAAATTGAACATCAATCGCTAAATTTGCATCTGTATCAAGCAAGGCATGAATTGCGTTCGCCACCTGTTGTTCGACCAAGCCACCCATGGTCATGAACTTTGTGTTTACATCTTGCAAATCTTCATTAAATTGAGAAGAAATATGATGGCTTAACACCGGATTACTTGGACTCAAGGGAAGCCTCCAACATGATGGCGCAGGAATAAAATGATTGAGCATTAGAACACAGCAATCATTAAGTTTTTATGACAAAATTAAAATTCAGATAAAAGCTTTTTTTTGCTCACTGATAGGTTAGCCAGCTGTTTAATTCGACCAGATCTTTTTCGCCTAACTGGCCTACCGCAGCTTTTAACCGAAGTACATTCAATAAGTAGTCATACTGACTATTAAGATAATCCTGTTTTGCCGAAAAAGCATTACGCTGCGCTAATAAAACATCAACCATACTTTTTAAGCCTTCGTTATAACTCGCTTTTGAAGCTTGAGAAACAAGCGAAGACGAATCCATTGCAGCTTTTCGTGCTTCGAGTTTTGCTTGGTCTGTATCTACCTGCATATATGCACTTTTCACATCGACATTGGCACGGCGAATGGCCGCATCAAGTTGTGCCTGAGCTTTACTAGCCTCTACAGTCGCTTTTTTAATGGATGTTTTAGTACGCCCACCATTAAATAAATTCCAGTTCATTTCCACACCGACCTGATCAAATTTTCCATCAGTCGAGATGAGTGTCTCTGGTGTCTGCTTTGTATATCCATAACTTGCAACCGCATCAATTTGAGGATAAAGCGCGGCCTTTTCCACACGACGCTGATCTTCGCTATATCGTTGCTGTAAGCGTGCTTGCTGAATCTTTAGATTTTTTTGCTGCGCCAACGAAAGCCAATCATTAAGCTGGGCTGGATACGGCTTTTGAAAACTAAAATCACTTCGCAGTACTGCAAGCTTATCTTGATAAGCACCAATATATTCGGAAAGCTGTTCTTGGGCTAAAAGTAATTGAACATTGGTTGAAATACGATTGGCTCTGGCATTTTGATATTGAGCATTTGCTTCACTCACATCACTACGCGCCACCAAACCCTCTTTGAGCTTGGCATTCATCATATTAAGTTGTTCAAGCAAAGCTTTTTCTTCTTGTAAGTATGCAACGCTTAATGCCTGCTGACGCAGCACATTAAAATAGGCTTCTGCTACATTTAAAACATGGTCTTGTTTTTGCAATCTTAAAGTGATTTCACTTAAGGCAACCGAGGTTTTAACTTGCTTATAACCTTCCCAAGCATCCATTCGAAACAGTGGTTGACGTGCAGTTAAAGTCGCTTGACGAGTGGTTGAAGTATTACTCACCAAGGCATCTGAAAGCCCTTCCTGATCAACTCCAGGAAAATTAGAACGCTTCACCGTTTGCCGATTACGAGTAATATTTCCTGACAATGTGACCGTTGGTAATAAGGCACCAGTTGCCAAGCCTAAATTAAGTTGATCTGCTTCAAATTGTTGTTGATTGGCTTGCCATGTCGGGTCATTTTGTTTTGCGCGCTCATAAGCTTCAACTAAATCTAGAGCAAAACTGGAAGATGCAAAACTCCAAAGGCCAACAGCGACCATTAATTTTATTTTCATTGTTCAAATCAACGATAAAACTTGCCTTTAAGACTAAGAAAAATTCCAAGCAAACTCAAGCCATTAAAAGTTTTAGTTTTTTTAAGCGTTCTCATTTTTTTGACAATATTAAAATACAAATAAAAATCAAAAACATGCCGATCCAACCCACCCATGAAATATGCTCACCAACCAACACGATGGCAAAAAGTGCGGCAACTAAAGGTTCAAATAAAGTTAAGGTCGTCGCTTTACTGGCATTTACTGTTTTTAGACCAAAGCCGAAAAGTAAATAACCTAAAAACATAGGAATCAGCATCATATATCCAGCAACAAGTAAATTGGTTGAACTTTGCAACAACCCTCCACCTGTAACCAGTAAAGTAGGAAGCAAAATAACTGCTCCACCACCCATAATCATTCCCATTGCAGCTTTAGCAGCAACCCCCCGATCTATTAATCTTTTAGCAGCCCATGAATAAAGTGAATAAGTTGTAGCCGCGACAAGCCCAAGAAAAATACCGAAGATTTTATTCCATTCATTTGTACCCTCTTGGACCGCATGGTTTTCACCCATGGATAATAAACTTACCCCAATAACACCAAAAATAAAACTTAAGAACCAGATCGCCGACAAAGACTTGCGATCAAAGAATCGTTCTAAAATTGCTGCGATCAGTGGCGCTGCACCAATAGAAACCACGGTGCCAATCGTAATTCCTGCATAATGCATTGAGGAATAAAAGGCCAAAGGATAAATACCAACTGCCACAACACCTAAAAGCAGTATTAGAAGGTTTTGCCTTATAAATTGTCGGTTTTCTCGTATCGCCCGCGATGCAACCAAAGCTTGTAAAAGACCTCCGCCTCCCATAGCCACAGCCCCAATGGCAAGTGGTCCAAGTGTTGGTGCAAAGGCGGCTGCAGTACCTGTTGTTCCCCATAAAACAGAGGCAACTAAAATCGCAATAGTACCGCCATAACTACTATTTTTAATGAGGCTAATCATGTTGGCCTTCTCTCTTTAGAAGATCTTCTGCCATTTGTCTTGCCAATAGAAGCTGACGACTACTTCCTTCCAACCCAGCTCTTGCCATAGAACCCTCTAAAAGGAAGGAAAGCTGCGTAGCCACGTAGCTAACTCGCTGAGCATCTGGTAATAAGCTTTTTAAATGTTCAGCAACAATAGCCTCGACTTCTTCTTTATGCTGCCTTACCGCATTTCGTCCTGCGCTATTCGCTGGAAACTCAGCCGCAGCATTAAGCAAACCACATCCTCGAAAGCCTTTTTCATAGGCAAATTCTGCATGGTCTTGATATGCATCAAACACTGCCAGAATAGCTTCTGTAACTGATTTTGTTGTCTCTAAACGTTTTTGATAAAGATCAAGCCATTCTTGATGCCGTGCAGCAATGTAGGCATCAACAAGCTCGCCTTTTGAAGAAAAATTATTATAAAGCGACATCTTAGCAACATCTGCTTTTGCCGTAACCGAGTTAATTCCAGTTGCAATAATGCCATCGTTATAAAACAAAGTTGCTGCTGCATCGAGAATTTTCTGTCTCGCTGTTTTATCATTCATAGTTTTATTTTTAAGTAGACCGATCTACCTAATAATAAAGATTTCTAACAATGATGCAATCTTTTTCCGAGTTATAATTTGATCAATGTTCACTTCGATAAAAATACAATGATGAAAAAATTTCTAATGATGAGTATGTGTAGCGCACTAATTTTATCTGGATGTAATAAAACATCGCAGCAAGATCAAGCTGTTTCTAAAGAGCAAAAATCAACTGAACAAAAGCCTGTAAGCAAACAAAACAATAGCTGTATCGAAATCAATGCCGCAATACAGAAGATTAATCAGAACAGTAAAATAGAAGACTTAAATCAAATTAATGAGAAGCTGAAAACATGTGTTCCATCTTTAAAGAATGATGAGCAGCTTAAGCTTATTAATGCATCAACTATCATGTATCAACGTTTTCTAAAGCAAGACTACACTGACAAAACAGCCAGAGCTTTTGAATCTTTTGGCTATGCCGTTTTAGAACAAAAACAACAAGACCCTAAAAAAGTCATCCAAAGCCAGAAAAAATTATTCGACCAACTGAGCCCACGTGACCAATACTTACTTCAACATAATGGTGAAGCCTATATTGACCTCCTTTATCAAGGCGAAGGCATGTTTACCTATCGACGTCAGCCAAACTATCTAGTCGATGTTTTTTCTAAAGCATTAACCGCGGACCAAAAAGAGTTCCTAACTCGTATGGCGAAAGACAATCAGGATATTTTCTATAACGATGGTGCTTTGGCTGTTTCGTGGAAAGAACTTACTGAACGGGCGCTGTTTTGGGAAAAATTTATTCAAAAATATCCAAAAAGCCACTTTATTAGTGATGCAAAACTACTCTTTAACGAATATCGCTACTTTATTTTCTTTGGCCTAGATAACACCCCTGTTTCAGATGAATATGCACCGAACACATGGTTTGATAAAGATGCCCTTCAGCAAATCCGCTTTCTATCTACACAAAACCAATCGAGTTTAGCAAAACCTGCCCAGCAATTTCTTAAGTTTATTGCCACGCCTGTAGAAGAGCGCAATAAGCAATTTAAAATAGATTTAACTGATAAGAATGGCGATGAAAAATCAAATTATCAGGTGACTCATGAACAACTTGAGCAGCTATTAAAATTTGATTCGCCATGGAACACGGAAGTCTATCGTGACTGCCATATGGATGCGGTTTGTATAGATACAAATTGACAATGCCAGCCAACCTAAATCATGTTAGTCTGTAATTCGCTTGACGGAGCGCGAGTAATAGCTCGCTGAGATTGTGTAAATTTCGTGTTATCGCAACACAAGTTTGATCACAAGTACCGTTGAACCTGATCAGGTTAAGACCTGCGTAGGAATCAAGCCATCTAAAAACTAAAGCCTCAAATTTATCTCGTAAAGATAAATCCGCCATCGTTTTTGGTCGTGCTTGATTCGTTGATGTTATTCATAAGGATCATGTAATGAACCAGTTAACGAATCTCTCTTCTGTTGAAATTTCAGCGCAACATGAACAAGATGCAAAAGATTTAACTCGCATCTTACCCGCTTCAAAAAAAGTTTATATTGAAGGCTCTCGCCCTGACATTCAGGTTCCAATGCGGGAAATTTCTCTCACCGATACCCCAACCGGACTTGGTGGCGAACATAATCCCCCTGTTATGGTCTATGACACTTCAGGTGTTTATACCGACCCAAATGTTCAAATTGATTTAGACAAAGGTTTACCTTCAGTTCGCCAAAACTGGATTGAAGAACGTAATGATACTGACGTACTTTCTGGCTTAACTTCAACGTTTGGTCAGGAACGTTTAAAAGATATCCGTACCGCAGATATTCGCTTTGCCCACATTCAAAATCCACGCCGTGCCAAAGCTGGCAAAAATGTCTCTCAAATGCACTATGCCAAGCAAGGTATTATCACACCTGAAATGGAATATATTGCAATTCGCGAAAATCAGCGCCAGCGTGAAGGTGTTGATACGCGCCAGCATCCGGGACAAAATTTTGGTGCAAAAAATTTAAAAGAAATTACACCTGAATTTGTTCGCCAAGAAGTTGCTGAAGGTCGCGCAATTATTCCTGCAAACATTAACCACCCAGAACTTGAGCCAATGATTATTGGTCGTAACTTCTTGGTTAAAATTAATGCCAACATTGGTAACTCAGCGCTTGGTTCTTCAATTGATGAAGAAGTTGCCAAAATGACATGGGCAACCCGTTGGGGTGCTGACACCATTATGGATTTGTCGACAGGTAAAAATATTCATGAAACACGTGAATGGATTATTCGTAACTCACCTGTTCCAATCGGCACCGTGCCAATTTATCAAGCATTAGAAAAAGTGGATGGCGTTGCAGAGGACCTGACTTGGGAAATCTTTAAAGACACGCTCATCGAACAAGCTGAACAAGGCGTTGACTACTTCACGATTCATGCAGGCGTATTACTTCGCTACGTACCACTCACCGCAAACCGTTTGACTGGTATTGTGTCTCGTGGTGGTTCAATCATGGCGCAGTGGTGTTTAGCGCATCATGAAGAAAACTTCTTGTACACACATTTCGATGAAATCTGTGAAATCATGAAAGCCTACGATGTTTCGTTCAGTTTAGGCGATGGCCTACGTCCGGGCTGTATCCAAGACGCAAATGACGAAGCACAATTCAGCGAACTTAAAACACTCGGTGAACTCACTCATCGTGCATGGGAACATGATGTTCAAGTCATGATTGAAGGCCCTGGTCACGTACCAATGCACATGATTAAAGAAAACATGGACTTGCAGCTAGAAGTTTGTAAAGAAGCACCATTCTATACGCTTGGGCCTTTAACGACCGATATCGCTCCGGGTTACGACCACATTACTTCTGCAATTGGGGCAGCCATGATTGGTTGGTATGGCACGGCTATGCTTTGCTATGTCACACCAAAAGAGCATTTGGGTCTACCAAACAAGAAAGATGTTAAAGACGGGATTATTACCTACAAGCTTGCAGCTCACGCGGCCGATCTTGCGAAAGGACATCCAGGTGCACAGGTTCGCGATAATGCCTTATCAAAAGCGCGTTTTGAATTCCGTTGGGATGATCAGTTCAACTTAAGTCTGGACCCTGACACAGCTCGTAGTATGCATGATGAAACCTTACCGAAAGAAGCTCACAAATCTGCACACTTTTGCTCAATGTGCGGACCAAAGTTCTGCTCGATGAAAATCACCCAGAATGTTCGTGACTATGCCAACAACCTCACCAATATCAATACAGAGGTTGAAGAAGGCCTCAAAACCATGAAAGAGGTTTATCAAGAACAAGGACAAAAACTGTATCACAAAGTGTAAATATTCAAAAAAAACACTTGCCTAGCTCTGATTCTCAGTTAGGATGAAATAAATAGATTTTATCCTGACTGGCTCATGAGCATTGTTGAACATCCAAGCTATATATCTGAAGATGTCGAAATAACATCCCGTGAATATGTATTCCGCGGTTTTATTCAGGTTGAAAAAGTCAGCCTTCGACATCGTCTATTTAACCAGTCTGAATATACCCCTGTAATACAGCGCGAGCTTATTCATCGCCCTGAGGCTGCAGGCGTTTTACTCTACAACGATCAAAAACAACAGTTCGCATTGATTGAACAGTTTCGTGTTGGTGCTTTAGATGACCTTCACTCCCCATGGCAACTGGAAATAATCGCAGGCGTGTTAGACGGTGATGAAACACCCGAGAGTTGTATTCGTCGAGAGAGCCTCGAAGAGTCAGGGTGTGCAGTTCAGGAGTTACAACATCTATTTAGCTTTTATCCGTCAGCTGGTGCGTGCTCGGAGTTATTTCATCTCTATGTTAGCGAAACCGATTTACCTGCTGAAGGCGGCGTTTTTGGTGTAGATAATGAAGGTGAAAATATTCAACTGCACTTATTTAATTATAGTGAAATCCAGACTCTACTCGACAGCGGACGTTTAAGAAATGCTCCTGTCATTATGGCGTTACAATGGCTGTCTCAACACATCACAACGATAATAAAATCCGACGAGGTAGGACGGTGACTTTTCAAGTCTCAACACTTTCACAAAAAGACCATGTCATTATACAAATTACCGATACTCACCTATTGGAGTATCCGCACTTAGAATTTGTGGGGATGAATCCTGAAGAAACTTTTCATGCAATTATTCAACAGATCCTGAAAAAACATCCTGAAACTGATGCCATTATCCATACTGGAGATCTGGCTCAAGCACCAACGCCTATTACGTACAAACGTTATATTCAATATATGCAAACGTTAGGTCTGCCATTTTTTCAGACACTGGGTAATCATGATAACGTTGACTATTTTCCATTGCATAAAGAAAACCATCAGGAACCTGTGGTGATTGGCTTAGGAAACTGGCGTGTTATTTTATTAAATAGTGCGGTACAAGGTCAGATTGATGGACACCTGTCACCAGAACAACTACAAAATTTAGCGACATTACTCGAAGAATTTTCAGATAACCCTGTTTTATTGGCTTGTCATCATCATCCTTTTGCAATGAAATCCAAATGGATTGATCATCACAAGTTACAAAATTCTAATGCGTTGCTTACAACATTAGCTCCATTTAAAAATGTAAAAGCTTTAGTCTGCGGGCATGTTCACCAAGACTCACTCAACACTTGGCAAGGGATCGAGTTTTTCTCGACCCCATCGACCAGTGTTCAGTTTAAACCGTTTAGTAATGACTTTGCCCTAGACCAAAATGCTCCCGGCTACCGTTACATTCGTCTAAAAAACGATGGTAGTTTTGAAACCGAAGTCTTCCGTCTTGAAAGTTTTCAGGGCCTTATAAATACTGATATTTCAGGCTATTAGCTCTATTTTTTATATGCTTATATGCAATTATGACTAGGGTAAACACGTTTTGAAAATATTTACGGGTCGGAATGACTATCATCTTGCAGGAAAAATCTATATGATGACGACCCGATGGTAAAATCCATCGATGGTTTTCTATAAAAACACTTGCATATCACCATATTTTTTGCGTATAGATAATACGTGTATGATGAGGAATGCCCTATTATGGCGAATGACAACCACAACCAAGTTTTGGATGAACATACAGAAGTTGTAGTGGAAGGTGAAAAAGCTTCTGCAAAACGTGCACGTAAAGTGAAACCTAAAACTTCTGATATAGGCACAACTGCAAGTTTATTTGGTATTGCACCTTATCAACCTAAGAAAAATGAAGAGTACATGTCTGAAGGACAGCTCGAGCATTTCCGACAAATTCTGCAAGCATGGAAAGCTGAATTGATGTCTGAAGTTGATCGTACGTTGAATACGATGCAAGACGAATCAACTGCATTGCCAGATGTAAATGACCGTGCTACCCAAGAAGAAGAGTTTGCAATTGAATTGCGTACACGTGACCGTGAACGTAAGTTAATTCGTAAAATCGAACAATCTATGGAAGCCATTAAAAATGAAGACTATGGTTTCTGTGAAACGTGTGGTATCGAAATCGGCTTACGTCGTTTAGAAGCACGTCCAACGGCAACTTTATGTATTGATTGCAAAACTTTGGCAGAAATCAAAGAGAAGCAAAATAACGGTTAATATGACCGAGGTAACTCCTAAAGAGAAACCTAGCTTTGCATATTCAGGCCGGTTTGCGCCATCGCCAACCGGCCCTTTGCATTTTGGATCACTCATTACTGCCGTTGCCAGTTATTGTGATGCAAAGGCCCATCATGGCACATGGCTCGTTCGTGTCGAAGACACAGATATCCCTCGTATTTATCCCGGCAGTGAAGATCATATTCTCACGTCACTGGAAGCCTTCCAGTTCGAACCCGATGCGGAAATCATTTTTCAAAAAAACCGTTTAGACATTTATGAAAGCGTATTAGACCAACTTAAAAAAGAGGGTCTTATCTATGCTTGTCAATGTACACGCAAAATGCTGGGTTCAAATGCAATCTATGCAGGGACTTGTCGCAATCTAAATCTTGATTTTCAAGGCCAAGCGATTCGGGTAAAAGTTCAAGATCAGCAGATCTGTTTTGATGACCGACTACAAGGAACTCATTGTTCTAATCTGCAACACGACCTTGGAGACTTTGTTCTTAAACGCCGTGACGGGATTATTAACTATCAACTTGCCGTAGTCGTTGATGATTATCTGCAAGGCATCACCCATGTCGTTCGAGGCGCAGACCTATTAGATAATACTGAACGGCAGATCTGGCTGGGTGAGCTCTTAGGTTACCCTAAACTAAGCTATATGCACCTACCCCTCGCCATGAACGATCAAGGGCAAAAGCTTTCTAAGCAAAACCTTGCTCAAGCACTCGATTTGTCAAAAGCTCCTCAATTGCTGCAACAAGCAATACAAGCACTGGGACAACCTAGCGTTGATTTAGACCAGCCTAAAGTTATGCTTAAACAAGCAGTAGCACAGTGGAATGTAGATTTAATTCCACATGTAGAGCAGCTGAGCGGAACCTATCTATAAATAAAAAAAACCCGATATCAAATCGGGTTTTCTAATACCTAAATACTCAACTAGAAGTTTGATTCTTCCCTTTCTGGGTTAACTTCTTGTGTTGAAGCATCAATCTTTAAGATCAGACTAATCATCGCAGCACACATCATTAAAGATGTACCGCCATAACTAATAAATGGCAGAGTCAAACCTTTAGTCGGCATCAAACCCATATTCATGCCCGCATTTACCAAGATCTGGAGCAAGAAAATAATACTAATGCCGTACGCCAAATAACCTGCGCGAAGGTAATGATGTTTCAATGCACGATGACCAATTTTGATACAGCATGCCAACATCAAGAAAGACAAACCAATGACAATCGAAATACCAAAGAAACCGAACTCTTCGCCTAACACTGCCAACATAAAGTCAGTATGTGCTTCCGGCAAATAAGATAGCTTTTGTACACTGTGCCCTAAGCCTGTACCAAACCATTCACCACGGCCAAAGGCCATTAACGCATTTGATAACTGGTAACCAACTCCTAATGGATCTGCCCACGGATCAGTAAACGAAATCAAACGCTGGAAACGGTAAGGCTCAAACAAAATCAAAAACACAATACCGGTTACGATTGCACCAAGCATGATTAAGAACTGTGTTGGCGGCGCACCAGCTAAAAAGAACACCCCGACCATCATCAATACAATTACGATGGTAGCACCTAAGTCAGGCTCAGCAATAATCAAACCGACCGTGATCGCCATAACCCCACTTAAACGCAATAAGCCTTTCCAATGAGTACGAACCTCTTTGGCACGGCGCACAACGTAGTCTGCGGTAAAGATCGCCATCATGACTTTGGCAACCTCGGTTGGCTGTAAAGTAAAGCCACCGATCTTAATCCAACGTGTAGAACCGTTGACTTCTGAACCCACTACTAAAGCAGCAAGCAAAAGAACCATGGTCAACAACCACAACGGGAAAGTATTTTTAAACCACGTATTGAGTGATATCCGATAGGTCAAATAAGCCACCACAGCCGCAGCGACAATCGAAATACCATGACGAATCACATAGTGAAACGGGTTTTCATGCATATATTCAGCATAGGGCATCGAAGCAGATGCGACCATCACTGAACCGATACACAATAATGCAACGACACAGAAAATCAGGACATTACGTGGCGTCACTTCCGCTGGCCATTTAGGCAATATCCGTTCATACCAATGATTGATTTTCTGGATTGTGGTCTGAGCTAAGCCTGCCATACAACATTCCTAATCATGTTTTCTTTAAACCAACGAATTGACGCAGGCAACAAACTGCTGACCACGGTCATTATAACTTTTAAACATATCAAAACTTGCACAGGCTGGTGATAACAACACTACATCTTCAGCTTGTGTTTCACGTTGACACAGCTCTACAGCCTCTTTGAGCGTTGCTGCATGCAAAATTTTGGTTGCACCCTGAATTGCTTGTTCAATGACTGAAGCATCCTCACCAATCAATACCACAACTTTGGCATATTTTTCGATAGAAGAACGTAATGGAGCAAAATCTTGACCTTTGCCCTGCCCACCTAAAATCAAGGCAACCTTACCCTTTTTAACCTCAATCGCAGCGCCTAAACCATCAATTGCTGCAAGTGTAGCACCAACGTTAGTCCCTTTAGAGTCATTGTAATAACGTACATCATGTACGGTTTTGACAAACTCGCAGCGGTGCTCTAATCCTTTAAACTGTTTTAATGTTTCAAGCATAGATTCCAGAGGTAAGCCAATTGCTTCACCTAACGCCAAACAAGCTAAAGCATTGGCTACGTTATGCATGCCTTGAATATATAAATCTGAGCTTTTAATTAAACGCTGTAGGCCACGCGCAAGCCAAAGCGTGCCATCGCCATCTCTTAAAACACCATATTGATTTAAGTCTGGAGCATTTAGACCAAAGCTTTGCATTGGTGTTGTATCTGGAACAAGAGGACGACTTAAAGCATCATCACGGTTAAATATGACTTTTTTAACGCCTTGGAAAATACGGTGTTTTGCTTGATGATAACCCCACATATCGCCGTGACGATCTAAGTGATCTTCACTCATGTTAAGAACCACAGCAACCTCAGCATTTAAATGAGATGTGGTTTCTAACTGAAAACTTGATAGCTCAAGTACAAGCAACTCTGGTTGATCTTTTAGTAAGTCTAGAGCTGGACGTCCAAGGTTTCCACCAACAGCAACTTTCTTACCTGCATCTTTAGCCATTAAGCCAATTAAAGTCGTTACTGTACTTTTCGCATTAGAACCCGTAATCGCCACAATAGGCACTTCGGTCGCACGGCGTAATAATTGAATGTCGCCTACGACTGAAATCCCTTGAGCAATAGCTGCCTGAATTTCTGGTAATTGCGGTGCAAGGCCTGGGCTTAAAATAATTTCTTCTGCTTGTAATAATAATTCTTGGTCAAGTTGACCGAAACTGGTTTTAACGCCAGCTGGAATCTGGTCATAGCCTGGGGGTGTGGGACGAGAATCCGTTACTGCAACTTGGTAGCCTTGTTCATGCAGGAAATTAACAGCAGAAACGCCTGATATTCCCAAGCCTGCGACAACTTTTAATCCACCACGTTGTATTAACATTTTTGCCCCACAATTTATCAATCGACAGAATGGCAAAAATGTTAGCACTTTGCTGTTTTGAATGCTTTTTCAGTTTGAACTTTATTCATCTTTTTTTGTGTCAGTGCGTAAAAAAGCCATCAATATGATGGCTTTTTAGACGAAACAAGAAATACTAAATTTATTGCCATTTAATCGGCTTAATTTCTTGAACTGTATTCGTAGGTTTATCTTCACTTGAGCAACCACAGCCGCCAGCACAGCCAAAGGTCATTTTTGGCTTAAGCCATTTTGCCAAGGTTGTCCAACCCTGCTTTTCACAAAATGAAGAGAGTGTAGAAAAGACTGAATTTGCTGTTTTTGGAAATACTTTCTTAAAAACAACAACAGCACTCCAACTCACTAAAACCGCAATAATCAGATATTGAATCATGTACAACCTCCTTTCTTGCCTTAACCCCAATAGTGGGAAGCAATTTGATAGGTAACAAACGATGCCAAATAAGCCAAGCCGAACAGATATGCAGTCATGACAGCAACATGTTTCCATGAACCTGTTTCACGTCGTACCGTTGCCAATGTGGCCAAACAATGTGGAGCATAAATGAACCACACTAAAAGCGATAATCCTGTTGCCAAGGACCAACCCGAGCCATCTGCACTAATCAGATGTGACAAACCTTGAGCTACAGCATCGTCACTCGTTGCAGACAAGGCATAAACTGTACCTAATGCTGCCACTACAACTTCACGAGCTGCCATTGCTGGAATTAAAGCAATACAGATTTGCCAGTTAAAACCAATTGGAGCAAATACAGGTTGAATAACGTGTCCGAGCATACCAGCAAAACTATAATCTATCGCAGGTAATGTCGCCCCTTCTGGTGGCTGTGGAAAAGTACACAAAAACCAGAGCAAAATAGAAAGCGCAAAAATGATTCCACCGACACGTTTCAAGAATATCTTCGCGCGATCCAGCAAACCAATTCCCACACTTTTTAAATCAGGGAAACGATAACTCGGTAGCTCTAGCAGTAAAGCATGCTGTGACTTATCTTTTTGCAAAAACTTCATTAAAAATGAAACACAAAGAGCACTCACAATACCAGCCATATACAGACCGAATAGCACCAGACCTTGTAAGTTGAAAATACCCCAGATCATTTTCTCTGGAATAAAGGCCGCAATCAGCAAAGCATATACGGGCAAACGTGCCGAACAGGTCATTAAAGGCGCAACCATAATGGTCGTAAAACGATCACGAGGGTCACTAATACTACGGGTTGCCATAATTCCCGGTACTGCACAAGCAAAGCTTGAAAGTAAAGGAATGAAAGCACGTCCGCTTAGACCAGCTTGAAACATTAATTTATCAAGCAAGAATGCTGCACGTGGTAAATAACCCGATTCTTCTAATACTAAAATGAAGAAGAACAAGATTAAAATTTGTGGCAAGAACACCACTACGCCACCTGCACCCGCAATAATTCCGTCAACAACTAAACTATGCAGTAGTGGCTGTGTAATCACAGTTCCCACTACTTCACCTAACCAACCAAAGAAGCCTTCAATGCCATCCATGAACGGAGCTGCCCAAGCAAAAACTGCTTGGAACACAATAAACATCATGAGTGCAAGACTAAATAGGCCTAAAACTGGGTGTAAGAAAATTCGATCTAGAAAATCAGTACGCTTATCTCCCTGATCGACATATTGAACAACATCTTTAAAAATCATATCGATTTTTTGATGATGAGTTCCAGTCAAACCACTCAGTTCGGTTTGTGGCACACTGTATTTTTCTTGATCAAGGGCATGTAATAAATTTTCAATACCCGCATTACGAACAGCAACTGTTTCAACGACTGCTACGCCCAAACGTTGAGACAACTTTTGAGTATTAATTTGGATGCCACGACGACGCGCTTCATCCATCATATTCAGTACAAGTAAAATCGGACGGCCAAGCTCGATCATTTCGAGCACTAGTCCTAAATGCAATTTTAAGTTAGTCGCATCGACTACACATAAAAAAGCATCTTGCTGACCTTCTTCGGCAATTTTACCCAAGCAAACATCACGGGTAATAACCTCATCAGGACTGGTTGCATTTAGACTATATGTACCCGGTAAATCGAGTACACGCACTGCACGCCCTGAAGGTAACTGAAAATGACCTACTTTACGCTCGACTGTTACACCCGCATAGTTTGCGACTTTTTGTCGAGTTCCAGTTAAATGGTTAAAAAGAGAGGTTTTACCACAGTTTGGATTTCCCACAAGGGCAATACGTAACGCATCACTCATGCGGGTACTCCTTCTTCTACTTGAATTTCGATTTTGTCCGCTTCTGCTTTACGCAAAGCGAAACGAGTAAAGCCAATTTGGATCAAGATCGGATCACCACCAAAAATACCCTTGGTAATCACTTCCACTCGTGTGCCTGGCACAAAGCCCAGACTTTCCAAACGAATTGCGACCAAATCTTGCTGCTCGGACTCTACTGATATCCGATTCACTTTGCTGATGGTCGCCGCTTGCTTCACTTTTAAAGCTGATAAACGCACCGCATCCGATCCTAAACCTTTTTTTCTAGTATACATATAAATGAGAATAATTACCAAATAAGGTTAAATTTCACTTCCTATTCAGTTTAATCGACAAACCTTAAAGTTTCTTTTACAGTACAGAGGTTTAGAGGATGTAGTGTATGTTAAATAAAAAACCGCGTATTCCAAGCCCTGTTCAAATTCCAGAACATTTAAGCTTTTTACAAGGTTTTCGCGACTATCTCGTTGCACAGACAGTGAGTCCACATACACGTAATGCTTATTTATCTGACCTCATTCAATGCAGCGAACTCCATAAAAAAAATGCTCTTCCACAATGGTCAAGTGATGATATTGCCGATGTTCTTATCGAACTGACAAAAGCAGGAAAAAGTCCCCGCTCAATTGCACGGTGTTTATCTGCCCTACGTCAGTTTTACAAATTTTTACGTGAACAGAAGTTACGGAGTGACAATCCGGTTGCGACCCACCACTCTCCTAAAATTGGGCGAGCATTACCTAAAGATCTATCTGAAGAAGATGTCGAATCACTAATTCAAGCACCAGATATCAATACAGCACTTGGCTTACGTGACCGAGCAATGTTTGAAGTACTTTATGCATGTGGTTTGCGTGTTTCAGAATTACTTAACTTGCGTCTGGAACTCATTAATTTAAAACAAGGCTATTTACGTGTTACAGGTAAAGGCAACAAAGAACGTTTGGTGCCACTAGGACAATTTGCCTGTGAGTGGGTAGAACGCTATTTGAATAATGCTCGACCTCAACTCTATAAAAGCTCGACTGACTATCTCTTTTTAACCCAACATGGCGGGATTATGAGTCGACAAAACTTTTGGTATGCCATTAAACGCTATGCGCTACAAGCCAATATTCAAGCTGAACTCTCACCTCATACCTTGCGCCATGCATTCGCAACGCATCTGCTCAATCACGGCGCAGACTTACGCGTCGTGCAAATGTTACTGGGTCATAGCGATTTATCTACGACTCAAATCTATACACATGTAGCACAAGTCAGAATGCAACAATTACATGAAAAACATCACCCTAGAGGATGATAAAGCTTTCAAGCTCCACTCAAGAATTTCATATCAATCGTTTGATTTCGTTCACAAAGGTTAAGAAAGTTTTAACAATACACATTAGATTTTTTGGTATGCTTAGCAACTTCTGACTATAAATACTGATGAAATAAGGGTTATCTATGTCTTTTACCCGCTCTCAAATTTTTCTTGCCTGTACTCTGGCATCTAGCCTTTTGTTCAGTGCTTGTTCTAAAGAAAACAAACCACAAAAAGAAGATGCGCTCACGGCGACTGCACCTGCTACAGGGGAAGCTTCAACCATTATCGAGCGTAATGCCAAGCAGCGTTTGATTGAAACTTTGCAAAAACAATTTAAGAATGCAAATATCAGCGCCAAAATTTTAGATATCAAACCGACTGAAGTTCCAAATTTATATTGGGTAAATCTAGAAGGGATGACATCAGTTTATACAACCAGTGATGGTAAATATTTAATTCAGGGTGATGTTATCCGCTTAGGAGGCAAAGAGCTTCATAATATTGGTGACTCACTTCAAGCATCAGAAAATAAAAAGCATCTTGCAGCTTTAAAAAATGAAGATCTTATTGTCTACCCTGCAAAAGGCAAGGCTAAGCACGTGATCTATGTATTTACCGATGCAAGCTGTCCTTATTGCCATAAGCTACATGAGCACATACCCGAAATTAATGAAAAGGGTATTGAGGTACGCTATATCGCTTGGCCACGTGGTGAACAATTTATGCCAACCATGGAAACTGTATGGTGTAGCTCAGATCGTAAAGCTGCCTTTAATCAAGCAGTACAAGGTATCAACATCCCTCCTGCTCAATGTAAAAACCCTGTTCGAGAGCAATATCAACTTGGCTTGAATATGGGTGTAAATGGCACACCTGCTATTTACAATGCTGATGGCGAGTACTTGGGTGGATATCTAACACCAGATGAATTAATTAAACGTCTGGATAAATAACATCCTTTAAACTGATGAATGATTAATCATCTATCTCTTAAGAAAAGCGCTGCACTTATTGCAGCGCTTTGTTTTTTCACTAATTAATACTTTATCCACCTGTGTTTAAAGACTGATCTACTCTTCTTTTCCAAACATCGCACTCTAATTCATTGAACAGGCACTAAAAGCGCTAGAGTCTGGCGTTTTTTTTAGCTATGATCTAGCTTCAACTAAATGATTAAATGATGAATGGAGTGTGACGTGAAACCAGTTCGCCTGGCAATACTCGGTCTAGGAACCGTAGGTGGAGGAGCCCTTAAACTACTACAAGAAAATGCCGCTGAAATTAAACGTCGCACCGGTCGAGAAATTCAAATTACCCACGTTGGAACACGCCGCCCTCGTCCAGATCTCGAATTAGAAGGGATCAAACAAAGCGCAGATTTACTTGATATCGTTCGTCAACCAGATGTTGATATGGTTGTTGAAGTGATGGGTGGTATACACCCTGCTTACGAAGTCATCATGGAAGCGATCAAACACGGCAAACAAGTCGTTACTGCAAATAAAGCTCTACTCGCTGAACATGGCAACGAACTATTTAAAGCAGCTGAAGATAATGCTGTACAAATCGCTTATGAAGCAGCAGTTGCTGGCGGTATTCCAATTATTAAAGTCATCCGTGAAGGTCTTGCTGCAAACCATATTCAATGGTTGGCAGGTATCATTAACGGCACAGGCAACTTTATTCTGACCGAAATGCGTGAGAAAGGTCGTGCATTTGATGATGTACTAAAAGAAGCTCAAGAACTTGGCTATGCAGAAGCAGATCCAACTTTTGATGTTGAAGGTATCGATGCTGCGCACAAACTTACCATTTTAGCGTCTTGTGCGTTTGGTATTCCTCTTCAGTTTGATAAGGTTTATACCGAAGGTATTAGCAAAATTACTGCACAAGATGTGAAATATGCCGAAGATCTCGGTTTCCGCATTAAACACCTAGGAATTGCACGTCGTGCTGAAAAGGGTATTGAGTTACGTGTTCACCCAACACTCATTCCAGATGAGCAGCTTATTGCTAACGTAAATGGTGTTAAAAATGCCGTTTTAGTTCAAGCGCATGCTGTAGGCCCTACACTCTATTACGGCGCTGGTGCTGGTGCTGGTCCAACTGCTTCTGCTGTTGTTGCAGATGTAATTGATATTGTCCGTGATATTTCTTATACCGAAGATGGTGCTGGAACTATTCCTCAACTTGCTTTTGAAGCATTAACAAATGTGCCAATTTTAAGCCGTGAAGAAATGACCACAGGTTATTACATCCGCTTAAATGCAGAAGATCAAACTGGCGTACTTGCAGATGTTACTACCATCTTAAGCCGTGCTGGAATTAGTATTGATGCCATCATGCAACAATCCCGTTTAAAAGACCTTATTCCAATCGTGATTCTCACCGATCCAATCGTCGAATCTAAAATGGATGAGGCACTTGCACAAATTCAAGCCTTACCTGCAATTCGTGGCGAAATCGTAAGAATTCGTTTAGAATCGCTCGATAGTTAATCAGGTTGAGGGAAAGATTCCCTCTCCCGCTTCACCTCTAATTGGAACACCATCATGTCTAATGCCAATCGTTATACTGGTCTTGTAGATCGTTATCGTGACCGTTTGCCAGTTTCGGCAACTACTCGTGCTATCTCTTTGGGGGAAGGCAACACCCCACTCATTAAACTAGAGAATATTCCACGTATTATTGGCAAAGATGTTGAAATTTATGTGAAATATGAGGGTTTAAACCCAACTGGTTCATTTAAAGACCGTGGTATGACCATGGCTGTAACCAAAGCGGTTGAAGAAGGCTCTAAAGCGATTATCTGTGCATCTACTGGTAACACTTCTGCTGCTGCTGCCGCTTATGCTGCACGTGCAGGTATCAAAGCATTTGTTTTGATTCCAGAAGGCAAAATTGCGATGGGTAAAATGGCGCAAGCGATGATGTATGGTGCGATCACTATGCAAATCCGTGGGAACTTCGATGATGGTATGCGTCTTGTAAAAGAAGTTGCTGATCAAGCGCCTGTAACGATTGTAAACTCAATCAACCCTTACCGTTTGCAAGGCCAAAAAACCATTGCTTATGAGATCGTTGAAGCTTTAGGCCGTGCACCTGATTATCACTGCTTACCTGTAGGTAACGCAGGTAACATCACAGCTCACTGGATGGGCTATACTGAAGCAGTAGCAAATCAACCTGCTGATCAGTTTGAACAAGTTATTTATGATGCAGCAACAGATCAGTTTACTGGTCCAAAACCTGAAGGTTTACCAACAATGGTAGGTTATCAGGCTTCTGGCGCAGCTCCATTCTTACGTGGCGCTCCAGTTGAAAACCCAGAAACAGTTGCAACTGCAATTCGTATTGGTAACCCACAAAGCTGGAACCATGCTAAAGCGGTAGTACGTGACTCTAAAGGCTGGTTTGATGAACTTCAAGACAGCGAAATTTTAGAAGCTCAGCGCTTACTTTCTATGTACGAAGGCGTATTTGTTGAGCCAGCATCTGCTGCTTCTATCGGTGGTGCGATTCGTGACATTAAAGCAGGTAAAATTGCTGAAGGTTCTGTAATTGTATGTACAGTGACCGGTAATGGCTTGAAAGACCCAGATACTGCAATCAAACAATGTGCTGATGCAGTCATGTTGTCAATTGATGCAACAATGAGCCAAGTAAAAGATTCGATTTTATCTAACATGTAAAATCTGAGTTTTCATAAAAACGGCTGTTCAACACAGCCGTTTTTATGTCTTTTTTAATAGTCATAAAAAAACGCTTCTTGATAGAAGCGTTTTTAGAATAATTAAATTAAATACGTTTTGGTAAATTACTTAACCAACTCAATAGGTTAGTTGCATCATTATTACGTGCTTGCGAACTTGGCTCACCAAGCAATACAATCACGGCTGGACGCGAATTTACTGTCGTATGCATCACAACACAGCGACCTGCTTCATTGATATAACCCGTTTTAGACAAGTTAATATTCCAACCACCATTACGCACTAGAGCATTGGTATTGTTAGATTTCAATACGCGATAACCCAAGTTAAAATCATAAGTTGGTGTGGTTGAGAATTGACGAATTAATCCATATTGAGATGCCGTACTCGCCAAAATTCCTAAGTCACGCGCAGAAGATACATTACGCGGATCTAATCCTGTAGATTCATAATAATGAGTTGCGTTCATACCTAAAGCACGTGCTTTAGAGTTCATTGCAGCAACGAATGCAGGACGACCACCCGGATAAGTACGCGCTAAAGCCGCTGCTGCCGGATTTTCAGACTTCATTAAAGCAAACAACAACACTTCTGCACGGTTCATCTTGTCGCCAACACGGAGTGTTGAACTTGAATTTTTACCGTTTGCCCCCGCAAAATCAATTTGCTCAAGCATAATTTCTTCTGACATGTTTAAACGAGCATCTGCCGTTACAACCGCTGTCATTAACTTGGTAATAGATGCAATTGGCACAGAAGCGTTCGTATTTTTACTAAATAACACTTCACCAGTTTGCGCATCCATCACTAACGCAGCGCGAGCACTTACACTCGGCTGAGCATTGTAACCAGAGGTATCGCGGATTTGAGCAAATTTTGGTGCAGATGCCACAACTTTCGGTGCATTACCACCACGTAAAGTTGTAGTTACAGATGTTGACCCTTGTATAGTTGGCTCATCATCTTCATCATTCAAAAGTTGACTAGCGTCAGCTGAAGACCAATTTAAACTTGCACTCCCACCACTCCCTGAGGACGGGTTATTGACGAGTTCTGCAAAGCTTGTTGAACTCAAACTAAGCAAAATAGACATGCTTAGCACATGTATTAAAGACTTTTTAGAATTTTTCACGGCACAATACTCGACTCAGGGTGATACACATTTGCGCTTACTATAATTATGCCTTACATTTGAGGTATAAGGTATAACGCTTTTACCGACACAATTGTGCACAACTATTCGCTCACTATATAAGAATAGGATTGCTAATTTTGTCATTCCATTGCAAGCTAATTTTGCTTTATGTAACAAAAAACTTGTTTTTTGAAAGAAAGGAGGTCTTCTTGATTACAGTTTTAGTTGTGGATGACCATGAACTTGTACGTACAGGCATTTGCCGTATGTTAGAAGATCATGCCGATGTAGAGGTCATTGGACAAGCCGAATCGGGTGAAGAAGCAATTGCTATTGTTCGTCAGAAACATCCTCAAGTTGTGCTACTTGATGTCAACATGCCAGGCATCGGGGGCGTAGAAACAACGCGTCGTTTACTACAAACCGCACCAGATACAAAAGTTATTGCTGTAAGTGGTTTATCAGAGGAACCTTACCCTTCTCTTTTGCTTAAAGCAGGAGCTAAAGGCTACATAACTAAAGGTGCTCCAATTACAGAAATGGTTCGAGCAATCAACAAAGTCATGCAAGGCGGCAAATACTTCAGTGCAGATATTGCTGAGCAGTTGGCGAGCTCTTATCTGTCTGACACACAACAATCACCTTTTGACGCTCTATCCGAACGAGAAATGCAAGTTGCAATGATGGTTGTAAATTGTATTAGCGCTCAAGAAATTGCGGACAAACTTTTTGTAAGTGTCAAAACGGTAAATACTTACCGCTACCGTATTTTTGAAAAACTCGCCATCGATAGTGATGTTAAACTAACTCATCTTGCGATTCGGTATGGTCTGATCAAACCATAATCACACTATATGCAATTCCCCTTAAACTCATCGTTGTCCAATACGATTTTTCGTTTGGGCACGTGGTATGGTTTATATCGTCTTATTATTGCGGTTAGCCTCAATATTATTTTGGTTTTAACCGATGCTCAAATCGATAATAGTCTACAACAACCTGCTTTATATTCTTACACATTGCTTGGCTATTCCATATTAAGCCTTCTTCAGCTTTTGTGTTTTAAGTTTATTGCAACTCAGGCAGCAAAGCAGCTTATTTTATTTTTTGTAGTTGATGTTATCTGCCTGAGTTTACTTACATTTTCTGTAGGTGAACCCAATCTACAACTCAGCTTGCTGTATGTTATTGCTATATTCACCTCGGCAATTTTACTCAGCGCAAGAATGTCTTTACTCATTACATTACTTGCGGTCATTGCTGTTATTTACCAACGTTTTGTCGGTAGTTTATTTGACTACAATAATCTAAATACAATTGGTAATAGTGCGTTATTAGCCTTCTTATTTTTTGTGGTGCATGGGATCGGACAAATTGCGGTTCAGCGCTTTAAATTACTTGAGGCACTTACCTTCCACCAATCAATAGAACTCTATCAACTACAAAATATTAACCGCTATATTCTGGAACAAATTGAAGAAGGTTATCTTGTTCTAGATGAAAACTATGACATTGTTCTAAGTAATCCGGCTACCTGCTCTCTGCTAGGGATTCCGCCACAATTTGCCAGTGAAAAATATCCTTTAGCTAAGTGGCACCCCGATTTATTTGAAATTCTTAAGTTTGACAACCTACAAGAAGGTGATCGATTTATTTTTGAGTCTCGGCTGTCGGCTTACTCTATTAACATTAAAGTGCAGCATCTTTTGGTGCCACAACAAGCATTGACGCTGCTCATTTTACAAGATGCACAACACATTAATCAGCAAGCTCAACAACTCAAACTTGCTGCTTTAGGGCAACTTTCAGCCAGTATTGCACATGAAATCCGTAATCCTCTGGCAGCAATTGTTCAGGCAAATGAATTACTTAAAGATAGTGATTTAGATCAGCAAAATACTTTACGCTATATGATTGGTAAGCAAACAAAACGCATCGATAGTATTGTTCAAGACACATTAGGACTTGCCAGCAGCGAAAGAACTCACCCAATCCAGATTGAATTAAACGACTTCATAAAGACATTATTAGATGAAGATCTATCGGATGTTAAACATTCTATACAGCTTAAAATCTCTGATTCATTCTTAAAATTATTATTTGACGAGAAACAACTCAGACAGGTACTCATTAACCTTGTCAGAAATGCTTTACGACATAATGCACCCGATTCACCCCATGTTCTGATCAACATTCACTCACAGACAAATAAAATCTATATTGATGTGATCGATTACGGCGAAGGTGTTTCAAAACGTGATATATCTCAATTATTTAAACCATTTTTTAGTACCGAAATTAATGGAACTGGTTTAGGATTATACTTGTCTCATAGTTTTTGTGAGGCAAACCATGCAAAGCTCACGTATGTAGAGCAAAAACAAGGGGCATGCTTCCGAATGGAATGCCCAATAATATATTGATTTTTTTATTAGGTTTTTGGGGAAATGGCAGAACAGCAACCACTAGTTTTGCTTGTAGACGATGAAGAAGATTTGTGCCTTTTAATGCAAATGACTCTTGCGCGAATGGGGATTAAAACACATCTTGCTTATCGGGTTGAACAGGCCAAACAACTCTTTACTCAGTTTCATTACGATGCATGCTTAACCGATTTAAACCTACCCGACGGTAGCGGTTTAGAATTAGTTAAATATGTTTCTCAAACTTATTCTCACACACCAATTGCAGTTCTAACTGCGTACGGCAATATGGATATTGCAATTGCAGCATTAAAGGCGGGAGCTTTTGATTTTGTAAGTAAACCTATTAACCAAATTCATTTAGATCAGTTATTAAAAAAAGCGCTAAATCAGCCAAAACCAGAGCATGAGTTTGGTGAAACAACGCTGGAACATGACCTATTAATTGGACGTTCTCCACCGATACAAAACCTACGTATTGCTATAAAAAAAATAGCTCGTTCCCAAGCTCCTGTATTTGTTACGGGGGAATCTGGTACAGGTAAAGAAGTTGTTGCTAATCTTATTCACCGTTTGAGTAACCGCAGCGAAGGTCCATTTATTGCGATTAACTGTGGAGCAATTCCAACTGAGCTCATGGAAAGTGAACTTTTTGGACATAAAAAAGGCAGTTTTACTGGAGCGACCCAAGACAAACAAGGCCTTATTTTATCCGCTCATGGCGGTAGCTTATTTTTAGATGAAATTGCCGAATTGCCTTTAAGTATGCAAGTCAAACTACTTCGGGCAGTACAAGAGAAAAAAATTCGTCCAGTAGGTTCCGATCAGGAAATCGATGTTGATTTTCGGGTGATTAGCGCCAGCCACCAAGATTTAGATTTATTAGTTCGACAAGGTAAATTCCGTCAGGATTTATTTTTCCGTATTCATGTTATGGATATCCTGTTACCGCCACTGCGTGAGCGCGGTGGAGATATTTTGTTATTAGCCAATCATTTTATTCAAAAGGTTTGTATGGAATGGGAAATTCCAAGCAAACAATTAACCACTACTGCTGAAACTTATTTATTGCAGCAAGATTTTCCAGGTAATGTTCGTGAATTAAGAAATATGATTGAACGAGCTATTACCTTAAGTGATGATGAATGTATTGATTTAACACACTTAGCACCTCCTCTCAGAGGCAGTAGCGTTAACTCTCAAATCACAACTAAACCAGTGAATGACACATCAACTGCGATTACTCAGAATCGGCCAAAATTACCAATGGAAGGCTTAGAACGCTACTTAGAAAATATTGAAAAAGATATTCTACTGAACGCGTTGGACATGACACATTGGAACCGCACCTTAGCAGCTAAAAAGCTAGGAATGACGTTCCGCTCTTTACGCTATAGACTGAAAAAGTTTGGCTTAGATACCGAATTAGGAGAGGAAGTATAAAAGACTATTTTTTCTTTAGAAATAAGTCTGCAACACGATCTAAATATACGTCTTCTTTCATTTCTGGGGGCAAAGGATAGCTCTGATTAGGCTGAATACCTTGCCCTTCAATCATATTGCCGTTTGGCGTGTAATAGTGTGAGACAGTCATTTGTAGTGCCGCACCACTTGGCAAAGGAAACAGTTTCTGCACTACGCCTTTCCCATAACTTTTTTCACCTATCACCCAAGCACGCTGGTGTTCTTTCATGGCCGCGGTAAAAACTTCTGCTGCCGATGCAGAACGATGATTTATTAATATACCTAATTTTATATTCTGAAATTCATTGCCGGGCAGAGCCTGAAATTGCTGATTACCTTCCGAACGGCTTTTAGTTGAAACGATAATCCCACTATTTAGAAATAAATCTGCCGACTCGACTGCTGCTGATAACAACCCACCCGGATTGTTTCGTAAATCGATTAAAACGGCTTTTAAACGTGGTGAACTATTTTCTTCAATTAACCGTTTAATTTCATTTGCGGTGTCTTGCTGGAATACTCTAATTTTTAGCACTAAAACCTGATTATGTAGCATTACAGGTTCTATATCGGTTTCTATTTTTTTATTACGAACTAAGTTGATGTTTCCATTTAAATCTTCTGCTTGTACTTGAAGCGTACTTCCGATAGAGCCATAAAGCAGCCCAAGCACCTGATCTTGGTTTAAATTTTTTAAATCTTGATTATCAATCTTGAGAATCGCTTGACCATTTCTCAAACCTAATTTGTATGAGTCTGAACCAGTTTTAAGATCACGAATCATCCATTTATGGACATGCAATTCAGGGCTTAAAGCAAAATCAACCGAGGCGAGGTCACCTTCGGTATATTGAATCAATTGACGATATTCTTCTGCCGACAAATAACGCGAATAACGATCGAGCCCACTCACCAGCCCTTTAATAGCTTGTTGAAATAAGGCATCGTCGGACTTCACGTCAACGTAATTATCTCGAACGATTCCATAAATTTGAACAAACTGTTGAATCGACTCAATCGGTACCTCTGCATAACTATGTTCCGGTTCTTCTGAATCCGAATGCAAAGGTGACAATTTCTCTTTTACAACTGGCGCCGCAAAAGCAAATTGGCTGCAACACAGCAACATACTTACAATAAGTTTTTTATATTTAATGTGTTGCAGCATCCAATCACCTTTGGCTTATGCAGATAATGTAATCAGATTACGCCCTTGCATTTCAGCAGGAACAGGAATCTGCATTAAATTGAGAATAGTCGGTGCTACATCGGCAAGCACACCACCTTCTGCAATTGTTGCTTGTGTTGGGCCAACATAGATAAACGGTACAAGTTCCGTTGTATGTTGAGTGTGAACTTGACCGCTTTCGTAGTCTTGCATTTGTTCCACGTTACCATGGTCAGCAGTAATCAGCATATGGCCTTTCTTTGCCATTACCGCTTCATAGACACGCCCAAGACAAAGATCGACTGCTTCAACTGCTTTAACTGCAGCATCAAAAATACCTGTATGACCTACCATATCACCATTGGCATAGTTCACAACCAATAAATCGTATTCGCCAGAATTAATGGCTTTAACCAATTCATCAGTTACTTCATAAGCACTCATTTCAGGCTTAAGGTCATATGTTGCAACGTTTGGAGATGGAATCAAAATACGCTTTTCGCCCGGATATTCATCTTCACGTCCACCACTAAAGAAGAACGTTACATGAGCATATTTTTCAGTTTCGGCAATACGTAGCTGAGTTTTTCCAAGAGAGGATAGATATTCACCCAATGAATTTTTTAATGCTTCTGGCATGTATGCAACTGGCGCATCAATGCTAGCTTGATAACGGGTTAGCATGACAAATTTAGAAAGGTTTGGTACAACTTTGCGTTCGAAGCCAGCAAAGTCTTTTTCTACAAATGCGCGAGTAATTTCACGAGCTCGGTCAGCACGGAAATTCATAAATACAACGCTATCGCCGTCTTGTACTTTAGCAACCTCACCAATACGAGTCGCTTTTACAAACTCATCGTTTTCATTGGCTGCATAAGCTAACTCTAACCCTTCCACTGCTGTTTGCGCAGTACGAAGTGCCTCACCTTCCGTCAACAAGCGATAAGCTTGCTCAACACGATCCCAACGGTTGTCGCGGTCCATTGCAAAGTAGCGGCCAATCATGGTCGCGATACGGCCTTGACCTTGGTATTGAGCGAATAATGCATCTAATTTTTCTAAAGACGGCTGAGCACTGCGTGGAGGTGTGTCACGGCCATCAAGGAAAGCATGTAAATAAACTTTTGCACCACGCTTTAATGCAAGCTCACACATCGCCACAATATGGTCTTCATGTGAATGAACGCCACCGTCTGAGAGCAACCCCATAATATGGACAGCACCACCAGCGGCTTTGGCTTTTTCAACAGCATCAATCAACACTTCATGTTTAAAAAAGTCGCCCGTACGAATATCTTTAGTAATACGGGTAAAGTCTTGATACAAAACACGGCCTGCGCCAAGGTTCATATGGCCGACTTCAGAGTTACCCATTTGTCCATCAGGTAAACCAACATCTTCACCAGAACCAGAAATTAGACTATTTGGATGCTTTGCTGTCATTGCCGCCAAATTCGGTGTTTTTGCTGCAAGAAAAGCATTATCTTCAATCGCTTCACGGTGACCAACACCATCCATAATGACCAGAACGTGAGGGATCTTGCCAGCAGTTGCATCCGTCATAATCTATTTCTCTTTTGTCTACAATTTCGTCACAATATCTTACCGAATTTTCGGTCAAGACTCTATTTATTCCTATGGCTTTCACCAATATCTACGATTGATGAAAACCATAAATATCAATTATTACTAGCGAGCGCGGTAAAGCAAATAACTTCCGGCACCAAACATTAATAATATAGGTACAAGTACAAACCAAGCTGGAGATGGGGCATAAACCAAGCTGGCATAACCCAAGAAATCTTGCAAATAATAGAAACTCAAACCAATAAACAATGCGATTACCAAACGGAAACCCATCGATTGTTGGCGTAATGGTCCAAAAATAAATGAACATGCCACGAGAACCAGAGCAATCAACGAAAATGGCGAGGCAACTTTTTGCCAGAAAGCCAATTGATAGGTCTTTGGAACCTGACTATATTCATCCATATAGCGCATAAAGCTAATAAGTTGGCTTGGTGATAAATCCTCAGGATCTAAAGTCACCATGTGCACATATTTAGGCTGTAATGCTAAAGAAAGCGATTGTTCGTCATGGTCAGTCTTGATGGCATTGCCTGTCGCCAAAATATCCATTTGTTGTGCTTTCTTCAAAGCCCATTGACCATCTTTTACGAACTGTCCTTGCTGAGCATTGATTAATGATTGTAAGTAATAGTTCTGGTCAAAGTCGACCACTTGAATATCTTTTAAATTGCCCTGAGAGTTAGCATAGTCGATATAGATAAATCGCTGCCCTTCACGTGACCAATAACCTTTCACTTCGCCTAAAGCAGCTACAGAGCGGTGACTTTTAACACTTTCTGCTTTTTCATTGGTATATGGAATAACCCATTCACTTAAAGCAAACGACAAAATAATAAGCAGTAAAGCTGAGCGCATCACCCAACCAACAATACGCCATAAGCTAATACCAGCAGAGCGCATAACAATAAGTTCACTGCTGGTTGCTAGTGACCCTAAACCAATTACAGCACCAATCAAAGCAGAAATAGGCAAAATTTCATATAGATAACGAGGAGCACCCCACAACACATAGATGAGAGCTTGCCATGCGTTATAGTCTGGTTTGAGTTCACCCAACTCGCCAAGGTACGTAAATAAGATCTGTAAAATCGACAAAACAACTGTGGTGCCAAACATTGCAAGCGCAGTGGTTTTCGTCACATATTTGGCGACTATTCGACGTGCTAACATTATAATTTCACTCGCTTGATCTGTTTCTTGATTTTAGGTGCCAACTTCTGTTTACGTGAAAATAAGGCAGCTGCAACGCCATAAACTACCAACACGGCAGGATAAGCCCAAATATCGAGTTCTTCTTTACTAATACGAGTCTTGATTGCAATCATTAATACAATCAGACTGGAAAAAATAAAAACCGCCGGAATAAGACGATAATAACGACCTTGTCTTGGACTCACCTCAGACAATCCCACAGAAAGCATTAAAGCAATAAGAATGGTGAATGGTCCAAACAAACGCCATCCCAACTCACTTCTTATGACTGGATCATTCGTTTTTGAAAAGAGTTTAGTCGTTGATAATGCTTCTACATCACCACTTTCAAATTTAACATCTTTGTCATTTTCTAAACGTAGACGATAAGACTGAAACTCTGCTTGTGTATATTTTGGTTGTCCCGGAAATATTTCATAACGACGGCCTTGCACCAGATCAACGACATTGGCTGTGTCATTTGCAACTTCTACACGAGTCGCTTCTTTTGCCAAGATCATGACATCTGGCTTATCTTCTTTAGTCGCACGTTGATAAAAGAAAATGTCTTTTAGATTTTTTCGATCTTCAGATAGTGAACCCGCATAAATCGTATAGGGTCCAGAAGAAATAAACTCTCTTGGGCGAACTAAATCGAAACCTGTACGAACAGCTTGGGTGGTGGTTAATTTTTCAAACTCACGCAGTCCCCACGGCGTCATCCAGAGCATAAGCACAGACTGACAAACCATATAAACCAGTGTCATTGGAATAAGTAGTCGCGCCAATTGATGACGGCTCACACCACTACCGTTTAGTACTGCCATTTCATGGTCAACATATAAACGACCAAACACCAACATTAAACCAATGAAAAAACCCAATGGTAAAATAAGTGTTAGAAATTCAGGTAAACGATATCCAATGATGCTAAACAGGATACTGGCATCTAAACGCCCCTGCGCCGCCACACCAAAGTATTTGATCAGACGACCACCCATCATGATTAAGGTCAATAAAGAAATGACCACCAATGAGGTAGAGACAACTTGCTTGACGAGATAACGCCGAATAATCAAAGTAATACTTCCAAAAGGCTAATCGGGACGACTGCTAGTTTACCCGAATGTTAAAAATATAAAACCGCACATTGCAACGCTATGCTTGAAAGTGTTTCAATGTTTTAATTCATCATAACTTTCTATAGGCAATCACGACAGCCATGAAATTTACAACTTATACAACTTTTCCCGAACAGACATCTAATGAATCTTTGTGGGTTTTAGTTGATTCAGAACAGCTACAAAGCAACGTCAACACATATCAAATCAATAACCTAGAAAGCGTTCTTAGTGCTACCCAATTTAAAGGCAACTTCAATGAAACTCTGCCTTTATTTGGTCAGATTTCAAATCAGCCTCACAGCCAATTACTTGGCTTAGGAAAAACAGCCGAACTTCAGACAGTTAAGCTCGCTAAACTTGCCCAAACGATTATCAAATCGACACAAAATAAATTTAAGCATATCGCCATTGATATTGCTGCGTTACCTGTCGAGCACCATTATTTATTTGCTTTAAGCTTAACTCAAGCAGCTTATGGTTATGATGAGTTTAAATCGAAAAAAAATGAATTTGTGTTACAACAGGTTGATTTAATTAGTTCAACGACTAGCCTAGATGAACAACAATTGGCTTTAGTACATGCTGTACAGTCTGGACAGTCTTATGCACGCGACCTTGGCAACCGCCCAGGTAATATTTGTTTCCCAGAATATTTGGCAGAACAGGCTCTAGCTTTAGCGGCAGAATTCCCTGACTTACTCAAAGTAACTGTTTTAAATGAGCAGCAAATGGCTGATTTAGGCATGTATGCTTTTCTTGCAGTGAGTAAAGGATCTGAACGTCCGGGCCGTATTGTAACTCTCGAATATCAAGCACAGATTGATCAAGCTCCAGTTGTTCTCGTTGGTAAAGGCGTAACTTTTGATACAGGTGGTATTTCTTTAAAACCAGGCCTTGGCATGGATGAAATGAAATTCGATATGTGCGGTGCAGCTTCTGTACTGGGTACCATTCGTGCATTATGCGAAGCAAAACTTCCTATTCATGTAGTTGGTGCAATTGCAGCAGCAGAAAATATGCCTTCTGGCAAAGCAACTCGTCCAGGTGACATTGTGACCACCATGAGCGGTCAAACTGTTGAAATTCTAAATACAGATGCTGAAGGCCGTTTGGTGCTGTGTGACACATTGACCTATATCAAACGCTTCAATCCTGCAGTAGTGGTGGATATTGCGACCTTAACAGGTGCGTGTGTAGTCGCTTTAGGTAAAGTACTCAGCGGTTTGTTCTCACCAGATGATGCTTTAGCAGCCGAGCTCCAACAAGCTGGCGAGCAATCATTTGACCGTGTATGGCGTATGCCCGTAATTGATGATTATCAAGAGTTGCTTGATTCACCATTTGCAGATATTGCGAACATCGGTGGTCCATACGGCGGCGCGATTACGGCTGCATGTTTCCTTGAACGCTTTACACGTGAGTATCGTTGGGCTCATTTAGATGTAGCAGGAACAGCATGGTTATCTGGTCCAGCTAAAGGTGCAACAGGTCGCCCAGTACCATTACTCATGCAATTTTTAGCGAATCGTGTAAATACGAATGGCTAAAGTTAGTTTTTATCTGTTTGAAACCAGTGAAGAACGGCAAGTCGATAGTGCTTGCCGTTTATGTCGAAAAATTTTACAGAAGCATCCTAAAATCTGGTGGTATTGTCCAGATGTACAACTACAACAGATGCTTGATGAAAGATTATGGGATTTCGATCCTGTCAGTTTCATTGCGCATGGTGTTGACCAGACTGATGCTGCTGTATGTATTTCGGCTAAACAACCGCTTGAACAAGGCTTGTTAGTATTTAATTTTAACAATCATGCACTTGATCAAGTTGATCATTTTAGCCACATTATAGAAATTGTTGAAAATAATGAAACAGCCAAGCAAATTGGTCGAGAAAAATTTAAAATGTATCGCCGTTTGGGTATAGAACCGCGGACCTTTAAATTATAACGCGCTAAAATGTAAATACTGTTGATCAAGGAGAACCATGGTGGCATTAAATGTCGGGCAAGATTTTAAAAAAAGATGGTTAAATGCGCCTGAAGCTGTCCGTCATACCTATCAACAGGATCTGGCACGTATTTGCGATCTACTCGAACCCCAAACCCCTATTCAGCTTTGGGTTTTAAATGACGAAAAAGCGCAGTTAGAATCACAGCAAAAAATTGAACAAGCCTACGCAGACCTCAAAGCAGAGCTCATTGAGCAAGCACGTATTCGTCGTCAACTTGCTTTAGAAAAAGCACTTGCTGACAAACGTGCATCAGAAGCTGCTTATTCTGCGGAGTTGCAAGCAGACGAAATTCGTAAGTTTAATGAACAGACTGAAACATTACACATATTACGTAGTCATTTAGAACAAGAGGTTGCGGAGCAAACCGCGCGTTATCAGAAAAATCCTGAAACACCGGCAGTCAATTACTCTGCTGGCGTAAAACTTAGCATTACCGATGATCAAATCTTATCTGAGCTTGAAAGTTTACGCATTCGTTTAGAACTTGAAGCTGAGAGCTTAATTGAACAGTCTGTAACGGCTTTCCGAGCCAAGCTAAATTCGGCAGCTCAAGAAGAAATTGAATACATTTTAAAGAATTCTAAGTTTTCTGATGAAAAAATAGAAAAGTAAATCTTTAAATATTTCTTTTGTCATAAAAGTGACACGTATATGTCACAGAATAGACATATAGATTATTCTTATAGATCAATTAATTATAAGAATGAAAAGTAGCTATTCAAGATAATTAATGAGGATAAGAGATGGACATTCTGCATCAGATTTCAAAGCAAGTTGAACAGCTAAATCAGGGTGAGCAATGGACGTTTTCAGCACAAGAATTTTATATGAGTCATAACGACTTTAACTCTTTATCTATCTTACTTACACGTGAGTCTGAAACCCGTGATTTTACAATTACTCGCACTCAGCATAATAAGCCATGGGTTGGCACACACTTGGTTACTCTAACCAAGCATTAAGTTTTCAAAATAAAAAAACCGGAACATGTGTCCGGTTTTTTTATTTTAATGATCTAGCTTTTTATTTTAAAAAGCCATTCTCAGCTAAAAAAGCCATACTAATATTGGACTCTGTTTTTTGTTCAGCAGCTTTGTCACCTAGCAATAAACGCTCGATATAACGCGCTAAAACATCGACCTCAAGGTTGACCTTGCTGCCTACTTGCCACGTTCCAATGTTAGTACGTTCTGCTGTGTGCGGAATTAAGTTCAAGCTTAAAATATTTCCACGTAAGTGGTTAATCGTTAAACTAATCCCATCTACCGTCACAGAACCTTTTTCCGCTAAATATTTAGCAAGTTCTGCGGGTGCCGTCACTTCATAATAGATTGAGCGAGCATCTTCACGTACTACGGTAATTTCGCCCACGCCATCAACGTGACCACTTACAATGTGTCCACCAAAGCGTGTTGTCGGTAACATTGCTTTTTCAACATTGACACGTTGCCCAACTTTCCAGTGGCCCAAAGTCGTTCGGTTCAAGCTTTCACGAGAAACATCAGCTGCATACCAATTATCGCCCCATTCAATCACGGTGAGACAAATACCATTGGTCGCAATTGAGTCACCCAAATGTACATCTGACATATCCAGATCAGTCTGAATACGTAAACGCACATCACCACCTACGCTTTGCAGGCTTTCTACTTTACCTAAACTTTCAATAATGCCTGTAAACATGGCTCAATCTCCAAATCTTTTTACACTGCTTAAATTGCAGCGCTTACCAAAGTGCGAGCTGTGTACTATTACCTGAAGTATCTACACCACCTAGCTCGGCGAAGTGGTAAAGCTGGCCTAATAACTGACGTAATGGTGGTCCTGACTTGGCATGAGTATCAGTAATCACAATAAACTCAAGCACGCGTGCACGTTCAGACTGTCTTTGTTTACTCACTCGATAGCGTGGAACATCTTGTGTTAGCAAGGTCACTTTGCCCCGCTCCAGATTAGCCATAAGCAAATCTTTCGGCTCGATATTACCATCAGTTGAATAACTGGTCAGAATATAGCGGGCATTGATGGTTGAAAGTAGTTTTTCATACGCATCTTTCGCATATTTAGAAGAGTTATATGGGCTTGGACGCTCTTTACGCCAAGCTCTATCAATTCCGCTCTTATAACCTTTAGTATCTGGTGAAGGTAAATCGACCTGATCCCATAAAGTTAATGCATTCAAAACATGGTAATTACTACTATATGCATGCTGGTTATACGGTGGATCAAGATAGGCAACATCTACTTCAAAACCACTCATTTGATTTGCTAGATGCTGTGAATCTACACACCACATTTCAGCAGCAGGACGTTTACGGTCACCAATCTCGCAAAAACGGCTTGGTGTTAACCAAAGTAATGATTCAATTCGCTCTAATGCAGTTTGTGTACGTCCGCCCCACCCTTGGTGGAAGCTTTTAAATACGCCACTGGTGTTACTGACAAAACTTGCTGAATAGAGCAATGGTGCGAGCAAAGCACTCATCTCTACATCATTAATTGCACCTTGAGATTGCCATGTTGCAATCTGCTGGCGAATCGCATCAATACGCATACCATTACGGCGTTTAAAGAACAAACGGTCACGAGCTGGATCATAAATATCATCATTACGTGGGCAAAGATTATGCGTTACCCAACCTTTAACTTCAGGTAACCGATTCAAATAATCGATTGCCTTCTGATACCCGCCTAGCTCTTTAAAAGCAGGTGCATCAATACAAGCTAAAATCGCATGATTTAACGCATGGCTATAAGGTTCCCAGTCATTCGCAATCACTCGGTAACCATTTTGACGCGCCAAACGAGATACTACACCACTGCCGGCAAAGAAATCGGCAAAAATCGGAGGATTCTTTTTCTTGCTATTCAGCGTCCCTGTAATTTCAAGGGCTTCTAAAATTAGATGGAGCAATCGGCGCTTATTACCCAAGTAAGGAACAAGCTGATGGAAAAGATATTCGTCTGTCGTACGGGCTGCATGACGACGTTTGTGATAAACCGAAGGCTCTGGATTCATACTTTCTCTTGCGTAGGGATTAACCTTAAGCGTATATCTTGATCAAGCTGTGTCACATCAAGAAGTGTAAAACGAAGTTGTTGTGCCATATATTCAAACTCTGCATTGAACATGGCTCTTGCACTTTTCCCCAATAATGTCGGGGCAATATAACTGATCAACTCATCTACCAAACCTTCTTGTAAAAAGGCAGTAGATAATGTTGCACCGGCCTCTACCAATACATCATAAATTTGATATTGCTTAGATAGGGTCTGTAACAGCACTTTTAAAGGCTGAATTTCTAATTGTATCACGCCTAAATCAGCAAGTTCTTGACGATATGGCCCTATCACCATCACAGTTTCAGGGTTTTCTAAAATTTTAGCAGCAAGCGGCAAACGACCTTGGCGGTCTAAAATAATCCGTTTTGGCTGTGCAATTGTCTCAATATCAACACTGCCCAGAGTTCGTACATTAAGCTGACAGTCATCTGCAATCACAGTATCAATCCCTGTAATCACTGCTCCTGAAATGGCACGCCAATGCTGTACATCCTGACGTGCAACTGCACCGGTAATCCATTTCGATTCACCCGATGCCATTGCAGTACGGCCATCTAGGCTCGAAGCTACTTTTAAGCGTACATAGGGCATGCCCGTAGACATCGCCTTTAAGAAACCTTGGTTTAATTTTTCTGCCAAATCTTCACAAATGCCAACTTCTACTTCAATTCCGGCATTTTTCAAAATCTGAACACCCTTACCCGCAACAAGTGGGTTTGGATCAGGACATGCCACAACTACCTTTTTAACCTGTGCCTTAACCAATGCTTCGGCACAAGGAGGAGTTCTCCCATAATGTGCACATGGCTCAAGCGTCACATACGCTGTTGCACCTTGAGCCTGCTTAGCTGCCTGACGTAAGGCAAAAACCTCTGCGTGTGGTTGACCTGCCCTAGGATGAAAGCCCTCACCGATTAACTGATCATCTTTGACAATGACACAACCAACATTTGGATTAGGCTTAGTCGAATATAGACCTCGTTTGGCAAGTTCAATAGCTTGCTGCATCCAATATTGATCTTTTTTCAACTCAGACATAAAAATCTCAAATAATTATTGTTCACGTTGCTGCATTTGCTCAATTTGACGGCGAAAAGCTTCAACATCCTGAAAATCTTGATAAACAGAAGCAAATCGAACATAAGCGACATGGTCGAGTGCAAATAGAGATTGCATGACGACTTCGCCAATTGTTCTAGACTTCACGTCACGCTCACCTAAACGGCGAATCTGCAATTGAATATCACTTAAAACAGTTTCTATCTGTTCTTGGGTGACCGGACGTTTTTGCAATGCATGCATTAACGAACGGCGTAGCTTGGCCTCATCGAAAGGTTCATTCTTTCCATTCGATTTGATCACACGGGGCATCACCACTTCATAGCTTTCAAAAGTGGTAAAACGTTCACCGCAACTTACACACTCACGACGTCGACGAATCTGACAGCCTTCGGCGGCTAAACGTGAATCGATGACTTTACTATCTGCGGCGTTGCAAAATGGACAATGCATAGCGGATTTATAGGGTCGATTACTTTGAGCTAGTGTAGCAAAATTTCTACACTTACAGAACCAGCATTCTATGAGACAAAAAAACAGTCCTGAGCAAGATCAAAGCATCGCTTTGATCACAGCGCAGGACTGTTCTTTTAAGACAGCAGATATATTACGAATTATTCAATACGTTCGCCATGTTGGCTTAAATCCAGACCCATGCGTTCATCATCAGCGTTAACACGGATACCAATCACAAGATCAATCACTTTAAGAATTACAAAAGTCGCTACACCACTGTAAATCATGGTTGCCAATACACCTTCAACTTGTACCCATAATTGACCAGCGAAGGTTGGAGCTAAGGTAACGTTGGCTGCTTTAATAATTTCATCACTGTAAAATACGCCAGTTAAAATCGCACCGACAATACCACCTACAGCATG
The DNA here is from genome assembly GCF_900110445.1 of Acinetobacter sp. yr461. Lineage (NCBI taxonomy): Bacteria > Pseudomonadati > Pseudomonadota > Gammaproteobacteria > Moraxellales > Moraxellaceae > Acinetobacter > Acinetobacter sp. yr461. Next base: position 54,496 of record NZ_FODU01000013.1, read on the forward strand.
TAAACCAAACGCATCCAAAGCATCATCGGCTTTAAGTAAGCGTTTAAGTGCGGTAATACCCCAGAAGCACACTACGCCACCGATAAGGCCCATGACTAAAGCACCGCCTACACCGACGAAACCTGCTGCTGGCGTAATCACAACCAAACCAGCGACAGCACCAGAAGCACCACCTAATACAGACGCTTTACCGCGGATCATACGTTCAACTACTAACCAAGAGAACGCAGCAGCAGCGGCAGCAACTTGAGTCACTAAAATTGCCATGCTTGCACGAGCACCAGCACCTAGAGCACTACCGCCGTTAAAGCCGAACCAACCTACCCAAAGTAAGCTTGCACCCACTACAGTTAAAGTCAGGTTATGCGGAGCCATAGATTCACGGCCAAGGCCAATACGTTTTCCAAGCATGTAAGCCGCAACTAGACCTGCAACACCTGAGTTGATATGTACAACTGTACCACCAGCAAAATCTAATGCGCCTGCTTTAAATAACCAACCATCTGCCGCCCAAACCCAGTGAGTAATTGGTGCATAGACTACGAGTACCCAAACTGCAATAAAAACCATGAAAGCTGAATACTTCATGCGGTCTGCAATAGAACCACTTAGAATTGCAACTGTAATAATGGCAAAGGTCATTTGGAAAATAACAAAGAGACTTTCAGGAATTGTCCCACTCAATGCATCAAACGCGACTCCGTTTAGCATTGCTTTAGACAAATCACCAAAAAATGCACCTGTGCCAGAGAACGCGATTGAATACCCAGCAATCACCCACACTAAACTGACTAAAATTGCAGCGGACAGGCTGAACATCATCGTACTGAGTACATTTTTTTTACGTACCATACCGCCGTAGAATAATGCCAACCCCGGAATGGTCATTAATAGAACCAATGCGGTTGAAACTAAAATCCAAGAGGTATCACCCGTATCAAGAGTAGGTGTTGGTGCTGGAGCTGCCGGAGTTTCAGCAACTGGTGCTTCTGCAGTGGTTGCAGTAGCTTGAGATGTTGATGTAGCCGCAACTTCCGATGTAGGCGTTGTTACAGCATCTTCTGCCCAAACGGCAGTACCACCCAAAAGAGCGCCTGATAGACTCAGCGCCATAAGCATTTTTTTCATTCGTGTCCCCCAACCTCATTTGCGAGTTATTTTCTACTCAGCAAGCTTTGTGCCAATTAGACAGCATCTGGTCCAGTTTCACCCGTACGGATACGGATTACTTGTTCCAGGTTAGTCACAAAAATCTTACCATCGCCAATTTTTCCTGTGCTTGCTACACGTGTAATTGATTCAATTACCGCGTCGACCATTTCATCACTAATCGCAATTTCGATTTTTACTTTAGGTAAGAAATCAACCACATACTCCGCGCCACGGTAGAGTTCTGTATGTCCTTTTTGACGACCAAAACCTTTAACTTCAGTTACGGTAATCCCTTGTACACCAATGTCAGAGAGCGCTTCACGCACATCATCCAATTTAAACGGTTTTACAATTGCAGTTACAAGCTTCATGTTTGTTTCCTTCGGCTTCTTTTCACCAGTAAGGTTTTATGTTCAATTTTCATGCCAATATTTCAAAGGTTGAGGGAAATGAATCTATTGCATGAACTTTCTTTATAACCTATTTAGTGATCAAGATGTAGATGAGCTATTAAAAATAAAATGAATTTTCAGTATGTTTACATGCTGATTTAATGTTCTATTTGTACTAAAAGAATTGAAACCTATATCCCACCTTCAAGCAGTGGTAAACTGTAAACCATAAGGTAATACAACACTTTGGATATTTCATGCTAGAAACTTTATTACAGGCCATTCTGGAACAAATTGATGAGCCTAAAAAAGATTTGGAAAAAAATTTACGTGCATTATTAAATGAAGCAGTCGAAAAGTTAGATCTTGTTTCCAGACAAGAAATTGACCGCCAAAAGACCGCCCTTCAATCGGCTAACCAACGTTTAGCAGAGCTACAAAAACAAGTGGAACTATTAGAAGAAACTTTAAAGAATAAAAAATAAGCACCAATGTAGCGCACTTATACTTTACAACGATTAAAAATGAAGCACCATAATGGAACAACAAGATGTCTTTTTCTAAAATTTATACACGGGGACTTTTGGGTTTACATGCACCTCTCATTGAAGTAGAGGTACATGTGAGTCAAGGCTTACCTTCTCTTACCATTGTAGGCCTAGCCGAAGCGGCAGTAAGAGAAAGTAAAGACCGAGTTCGCTCGGCGATTATTAACAGTGGATTTCAATTTCCGACTAAACGACTGACCATTAATCTTGCACCAGCAGATTTGCCCAAAGATGGTTCACGTCTTGATTTACCAATTGCTTTAGGTATTTTAATTGCCTCTGGTCAGCTTCCAGAAAACTGTGCCGAAGATTTTGAATTTATTGGAGAGTTAGCACTTGATGGTCATGTAAGGCCAGTGTCAGGTACTTTAACTTTGGCAATGGCGTGTCAACAAGCCAAGCATAAAATGCTTTTACCACTTGATAATAGTCAGGATATTAGCCACTTACCTGATTTTAAATGTTATCCAGTGAGCCACTTAAAAGAAGTCTGTGAACATTTTTTGGGCACAAAGTCTCTATCTTCGGCTGAGCCTACAACCACTTCAAACCAAATGCCTTATAAATTTGACCTTGCAGATGTAAAAGGTCAGCTACGCCCACGCCGTGCACTCGAAATTGCTGCTGCTGGGGGGCACTCCTTACTTTTTAAAGGACCACCTGGCACAGGTAAAACTTTACTCGCCTCAAGGCTTCCTTCAATTTTACCGCCTCTGACTAATCAAGAAACGTTTGAAGTTGCTAGCATTTATTCTATTTCAAATACATCACATACTTTTGGTCAGCGACCATTTCGAGCGCCCCATCATACAGCATCAGCGATTGCACTCGTTGGGGGCGGTTCTCACCCTAAACCTGGTGAAATTACATTATCGCATTTAGGAGTACTTTTTTTAGATGAGCTCCCCGAGTTTGATAGAAAAGTATTAGAAGTCTTACGCCAGCCGCTTGAGTCAAAAGAAATCATTATTTCACGAGCAGCTCGGCAAATTACTTATCCAGCTAACTTCCAATTGATTGCGGCGATGAACCCATGTCCATGCGGCTATGCATTTAATCAAGATAGTCGTTGTCAGTGTTCACCTGAGAGTATTAAGCGCTATCAAAACCGTATATCCGGACCTTTACTTGACCGTATCGATTTACATATTGATGTACCACCGTTAAAGGCCAAAGAGCTACAAGATCCAACGCCGGTTGAAGATTCGAGTAGTGTTCGACAACGCGTAATTTCAGCTTATGAACAACAAATGCAAAGACAAAATTGTTTAAATCAAGCGCTTTCACCGAAGCAACTTGAGCAATATGCAGTACTTGATAGTACTTCCCAGCGAATGATTGAAATGGCTCAGCAACGTTTAAATTTATCGGCTCGTGCTTATCATCGTGTTTTACGAGTAGCACGGACCATTGCTGATTTAGCTCAAAGTGAAGTGATTCAAAGCTCTCACCTTACAGAAGCATTATCCTATCGAGGAAATAGTTAACAAATCAGTTAAACAGCGGATCGTGAGTCCGCTTTTTTTTAATATTTATATGAGTTGTTAATTAAAGAATTTATTACTGCCTATATAAAAAGGCAAAGAGGACGCTATGAAAATTTTGGCTATATCCGGCAGTGCAAGAGAGGCATCTACAAATACAGCGCTATTACGAGCAATGAAAGATATAGCACCGTCCAGTATTGAATTTTCAGTTTTCTATCAAATTAATACTTTGCCTATCTTTTCTCCGGATGATGAGGGAGAAAAAACGCCTGCTGTAGTTGAAGAATTTATCAAATCTGTTTCTGCCTCAGATGGTATTATCATCTCAAGTCCTGAATATATCCGTTGTATTCCAGGCGGTCTCAAGAATGCAATTGACTGGATGGTTTCACGCACTGAAATCATAGATAAACCTATTGTTCTAGTTCATGCATCTAGTCGCGGCGACGATATGCTGGTTTCTTTAAGAAGAGTACTTTCGACAGTGAGTAGCAATTTTTTTGAAGATTTATTTTTACGCTTCTCTCTTCTTAGCAAATCCCCTGAACAAATTGTTGAGATGCTACAAACTGAACAATATAAGTCACAAATTACACCATTCCTGCTTAGCTTTGTCTCAGAGATTCAAAAGTATCAAGATCAATTGGAGTGAAATTATCACCGTGTTTACGAGTAGCACGGACCATTGTCGATTTGGCTCAAAGTGATGTAATTCAAAGCTCTCATCTTACAACAGCGCTATCTTATCAGAGATAATCAGCACTAAGATTAGAACAAAGGATTATGAGTCCGCTGTTCTTTTATTAAGAACCTCATTTAACTTCTCGATTAAAGAAGTAATTTCTTGCTCGGATAAAGCTGCAAAGCCAAAGCGAATACAACGATTAGAAGAATCATCCTGTCTAAACTTATGCTCTGTATCCATGTTGAGTTCATCTAATTTTAAGGCTTGCCCTTTAGTAAAAGATTTCTGGAATTTCACCCATAAAGCCATTCCACCTGCTGGAGGTTGAATCTGGACATCACCTGAAAAAACTCTGCTAAATTCAGTTAAGGCATGGTCACGGCGTAACTGATATATTTTTTTCATTTTACGAATATGTCGTTTGATTTCACCGCGCTGCATTAAATCTGCTAAAGCAAGTTCCGTAATGTTATTACCTTGTCGATCGATCAATAAAATATCTTCGGTAATGGATTGAATGACTGATGCAGATGCCACGATGTATCCCAAACGAATACCGGGTGCAAAAACCTTAGATAATGAGCCAACATGAATGACCAGCTCAGAATGAGGCAAACTCGCTAAGGGTGGCATAGGCCGACTGTCATAGTGGAATTCATGATCATAATCATCTTCAATAATATAAAAACCCCATTTTTTTGAAAGTTCTAAGAGCTGAAGACGGCGACTCATTGGCATCGTGACAGTTGTGGGATATTGATGATGTGGGGTTGTATAAATTGCGGCAACCGAATGTTCTTGTAAAATCCATTCCAGATCTTCAATGACAATACCTTGTTCATCTAATTTGACAGAAACGACCTGAAACCCATTTGACTGAAACGCTTTAAAAGCAGAGGGATAATACAGCTCTTCAACTACAATCACTCCCTGTCGATTTGGCAATGCACGGGATGCAAGAAAAATTCCCATCTGGCTGCCACGTACAATACAAATCTCATCTTCGGCAACACTCATAAAACGTTCCATCGACAACATTTTTTGTAAGGCTTGTCTTAATTCAATCATACCTTGGGGGTTTCCATAACCCATGTACTGGTTTTGGGTAATTTTAATCAATGCATGCCGATAGGCTCTTGAAAATAACTCATACGGAATAAGCCTTGGGTCAGGCACGCCATCGTTGTGTGGATATAAAGTAACTTCTTGAATAGTTGGCCTATCATTAACTTTCCGCTCATTTACAGACTCTATTTTGAGCTGCTTTTCCGGCAAAATATCTGCCACAAATGTGCCTTTTCGAGGACGAGTCACAAGCCAGCCTTGAGCCTCTAATTCTTCATATACCGCTTGTACGGTTTTTCTATTAATTCCCAATTCTTTTGTCAAGCTACGAGACCCAGGCAACATAGTCCCTTGCACCAAGCGACCACTTAAAATCTCCTGACTAATCAAGTTGGTCAGTTTTAAAAAAACTGTTTTTTCTTCTCTTTCATCGATACGAAAATGTATTTGCCAAGGTCTTAGCATACCTGCCCCATCTGGACCATATAACTTATAAAAACTGGATGTATTGATTCATCCAGTTGTTTTCTATTCTGCCTTCACCTACTTAATTTGGTCAACTGGACTGGAGAAGAGATGAAGACTGCTTCTGTAAACAAACAAGATCTGATGCAACATGCACAGCAAGACATGCAAAAGTGGATTAGCGATTCAGATTTAACTGACCGCCAAAAGCTTGCACTCACTTGTCGTATTTTATTTGATCATGGCCATGATGCTGGTTTAGCGGGCCAAATTACATGTCGTAGTGAAAATAAAGATTCCTTTATTACTCAACGTTTTGGTTTAGGCTTTGATGAAATTACTGCCTCAAACTTGCTTGAGGTTAATCAAGATTTAGAACCAATCAATCGAGAAGGAATGGCAAACCCAGCCAATCGTTTTCATACGTGGATTTATAAAGAACACCCAGAGGTGAACTGCATTATCCACACGCATCCTACCCATGTAGCAGCACTATCCATGCTTCAGATTCCGCTCATGATTTCTCAAATGGATGTCTGTGCACTCTACGAAGATTGCTCATTTGTAGGCCATTGGCCGGGTGTTCCTGTAGGTAATGAAGAAGGTATTTTGATTTCTTCTGCTTTGGGTAAAAACCGTGCTGTTTTGTTGTCTCATCATGGTCAACTGGTCACAGGAAAAACCATTGAAGAAGCCTGCAACTTGGCTCTTTTAATTGAACGTGCAGCTCAATTGCAACTGCTAGCGATGTCTGCTGGACAAATTCAGCCTATCCCCCACGATTTGGCCACAGAAGCTCATGACTGGGTATCTACCGACAAACGTAACAAAGTGAACTTTGCTTATTACGCACGTAAAGCTTTGAAAAAACATTCCGACTGCATTTAAAAAGAGACTTCTAACATGAAACTAAACGGTATTATTGGCTACCCTGTCACTCCATTTTCTGATGACAACACCATTAACATTGCTGTTTTAAAGCAGATGCTCGATTTACTTATCGAAAATGGCTGTGACGCGATTGCACCTTTAGGCAGTACAGGTGAAAGCGCTTATCTTGAATGGGATGAATGGTGCTTAGTTGCTAAAACTTCAATTGAAAGCATTAATAAACGCTTACCTGTCATTATTGGGATTTCAGAACTCACGACGGATCAAGCCATCAAAAAGGCCCAAATCGCGCAAAGCTATGGTGCAGATGCACTGATGATCATTCCTGTATCGTACTGGAAACTAACAGATCCAGAGATTTTTGAATATTATCAAGCGATTGCTCAAACGACGACTCTACCAATTATGGTGTATAACAACCCTGCAACCAGTGGTGTTGATATGTCTCCAGAGTTAATCGTGCGTATGTTTAATCAGATTCCAAACATTACGATGGTAAAAGAAAGTAGCGGTGATATTCAGCGTATGCATCAAATTTATGAGCTATCAAAAGGAGAACTCCCGTTTTATAACGGCTGTAATCCTCTAGCTTTAGAAGCCTTATGTGCAGGAGCTAGTGGTTGGTGTACAGCAGCGCCTAATCTATTAGGTCAACAACCTCAACAGCTCATTGAATATGTAAAAAATGGTGAATTAGAACAAGCCCAGAAGTCATTTTATCAGCAACTCCCCCTACTACGCTTTATTGTAAGCGGTGGTTTACCTAAAACGATTAAAGCAGGTTTGCAGCTAAAAGGTATTTCTGCGGGTACGCCACGTAAACCTCTGATCAAAGCAAATGATGTTGAGCTTAGTCACTTAAAACAGTTACTTGCTCAAATAGAGGACTAATAAAAAAGCGGGCAATAAACCCGCTTTTTTACCGCATAAACTTAGAATGTTTTAGTTAAACTAAACACTAAGCCTGTGTCATAAGGTTTTTTACCAGCATCAGTCATACCAGAAGTGCTAATGTCTGTACCAACGACGTCTAGCTCAGCGACAATACCCAAAATGTTATAATTCACACCCACTTTATAATCGATATAGCTATCGTCTTCACCGGGTCCACCCGCAACTACAAGTAAAGAGTCTTTATTTTTGAGTTTGTTATATCCAACTGAAGCAAGTCCAGTGAAGCCTGTGTCTGCAATTGGTGCTGAATAACCTAGGTTAAAGTACCAGAACTCATCAGAGTGACCCCAATAATCATCTGAATAGCTTACACCCACACTAAGTGCATCACCTTTAAATAACGAATCAGCAAAAGTTAATTTTCCGTAAAATTCGTTAAAATCAAAACCAGTATCCCCATTGTATGGGTTAGTAAATTTTGAGTCAGAACCAATATAGCCGTAATGAATTACACCCACGTCATAGGTCGGTGCCAGCTTATCTGACAGTTTTAATGTATTTGTATAACCTAAAGAGATATCGGTTTCAGTTGAAACGCCAGGTGTATTAAAGTCAACGCTTGAACCCCACAGCGCGACATAGGCACCTGACTTATGAGAAAAAGTAAAACCACCTTGAATGGCTGGGTTATTTGACGATTGTGTAACACCGCGGAAGCGGTAGTCTGTAGTTGCCGCTACACTACCTGTTGCAGTGATACCATAAAAAGATGGTGCTTCTTCAGCCATAGCCATGGTTGAACCAGCTGCGAAAATACCAAGACCTAAGGTCTTAAGTGCAAATTTCATCATTTTGATCTCCCCCATAATGAATGCACGATTTATGTATATAAAACACATTGTGTTACTTAAGCTTTAGCAATTGCTGTGCCAAGTCCATATTCCCCTTCGCTGCATATCATTAATATTGAAATCAAAATATCTCTACAATAAAAATTCAATTTAATTTTTATAAAAATATATTCATAAAAAACAATATTATAAAATAAGACATCTATCCGATTAGAAAAGAGCAACATGAGAAAACACCTTGTCGGAAATAAATTAGCGACGTCAGGAGTATCCATTTACTCAATGTAAAATTTCTATTTAAACTTGAATAAGAGATATAAAAATTACGTAAATTTCTTAAAGCCGAGCTTGTAATGGTCTGTGAATGGGCATTTCTTTTAATTAGATTTCTTCATTTTTTTCTGTTTTGAAACTTATGAACTATTTTGGGTCTTTTTTAAGCAATAATATGAACAAAAAGAGTAATGCACAAAATTTACGCAGAATATCGCACTAAATTTGATCAAATCAACTAAATTCCATTGGCTTATTATAGTGATCTCTTTTTGCACATCATGCATTAAAAATAATGTTATATAGTAACATTTTAGAGAGCATTGAAAATAAACCGTTAAAAAAATCAACTTAAGAGAAGATTAAAAAGTAAACATATCCACCAAAAAAGAGTAAAAAATGAACACAAGAATCAACTATTTTTTGAGCTTAGAATATAAAATAAATGGTAAAAATCCACTAAAAAATAAATTACTTTTTTTATTTTAAACAATACATTAAGTATAAAAGCTTAATAGTAAATTTAGTAAACAACCAGTAACACATTAATCAATTTCTGCATAGCATATATAAAATAAAATCAACAAAAATATATCTTTTTTATAGATTACTTATACAATTGATTCAAATCCTAGGCCCTGAACAATAACAAGGCACAGGATTTATCGTTTTTATGAGGTTCTTTAAATATGCTAAATGCACAAAAACTTACATTAGCAGTTCTCATTTCTGCGGCAATAATTTCCTCAGCTCAGGCAAGTGAGCAAAGTGAGGCAAAAGGATTTGTTGAAGATGCGAACGGTTCTATTCTCTTCCGTACAGGTTACATCAGCCGTGATAAAAAAAATGGCGTGGATGACACCAGTTCATTTGCTCAAACAGCAATCGTAAATATTGATTCTGGCTTTACCCCTGGTATTGTTGGTTTCGGTGTTGGCGTTGTTGGTGACGGTTCATTTAAAATCGGCGAAAATAATAACGCTGGTAATAACATGATTCCACGTGAAACTGGGCTTAAAGATGGAAAATTAACTAAAGGTGCTGGTGATTCTTACGATCATTGGGCTCGTGGTGGTGGTAACGTAAAAGCACGTTTCTCGAACACAACAGTACGTTACGGTACTCAAGTACTTGATTTACCAGTTCTAGCAAGTAACACAGCACGTTTAGTGCCTGAATATTTTACAGGTACTTTATTAACCAGCCATGAAATCAAAGATTTAGAAGTAATTGCTGGTAAATTCACTAAAAACCAATATTCTGACCAAGTGAACACCGATGGCCGTCATCTTGACCGTGCAATTGTTTGGGGTGCTAAATACAAGTTTGATGATAATTTAAATGCATCTTACTATGGTTTGGATAATAAAGATAAACTTGAACGCCATTATGTAAATGTAAACTATAAACAACCATTGGCTAATGACAGCTCATTAACTTATGATTTTAGTGGTTATCATACTAAGTTTGATGAAGGTGCTTCTACTTATTCACAAACTACTGATGACCTATCTAATCGTAAAAACAATATTTGGGCAATCTCTACAGCCTATAATACTGGCCCACACAACCTCATGGTTGCTTACCAACAAAACAGCGGCAATGTTGGTTATGACTATGGTGAAAATGCTGACGGTGGCCAAAGTATTTATTTGCCAAACTCTTACCTGTCTGACTTCATCGGTAACGATGAAAAATCTGCACAAATCCAATACAGTCTTGATTTTGGTAAGTTAGGTGTATTACCTGGTCTAAACTGGACAACTGCATTTGTATACGGTTGGGACATCAAAGTTAAAGGTTTAACTGATGATGCTGAAGAACACGAATTCTTTAACCAAGTGAAATACACAGTTCAAAGTGGTTTCGCTAAAGATGCGAGCCTTCGTATTCGTAACTCTTACTACCGCGCAAGCGATGCTTACCAAACGAATGCTTACATCGGTGACACGAATGAATGGCGTATCTTCCTTGATATTCCTGTGAAATTATTCTAATTCATAGATCTATCAAGCATAAAAAAACCTACGTCTGGCAACAGATGTAGGTTTTTTTATTAGGCTCAGAATCTCAATTAAGAAACTCTGAGCCTTATCAATTAAAGCTTATTTAGCAGCTTCAATTGCTTTTAGTACTTCAGCTTTAGCAACATCAGCACCTTCCCAACCACTGATTTTTACCCACTTACCTGGTTCTAAATCTTTATAGTGACTGAAGAAATGCTCAACTTGGCTAATCAACAATGGAGGAAGATCTGTATATTCCTTCACATCTTTGTAAAGTGGAGACAATTTTTCGTGTGGAACAGCGATTAATTTCGCATCGATACCACCGTCATCTTCCATTTTTAATTTGCCCACTGGACGGCAACGAATTACAGAACCAGCAGCAACAGGATGTGGAGTTACAACAAGTACGTCTAACGGGTCGCCATCTTCAGACAAAGTATTTGGAACATAACCATAGTTCGCTGGATAGAACATTGCTGTGCCCATGAAACGGTCTACAAACAATGCATCAGAATCTTTGTCGATTTCATATTTAATTGGTGCTGCATTTGCAGGAATTTCAATGATGACATAGATGTCATTTGGGGCATCTTTACCTGCTGGGATATCGCTGTAACTCATATCAATACTCTTTCGTTATGAAGTCAGATGTAAAATCCACTCGATTATAGCGTGGATATCATCAAAATGATGCCGATTATACAATGCGCACACGCGAAAGTTGATATGAATGATGACAGAATGACACTCAAGTCAGTTTAATCGTGACCACTAATAAGAAGATTGGACACAATATAGATAAGAACCAGACAATCGAGCGTAAAGTTGCCCAATTACTTAAATAGCAGATCCCATAAATAACTCTTAAAATAATATATGCCCAACCTAATCTCAGAATAAAATATTCTGGAACAACCATATATTCAGCCATTAAAATAGCCGTTAAGAATAAAGGTAGGCTTTCAAAACTATTTTGTTGTACGGCATTAGCGCGAGCAGCCAGACCAGTTGTTTTGGCAAAAAAAGCTCTCGGATTTTGATTATCGGCAGGCTGAAAACCACCTGTAATTTTTGCAATTGCGGTAAATGCGTATGGCAGTAAACATGCCACTAAAATAATATAGATAATGCCGCTGATGCCCTGCATAGTGCCATCCATCACTGAAAATACTGTTGATCATGCTATCATAACATTGCGTTTTTACCTGAAATTTTATGCAATCACTTGTCAACACTGATGAATAGGGCCATGTATGCAACAACCTGATCAAAAAGAATTGTTTGAAGTCTTGGATAAGCAAAAACAGAATCAACTTCAGATAGATCGCATATTAAAGATCGTACTCCCTATTGTCGCTTTTTTACTGAGTGTGATTTGTGCAAATTTAAATTGGCAATCGACACTTGGCACCTTTGTTATTTTAACAATTACCTTTATTGCTGTCGGTATTAAACGACTTCCTTTGTGGCACTGGCTCATTGTGATTACGATATATTGCTTAGCAGATAATTATTTAAGTTATGGTCAGCTTGATTTAACTCATCTACGCCTGCAACTCGGCACAATGCTTGTTTTTGTGGGGATGGTTGGAATTGGACGCCCTTATATAGACCGCTGGTTTATAAAAAGTCATAAAATATAAAATAAAAAAAGCGCCCTAAGGCGCTTTTTTTATTAACCGATTAAGCTGGTTTACGTAAGTCTTTACGTAAAATTTTGCCTACATTTGATTTTGGTAATTCATCCATAAACTCAACATAACGAGGGCGCTTATAGCCTGTTAAGTTCTCTTTAGCAAAGCTCAAAACTTCTTCAGTCGTTAGGCTTTGATCTTTTTTCACGATAAAGAGTTTTGGCACTTCACCTGATTTTTCATCTGGAACACCAATCGCTGCAACTTCCAATACTTTTGGATGTTTAGCAATAACTTCTTCGATTTCACTTGGGTAAACGTTAAAGCCAGAAACCAAAATCATATCTTTTTTACGATCTACAATTTTTGTATATCCACGGCTATCCATAACGCCGATATCACCCGTACGGAAGAAACCATCTGCTGTCATGACTTTAGCTGTCTCATCAGGGCGGTTCCAGTAACCTTTCATGACTTGAGGCCCACGAATCGAGATTTCACCTTGCTCACCTAAAGCAACTTCTTTACCGTCATCATCTAAAATGGCAACTTCAGTTAAAGGTAACGGAATACCAATGGTGCCGCTAAATTCAGTAGAAGCAGGTGGATTTGCAGTTGCTACCGGTGAGGTTTCTGACAAACCATAACCTTCAATAATGGTTGTGCCCGTAATTTTCTTCCAAGCTTCTGCTGTGGAAGGTAAAACGGCCATACCACCGCCCATCGCCATTTTTAACTTGCTATGGTCAAGTTGTCTGAACTCTTCATTATTCACTAAAGCATTAAATAATGTATTTACTGCTGGGAAGAATGATGGTTGATATTTACGTAGTTCGTTGATAACAGCTGGTAAATCACGAGGGTTGGGAATCAAGATATTTGCCTGACCTTTATACATACCGTACATCGCGCAAACCATGAACGCAAAAATATGATAAAGCGGCAATGCACAAACAATACGATCGCCTTTAGCGCCATCGTTTGCTCCAAATTTACTTTGGAAAATGCCATCACACTGAAGTAAGTTTGCTACAAGATTACGATGAGTAAGCTCTGCACCTTTTGAAACACCTGTCGTACCACCAGTATATTGAAGTACAGCCGTATCACTTAAAGTTAAACTCGGGCGCTTATAATTACTTGAGTTTTCTTTATTTAATGCTGAATTAAACTTAACGTGCCCAGGAATATTCCAAGCCGGAATTTGCTTACGTACTTTACGTAATACAAAGTTAACTAGAGTACCTTTGAGTGTACCGAGCATATCTCCTACTGATGCAACTACAACATGCTTCACTGGAGTTTTACCTAAAATGCTTTGGTAAACACTGGCAAAGTTTTCGATGATCACAAGTACTTCTGCACCTGAGTCATTTAATTGATGCTCAAGCTCACGCGCGGTATAAAGTGGATTAACATTCACTAATACCAAGCCTGCACGTAAGACAGCTAATGCAACTACAGGATACTGCAACACATTCGGCATCATCACTGCCACACGAGTTCCTTTTGCTAACCCCAAATTTTGCAAATAGGTCGCGAACTTACGGCTTGCAAGCTCCAACTCATTAAATGACATCGCTTTATCCATAAAGATAAAGGCATCGCGAGAACCAAATTTTTGGAAATTACTCTCAAAAATATCAACAAGTGAGGTATTTTCCGCAGGCAATGCTACTGTTTCTGGAATCCCTGTCTTTTGGTATTCTGCAAACCAAATTTTTTCCATAATGCCATTATCTCCGATTCGTAATCCTTAGTAATAACTGTTATTCAATGCCCCAGCTATTCTTTAGCTTCTTGGTGCCAGAACATATTTAAAACTTATTGGCACATTCATGACACTTCGAACAAGATTATGAGACAGAAGTTTTGACAATTTAACCCTGCCAAATTTTTTGCATGGAGTACAAATTACGTACTCCAAATTGCTGTCCTTTTAATCGTTATTCAATACCAACAAGTTCAGTTCATTGCTTGAACATGTTGCCATATATAGCGTATTTATGTTGCCAGACGCTAGCTTTATCTCTGAATCAACAGTTTATTTGCTTTTTGATATCCACGTGGTAAGAGCTGACCTTTTGAAGCTCGTTTACCCAGGTATTTTTGTAGATCATCACCTTTTAATTTTAAATGTTGTTGCCCTGCAACCACCTGAATTATTTCATCTAAGTTCAGGGTTGTCATGGATAAAATTTGCTCTTTCGCTTCAAGTTGTATCAACTTATTACCTTTACCCTTATTTAAATTTGGGAGTTCTGCCAAATCAATGATTAAGAGTCGACCTGCTGAACTGAGCACAGCCAAATGTGTCATATTTTGAGCAGATATTAATGGTAAAGCTTTTGATTTATCAGGTACCGACAAGAATGTTTTACCTGCCTTGGCATTGGTATCTAGCTGTTTGGCTTGAGTTTTAAATCCATAACCTGATGTACTAGCAGCGATAAGTTCAGACGCTTCATCTTCTAGATAAACCTGAATAAACGACACGCCACTTGCAGGAGCAAGTTTGGAACTTAATGGTTCACCTAAACCTCTTGCTGATGGCAAGCTACTGATAGGTAAAGCATAACTACGCCCTGTCTCATCAAGGAAATAAATCCGTTGATTGGTTTTGCCCACAGCGTGACTTAAATATTGGTCGCCAGCACGGTAGTTTAAATTTTCTGCATCAACATCTGCACCTTTTGCGGCACGAATCCAACCCGCTTCAGATAAAACTACTGTTACTGTTTCTGCTGGTACAAGGTCTTGTTCTTTAATCTGGACAGCTTCAGCACGCGCTACAATTGGAGAACGGCGTTCGTCACCAAACTTTTTCGCGTCTTCTTTTAATTCACCAATAATCAGATTTTTTAAAGATTCAGGATTTTCCAATTGCTCACGAATAATTGCTGCTTTTGCTGCAAGTTCATCCTGCTCTTGACGGATTTCCATCTCTTCGAGTTTTGCTAAATGACGTAACTTGAGTTCTAAAATTGCTTCTGCCTGTATCTCATCAATCTTGAAATGTTCCATCAATACAGGTTTAGGCTGATCTTCTTCACGAATAATGCGGATAACCGTATCAATATCGAGATAAGCAATTAAAAGACCTGCCAAAATATGCAGGCGCTTTTCAATTCGGTTTAAATGGTATTCTAAACGGCGAGTCACCGTTTTTTTACGGATCTCAATCCATTCCAGCAAAATACGACGAATCGATTTAACCTGAGGACGCCCATCTTCACCAATCATGTTTAAATTAACACGATAGCTTGACTCTAAGTCCGTCGTTGCAAATAAGTGGCTCATCACCGCTTCAGCATCAATACGATTTGAACGAAGTACAATCACTAATCGTGTTGGGTTTGCATGATCCGACTCATCACGTATATCCACCACCAATGGTAGCTTCTTAGCCTGCATTTGATCGGCAATTTGAGTAATGACCTTAGAACCCGATACCTGATAAGGCAATTCAGTAATCACGATTTCATTTTTTTCGATGGTGTACACCGCTCGCATGCGGTAACTACCACGACCAGTAGTCTGGATTTTGAGTAATTCTTCTGGTGGAGTAATAATTTCAGCTTTTGTTGGTAAATCTGGCGCTGGAATATATTCAGCCAATTTTTCATCTGAAGTTTGCGGATTACGAATTAAGGCAATCGTTCCTTTAATCACTTCACGTAAATTATGCGGCGGAATATCTGTCGCCATACCAACAGCAATCCCCGTTGTGCCGTTGAGTAGAATATTAGGAATACGTGCTGGCAACGTAATAGGTTCTTTTAATGAACCATCAAAGTTATCTTGCCAGTCAGTTGTGCCCTGACCTAACTCATTTAACAATAACTCACTGTAGGCAGAAAGTTTTGCTTCGGTATAACGCATCGCAGCAAATGATTTAGGATCATCTGGCGCCCCCCAGTTACCTTGTCCTTCAATTAAAGGATAACGATAACTAAACGGCTGTGCCATCAATACCATGGCTTCATAACATGCAGAATCGCCATGAGGATGGTATTTACCAAGTACATCACCGACTGTACGGGCTGATTTTTTTGGCTTCCCACTATTTTTCAGCCCTAATTCGCTCATGGCAAATACAATACGGCGCTGTACAGGCTTTAAACCATCACTGATATGTGGCAATGCACGGTCCATGATGACGTACATGGCATAATTCAGGTAAGCCTGTTCAGTAAATTCGGCTACAGAGCGGTTTTCTGTCGCTTGATGCGCAAGGCTGGTCATAGTCAGCTTATCTTCCAAATCAGTCGTTATTTTAAATGAGTCTTATGCTAAGTGGGCTATGTTACAGACACAAGAGGGAGTCTGTCACCTGAGCGTCAAATTATGTCTCATCTCTCTATATTTTTAGTTACTTGCTATAAAGTTAGGCAAAACTAGAGGCCTATCGACTCTAATCTTTTTCCTTGGGTTTCTTCACCCAATATCAAAATTACAGCAGCAACCAAAAGCAAAACAACTGTAAACATCATAAAAACGTGGCTAAATCCGTTCTTAGCCACCATCATATGTGTAACAACGATCGGCGCCAAAATCCCGCCTAAACGCCCCATTGCCGAAGCCCAACCAGAACCAAAAGCTCGAATATTGGCTGGATATTGCTCTGGCGTATAGGTATATAACACTCCCCATGCTCCTAAATTAAAGAATGACATGAGGCAGCCCCAAAACATGATGCTATTCACACTGTCGGCTTGTCCAAAGAAATATGCAGACAATGCACAAAAGCCAATAAAAGAAGCCAGTGTAATCTTTCTTCCCAAGCGCTCTACAAACCATGCAGCTGCCAAGTAACCTGGTAGCTGTGCCAAAATCATAAGAAGAACATATTCAAAAGATTTAACAATGTCATAGCCTTGTTTCACCAATAAACTCGGTAACCAAGTAAAAATACCATAGTAGGAATAGACAATCCCAAACCAAATGAGCCAGAGCATTAAACTACGGCGTGCAAAAGGACCACTCCAAAGTTGTTTAAAAGAAACCTTTTGTCGTATAGCTACAGGCATGACTTCAATATGATGGACAATTTGAACACCAGCTTGAGCTTCTAATTTTTGAACTAATGCATGCGCTTCTTCAATACGACCACGATTAATCAGGTACGGTATCGACTCAGGAAGTTTTTTCCAAATCACTAAAATATAAATCAGTGGGAGGCCACCCATAAGAAATGCAATATGCCAACCAAACTTAGGAATAATAAAATAAGAAATTAATGCAGCAACCAACCAGCCTAAACCCCAAAAACTTTCAAGGAGTACAATAAAACGACCACGTACATGTGCGGGTATATATTCGCTAACCAGTGTTACAGCAACAGGCAACTGTCCACCAAGACCAACACCAACAATAAAACGAAAAATTAATAACCACTTTAAATCTGGCGCAAAAGCACATAAGGCCGTCGCGATACTATAAATTGCCATGGTAGTGGCAAATATTGTCTTACGGCCAAATCGATCAGCCAAAGCTCCCGAACAAACTGCTCCAATCGCCATTCCCACAAAGCCAATACTCACAATCCAGCCACTTTCGGCTGGAGTTAGCGCCCAGTCTTTGACTAAGGTTGTCATGATAAAAGCAATGATTCCTGTGTCCATCGCATCAAACATCCAACCTAGCCCAACCACCCACAATAATGTGTAGTGAAATTTGCCGATTGGAAGATTTTGTATACGTGAAATCAGGTCCATAGGAAAACTCTACTGGAAAAAGTAAGTGAGCAAGACAATATATTTAATTGTTATAGCATGCTCACATAGCATTCTGCATGATTAATGTTCGTCGGTTGAAGAAGCCGATTCCGCATCATCATCTTTATAAATAAATTTAGGCATTTCTAAACCAAAATAGATGGCAATCAAACGAAGGGTAAAACCGAAAATTAAGGTTGAAATGACGGTTAACTCTAAACTTAACCCTAAATCCTGACATACCCAGTAACAGATGACCGCCACCAAAGAAATACTCGCATAAAGTTCGCGACGGAAAACAAACGGGACATCGTTACATAAAATGTCACGTAAAATACCGCCAGAAACTCCGGTCAATACACCAGCTACAGCTGACACGACAAAACCGTGCCCCATCTGCAAGGCAATCTGGCAACCAATGATGGTAAACCCGATTAAACCTAAAGCATCGAGCACCAAAAAGATGTTATGTAAGTGACGCATCCATTTGGCAATAATGATTGTGACAAATGCAGCGCAACAAGTCAGAACCAAATATTCAGGATGTTTTACCCAAGTTAAAGGATAGTGGCCGAGTAGTACATCACGTACAGAGCCACCACCCAAGGCCGTCACACAGGCAATCAGTACGACACCGAACCAGTCCATACTCCGTCGCCCAGCAGACAATGCACCTGTCATGGCTTCCGCAGTAATCGCAATAATATAAATAACGGTGAGTAACATCGCCCTTTCCCTCAGGCCAAACGGTGGGCGTATTTTAAGGTAAAGTTATATGAATTGTGCACAGCATTGTTTAAATTTTTTTCCAGAGCCACATACACACGGTTGTTTCATCGTGACATGCATATCTACAGTGGGGTCAAGAAAAAACCATTGTTGTTGCTGATATACAAAATGTGAAACCTCATGGTGAACCTGAGCTTTTTGTCCATCATGATAATGGGCCTTGAACTCAACCTGCGCATGCATTTTGTCTAATTTTTCTTTGGCCTGAATAACTTCTAAACCCAGCCATTGATTTTGTTTGCTCCAGTCTGCAATAGCCTCTTTATCAAGAGCAGCTTGCTGACCTAAAGCAGTTGTTTTCACAATATAGTCAATTTGTTGTAATGCAAAAGCACTATAACGCGAACGCATAAGCTGCTCTGCTGTTAGGGCTTTTTCTGTACCTAAATGTAAAGGCTCACAACATTCTGCATAGCTGCCTTTTCCACATGGACAAGTGTGTTGAGTCATTCTGTGTTTCTCAAATAAAAAAATAGCTCAGATTTGAGCTATTTTATGATGTTTCTAGACTTGAAATGTCATTTAATCTTTTGATTCATCTTGTTCGATAGAAACAATATGAACTTTCTCGATTTTATGGCCTTCCATCGTCACCACTTCAAAGCGATAACCATCTGCTTCAACAGTTTCACCATTTTCAGGCAAGCGACCTAAATGAAATAATAAATAACCCGATAAAGTTGAATATTGCTCACTTTCATCAACCAAATCACGACCTAATAACAAAGATACATGGCGAATGTCGGTTGAACCTTCAAGTATTAATGAACCATCTTCCAAGCTCTCAGCAGCCGCATCTAGTTCATCTTCATCTGGGAATTCACCCGCAATTGCTTCTAAGATATCGATTGGTGTTGCAATACCTTCAATTGAACCGTATTCATTTAAAACGATTGCCATTTGTAAAGGCGCTTGACGTAATTGCTCCATCACCATAAGTACTTGAGCATTTTCATGCACAATGACGGGTTCACGTAAATGCTTTTGGAAATCGACTACACCAGTTTCAATAAAGCCATTCAAAACTTTATGAGTGAGTGCAATACCCTCAATATTATCAAGCTCACCACGTGCAACAATCAAACGAGAGTGTGTCATTGACATTAAACGTTCTTTTAAAACTTCCGGTTCGTCGTCTAAATCAATCCATTCAAGTTCAGGTCGTGGAGTCATAACAGACTTTACAGGACGTTCTGATAAACTAAGAACACCTTGCACAAGTACACTATGATAAGCACCATTTTCTTCGTCAAAAACTTCATCTGCAAAAGCTTGTGTAGCCAATACATCTTCTTTATCAGAAGATTGCGTATCTGAGCTAGAACCACTGCTTTTACTTCCTAGCATACGTAAAACCGCAGAGGCAGTGCGATAACGCAAGTCTGTGGTTGTCACTAGCTTTTCCTGATTGCGGCGCATGCTCTGATTGATAATTTCTACCAAAACAGAGAAACCAATTGCAGCATATAAGTAACCCTTTGGAATATGGAAACCAAAACCTTCCACGACTAAAGAGAAACCAATCATCATCAAGAAACCAAGACACAGAATAACGACCGTTGGATGCTTATTGACAAAGTCCATGAGTGGTCTTGATGCCCACAACATGATTCCGACAGCTATTACAACCGCAACCATCATGATTGACAGTTCTTTCACCATACCTACAGCTGTAATCACACTGTCTAATGAGAACACAGCATCAAGCACAACAATCTGGACAATGACCATCCAGAACGCAGCATGAACGGGATTATCTTCTTTATGAAGTTGGTTACCTTCCATTCGTTCATGCAATTCCATGGTGCCTTTAAAGAGCAAGAACACACCACCGAACAACAAAATCAAATCACGGCCAGAAAATGGATGATTAAGAATATGGAAGAGTGGTTCAGTCAGTGTCACGACCCAAGCAATCGAAGCTAAAAGTACTAAACGCATTCCCAAAGCGAGCACAAGACCCACTATACGTGCTTTAGCTCGCTGTTCTGGCGGCAGTTTTTCGGCCAAAATAGCAATGAAAACGAGATTATCGATCCCCAATACAATTTCAAGAACGATTAAAGTTGCTAAGCCCACCCAAGCAGCGGGATCAGACATCCATTCAAAGATCATCGATCCTGCTCCTGCGCTGACTGGATTTTATCTTTATTTGGCAACACAGCAGGCATGCCCATACAAAGGAGGGAAAATGTTTTTTTAGGACAAGAAATTAAAACGGAGCGACTACAACCACTACCCATATTTGTTCATATGTTGTTAAACGAATTTTTAGTATAGGCAAGATTTAATAGAAATTCATCATTTTTATTTGTTCATGACGGGCATTCACCAAACCCATACAAAATATGAATCTTTCTTATTAATCTGCTTATAAAGTTGTCATATCTTTGGCTTAGTGTAGACAAGAAATATGAACGTGATAAGGTGAAAATAAAGCAATGAATAGCGTATTAACAATGGCAGTAAATGATTCATCTATAACAGCTGTAAAAACAAAACAACCTCTTATTGCATTATATTGTGGTTCACGTATAGGAAATAATCCAATCTATCGAGAAAAAGCAATTGAGCTCGCTCGCGGAATTGCTGAGCAAGGCTTTGGTTTGGTCTACGGCGGTGCAAGCATTGGCTTAATGGGACAAGTAGCCGACAGCGTACTCGAAAATGGCGGTGAAGCTGTGGGAGTGATCCCTGATTTTATGCTTAACTATGAAGAAGCACACTCAAGATTAACCGAATTACACGTGGTAGAAACCATGCATGAGCGCAAAGCCATGATGGCTGAACGTGCAAGTGCATTTGTTGCATTACCGGGTGGTTTAGGAACATTCGAAGAGATATTAGAAATAGCCACTTGGGGTCAACTCAACCAACATCAAAAACCCATGATTTTATATAACGTAAATGGTTTTTATAATGCATTGATTGCTCAGTTAGATCATGCGGTTCAAGAGGGTTTTCTCCCACTTCAACACCGCGCTAAATTGATTATCTGCGAAGATGTTGATCAAATTTATAACGTGATTAAAAACTTAAAAATGCCAAAAAGATTTGTTGTGTAGTTCCCCCCTACTCTCCATAAAAAAGCGGTTCTTCCGCTTTTTTTGTTTTAACTATTTTCACCGTGCCTTCAAAAGCACTTAGATTTAGTAAAGGGGTACTCAACATTGTCTTACTTTTTTTACTTTCAATTTGTTTTACACTAGACCAAAACGTTAACTTTCAAATGTTATGAATGCCACGCCGACTCACCAAGCCTTGCAACCTGAATATCGCTTACTCGTACTTTTGGTTTCCATTGGCTTTTTTATGCAGGCTTTGGACACAACGATTGTAAATACCGCTATTCCTGCAATGGCTCACCATTTAAATGAAGACCCTCTACGCATGCATAGCGTAGTAGTGGCCTATGTTTTATCAGTAGCTGCCTGTATTCCTTTAAGTGGTTGGTTAGCAGACCGCTTTGGTGTTAGAAATATTTTCTTATCAGCAATCGTTATTTTTACTTTAGCCTCTTTAGGTTGTGGTCTTTCTCAAAGTCTTAATGAGCTGTTAGTTTTCCGAGTTATCCAAGGCGTGGGTGGAGCATTATTACTCCCTGTTGGTCGATTATCTCTTTTAAAAATTATTCCCCGAACTCAGTTCTTAGCTGCAATGAGCTTAATGAGTCTTGCAGGTTTACTCGGACCTTTGGCTGGTCCAACTTTAGGCGGCTGGTTAGTTGAAGTTGCAACTTGGCACTGGATTTTTCTCATCAATATTCCTATGGGTATTTTAGGCATCTTAATGACATTAAAAGTCATGCCTAATTTAAAAGAACCTTCAGTCAAAACATTTGATTTAGGCGGCTTCATCTTATTAGTGGTAGCAATGATCGGATGGTCTTTGGGTATCGAACATCTAGCCTCACCTGAATATTCAAAATGGTTCAGCATTTCGCTATTGGTGGTCGGCATAATCGCAACGCTTTGGTATGCCTATCATTCTCATACACATCAAAACGCGTTGTTCCGTAGCCGACTTTTTAGAAACAAAATTTATGCGATTGGTATTTTAGGTAATTTCTTTGCCCGCTTTGGTGGTAATGCCTTACCTTTTGTTTTACCACTCATGTTACAGGTCGCTTTTGGCTTTGAACCTTTTATTGCGGGTTTAATGATGATTCCTCTGGTCTTAGGTTCATTATTTTCAAAGCCAATCGTCAGACCTATTATTCAGAAAATTGGCTATAGACGTTTTTTACTTATCAATACAACACTGGTCGGGTTATGTATTGCATCTTTTACCATCATGACAGTCGACACTCCAACTTGGTTTAGAGCCTTACACTTTTTCTTATTTGGCACATTAAATTCATTACAATTTGTTGGAATGAACACTTTGACATTAAAAGATTTGCCTCAACAAGATGCGAGTAGCGGTAATAGTTTTTTATCAATGATCATGATGCTATCAATGAGTATTGGCGTGGCGCTGGCAGGAACACTTATTAATGTATTTACCAATTATTATGGTGCCGATCACGTAACAACAGCATTCCATCTCACTTTAATTTGCCTCGGTTGTATCAATGTCATTGCTGCACTTATCTTCTGGCAAATTCCAAAAAATACCCCCGTATAAGCTGTTGCATTTTTAGCGTGGTTTCTCATTCTTGAATCACGCTATGATGTCGGCCTAACATCTTTAATGAGTTTTGCATGACCAAACTGGCTAAAACCTTTTTCACAGCACGGCACCACAATACCCTAATTGGAATTGGCTTGGCATGTGTTATGGGAGTCTTGGCTTATTTTGGTCTGTTCTATCAGCAAAAAGCTGTTGCACAAGATTATCCAGTTCAAGGATTCGATGTCTCTCACCATCAAGGGGACATTGACTGGAAAAAAATATCACCAGAAAAGTTCCAATTCGTTTATTTAAAAGCGACTGAAGGCGGTGATTATAAAGATTCAAAATTTCAAGAAAATTGGCTTAAGGCTCGTGAACATGGGTTTCATGTAGGGGCTTATCACTTTTATCGTCTATGCCGTGATGGTAAAACGCAAGCAGATAACTTTATTGCGACGGTGCCTAAAAAATCAGATGCGCTTCCGCCAGTTATTGATCTGGAATATGACAGTAACTGTATTAATACGCATACCAAAGAGCAGTTAATTAAAGAAATTGGCATCATGCATGACCGCCTAAAACAGCATTATGGCAAACAGCCTATCTTTTATATTTCTAAAACTTTTTACCACATTGTATTAATAGGTAGTTTCCCAAATACACCACTTTGGGTCAGAGATTACGAAGGAAAACCTGAACTTAAAGATAAAAGAAAATGGCTCTTTTGGCAGCATAGTAATCAAGGTAAAATTGAAGGGATAACAAAGCCTGTAGACTTAAATGTCTATGAGGGTTCAGTCAAAGAATGGCACCAATTTTTACAGCAGCAAGGCATCGTGAAAACACAATAATATGCGCAAAATCATTCATATCGATATGGATGCCTTTTATGCATCAGTCGAGCTACGGGAACAACCTGAATTAAGGCATTTACCCGTTGTTATTTCGTCTCATCATCCGCGAGCTGTAATTGCTGCTGCATCTTATCCTGCCCGCGAATTTGGTTTACGTTCAGCCATGTCGATGAGTCAGGCAAGAAAACTATGTCCTCAAGTCGTTATTATTGAACCAAATTTTGAAAAATATCGCACAGTTTCAGCTCAAATTCATTCTATCTTTCAGCAATATACGCTACTTATTGAGCCATTATCTTTAGATGAAGCTTATTTGGATGTCACTGAGAATTTAAAACAGATTGCGAGTGCAACTGAAGTTGCCATGCATATTCGAGAAGATATTTTTAGATTAACTGGATTGACAGCATCGGCAGGTGTAGCACCCAATAAGTTTTTAGCAAAAATTGCTTCTGACTGGAATAAACCGAATGGCTTATGCGTAATAAAACCTTCGCAGGTTGCTAATTTCATTCAAGATCTTCCACTTAAAAAAATTCCTGGTGTGGGTAAAGTCACTCAGGAAAAATTACAACAGCTTCAGTTACATACGCTGGGTGACTTACAGAAAATTGAAGAGGCTATTTTAATTCACCACTTTGGTAAATATGGTCAACAGCTCTATCTATATGCGCAAGGGATTGATCATAGACCTGTTCAAGCTGAAAGAGCTCGCCAACAAATTTCGAAAGAGACAACTTTCGATAGTGATTTTACTTTAGCTCAATGTCAGCCCTATTGGCAGGGATTAGCCGAAAAAGTCTGGCAAAGCTTAGAGAAAAAACAGCTCAATGCACGTGGTGTTAATGTCAAACTTAAACTCAAGAATTTTCAGACTTTACAACATAGTAAAAGCTTTAAAAGACCTATTCAGTCGCTACAAGATTTAATCCAAGTTTTATTTTTATTATTAAATGAAATGCAGATTCCCGAAAATTTCCAGTTCCGCTTAATTGGTATAGGGGTTTATCAGTTACAAACTCAATCAGATGACTTTCAACTTAACCTTTGGTGACTGACTACTTTTCATTCAAAAAGAGTGGATTTTGAACAAAATCTATTCCCTTTTGCTCCAAGTTTAGAGTAACCTAATCAGCGCATATTCATTACCCATGTATTTGCAACATGCCTAAAGCAACCTTTACTTTTGGCATACCGTCCTGTGATTGGCGTGACGACCAAATCCGAATATTACAGGGCCCTTCTGATACATGGCTTAGCATATTCTCTTCATCACAATAATCTACTGAAATTCTTTTCTACTTGCTTGCACCTACCTAGCAACTCTTCATAAAATCAAAACTATTAAATAAAGCCACTCTAGAGCATTTTTATGACGGTAAAGCGTTTACACGTTACTTCACGTTACTGCGAAGTTGCAATTTCAGGTAATTTAGTACACTTAGCTGGGCAACTCGCAGATGATACAAGCGTAGATGTTACATCACAGACTCAGCAAACTTTAGATAATATTGATCGCTTATTGGCAGAAGCTGGAACCGATAAAACCCACATTCTTTCTGTCATGATTTTTCTAAAAGATATCGAAAAAGATTATGCAGCGATGAATGCTGTTTGGGATGCATGGATTAGTGAAAGGAACCCACCAGCGCGTACTTGTGTTGAGTCCAAACTTTATGCGCCAGACGTGCTTGTAGAAATGACGGTTGTTGCAGTACTTCCATAATTTTTATAAATATAAATCGAGATTAAATTGAGCAATATCTCTAGTTATATTGCTCAATTTTTTACTGCTTTTAAATAATGAGTGTCAGTATCTTATTAGGGCTTATCAAATTACCAAGCTTGCCCATACTTGTTATTCAAGATTAGACACAATTATTTTTAATCTTTATTGCACCGAACTTTTATCCAAATCCAACGTTATTTACTTTTTAAGACTTCACAAAAGCATTTGACATTCTTTCTAGCTGTGGCGTTGCATGTAAAGTTGCCATCTCTGTTTCTGGAGTCAATAAGTCTCTTCTTAGATCATGATAGTCAGGTACCTCACTATAATGCAGCACGCGATAACCAGCGAGTTGCAACAGACGACGTTCATATTGTTGATGCGCTCGGCGTAAACCATTTTCGCCAAGAACAACAACGACTACAACCTGATAATTTTGATCAAGTACAACAAAATCAGCTGCCATATTTTGATATTTTCGACGTGTATGCGCATATTTTGTAGTTAGTAGTGCATCAAAGGATACATGTGCCAATACTGTAAATTTAGGCAAAACTGTTTGTAGTCTAGTTAATGTTATTTGCTCATGACTCGTTAATACTGCACGGCGCTTCAAGGCACTATCATGTTGATGCCTTCGTGAAAGACTTTTCACTGCCATCACAACAGCCAAAAATAATAATAAGATCGTAATTAGATAATACATGGGCTTAATCCTTTAAGTTTTTTATAATGATTTTGCTAGATCACACTTTGTTTTAATTGATAACGACACAGCCGTTCTTTAAAAGGTTCACTTAGTAATTTCACTTGTAGTTATCAAGCTTGGCTTAAATTTAGCCACCCTCACATTATTTATAATCATAGAGTCAACAACAATCAAGTGCAGCTCGTCAGATTTATGGTATTTATCATTTTTCGTTACGCTTTTTGTACTTTAAATCTGCAAAAGTCTCACTATACGATTTAAACAGACATATTAAAAACAAAAAAGGCTCTGTTCAAGAGCCTTTTTTATCATTATCCACGAGCTTTTGATTTTGGTTTACTTTTACCACCAAACGGTCTCTTCTCGCCTGTTTCACGAGGAGGCAAACCAGTATGTTGGGTTAGAACCTGTCCTTTTTGTGGACGTTTTTGCCCCGCTGCTGAGCGAGATTGCCCCTGACCGCGTTTTGCTGAATCTCCCGCCACAGACGAGTTCTTCTTACGTGCAGATTTATATTCACCTTCAGCAGTACCTTGTGGCTGATAGGTCGGAATTAAATGCTGCTTCGAATTACCAATTAAATCGGCACGACCCATTTCTTTTAAGGCCTCACGAAGTAATGGCCAGTTGTTTGGATCATGGTAACGTAAGAATGCTTTATGCAAACGACGACGCTTCTCACCTTTTACAATATCAACTTTTTCAGTATAGCGAGCTACTTTAGCAAGCGGGTTTTTACCCGAATAGTACATGGTGGTTGCAGTTGCCATTGGCGATGGATAGAACGTTTGTACCTGATCGGCACGGAAACCATTTTTCTTAAGCCAGATTGCAAGGTGCATCATGTCATAATCTGAAGTACCCGGATGCGCAGCAATAAAGTAAGGAATTAAGTATTGCTCTTTTCCTGCTTCTTTACTGAAACGGTCAAACATTTGCTTGAAACGATCATATGTCCCAATACCCGGTTTCATCATCTTCGATAAAGGGCCATTTTCGGTATGCTCTGGAGCAATTTTTAAATAACCACCAACGTGATGTTGTACCAGTTCTTTTACATATTCTGGATTGAGTACTGCAAGGTCATAACGCAAACCAGAACCAATCAGAATTTTCTTCACACCTTTAATCGCACGCGCTTTACGATAAAGCTGTACTAAAGGTGCATGATCGGTATGCAAGTTTTGACAAACACCCGGATATACACAAGAAGGTTTACGGCAGTTCTTTTCAATTTCAGGGTCTTTACAGTGCAAACGGTACATGTTTGCTGTTGGACCACCTAAGTCAGAAATAATGCCTGTGAAGTTTGGCGCCGTGTCACGAATTTTCTCAATCTCACGTAAAATTGAGTCTTCAGAACGGTTTTGAATAATACGTCCTTCATGTTCTGTAATCGAACAGAAAGTACAGCCACCAAAACAGCCACGCATAATGTTGACCGAGAATTTGATCATATCAAATGCTGGGAAACGAGCATCGCCATAAGTTGGATGAGGCAAACGTGCATATGGAAGATCAAACACATAGTCCATTTCCTCAGTGGTTAGAGGAATTGGTGGAGGATTGATCCAGACATCACGTTCACCATGGCGTTGAACCAAAGCACGGGCATTACCCGGATTAGTTTCAAGATGCAAAATACGGTTTGCATGCGCGTAAAGCACGTGATCATTTGATACTTCTTCAAAAGAAGGTAAACGAATTACCGCTAACTCCCGTGGAGGTAACTTATGTTTAATTGCTTTTGACGGTGCCAGCTTTAATTGAACGATTTGAGTGTCGTCATCTAGTTTGTCGCCTTCACGCACAATCGGATTTGCAACAATCTCTTTCTGGAAATCTTGATATTGAGCTAATGAGTTACCTTTTTCTTTTTCAACCTCACAGCCATCAATATCTTCAGTCATGACATATGGGTTAATAATTGGATCAACACGTCCAATCGTATCTACATCATTACTCGCAACTTCAACAAACTTTGCTTTTGATGCTTTGTTATGTTTATTAATAATAAATGCTGTACCACGAACATCTGTAATCTCGTGGATTTTTTCACCTTTAGCCAAACGGTGCATCACGTCAATAATGGCACGCTCACCATTACCATACATAAGCAAATCGGCTTTTGAATCCATCAAAATCGAACGACGAACTTTATCCGACCAATAATCGTAGTGTGCAATACGACGTAAACTGCCTTCAATTCCACCTAATAACACAGGTACATCAGGGAATGCTTCACGACAACGCTGGCAATATACCGTTGCTGCACGGTCAGGACGTTTGTTCGGCTCATTGTTTGGAGAGTAAGCATCATCTGAACGAATTTTACGATCTGCCGTATAACGGTTGATCATCGAATCCATATTACCTGCCGTCACACCCCAAGCAATGGTTGGCTTACCTAAAACGCGGAAGCTTTCAACATTGGTCCAGTCTGGCTGTGCAATAATTCCGACACGAAAACCTTGTGCCTCAAGCACACGTCCAATCACACCTGATACAAAAGATGGATGGTCAATATAGGCATCACCACAAACTAAAATGAAGTCACACGCATCCCAGCCGAGTTGATCCATTTCTTCTCGTGACATCGGCAAAAATGGTGCTGGTTCAAAACACGACGCCCAATATTTGTCGTAATCAAACAACGCTTTTGGCGCAGTTTGCATGGTGTAAGCAGTAGACATGGCTTGCGAATCTCGGCTAGCAGATGGAGGAGAGACATCTAAAGATGAAAGCCGATCATTTTAACATGAATTCCATTCATTTTCCCTGTTTATAAAACAAACGAAAACAAGGATATAAAAATTAATTTGATTAAAGTTTATCCAATATTTTATTCTTCTAATAAATGCGGCGGAATAAAAGCCACCGCAGTTTTAACTTACTTATTTACAGGGCTTAGAACAAAGCTTTTGGCAACCGAATTTGAATAATCTCATTATCGTCGGCCACTTTTGCATTACGTCCTGTAGAGCCAGGGAAGTTATTATCATTTAGAATAGTGAGGGTTGTACCATTTTCAATGATGACATCTTCAATGGTTTCAAATGGGAAAGCGAAAACTTGTTGTGTTCCAATATCTCCTGCTCTTGCTGTGCCATAAAGTAAATTAGGATTGGCAATTTTAATTAAATCGACTAAATCTTCGCGGCTTACTGGTTGGCCTGACTCATTTAATTTAATACGAATTAATTTTTTATATCCGCCTAAATTATTCTGAGTCGCATCACGCTCAATAATAATACCTTCTTTATCATTAAAGAGTTGGAAGTCACCAATATTGGTTGCCTTACTGTCTAACTGGAACCAATAATATTTTCCTGTATAAGCTTTTTTCTTCAGGTCAAATTGAGAAATCAATAGCTGTCTTTCCGTTTCTCGAATTGATTTAAGCGGTTTCTCTACAAGAGGATAGAGATATTGGCCATCTGGAGAAATTGCCATTCCTTCAAAACCACCACTTTGCTGAACTAGAGGCTCTACAAAATTAATTTGCGCTTTATTAAACTGATTTTGAGGAGAGCGAAGTTCTTGTGTCGGATTTAGTGGATTTGGCAGAGCAATTGGAGCATCCAACAACACACCATCTGCAGAAAAATGAAGTAAATAAGGACCAAACTCATCCCCAATCCAATAAGTCCCATCACTATTACGTTGCATTGACTCTGGGTCAAAATCAGCACCCGTTAATAAACGCTCAGCTGTATCACCATTGACGATACTAAATGGAATTAATTTGTTTGGATCACGCAGTTGGATAAAGCTTTGCACAGTAACTTGACCCGTACCTTTAGCTTTAGTTTTTAAATCAGGCTTTAATTTATAGATACGAAGTAAAAAGTCTGATGAATTATCTTGAGTCCCAAACCCGTTATCGGCCATTGCCATATAACTGCCATCTTCATTTTTTAATGCAGCAGAAAAGCCCTGTACAGGTTGACCTTTAAATGGAGGATAAATTCCATTTGCACCTTTCACATATGCGCCAGAGTCTGGACCAGCTGCATAAGTTTCTACGGGTAACTTAGCAAAAGAAATTAGGGTCGGTTCGGTAACGTTTTCAGTGGGTGAGGTTTGTTCTTGATCGTTATCATTGTTACATGCCGTCAATCCTAAACTGGCACAGCATAATAATGCGACTAAAGTTTTTTTGCTCATGGTTTTATACAGTCGGTAAAAAATTAAGCAAATTTAATCAAGCTTATATGAAGTTTTCACTTCAAAAAGATGAAATCTTTATGGCGAAAATATGACAAATATATCTGTTAGATCAATGTTAAAAAAACTATTGGCTCAAGATTTCACTAAAGTTTCGTTGGCTGATATTCTCCAGCAATTGCTGCTTTCAAAAAGTTCTGGAAAGTAGGACATTGCATGTGGTTTTCAGCAGGACACACTGCCGCATGTTGTAATCCTTGACTAATAAAATGTAATCGCTTTGCCATTTGCTCTAATTGTTCAGCTTTATCTTTTAGTTTTTGACGATCAAGATCAGGTTTACCATCTTGTCCAAACATTGCGGCGATCTCATTTAAAGAAAAACCCGCAGCACGCCCTAAAGCAATTAATGCCAGTTGATCAAGTACCTGTTTACCATATTGCCGACGTAAACCTTGCCGCGCTATTGATTTAATTAATCCTTTCTCTTCATAAAAACGTAGCGTTGCTGTTGTTACTTTTGCTCTCTTAGCGACTTCACCAATATCCATAACACCCTCTTGACTTCAAGTGAACTTTAACTTGCACAATAAATTTATCACGTTTCATACGTATAAAAGCAAGGTGTAAAAATGAATATCTCCTCATTGTTCTTTCAAGCTTTATGCCTAGGTATCGGGGCAACAGTAATTATGGATATCTGGCTGTTAATATTAAAATTATTTAAGATTCCAACCTTAAACTTCGCCTTTCTCGGACGCTGGGTTGGTTGGATATTTCAAGGCAAATTCATACATCAATCCATTGCGCAAAGCCCCTCAATTAAAGGGGAATATTTACTAGGTTGGATCGCACACTATAGTGTTGGGCTGATCTTTGCATTCAGCTTTCTTTGCATTGTGGTCTCCGATTGGCTCATTCATCCTCAGTTTTACTCAGCGCTAATTTTTGGCTTAGTCACTGTTCTCATTCCTTTTTTTATTATGCAACCTGCGATGGGTAGTGGTTTCGCTTCTTCAAAAACCCCTCATGCATTTTTGAATTGTCTAAAAAGTTTGCTTAACCATAGTGTTTTTGGCTGTGGTTTATATCTCACTGCAAAAATCTTTCAAATTTAAAATAAAGGAAAATCTCATGAAAACCGTTGCCATTATTTACTATAGTCGTCAGGGTCATACTCAGTTTATTGCTCAGCAAATTCAAACTGGCGTATTAAGCCAAAAAAATATTAAAGTAGATCTACTGAGTGCTGAACATCTCATTGAAAACCCTGAAATACTTATCCAATACGATGGCTTGATTTGGGGATCTCCGACTTACTTAGGCGGAGTATCCTCGAAATTAAAACAACTCATGGATGCAACAGGCCCATTATGGAAAAAACAGAGTTTTAAAGGAAAACTAGCGGCTGGGTTTACCGTATCGTCCCTTCCCGCGGGTGATAAACAATCGACATTAATTTCACTTTTTACTTTTTGCATGCAACACGGCATGTTATGGGTAGGTAATCCAATTCTACCCGAACAACATCAAGGTGTACCTTATGCTCAAGCAGCTAACCGTCTCGGTTCATGGTCAGGCTTAATGGCTCAGGCTGAACACGGCAGTAGTCCCGATAGGTTTGATGAAGGAGACATTAAAACTGCTCGATTATTTGGAAATAACTTTGCAATGACCTTGAATGCTTATCTTGGAGTGTAAGATTATGACAGCACAAAGGATTTTATTACTTTTAATTTTATCCGCAACGATGTCATTTATAATTTCAGGAATTACGACTTTCAAAGCATTAGGACCAATTCAAAATTTCTTTTCATTATGGATATCCGCATGGGGTATTGCATGGATATTTGCTTTCCCAAGTGTATTGATTTGTACTCCTGTAGCACAGAAACTAGTCGACATCGTATTTAAGAAAGTTGAAAAAGTATATCTGTAAGTTAAAACGTACAAAACTTGCGGTGATTTGCGGATATCCAGCTTTAGTATTTTTTTATAATATATGAAACATAGAGAGACAGGATGTCTCATTGAAGAAGAATAAGAACGCAGGAAGCGGTAGTTGACAGGAGTTAGCTACATAAGCTGAATACGAAGGAACCCCGACAGGATGTCGGGGTTTTTTCATTTTAATCATACAAAATTATCACTATTTTCTTATGCTGAGCAACAGAACTTATATTGATCCATTAGTTACAGCTGAATACCATGATTTCATTTGAAACTTGATTATCGGTTTTATATTTTGCTTACCTCATCTTTATCTAACAATTATTTTAAACCAACTCAAATACACATTTTGAGTCTCAAATTTTTTACAATTGTTTTAATGACAATAATGACGGGGTGTACGAGCTTAGGCCCGAATAGTGGTTCATTTTCATGGCGTTCAAATAAACTCTCGTCTGGTTTACAAAAAGCTTATTCTGTTCCACAAAGCACAGCGAATCGGTTATCTCCAATTATTATTCAAAGTGCTGATCAATATAATGTACCTCCTCTTTTACTTGCCGCGGTCATAAGACAAGAGTCTAGTTACAATAGTAGCGCCCTCTCACCTACGGGTGCAGTAGGTTTAACTCAAATTATTCCCAGTTATTGGCAACAAACTTGTGCTGGTAATTTGTATGATGAATCTACAAATATTCAATGTGGTGCATATATTTTAAATCATTACTATCAATCAGCAGATAGCTGGTTTAAAGCCACTGCTTATTACAACGTTGGACCTACAGGATATGAGCGAAGTTTCTGGACACGTCACAAAGCTAAGAAATATGCCCGATCTGTTAAACGTCATCAAAAAGCTCTAAAAAGTGCCTTATAAATTAAGGTCAAATAAAAAGCCCATCTGTTGATGGGCTTTTTATACAAGTAATTTTATTCGTCAAATAAACCTTCAAATAGAACAGAAGATAAATAACGCTCTCCACTGTCTGGAAGAATAACAACAATCGTTTTGCCAGCATTTTCAGGACGTTCTGCAATTTTAGCAGCCGCAGCCAAAGCTGCTCCACTTGAAATACCCACTAAAATGCCTTCCTGCATTGCACAATTTCTTGCCCACTGAATTGCTTCTTCACTAGTTATTGGTAAGACTTCATCAACAAGATCTAAATCAAGATTCTTTGGAATAAAGTTCGCACCAATTCCCTGAATTTTATGTGGTGCAGGTGTAATATTCTCACCATTTCTAGTTTGAGTAATAATTGGAGACTCAGCAGGTTCAACGGCTACAGAGTACAAAGGTTTATTTTGAACTTGTTCGAAATAACGAGAAATACCAGTAATTGTGCCACCAGTACCTACACCAGCAACCAAAATATCGACTTGCCCGCCTGTTGCTTGCCAAATTTCAGGACCAGTTGTATCCACATGGATTTGTGGATTTGCTGGATTTTCAAATTGTTGAGGTAGGAAATAAACATCTGGTTGTTCATCTGCTAATCGCACAGCTTCATCAACTGCACCTTTCATCCCTTTCGCTGGTTCAGTTAAAACTAAATTGGCACCGAGTGCTTTTAATACTTTTCTACGCTCAAGACTCATGCTTGCAGGCATAGTTAAAGTAATTGGGTAACCCTTAGCCGCTGCAACAAAAGCCAACGCAATCCCAGTGTTACCACTGGTTGGTTCAATAATATGCATGCCTTCTTTTAACACACCACGCTTTTCTGCATCTGCAATAAGTGCCGCTCCAATACGACATTTCACAGAAAATGCAGGATTCCGACTTTCTACTTTTGCTAATACAGTTGCACCAGTTTTAATCAAACGATTGATACGAACTAAAGGTGTATTACCAATTGCTTCTGCATTATTTGAATAAACTGCGATCCCTAAATTATTGGGTGTTGGAAATTGCTGGTCGGTAGACATGTTATATCCTTATTAGATTTGGAATGATTCTGAATCATTATAGGCCTGTCAAATAAACAGGAAAGTAGAAAACATTAAGTTTTAGAAAAATTTATACTTTTAAGATAATAAAGCTTTTTTTCATGAGGGACTAAAGTATAAATCATCAAACTTTTTATATAGAAGAATAACTAAAACTAATTATTTGATATAGCTAGAATTTTTATACTTTAATGTACCATTTTCTAATATTAATGTAGATTTCGTTACGCTATTACTTGTAACCACTTCTTTATAATTTCCTCTTTCTAACAAAAACTTAGTTTCACTTTCTAACACTACTTCTGCTGACTGCTTAGTTTCAGATATATAAAGGGACTTGATCTTAGCATTATGAAGAATTTTGGAAGCATTAATAAAGGTTATAATTACTCCCTCTTTATAACTCTCTTTAGTGAGAGGGGTACCATCCTTCTTAGCACCCAAAAAATCTTCTGATAACAAGGCCATAAAACTCATTATTTCCTTGTTTTGTACTGATGTTTTTTCTTTTTCTAAAAGATTTAAAACCAATTTTTCATCAATAGATTCAGCTGGATAACTATTAAAAGCAAAACAAGCAAATAAAAGAACTATTATTCTCATAAAATACCTAAATTAAAATTATAAAAGGGAATTAAGATATTATTTCTTCGTTTATACCTTCCTATTTTGCTTATTTTTTCATCTTTTAGATTAAATTACTATAGGAAATCAGCGCACTTATTTAAATTTTCCAAGCATAAAAAAACACCCCCAACTGATGTTGAGGGTGTTTGAATAATGAGCTGGCGATGACTTACTCTCACATGGGAAACCCCACACTACCATCAGCGCTAAGAGGTTTCACTTCTGAGTTCGGGAAGGGATCAGGTGGTTCACTCTTGCTATGGTCGCCAGCACAACTGGTATGGATACTTGCATTGGTCTTATTGGTTGCCGATGCTTTTTCCAAATCTTTACAGATGGGCTGATTGAGTCTTACTTTATTTTGTTCATTTTAGCTAAGCGTATAACTAAATCAAGTTGCTTTGCATATTAATGAATCGATTGATGCTTTATATACAACTGCTTGGGTGTTGTATAGTCAAGCC
>NZ_FODU01000014.1:0-84807 GCF_900110445.1 Acinetobacter sp. yr461
TCATCAAAAATAAGTAAGGCACCAAACTCATCACACAGTGCGCGTAAGCCTTTTAAAAATTCGATGTCAGCAGGAATAACGCCGCCTTCACCTTGTATCGGCTCAACAATAACCGCACATGTTTGCTCATTAATTACCGCTTTTGCTGCGTCTAAATCATTAAAGGCAACGTGGTTAATGCCGTTTGGAAGTGGTGCAAAGTCTTGTGAATATTTGGGCTGACCACCTGCTGAAACGGTAAATAACGTACGGCCATGGAAAGCATTTTTAAATGCCACAATGCCACTTTTGCCAGCAACACCGCTGTCTAAACCCACTTTACGTGCTAGTTTTAATGCAGCTTCATTGGCTTCTGCACCCGAGTTACAGAAGAAAACCTTGTCTGCAAATGTATTTTCGGTGAGTTGTTTTGCAAGACGTAGAACTGGTTCATTTGTATAACCATTGCCTACATGCCAAAGTTTTGTCGCTTGTTCTGTTAAAGCATTTACTGCCACTGGATGCGCATGACCTAATGCGTTTACTGCAATCCCGCCTGCAAAATCAATATATTCTTTATTTTCTTGATCCCAGATACGCGAACCATCACCACGTACAGGAATGAAATTTGCCGGTGCAAAAACTGGAACCATCCAGTCGTTAAAGTTGCTTCGAGTTACAGAAATTGGCTGTTCCATGCTTACCTCAGTATTTATTTAATATATTCGATATCACTTAAATTTTAATAATTCAGAAAAAGGGACTGAACAAATAAACCCTATAACATCCTTTGTATTTGCTCAGACCACTTTTTCTAAAAGTAATTTCCGCAGATTAGCCTGGGAAAATACCGCGCTCTTTACGAGCTTTTAAAATACGCTCACATGCCAAGATGTAAGCTGCTGTACGTAAAGTACAAGCGTTGCTGTTCGCTGCATTCCAAACGTCATCCATAGCTTGAACCATCAATTTGTCTAAACGCTCATTGATTTCTTCTTCGGTCCAGAAGTAGCTCGCCATGTCTTGAACCCACTCGAAGTAACTTACCGTTACACCGCCGGCGTTACATACAACGTCAGGTACTACAACAATGCCACGCTCAACTAACACATCTTCAGCTTTAGGATAAGTCGGGCCGTTTGCGCCTTCTAAAATCAACTTAGCTTTAAGTTTTTCAGCACGTTCAACAGTGATTTGACCTTCCAATGCAGCAGGAACAATAATGTCAACTTCTGCTGTCCAGAAATCTTCATCAGCAATTGATTGCGCACCAGCGAAGCCACCAACACCTTGATTTGCATTTACGTGATCACGTAACGCTTCAAGATCAATACCGTCAGCATTGAAAATAGTGCCTGTATGGTCTTGAACGTGTGTAACTTTCGCTTTTGATTCAACAAATAAGAACGCAGCTTCACTACCAACGTTACCAAAACCTTGAATAGCAATTTTTGCGCCTTCAATTGGTAAATTGATTTTTGCAGCTACTTCGCGGCCTGTAACAAATACACCACGACCAGTCGCTTTTACACGACCTAAAGAACCACCTAAGTGAACTGGTTTACCAGTTACAACACCTGTTACCGTGTAACCTTGGCTCGTAGAATAAGTATCCATCATCCAACCCATAATATTGGCATTTGTACCAACGTCTGGAGCAGGGATATCTTTTTGAGGCCCGATAATGTGACCGATTTCAGTCGTATAACGACGAGTCAAACGCTCTAATTCACGATTTGATAATTTACGCGGATCAACACGGATACCACCTTTTGCACCACCAAATGGCAAGTTCAAAACAGCAGTTTTAATTGTCATCCATGCAGACAACGCCATCACTTCATTCAAATCAACATTTGGATGGTAACGAACACCGCCTTTACCAGGGCCACGAGACAAGTTGTGTTGTACACGGTAGCCTTCAAAGTGCTGGATAGAACCGTCGTCCATTACAATTGGCACGTCTACAATAAGCGCACGTTTTGGGCGTTTTAAAGTATCGATATACTCTTCCAAGTGACCTAAATATGGAGCAACACGGTCAATTTGTGCCAAGTAAGTTTGCCAAGCATCGCTGTGTTCATTTACGTATGAAAGATCTGCCATCTTTTTTCCTATATACCTTCATAGATTCAGATTTGATAAATCTGCAATCTTTATTATTTAGCAACTAAAACTTTGCAATAACAATGTCTTAGTTTATTTACCAAATCTTCTGCCCTTCTAAAGCATCAGACTTTTTAAATTCCATTTGTTGATACTAAAAGTATGATCTACTTTTATATATCGATATCTTTTACAAGTTTTCTTTTGTCTAAATTACTGTTTATAAAGATAGCTTTATAAAAGCAAAAACTAACTACAACCCACTAAACCAGCCGGCTGAAATATGAATACAAAAGAAGTGACATAACCGTTTGGGAGTTAAAAAGAACTATGATTTACAAAAATCATGAGTCCATAAAATTATTTTTGACTAATCGATAGATCCCTCCATTAGTCTTTTTAAAAATAAACTTTGTTCAATAATGCTACAGATTAATTATTTCCATACATACTGCTTAAAATTAAGCCGAAACATAGATATAAAATCTTCCAATAAATATAGCACAGAGCACGCTCATTTAGAACATTTTAAAATAAATAAGCAGAGAAAAAATAATCAAATCGCACTGACTTTTATAATAAAAAAACAACAAATATTAAAAAAACCTTAACTCTAATAAAAAAAACTTATAGAAAATAAACTTCCATAAATATGAAAAATGTAAATATTTTTAATTATAAATAACAATTAGTTATGAAATTCAATCTTTTCAAAAACCATCAAAAAATTATCTATTCTCCACATTAAATCCATATTAATCCTATTCTACCCCTCTATTCCAAAAAACTAAAAACACCACCTTATTAAATAACAAGACTAAACATAGACTTAATCAAATATTTATAATAAATAAATATTAATAAAATCCGATAAATGGTGAATTTATAAAACAACATTTGTTTCCTTGATTAAAAATAAAAATTCATTTTTAAAAAAAATATATAAAATCCATCCTTTTTAATTTCCTACAGACCATAAAAAAGGCCCCAAATGGGACCTTTAGACTACGCTTGTGAAAGCATACAACGCTTAGCTCTGTACCACATCTTTCTTGTGATAAAAAATGAAGTAGCTCGCATAACATAAAAGAATAAAAACAATACAACAGATAAAGCCAACTTGCATCGAAGGATCAACCACCATACTAATGCAAGTAACAGCACAGAACAGACCACCCACAATTGGAGTCAAAGGAAATAAAGGAGCAGCAAAACGTAAATCTTTTGCAGTTTTCCCAGATTTATACCACTGTCTACGGAAATTAAATTGAGATACACAAATTGCAATCCACACAACCACCATGGTAAACGCTGCAACACCCAATAAATTTTTAAAGATCGTCTCAGGAGCAAACTGCTCTGAAAGCAACCCAGGTATTGCACCAAACATCGTCACAGTAATAGCAACAATCGGTGTTCCTGAAGGAGTAAGCTTTGAAAATATTTTTGGTAATTGGTTTTTTACTGAAAGTGACCACATCATACGTGAAGCAGCAAATAAACCAGAATTGGCAGCTGAGAGTAAAGCCGTAATGATTACAAAGCGGATAATATCTTCCGCATAAGGAATACCAATGTAATTAAACACAGTCACAAAGGGGCTATTACTTACTTCGTTTGCATTCAAACCTGCAAGCTCGAATGGCAATAGTGAAGTAATCACAACAATGGTACCAACAAAGAAAATTAGTAGACGCCAAATGGCTGCATTAATCGCTTTTGGGACGGTCTTTGCAGGGTTTTCAGTCTCACCAGCCGCCACACCAATTAACTCTGTACCCGAAAATGCAAAATTAACGATCAGCATAGTTGCAAAAATTGGAAATAAACCGTGAGGGAACCAACCATGTGCTGTCAAATTACTAAATAATGGCGCTGTCTCATGCCCGTGGTAAGGGATAAAACCAAAAATTGCCAACAGCCCTAAACCAATGAAACAGATAATCGTAATCACTTTGACAAGTGCCAACCAAAATTCAGACTCGGCAAACAATCGAGTTGAACTCACATTCAGAATAAAAACTAGAGCACCAAAACACAGAGTCCAAGCCCAAACAGAGGTAGTTGGAAACCACTCCTGAACCAGTAAAGCCGCAGCAGTAAACTCAGTCCCCAAAGTGGCAGTCC
Source organism: Acinetobacter sp. yr461 (assembly GCF_900110445.1). Taxonomy (NCBI): domain Bacteria; kingdom Pseudomonadati; phylum Pseudomonadota; class Gammaproteobacteria; order Moraxellales; family Moraxellaceae; genus Acinetobacter; species Acinetobacter sp. yr461. The sequence goes on from NZ_FODU01000014.1 coordinate 4,213, forward strand.
AAGTTAACCAGTACAGCCAAGTAATCATATAGCCCGTACCGGGACCGATATAACGGCGGGCGTATTCTCCAAAAGAACCCGATTCAGGTACATGAACGGCAAGTTCACCGAGACATAGCATTACGGTGTAGGCGATTAAACCACCCAAAAAATAAGAAATAATTGCGCCAATTGGGCCTGCTTGAGAAATTACGTCACCAGAACCTAAAAAAAGACCTGTACCTATGGCACCGCCAAGGGAGATCATCACCAAATGTCGAGTACTCATTGCTCGTTTCAAAGGTGCAGAACTTCCATGTTGCGATGCATCATTATTCCGATAATTTAATGATTGCATATAAAAAACTGTAACGACAATTTAGTAAAAAATCATTTTAGGATAAAAAAATAAATATGCAATTATCTTTGAATAGTGAACTTATTTTAAACAACCTATCACCACATAAATAACATATAAATAAAAAACAAACACTTATTAAAATTTAAAGTTATAGTTGTATTTTAATTAGCCTCTAATCATTTATTTACTTTATATATATACAAAGATCATTTATTTAAAAGCATGATATTTTTTCACCTAATTTATAATGCTTGTATTTAATACGCCAGATATTCACAAAACAAACACATCATTTATTTAAATAATGACTTTGAATTTAATATACAAATAAATTAATGAAAAAATATTTTTTAAGCAAAAAATAAAGCCCAAATCTTTAGACTTGAGCTTTATTTAACCACCAGAAAGGTTTAATAGGCGATTGAGATCAGTTGTTCAGTAGGCTTGATTGAACCTTCTATAAATTCACATATGCCATGTTCATCACAAGATAAATTTAATTGTTTATAGCTAATTGCAAAAAAGTCGGAATATTTTTTGATTACAAACGGACTCATGTCAGATGTTAAAGACTCTTTGCTCTTGAACAATTTAATGACTTTGCGATCATTCATCCCTAACAAATAAGTTTCATTATTTAATTCAATGTGCACTACACCAGTGTGTTCAGCCACAATTGGAATCAAATAAGACTTATTTGCCAACAAAACATCTAGAGCATAACTCTCAAACTTTGAGTTAATGAGGTTGAATACCAAAATTGAATTAAAGCTATTCTGTAATCCCTCTTTATAACTCACCTCTTGCTGAGTTTGTTGTACCTTAATACCCAGTTTTTGGAAGTCTAACTCAGTTGCCTGCTTTGCTTTTATAAGACTACGGGTAATAGCCTGTTTAAGTGGATTATCAAAATAACGTTCATCTAGCTGAAAATCATTTTGGCGTAATATTTTTAACAACATGTCGTCATGATGCGAAAGAACATGTGCAAGTACATTACGGAAATAAAATTTACTTTGCTTTTTGACCTTGCGAACCTGTTGATAGAAATAAATTTCGTCAAATTCATGCTCAATAAAATCATGCAATAAACTTGAACTTGCTAATACTGACAATGCTTCATGACCAGTAAATGGCAAATGAATCGTATGTAAGCTTGGCAATAGCTCTTTTATTTTTAAGTAATGTTCGCGGTCAATCGAGAAATAAGGGTCATAAACAATGACATATTCACGCGCTGCATCCACATCTTGCAGCTGGATCTGCATGTCTTTGTTTGCTACCGCATCAAAAAACTCAGCATAGCGTCGATCTTCAACATGGTCAGGATCAATTGAATATTGAGGCACAAATGCAATCACACGGTTCATATTCAATAAATTAGAATATTTGATTGCTGCATAGCCGCCCATCGAACCGCCATAACCCACAATATTTTTAAAACCCTGAAGAACAGGCGAAATTGTTTTCGCCAGCTCAATCATGCTCGCTTGAGGAAACCATGATTTTTGTTTTGGCATTATCCCAATAACATTGTATTGGTATTTAATTAGGGACTTTTCAGCATTGATAGATAAGCCACTCGCTCGGGTAATCAAATCGCCAAAAGAGAGAACCAATGTATTAGAATCGCCTGGTAAAAAAATGGCTCTAATGTGTTCGTCTTCAAAAATAATTTGCTTATCCATGCTCACACCGAAAGAAAATTTGCTCCCACATACAACGTCAAAAATGAAACAAAATAGGTGTTTTGCCAATTTATGATTGCGGAGTATCTTATTTTATAGATGCCAGTCAGATTAAAAAGCGCAAAATATGACACAATCCTTACATCCTGCCGCTCAAAAAGGCTTCAGCTCAGCTGCTGAACTGTATCAGCAAGTTAGGCCTAATTATCCCGCAGAAATAGTGAGTTGGCTGCAAAATTACCTCCAAATACAGGAAAACTCTACTGTTATCGATCTTGGATCGGGTACTGGCAAATTCTTACCCTACTTAAAACAAACACATGCAGATATTATTGCAGTTGAGCCAATTGGCGAGATGTTACAGCAGCTTCAACACGTTTATCCGGATATCAAAACATTACAGGCTTTTAGTCACTCTATTCCTGTAGCAGACCATAAAGTTGACGCCATTATTTGTGCGCAATCTTTTCATTGGTTTGACAACATAGATACCCTAACAGAAATGTATAGGATATTAAAACCACAAGGACATTTAGGGCTGGTTTGGAATCAACGCGATGAGCGTACGGATTGGGTCAAAGCTTTAGCTGATTTTCTACTTCCACTTGAAGGAGATACACCCCGTTATCATAGTGAAAAGTGGAAACGCGTATTTGAACAGCAGGATTTATTTGTGTTTGATAGCCTACAAACATTTACACAGTCACAACGAGGTAGTGTCGAACAAGTGGTGAGCAAACGATTACTCTCAACAAGTTTTATTGCCGCAATGACTGAAAAAGATCAATTACAACTCAAAGCACAGTTTGAAAAAATTGTTTATGATTTTACGGGATTAGGTCCTCAAGATCAGATTGATTTTCCATATGTTACGTATGCATATCACTTTCAGAAAAGTACGTTACCCGTTAAATAATTAGTGAATAGGTTTGGTTGAAAGTTATGAAGAAGAAAACACCTCAAATCATATTAATGTCTTTGCTTTGCTCTAGCCTATTTCTTACTGCTTGTAAAAAAGCGGATGAGCCTGTTAAGACGGAACAACCTTCTGCCACCTCATCTACCGATCAGGTTTTAGAAAAACTGAATGAAAGACCTATTAAGACTTTTCCAGCAACTGCTGAGGATGCACACGATATTGCGCTACTAGAGGATTATGACCGCCGCTTTACAGAAATGAGTGACGAGATGGAAAGCGAATTAGCAAAAATGCATGAAGCTGGAACCCTCACTACAGAGTTTGAGCAACAACGTACTCTTGATAATGTGCGCTCTTCTCTTACCATGTTAAAAGATTTGGATTTAAAAACTGAACAAGGCCGTTATGTACAAGGCCTACTCTACCAATATTGGGAAAACCAAGAAAAACACTTGCGTGATAAGCAAGCCAATAAAGATGAGCAGATCAACGATCTTGCCGACTATTTACAAGCACAAAATCAATTAAAATATTGGAAAGCATCGCAACAGAAATAAGTACTACATTCCTTAATAAAAAGCCTTCATATTTATGAAGGCTTTTTTAAATTATATATTTTGCTTTTCAACCCAATGAATAGATTGCACACGAAATAGTTCACAAGCACCATCACCTGTATCAGTTGGTGTAAGCGACGATTTCCAGACTAGGTTTTTATCTTTAATTTCGACAAGGTCACCTTTGAGATAGACCAGATCTCCACGTTTTACCTGTTTAATTTGTTGGGCGATTTGCGGGTTCGCAGGAATGATGTGCATATTAGACACCATTTGCATCGCTTGGTCTGCTGGAACAGGTAATTTAGGAATTTTCCAGTTTAAATAACGGTCATATTGTTTTACTGAAATATGGCGTGCAATTTCAGGCTGAGCAAACAATCCCCAGCTTACTGCATAGTCAATAGGTGAAAATTTAGCTTGTTCATCATTTTGATAAACTTTTGAACCCAAGATTCTGAAATTCCCCTGAAAAGGCTGTAATACTGAAATAGACTGGTCCTTTTCAACAGGGTTCAAACCTTGGGCAATATTATATTCACTTGAGGTCGATGCAAATGCTGAACCCATACTAATAGCAGCCAGCAAGCCCATCATTAAACGTTGTTTTTTCATCGCTTTATACCTCGAATATTGCTAGATCAAATTAAATAGATCTTCAATTTATAGTAGTCGCAAGCCATGAAAAAAATATCGGAATTTAGTAACAATACAGATTAATTTCGTCTATTTTTGTGCACTCAAAATTAGAATTTAATCTTCAAAATCCACTCTTAAAGTTTCAAAACGGACGTTGCCTTGTTGCACAGCTTGTGCAATTGCCTGTTGGCCTTTGGTTAGCCTTGCCCCACCGCTTTTTACATCAAGTAAAATAATATTAATGTCTTCTGCCGTTCCATCCCCATCTCGAAAATCGGTGTATCCATCAAAAATAATATAATCCACCGGATCACCCATGAATTTTGCATCGCTCGGTAGATACTGAAATTCTGGCAAAATGGGAGCAAATTGTTCTGCCATTTTCCCTTTCAACACCGCGCGACTTGTATTCACGCTTCGCTTTTGTGCTTGAGTCAGAGCTTGTTGGTGTTCCAATTCAAGTTCAGCAATATATTGCTCATATTCAGCCTTAATTCGGCCATTGCGAGTATTTGATAAAATAATAGTAGTGATAATAATACCAATACCCGCTCCAATTAGCATGGCAAGCCATACAGACATAAACTTTCCTTAACAAGCACAAATCAACATTGCAGATCTAATCATATCTAAAATAACGAAACAGCTTAAACTTTTGTCAAATGCGGTCATCTACTTCTCATAAAAAGATGCTAAGGTATAAAACATAAACAAAATGTGCTGCTGAAAATAATTGGATTTATGAAAACGATACTTATTGCAAATCAGAAGGGCGGATGCGGAAAAACCATGACGGCCATTACGTTGGCAACGGCATTGGCACAAAAAGGATATAAAGTAGCATTAGCAGATTCCGATAACCAAAAATCGGCTTTACAGTGGTTAAAACAGCGCCCTGATACCGTCGCAACGATTCAGAGCCTCGACTGGCGTCATGAAAAATCAATTGGTGATGCACCAAAAAATCTTGATTATTTAATTATTGATGCACCTGGTGCACTTTCAGGTGAACACGCTGAACAACTCATCAGCGAAGCTCATGCCATTATTACTCCACTTCAACCTTCATTTTTTGATATAGACAGTACTCGTCGCTTTTTAAAGCATTTACAAGATATTAAACGCATTCGTAAAGGCAAAGTACAGATTTTACTTCTTGCTAATCGTGTAAAACCGAACAGTGCAAGCTCAAAAGATATTCAACAGTTTTTTGAAAAAATTGAACAGGAACCTGTTGCATGGATTTCTGAACGCAGTGCTTATGGTAGCCTAGCTATGCAGGGTTTAAGTGTTTTTGATAAACCACAAAAAAACTTTATTAGTATTCAAGATCAATGGCAACCCGTTCTAAACAAGTTAGTTGAAGACAAAGCTGAGTGGTTTTAAGTGAATTTTAGCTTCTAAAAAGAGTTGTATAAGGTTCTTTACATTACGGCCTTAAAATTTGCCTCAGGTTATTTTTCAGTTAATATGACTTTATTCTACGTAGAAAATTAGAGAAATATTGTTCGTGCATCCATACGCTCCTAATTTACAGCGCGTTTTATTGTTTGGGCTGTTTTTTATTTTGATTTTTTTAGGATTTAATATCCTGAAATATTTTATTGTTCCTGTTCTTTGGGCTGCCATCATTGCTTATATGACTTGGCCTATTTATTTAAGAATTCAGCGTTTTTTTGGAGAAACCCGTAATACTTTAAATGCAACACTAATGATTAGTCTGGTCATTTTGGTTGTTGGCATACCTTTTACATGCGCTATCTTTATTTTGCAGCATGAAGGCCGCAACTTATATTTTGATTTACAACGTCAGGTTTTTTCGGGTCATTTAAGCGTTCCTGATTTTATTCGCGATCTTCCTTTTGTTGGAAAAGAAATTTCTCGCACACTCAATGAGTTAAATAACGATCCTAATAGTACGATTCAGAACATTGCAGCTTGGGTACAAAGCCATTTAAGTTATGGTCGTGTGCTGCTCGGTGAAATTAGTAAAAATATTGTCAAACTTGGCTTTGCCGTATTTAGCCTCTTTTTCTTCTACCGTGATGGACAACTGATTTTGTCTCAAGTGAGCAAAGCTTTAGAAATGGTGATAGGCCTTCGTGTTCATCACTATCTTGATACGATTTCTGAAACGACTCGTGCCGTAGTCTACGGTGTTGGTTTAACTGCAATTGCTCAAGCCGTTTTAGCTGGATTAAGTTATTTCGTAGCGGGTGTACCAAACCCAATGGTACTCACCATTGCTACTTTCTTATTGGCTCTCATCCCATTTGGTACTCCAATCTCCTATTTAGGCGTCGGCTTATGGTTGTTCTCTCAGGGACAAACTATGGAAGCAATTGGTGTAATTGTATGGGGGGTGGTAATTGTTAGTAGCTCAGATAATGTGATTCGCCCGCTTGTTATTTCTGGTGCCACTAAAATTCCATTCCTATTAATTATGTTTGGTGTGTTAGGTGGTATTGCGAGTTTCGGGTTAGTGGGATTATTTATTGGACCTGTAATTTTAGCCATTTTACTGGCGATTTGGCGTGAATGGTTACATGAAACTATTGAGCCTGAACCTATGCCTAAAACGTCCATGATTTATGATTCTGATAATGAATCATCCAATCATAAAGAGTGACATACGTATTTAATTTAAAAATGTTTCAAGATACAAAGTGACTATTTAAATTAACTTGTAGGCTAAGCCTTCCTTTGTTTGAATCTAATAATCAGACATATATATTTATAAGGGCATCCAACCATGCAGACTTTTAATAAAATTGGCGCAGTGTTTGCGCTTACAGCTTTTTTTGCAGTCGGCTGTAGTTCAGTCACAAAAACTGTATCCGACACGGCTCACTCATTAACCACAATGCATACGAAGAAAGTGGTTGATGTAAATGAAGTTACCGCAAATGGTATTGGTAAAAAAATAGGTACCATTAGCTTTCAAGATAGCGACAAAGGTTTAATTATTACCCCTGCTTTAGCTGACTTACCTAGCGGTACTCGTGGTTTCCATATTCACGAAAATGCCTCTTGTGCTCCTGCTGAGAAAGATGGAAAACCTGGTGCTGCTTTAGCTGCTGGTAGTCACTACAATCCTAACCAAGCTCCTCATCACGGTACGCCAACGACTGGCCATTTAGGCGATCTACCTGCTTTAGTGGTCGATAATACTGGTGTTGCAACCACGGCTGTGATCGCACCTCGATTGAAATTTGCAGATATTCAAGGCCGAGCGATCATGATTCATGCGGGTGGCGACAATTACTCAGATTCACCTTTGCCTCTAGGCGGTGGCGGAGCACGAATTGCATGTGGCGTGATTAAATAATTTATCTGTTTATTAAATTGTGGGTATCTAAAAAGATATCCACAATTTTGTTAATTTATTGATCGCTATAACTTGGTTTAAGCCTAATAAAATCTTAAAAAGTGACTGACTTTTGTAGATAAAAAGAATAATATTTTTGAAGTAATAAAAATTTAAAGTTACATACTGCTTTCTCACGTATTCTCTAATTTAGAACAAAAGCCGTGAATTATTTGACCCAAATATTTAATAGTTTTAAGACAAACTCGATTTTAATTTATTGCCTGCAAATTTTGATTGTACTCACAGGCACAACTTTAGGTTTGCTTTCGCTAGGCCATAACGAGCTGATTGTTCCTGTGACTTTAGGGGCAATTGCAGCAGCGTTAACCGACTTTGATGACCGTTTAAGTATTCGATTACGTAACTTGGTTTATGTCTGCCTGCTATTTTTTACAGTCAGTAGCATTCTTGGATTTCTCGCTCCCTACAAAATTTTCTTTATTCTCTATCTCTCAATTTCTAGCGCTTTTTTCATTTTATTAGGGGCTTTAGGACAACGTTATGCCACGATTTCGTTTGGCACTATTTTGCTTTCCATTTATAGCATGTTCGGTTTAGGAGAATATGCTCATTGGTATCAGCAGCCTACCTACTTTGTTTATGGAGCTTTGTGGTACGGTTTCACCTCTATTTTATTTTTTATTATTAAACCTACACTTCCCTTACAAGATAAACTCTCACAAATTTTTAAAGAAATTTCTGGATTACTTCAAGCAAAAGCACGTTTGTTTGATCCCGACAATAAAGAGAACGTAGAACAGCTCTTATATGAATTATCCCTACAAAACACACAAGTGGCTCAAAGCCTCAATCAAATACGCAGTTCCCTGCTCACTCGGCTGAAGGCTTCACGGGTGAGTAATAAAAGTATCTATTGGCTAAACCTGTACTTTTTTGCGCGGGACATTCACGAGCAAGCCACCTCTAATTACTTACATTACGAACATATTCAACAGAACTTTAGCCGTAGTGATCTTATTTTCCGTTTCCAAAAAAATCTACGCCTACAAGCACAAGCTTGTCAGGACTTAGCCCAATGTATTTTATATAATCGGCCATCTCAGCCTTCGCAAGAAAGCCAGATAGGATTAAATCACCTAGAGAGTTCTTTAAAGGACTGGATACAACAGCATCCACAAAATTTTGAAGTTAAAAATTTAAGACTCATTTTTGATAATTTAAAAGGAATGCATGAACAGTTTGAACAACTGCAATATGCACAGCCCTTCCCTGAAAATAATACCCAGACAAGGCAAGAGCACTTAAATTTACTTGATGATGATATTCAAGGATTTTCCGATCTGATCTTGAAACTTCGGCAACAGCTTACCCCTCAATCTGCATTGTTCAGACATGCGATACGAATTGCCGTCGTTTTCGCCGCGGGCTATGCCATTTCATTATTACCCTTTGCTCAGCATGGCTACTGGATTTTACTGACCAGTTTATTTGTTTGTCAGATTACGTATTTTGCGACCAAAAGCCGCCTTAAGCTTCGAACAATTGGGACATTAATCGGTGTTTTATTAGGAATACCAATCTTATATTTTGTACCGAGTATTGAAGGTCAGCTCATCATTACGATTATTTGCGGAGTCTGTTTTTTTTACTTACGGCAGAAGAAATATGCCTTGGCCACTCTTATGGCGACCCTCATGGTGCTATTAATTTTTAATTTAAAGGGTGCAGGCTACAGCATTATTTTACCTCGCCTGATAGATACGCTATTAGGCTGTTTTATTGCATGGCTCGCTGTAAGCTTTATATGGCCTGATTGGAATTTTCGCAATATTCCTAACAACATTAAGAAAAGTAGCAAAGCAACGCTCGACTATTTCAATGTAATTGTGGAGCAATACCAATATGGCAAAAATCAAGATATAGAGTACCGTCGAATTCGTCGTGCGGCCCATAATGCTCAAATTGAGCTATCGAACATGATTTCAAGCTTAAGTGCCGAGCCCAACCCTAATCCCGAGCTCATTCATTATGCTTTCCGTTATTTGGTTTATAGCCACAGTCAACTCAGCTATGTGGCAGCGTTAGGCAGTCAACGACAAAAAATTGATGAAGAACAAGTTTTACAATTATTACTGCGTTGCCAGCAAATTCTTAGTCAAAGTGTACTTGGGCAGTCACTACCCGACAACACACATATTGAGCAAACATTGCAAGAAATTCGAGGCCTAACCACTCATGAACAACTTTCCGAGAAATATACATTAGTCTTAAAACAAATCAGTTTATTATTAGAAACATTACCAGAATTACTGATGCTTAAAGACAAACTTTTAGAGCAAGAAATTAAATAGCTATAACACTTTATTGAGGATAAAAATGCACTTTCCAAAGATATATAAATTTCTTTCTGCCACTTTTTTATTGCTGAGTAGCACATCATATGCATTTGAAATAAATGATTTAAAAAAGATTATAGAGTGTCAATCAGATCAAGAAACTTATACCAATTTTGCTTCTGAATATGATGAAAATTTATCAGCACTTGGTTTTAAAAAAGTTGATGATCCAGAACAGCCTTTCATCTATTTATATAAAACAGCTCAGCCCATTCAATTATTTGGTATTAAAACTCATGAAATTGCTTTGGCGGGTCAAGGCATAGTAGCCGTTTTCCGAAATGCAAATGTTAATCAACTTTCGAAAAAATTTGATATACCTCAACATCCAGACTTTAAAACATTACCTTTTTTTAGAGGTGTTCGCACCGTCAAGACAGAACCAGCAACAGCAGATTCTTTTACTATTTATCATAATCTCAACTTATCAGAAATGACCGGAAAAAGTCCGATGACATTATTAGGTTGTACCTATGAAACAGACCGCGAAGAAATGGAAAAAATGTTAAAAGAATAATTAAAAAATACCGGAATATAAATTCCGGTATTTTTATTTTAATCATTTCCTTGGAGCTTTCTTTCTTGCATTTCTTGCTTTAAAGCATTTCGTGGTTGGGTAAACCAGAGTGCAATAAATGTAAAGGCAGACAATGCAAAGGCCCACAAATGAAATTGAGTATAGAGATAACGTACCAACTCAATCATGGCAAAGAAACTTATCATAAGCAGCATCGAAACTGCTGCCGCAACAGTTCCTTTTGATACTTCAGATGACATCAGTGCAAAGCGGTACAAAACTGAGAAACTAATTCCTTCACCAAAGCAAATTAATGTCATGCCTGTGAGTAAACAAGGAATTAAATAGGTTTGCCACACTACACCTAATATTAAAATGAGTGTGCCAATCAGCATGATAGGTAAACCGATCATGACCGTTTTACCTAAAGACAGGCGATCAATAATTTTAATTAAAACAATATTCCCAATAATTAGACCCAGAAATACCGGAAATTGAGCTAAACCATATTGCACACTCGTTAGCTTCAATTCATCTACCAAAATAATTGGAGATAAGGCAATCCAGAGCATTAAAGGCATACCAACCAAAGGCAAAGCAAGGCTTAAACCTAAAAAGCGGTGATTACTAAATACCTTTTTAAAATCATCGAAAAGATAGCTAAAAGGTTGCTTGGTAACACTGACCTGCTGATTTGGCATTTGTTTTTTTAAACCGACCCAACTGAGTAATGCCAATATAGCGATGGCGACAAAGCCCCAGTGCCAAGACACATAATCAATTAAGAAAGCACCGAGTACGGGTCCCAACAAAGGTGCAAGCAATGAAATATTTGCCATGAGTGCCATGACTTTAATTGCATCACGTTCAGCAAAACTCTCTTGAATAGCAGCATAACCCACTGCTGAAATTACACTTAAACCAATACCTTGTAAAAAGCGTAATGTCAGAAAGTGTTCCATTTGTCGGGTTAATAAAATTAAAAAACAGCATAAGGCGAAAAATAAGACACCAGCCAAAAGTACTTTTTTACGCCCAAGACGATCTGACAAAGGCCCAAGTAACCATGCAACCGAGGCACCGCCTAATAGGTAAAATGACATTGAAGACGGTGCCCAAGTTGCGCTTACACCAAAATCTTCAGTGATTGCCAACATTGCTGGCTGAATAAGGTCATTACCAATGTAAACCGCAAATTCAAATAGCACTAAGGCCAAAGGAAACATCAACGTTGTACGGTTCAACGTTGTCGTTTGAATATTTTTCATGAGTTGTACACTTCAAAATAGCGGCCATATGTCTCTACAACTACATATAAAATAGAATGTAGTCATGATGATGACAGTATGGTCAATCAATCTTTAATTAAGTTTTTATATGCCGTGAGAGTGCATGTTTAGAATGTGAAACACCGTATTCACAGGGTGTCTAAGAATAGAAAAATTATATGACGTGAGATTTGATAATTTTTACCAGTTGGCATAATTACCGAGCGCAACAATAGCATTTTTTGAATTGCTCAGCAATCGGACAATTATAAGAAGTTTAAATCTTATTTTTTACCCACAGCCATACTTTTTTTATTGTGAATAACCTTAAAGTTATCCACATCTATAATAAAAATTAACCATTAAGGACAAGGATTAACTTGGAAATCTGGGGTTTCCTGCCCTTTCATACATTGATAAGTTTGCTTTTTATTCACAATTTTCCAGACTTGCTGGTCTCGCTTTAATAAATATTCCGTACGAACTTTTGTTATCGCATCTTCGCTAGGATCTGTCTGTAAAATAGTGACTTGAGCATTAGAGGGATCATCGACAGCATTCATTTGCTGTGAAATGTCTAAATTACTTGCATCATTTAGAAGATCTGGTTGATCAAGTAATACTGCTTGAATCGGGCTATCAGCAAGTTGAGCAGAAGAATTTTTAGCTGGAGCACAAGCTGTTAGCACTGCTAAGCTACAAACAATCAGCAAACTCATTTTTTTCATATGTAATCTCTTAGCTCTACTCAAACTTAATGCTAAAGCTCACCAATAAGTTTTTCCGTAGCACTTTGTAAAATAAGATTAAAGTTATTGATATTATTCATCTAAATTTATTTCACAATTCGAATTCCTATTTAATTGTTGATTTTTAATCAAGAATATTTTTCCAATTCATGCATTTTTCTATAAGAGTAAATTCCGTAGAGTAGATTTCAAATTTAGGAATTTAATTAGAGTAACTCCCATGAGTAAGATTTTAGTCATTAACGGCGCCAAACAATTTGCACATTCAAATGGTGAATTAAATGACACATTAACCACACTGGCAACCTCACATCTCACCGAACTCGGACATGAAGTTCAAGTGACACGTGCCGACAGCAACTACGATGCAGAAAATGAAGTTGAAAAATTCTTATGGGCTGACGTTGTGATCTATCAAATGCCAGGTTGGTGGATGGGTGCCCCATGGACTGTAAAAAAATATATTGATGATGTATTTACTGTGGGTCACGGTTCACTTTACGCAAACGATGGTCGTAGCCGCTCTGATGCCGCAAAAAAATACGGTTCAGGTGGTTTAATTCATGACAAAAAATATATGTTGTCATTAACATGGAATGCCCCGATGGAAGCATTTGATGATGCAGATCAGTTTTTCCATGGCGTAGGTGTTGATGGTGTTTATTTACCTTTTCATAAAGCGAATCAGTTTTTAGGAATGAGCACACTTCCTACTTTTATTGTCAATGATGTGATTAAAATGCCTGACGTTGATAGTTATGTTGAAGAATATAAAACCCACTTAAATTCTGTATTTGCAGCAGCTTAATAAGGAAAAATCCATGCTTACTATTATTGCGGAAATTCGTACTAAATCGGGTGGACAGCATCGCCAAAATGTATTGGATGCCTTTCAAAAAATCATTCCTACTGTTTTAGCGGAAAATGGTTGCCATGGCTATGAGCCTTTGATTGATCACATATCAAATGCCAGTTTCCAAACCAAAGAGCCTGACACGATTGTGATGTTAGAAAAATGGGCAAGCGTTGCCCATCTTGAAGCACATTTGGCTACACCTCATATGCAAGCCCATCATGCAGCAGTTAAAGATGATGTAATTGATGTGAAAATTAAAATTTTAGAAAGTGGCGTATAATTTAGCCCATAAAAAAAGACGATATATTTATCGTCTTTTTTTGCTTAAGAACAAAGTTGTGTTTGGAAACCTCTAGAGCCTTTACCTCTCGCACATTGATAGCTCTTTTGCTTATTTTGCAATTGCCACTTTTCATCAACCAATTTAAATGCATACTCTGTTCGAATTGCAGAAACAGAGTCGTCCATTAAACCTGTTTGAATGACAGTAATACGAGAAACAGTTGGTGATTCCACACGGTTAAACACTTGCTGAACTGAGGTATTATTGTGCTCTTTTGCAATCTCAGGTTGAGATTTAAGTACTTGTTGCATTGGGGTTTCGGACCCCACAAAAGGAATTAATTTACTGGTCGTCGCACACCCAGTGAAAAGTCCAGCACAGAGAGCTGAAATTAAAAATAAACGTTGCATTTTTATCACCAAAAAACAGAAGCCATAGCTTTATGATGCTATGCCTTTGTCGGTTACTCTGTAGAAACTATGTAGTTCTAAAGATGAGTAATCACTTAAAGATCAAATAATTTATCTTGTTCACCCAACCTTAGCGATTATGATTTGATAAGATTAATTTCTATTCCATCCAACAAATAGGATCATCCATGCAACTGACTTATGCAGGGCAAGTTTTCTTGGTAGTCATTGCAATTTTAATGGTCTGGTCATTTGTGCTTACCAAATTTTGGGTCAAGCGTTTAGCAAAAAATCGTAATAGCAGTAAATTTGAATTTACATATTTATTTGCAATCGTTTTTAGTATTAGTGCCTTATTTTTCCCTTTTACTTATTGGGTTTCACAAGCAATATATGGTTTAGCAACCAAGCCAAGTTACGATGCAACTGTAGTGAACTATACCTCTGAATGGGTCGATACTGAACGTACAGATTCCAATGGGCGTAAATATAAAACTCAAACTCTCATGCACACCGCTCAGGTTCAGTTCAAAGATGATCAAAACAAAACTCTAACTTTAGATAATTCAGTCCGCTCTGGCGATATGCCGGTAGTGGGAGAACATATTACTGTTGTTTATGAGAATGGTGATCACACCGCGCAAGAAAAGAGTTGGCGCACTATTTTACTGTTTACAGCAGCCTCATTTATGCTGTTTATTTTAGGTTATATATTACTCATGATTATTGCCTATAGCCTCAATCGGAACATGGAACCCTACAAAACATTTGCTAGCATTTTAATTTTTAGAGTGATGCTTCCGTTAGGTACAACGGCGATGTTTGCAATGTTGTCTTATTCTATTTTTTCCTATTTTTTCTTAGCTAATCCACGTAATTTGCCTGTGTGGGCGATTGGACTTTGTAGCTTCTTTGCTCTTTGTCTTTTACCGCTGATTTATCATATTCTGACGGGTTGGAAAGCTTATAAAAAATAATAATTTAAAAAAAAGCGCATCTTTCGATACGCTTTTAGCAGAAATTCTTTTATCTAATCAAGCATTAAAGATCAAATAATTTACCTGGGTTCATCAAACCATTCGGGTCAAATACTTTCTTCAAAGCTTTCATATATTCAATTTCTTCAGGCGAACGTGAATATTCCAAATATGGCTTTTTCGTCATACCTACGCCATGCTCAGCAGAGATCGAACCATCGTATTTTTTCACGGTATCAAACACATATTTATTCACAACCTGACATTTCGCAAAGAACTCATCTTTGGTTAAGTTTTCAGGTTTTAAAATATTTAAGTGCAAGTTACCGTCACCAATATGACCGAACCAACAAATTTCAAAGTCAGGATAGTTTTCTTGAACAATTGCATCAATCTCACGAATAAATGCAGGTACGTGAGTAATTAATACTGAAATATCATTTTTATATGGAGTGAACGGCGCGATTGATTCAGAAATATCTTCGCGTAAACGCCACAAGCTTTCTACTTGGTCAAGGCTCTGGCTCATTACACCATCGAGTACCCAACCCTGCTCCATACAATGCTCGAAAATTTCCATTGCTTTATCGAGAATCGGCTCATATGGTGCTTCAAACTCAAGTAATACATAGAACGGACATTGAGTTTCAAATGGCCGTTGTACATGTCCATGATCTAAAACTTTTTGCATTGCAAGTTCACCAAAGAACTCAAATGCAGTTAAGTCGATATCTTTTTGGAAAGCATGTAATACAGGCATTACTGCATCAAAATCAGGAACACCTAAAACTAAAACTTGTAAGTTTTGCGGTTGACGCTCAAGTTTAATTTCTGCTTCAGTCACTAAACCTAATGTACCTTCGCCACCAATAAACAAGTGCTGTAATGCATAACCAGTTGCATTTTTAACCATGCCTTTGTTTAAACGTAAAATATCACCTTTACCAGTGACAACGGTTAAACCAAGCACCCAGTTACGTGTCATGCCGTATTTAATGACTTTAATACCGCCAGCATTGGTTCCGATATTTCCACCAATCTGGCTAGAACCCGCTGACGCAAAGTCCACCGGATAATACATACCCTGTTCTTCAGCATAATTCTGCAATTGTTCAGTCACAACACCAGCTTGTACTCGAACCATACGATCTGCTGGAAAGAACTCAAGAATCTGGTTCATCTTGTCCATACTAATGACAATTTCACCATTCGTTGCAACAGCACCAGCAGAGAGACCCGTACGGCCGCCTGAAGGGGTAATTGCGATATTAAACTGGTTCGCAAGCTTCACAACAGCTTGAACTTGCTCAGTGGTCGATGGAAAAACGATGACCGATGGGTTCGGATTAAAATGCTTGGTATGATCTTTACCCCAGTTTTCGAGACTATCAGCATCGGTTTTAATACGGTTTTCACCGACGATTGCCGTTAATTGGGTAAGTAACTCAGGTGTTAAAGCGACTGGAGCATTCATCGTTTGCAGACCTAGCAAGAAGTAAACTGTGGTGGGACTATGGCATAATATTTCTCAGAGTTTTCAACTGAGCAGAGCCATAAGCTATATTCTACATGTAACCGCACAAGCGATAAAGTTCAGAATAGAGATACTGCCACTACAAAACATGTTTAACCTTCATAAATGACTTTTTATGAACCTTCAAAGCATCAATATTTTTTAAGTTCAAATGACAAGCACATTTTAAAACTATCAACAAGCCATAAATAGAAGTGATTAGATATAGATAAAATTGCCATAAGACGATGGCGTAAACGAAATATCTATAGCACCGCCCATTATGTTATGATAGCGCCACCAAATTTGGCCTTTGTAGCGGAGCCGTAATGAGCCAACATCTTTCACTACCTAAAGATAAAATCCGTTTCCTTTTGTTAGAAGGCGTTCACCAAAACGCAGTCGATACTTTAAACGCTGCGGGTTACACCAATATTGACTATCGCAAAACTGCTCTTGAAGGCGAAGCGCTAAAAGAAGCTGTTAAAGATGCTCACTTTATTGGTATTCGTTCGCGTACCCAATTGACTGAAGAAATTTTCGAAGCTGCAAATAAATTGATCGCAGTGGGCTGTTTCTGTATCGGAACAAACCAAGTTGATCTTAAAGCAGCAATGGCACGTGGTATTCCTGTATTTAACGCACCGTATTCAAATACGCGTTCGGTTGCAGAACTTGTACTTGCTCAAACGATTCTTCTTCTTCGCCGTGTTCCTGAAAAGTCAGCGGCTTGTCATCGTGGTGGTTGGGATAAGTCTGCTGTCGGTTCTTTCGAAACTCGTGGCAAAACTTTAGGTATTGTAGGTTACGGTTCCATCGGTTCTCAGCTTTCTGTTCTTGCTGAAAGCTTAGGTATGCATGTGATTTATTACGATGCAGTGACTAAATTACCAATGGGTAATGCTCGCCAAGTTGGTTCGTTAGACGAACTCTTAGCGACTGCTGATGTAGTGACTTTACATGTTCCTGATGTTCCATCTACACGTAACTTCTTCACTAAAGCACAATTTGCAAAAATGAAAGAAGGTGCAATCTTCCTAAATGCTGCACGTGGTACATGTGTAGTAATTGAAGATTTAGCAGATGCAATCAAGTCTGGTCATATTGCTGGTGCAGCGGTTGACGTATTCCCTAAAGAACCAAAAGCAAATGGTGAAGAGTTTGTTTCTCCACTTCGTGGCTTAGACAATGTGATTTTAACTCCTCACGTTGGCGGTTCAACCATGGAAGCGCAAGCAAACATCGGTTTAGAAGTTGCAGAGAAATTTGTTGCTTACTCTGACAAGGGTATGACGCTTTCTGCGGTGAACTTCCCAGAAATCGCGTTACCACTTACTGCTGGCCAACACCGTTTATTGCACATCCACAAAAACGTACCGGGTGTATTGTCTAAAATCAACAACTTGTTTGCTGAGCAAGGCATCAACATTTCTGGTCAATCACTCATGACTAAAGGTGACATCGGTTACCTCGTAATGGACGTTGACGCTTCTGCTTCTCAAGAAGCTTTAGATATGTTGCATGAAGTTGAAGGTACAATTCGCGTGCGCGTATTGTTCTAATACGATCTGTAAATTTAAAAGCCACAGCATTGTCTGTGGCTTTTTTATGGGCATTTACATTATCATGTGAAAAGTATACCAATCGATCAAATAATAAAATGTCCAGTTCGAACCAGAAATCTCAGCTACATGCATTGGGCTTTCTTATTCTCGCTATGTTAAGCGTACAAAGCAGTGCATCTTTAGCTAAAATTCTGTTTCAGAACTTTCCTGTGCTCACTGTCTCCGCAATGCGCCTATGTTTAGGTGCAATGATTCTTGCCTTTATTTTCCAAATTTGGCGAATTAATTTTAGTCAGGTTCGTTGGAAAGCGATCTTGGCTTATGGATTTGCTCTTGCCGGAATGAATGCGCTTTTTTATCTGTCAATTGAACGCTTACCGATTGGTATTGCAGTGGCTTTTGAATTTATTGGCCCCTTAAGTGTAGCCTTATATCACGCACGCCAGAAATATGATTTTGTCTGGGTCAGTTTCGCAATTATTGGTCTCATTTTACTTTTCCCTTTCAATCAGGCTCATAGTCTGGATTGGATCGGAGTATTATTTGCTGTTAGTGCTGGTGCATGTTGGGCGCTTTATATTATTGCGGGTCAAAAACCTTCTGGTATTTCAGGTAACCACACTGTCTGTTTAGGAATGACTGTAGGTGCATGTGTATTGCTACCGATTACTTTTTTTTCAGGGTCAATGGGTCAAGTTATAGAGCTCCCCTATCTTTTTTATTTTATTGGCTTAGCAATTTTAGCCAGTGCACTACCATTCTCTTTAGAAATGCTAGCTCTACGTAATTTAACGCCGTTAAGTTTTGGAACATTGATGAGCCTAGAACCCGCAGTTGCTGCACTTTCTGGCTTTATCTTTTTAGGTGAATATTTGTTATGGAATCAATGGTTAGCACTTGCAACAATTATTGCAGCTTCAGTCGGTTGTACCATAACTACCCAAAAAGCACGTCAGGAACGTGAAAAACCAGTCAGTTAAATCGACTCAATCTGCGAGTTGGAACATGGTATTCGCTATAATTAAACATTCTTATTTTAAATAATATTAGATGAGGCCTTAGGGTATTTTCTATGCAGAATCTTCCCATTATTGCTGTGCTCTATATGATTCTGTCGATGGTCTCATATCAAATCAGTGCTTCATTCGCTAAGCAACTCATTGCAATATTAGACCCTCTGACCGTTACAATTTTAAGGCTGAGCTTTGCAACGGTTATTGTCGCTATCATGTTCCGCTCATGGAAAATCGGGTCGCGCTTACCCTATTTAAAATGGCGTGATTTATTGATGTACTGTGCGTCTTTAGGTCTCATGAATATTTTATTTTATACGTCGCTTGGAAAATTACCTCAAGGCATCGCAGTTGGCTTAGAATTTATTGGACCATTAGGTCTTGCTCTACTCTCTATTAAACAAAAGAGTGACTACATTTGGGTCGCACTTGCGATGTTAGGTATTGCACTGATGGTGCCTTGGCAAGACCCAACGCAACACCACTTTTCCTATGTAGGTGCTGCATGCGCACTAGGTGCTGGATTTTGTTGGGCCTTCTATATTTATTTTGGTCAGAAAGTTGTGACCCAGAATATCGGTATGCATGCTTTAACCATCGGAATTGGATTATCTGCACTGACCTTACTACCCATTGGCATCTGGCATAATGCCCCCGCATTACTTGAGACGCAGTACTGGGGTAAGGCATTGCTTATTGCTATTTTAGCGACCGCTATTCCATACGCTCTTGATTTGATGGCACTCAAACAACTTAATAAATTAACTTACGGTACCCTCACGAGTTTAGCACCAGCATTGGCAGCATTAACGGGTTTCTTATTACTTCACGAAGAAATCAGCATGCTGCAATGGGTGGCTTTAGCTTGTGTAATGCTAGCATCGATTGGGGTTACTTTAATAAGTACTAAAAAAGTAGCATAGTTAAATCCTATTGCTGCTTTTTATACTTTTTATATTCCTTTAAATATTTATTACCCAGCGTTTCTTTTTCACTGTCTTTAAGAATTTTTCCCGCCTGTTGAAAAAACTTATGCTCTTCTTCCTTTAAATGATGATGGACTTTTTCACTTAACTGTTTGGCGGTTGCTAACCAGCTTGGGCTACTCATATCCGTTTTTTCGAGCTGTTCAACTAACTCATCCATTTCATGGTGCTCAGATAAAGCATGTCTCGTAATATCTAAACCGACATCATCAAACATCAAAGGGATATATAAATAACGGTCTTCGGCAACAGAATGAGCATAAAGTTCATTTTTTAATGCATCAAATAATTCTTTTCTTTCTTCGGTTAAACCATGTGTCTGAACTAATTGTTCAGAAAGGTTTCGTTGATTTTCATGGCTTTCTCTTAATGCTTCGAAAATATTCATTCTCTTCCTCATTTTTTAGCTAAAAAATCTTTTTTATTTCAAGGCTTATCATACGTTGAAATTTATAATGTTTAAGTAGCTTAAAATGAGACTATTTTTTACACAGTTTTCTTTCTAGTAAACTTCTGTAATTATTTTTATATTTATGATTTTAAATGTTCACATAAAAGTATGAACTTTGCCTCCTGATCAGTTCATACTTTTCGAAATATTTAGCCTGTTACAAACATTTGATAGCCCAAACGGCAAATCAGGATACTGACTAAAATTAAAAAGATAATACGGACAAAACCACTACCGTATTTAAGCGCGGTACGCACCCCAACAATAGAACCCAATACATTCGCGACTGCCATCATTAAGCCAATGTGCAAAATAGCGTGTCCTGTTGGAATGAAGAAACTCAAAGCAGCCAAATTGGTCATAAAATTACCAATTTTGGATAAGGCAGAAGCATGCAAGAAGTCGACTTGTAAAAAGCGGATAAAGAAGAAGATAAAGAAACTTCCCGTTCCCGGGCCAAAAATACCGTCGTAAAAACCAATCGCCAAACTACCAATCCCTGCCAAAACCAACATTTTATTAGTAATTTTTTGCTCAGTATGGACCTGTCCAAAGTTCTTTTTAACCAAGGTATAAACTGCTATCACAATCAACATCACAAATATGAAAGGACGCAATACAGATTGGGGAATTAAGGATAAACAAGCAGCACCAGCAAAAGAGCTAATCAAAGCACAAATGGCAATAACTGCTAAAAGTTTCCACTGCAACTTCACTCTTTTCGCAAAAGTATAAGCAGCCGATGCTGTACCAAAAATTGAAGAAAGCTTATTAGTACCAATCACCGTTGCAGTCTGCATGGTCGGGAAAGTACTCATAAGGCCTGGAATCTGGATAAGTCCGCCGCCCCCAACAGCAGCATCAATCGCTCCCGCAGTAAACGCAAAAAAGATCAAACTCAGGATAACATCCCATTCCATACCCATGCTCTATACTCTACATCTACTACAAATTTAAGATACGTTTAGGTACCAACCGTTTTTTATCGGTAATTTCGGCTAGGCCTAGACAGCGCTCATCCGAAAAAACTAAAACTTCTGCTTCTGCAGAATGTTCAATATTGCTTTCTAAACCGTTGCAAAAATATTTTTCACGCCCTTCAGGCACCTGAATTTTTAAGAAATGTTCAACTGGAGCATAAACTGGAAGTAATAAAGCTTCTCTTTGCTCTTCTGTCAGACTTTCCAGATATTCAATGGTATAACTCGGAATAAGCTCAAAATGTCCGGTTTGAGTCCGGTTTAGCATCGTTAAATGCCCACCGCAGCCAAGTGCTTCGCCAATATCTTCACCTAATACCCGAATGTATGTTCCTTTAGAACAAGTTACATCCAAAGTGATACTATTTTCGGTAAATTCAATGAGTTCTAAAGCATAAATCGTGATTGGACGTGCTTCACGCTCAATCTCGATACCTTTTCTAGCAAGCTCATATAACGGCCTACCTTCTTTTTTCAAAGCCGAGTACATTGGCGGAACTTGTTGAATATCGCCTCTAAATTTCTCTAAGGTTTGTTCAATAAGCTCTCGGTTCAGAACAGGAATAGGGCGTTCTTGTAAAATCTCCCCTTCCACATCACCTGTCGTTGTGGTTTGCCCCAATCGAACAGTGGTTTGGTAGCGCTTTGTTGAGTCCAGCAAATAATGTGAGAACTTGGTAGCCTCTCCTAAACAAATAGGAAGCAACCCTGTCGCCAAAGGATCTAAAGCTCCTGTATGACCTGCTTTTTGGGCGCGATATAACCAACGCACTTTTTGCAAAGCCGCATTTGAACTGAGCCCTAATGGTTTATTTAATAGAAATACACCACTGATATGGCGACGAGAAATTTTTTGATTTTTTGTCGTCATTTTTACTGGAACACAAAGCTAGAAAAAAGTGCCGACATGTTAGCAAATTCGGCAAGATATTTTCACAATATTTAGGTGCCTTTTCACTTATTTTATGGCACATTAATAATCGAGTAAAAAAACAACAAATTAAAACTTAAGGAAGATATCTTTATGCAAGGGATGCAGAAGAAGGTATTGTGGTGTGTGCTCGGATTTTTTATTTTGAGCCTCATTGCATGTGTATATTGGTTAAGTCCTGACTCAAAAAACACATCAGCTCAGATGAGTGAAAATAAAGCTCAAAACTTAGCATCATCTCCTCATACAGATCATTCGTCGCTAAACGAAGATGCGTACCATAGTAAAAGTCAGCAAGACACCGAAGTTAACTGTCAGTTAAAAATTGATAGTTCTCAACATTTGGTCGTGAATAGTCAAACCCGTGATTGCTTTGAATATTTTATTACCCAATATGGGGAAAATGATTTAGAACAAATCAAAATTCACTTTGGGAAATTTATTCAAGGACAATATCTAGAGCCAGCTCGCTCACAGATTATGGACTTATGGACCCGTTATTTAAAATATCGTGAACAGCTAGCTCAAATCCAAGCACCTTCAGCAAAACAACAAGATAAAAATTATTTTCAAAAGATATTTAGCTCGATCCAAGATATAAGAAAACGCTTCTTTTCTTCTTCTGAAATTGAAGGACTCTTCTCGAGCGAAGATATCTATCAAAACTATACGCTAGATCGAATGCAGATACTTGAGGACTCTTCTTTAAGCGAAATTGAAAAAGCACGAAAGCTTAAAGAGCGTTTTGAAGAACTTCCAGAAGACTGGCAACAAAACCTACAAGAACTCTCCAAACTTGATGATTTACATACGCTGACCAAACAAATTAAAGCTCGTAAGGGTTCAGCAGAAGAACTTCGGCAAATGCGTACAGCACTTGTTGGAGCCGAGGCGACTCAAAGATTAGAAACTTTAGATACACAACGGAATGCTTGGCAACAAAGAGTCACCAGTTACCTCGATGGTAGAGATGAAATTATTAAAAGTAACATGAGCGATAGTGCCAAAAACCAAGCGATTCAACAGTTACGCCAACAACAATTCAATTCATCACAAGAACAACTAAGACTTCGAACTTTTGAAACGGTCCATGATCAGGGAGGTGAACTGCCATTTAATTACTAAGCCTTTCCTTTTTGGGAACTGGCTAACATTTACTAGCAGCAAGAAGCTGCTTTTCATACAAAATAAAAATAGTGAGTAAAAAATGAAAAGGAAGTTAATGTTTTTCTGCGCTGCAATGCTCTCAGGACTGAGTATTTCAGTGGCCCATGCAACAAATGCTGAACAAGTTAAAAGCTCGTTCGTATATTCATCTTACGCACAAACAAAATACCCACTGGTTTTTAACCATGGTATGGCAGGCTTTAGCCGAGTTGGAACAGATACGCTTGGTCTCGATTATTGGTACCAAATTCTTCCTGATCTTGCCCGTAATGGAGGAAATGTCTGGGCAACAAGAGTCTCACCATTTAACTCAACAGAAGTGCGTGGAGAACAACTCGCCCAGCAAGTAGAAGAAATTATCGCCATTACTGGTAAGCCTAAAGTTAACTTAATCGGACATAGCCACGGGGGGCCAACGGTTCGCTATGTGGCTGGTATCATGCCAGAAAAAGTGGCATCACTCACTACGATTGGTGCACCTCATAAGGGATCACCAATGGCAGATGTCATCCTGAATGTTGAGGGTACTCCTCTGGCAGGCGTGGCAACATTAGTAAACTGGTTTTCAGCAGCAATTACTTGGGCAGGAGGTCTAGATCCGACAAGTTATCCGCATGACTCTTTAGCAGGTGCTCATAGCTTATCGACTAAAGGTTCAGCTCAGTTTAATGCTCAATTTCCTATGGGTATGCCAACTACTTCTTGCGGTGAGGGGGCATATCAAGACAAAGGCATTTATATGTATTCTTTCTCAGGAAATAAAGCTTTAACAAATCCATTAGATCCATTTGATATTGCCCTTACAGGCAGTAGTTTAGTGGTCGATCCATTTGGTGATAATGATGGGCTTGTTTCACGATGCAGCGCCAAATTTGGTAAAACCATTCGTGATGATTACAACTGGAATCATTTAGATGAGGTGAACCAAGTGCTTGGGATACGCTCTATTTTTGCTTCAGATCCTGTCTCGGTTTACCGTCAACATGCAAACCGATTAAAACTTCAAGGACTATAATTTTTAAACAAAAAAATGCGCCAAAAGGCGCATTTTTTTACTCGGTATAAGCTTACGCTTTACGAGCTGGTAATTTTTCACGAATACGTGCAGCTTTACCAGACAAGTCACGGAGGTAGTAAAGTTTAGCACGACGAACGTCACCACGACGTTTCACTTCGATTTTAGCAACGATTGGAGAATGAGTTTGGAATACACGCTCAACACCAACACCGCTAGAAATTTTACGAACTGTAAATGCAGAGTTTAAACCACGGTTTTTCTTCGCGATTACAACACCTTCAAATGCCTGAAGACGCTCACGCTCACCTTCTTTTACTTTAACTTGGACAATAACAGTGTCACCAGGAGCAAAAGCAGGAATATCAGTTTTTAACTGTGCATTTTCAATAATTTGAACTAAAGGATGTTTACCACTCATTGTGGGAATCTCCAATATGTGCGGAGTCAGAAGAGGTCTGAGGTTCCGCTGGGGATAGAGGCTAAAACGCATATCAACCCGTTTATCTTTCCCTTTATGACAATATGTCTATAAAGAGCCTTAGAATATACATAAAACTATTCATTAAATAGAATCATGCTTTAACTCGAAGCATTGCTTCTCGTATTTTTGCAGAACTTTCGTTCCTGAGAATAGCGGTTAAGACTTACCACCATTCCCTTTTGCATCTTTTAGCCATTTTTTCTGCTGCTTATTCAACTCTACTTTTTCAGCCAACTCTGGTCGACGTTCTAAAGTTCGTTGATACCGCTGCAAAAAGCGCCATTTTTCGATATTGCCATGATGTCCAGATTTTAAAACTTCTGGTACATCCAGCCCCTCAAAATGGTCTGGCTTTGTATATTGTGGACAATCTAAAAGACCATCAACAAAAGAATCTTGTACTGCTGACTGTTCATCTGACATTACATTCGGCAAACGGCGAATAATACTGTCAAGTAACACCATAGCGGGCAGTTCACCACCAGATAAAACATAATCACCAATTGACCATTCCTGATCAACATATTGCTGGATCAAACGTTCATCCACTCCTTCATAACGTCCACACAGTACAATTAAGCCGTCGTAATCAACAAACTGCTGTACTGCCTGTTCATTTAAGGTTTTGCCTTGTGGAGACATATACACTACAGGAACATGAACATGTCCTGCTTGTGAGGCAAGCTGTTTGGCATGTGCAATTGCTTTCGCCAAAGGCTCAGCCATCATCACCATTCCAGGGCCACCACCAAATGGACGTTCATCCACTCTTCTGTAGTTTCCCTCAGCAAAATCACGAGGATTAATACAAGTAACTTGTACAATATCCCGTTTTGCCGCACGTCCGCTGATGCCATAGGCTGTAATCGCTTCAAACATTTCAGGAAAAAGCGTAATGACTGCAAAAAACATCACAGACTCCTCTATTTTCCTGCTGTATTAATCCTAAAAGGATTAATAATCTACGCCCCAATTGACGTAAATACGACCAGCTTCAAGATCAACACGTTGTACTACATCTTTATGCCAAGGAATCATGCGTTCTTCTGAATCAATACTGTCTGGGGTAGCATGTACCACCATCACATCATTGGCTCCAGTTTCAAACAACTCATGAATTTTACCTAAGTTTACTTCCTGTTCTTCATCATCCAGACCTAACACTGTTAAGCCTTTTAAATCTGACCAGTAGTACTCATCTACATCTGCTTTTGGCAGTTGAGACTTAGCAACCCAGATATTAGCGCCAACCAAGTTTTCTGCTCCAGTGCGATCACTCACACCTTTCAAAGCAACAACTAGACCTTTGCCATGTGGTTTCCAACGTTTTACATCTATTGTTTGCCAACCGGCCTTGGTCTCAATGTACCAAGGCAGGTAGTCAAACATATTGCTCATAGGTTCTGTATTTGAATACACCCAGAGCCACCCATTCAATCCATAAGCTGAACGTAACTGTCCAATCTGAATACGATCTTCGGGAACATTCTGTGTTGATGTCATGGGTTACCTACTACAAAAAAATTATGCAGTAGCTTTTTTAGCTTGAGCAGCTAAAGAAGCAACACGTTCAGAAGGTTGAGCACCTTGAGAAACCCAGTGAGCAAAACGGTCTGCATCTAAACGAAGTTTTTCTGCTTGACCTTGTGCTGTCGGGTTAAAGAAACCGATACGCTCGATGAAACGACCATCACGTGCATTGCGGCTATCAGTCACAACGATTTGATAGAATGGACGTTTTTTTGCGCCGCCACGTGCTAAACGAATAACAACCATGATAAAAGCCTTATAATTCTTACGGATTATCCCTGCGCCGACCATCGGCAACACTTCAAACCCCTTTCATAGAGGGCAACATTCTACGTGATTTTCACCATGAAAGAAAGATTAAATTTTGAGTTATCCGCAGTTTTGAATTTAAAATTACTGTAGCCAATTTGATGAGGTAGATAACGCACAATTAGTTGCAGCTTTTGCCCAAAATTTTTGTCCTTGATCATTAAGACAAATGATCCCATCACCAGCTTGAGAAGTAGTAGAAATAGGCGTAGCTGTTAACACCCAACTTGAATCAGTTATATTAGCAAAAGCCAAGTTATATAAGGCCTGGCCTTGTTGAGGACTTACACTAGAACCATAAATCGATGTAATAGTCGCATTCGATGGATAGCGATTGTGAACTATTTTTTCTGATTCTAATGTTTGGGCAATATTCATCATTTCAGATTGAACAGCTGTACGATATCCTTTACGTAAATATTGCAAATATGAAGGTGTAGCTATAGCTGCTAAAATTGCAATTATTGCTACTACAATCATGGTTTCTATCAGGGAAAAACCATTCTTCATTGCCAATTCTCACTATTTGTTTCACATACATTGCAAGTGACTATTCCACCACAGTCATTATCAACAGCCGTGGCTGTTAAACTTTGGCAACGCAAACCTGAATTCTTAGCAATAAAATTAAAGTTTCTTGAATCTGTTGTTGTCGCTTTAATGACCCATGTCTGCCCATTTGCAGCACCATTCGTCAATAAATTTCCTGCTGTTGTGTCATCACTAATTTCAATCGTATAACCACCCCGTGGCAACGTTACAGATGTGGTGGTAAATCCTCTATAGGTAAAGTTCTTGGATTTATGCCGTTCCAATTGTTCTGCCAATTTTAGAATTTCACCTTTAGCAGCAGAGGCAGTCGCTCTACGGGTATAGCCTTGATATGAAGGGATAGCAATCGAAGCAAAAATAGCGACAATCACGATGACAACCATGAGTTCAATCAAGGTAACACCCTGATTAAACCGCTGGATATAGTATTTATTCATAAATAATCCCTTAGCGATAACGCTCATACCAACGCGTAGGAACTAAATGACTTGTACACTGCCACTCGCCCGTTCCACTCTCGTTTCCAGACAGTTGTAATTTCCCACAACTATTAGTCACTGGAGGTTCATCTCTTTTTGGAACAAATGCTACGCCACGGATACCTGAGCCAATAACGTTTTTATTACATTCAGAAACTCCTGCTGGGCAGTTACCACCTGTTTGTGTTTGAAACCCGCTAGGATCTTCTTTATTCTGATCAATGGATCCATCAGAATTAAGACAGGCTCCAAATGGTAAACAGTAAGTCTGCTGATCCGTTTCACCTACCACACGTGGTAAACATGGGTCTGCCGCCACAATGCCTGTTCCCTGCGGGTCATAAACAGGCACAATTAAAGTCCCCGTAATTGCCATTGGCTCTTCAAAAGCTTTTAGTCCACCTTTAATACGGAAACTATTATTGGCTTTCTCTGTACCACCGCTCGTACTAGAAAGTGAGCGATACCAACCACCTTGGCCCGTCCCTGTATTTGGAAAGAAAATTTGTGCTACTCGTGTTTCTCCAGATCGTAAAATTTGTGGATTTTTTCGAAGCGTCGATCGAGTAATATCTTTTGTTTCAAGTTGGCTATCAGTTAAAGACATTAGATTCTTTTTAATAAAGTCTTTGTCGATAATTCCATAGACATTATTTACAGGGCGTCCGCTTAATGCTGTGCTAGGTGACATACCTTCACGCCCTGTAAGCGGATAAACATCCAATGGGGTACTACGGTCGCCTGAAGCAATACCTACAGTAATAAAAGTGCGGATGCCATAATCATGTATGGTAACTGTAGGAGGTTCATAAAAACGCGGCGCATTCCCACCTGTATAATCGTTCGAGCTATCATAAGTGGAATCATTCGTTGCTAAATTGGCTAATCGAACAACTCGAATACCAAAACTACTATAAGTCGAATTCGTTTTTGTCTGGTTATTATTAAGATCGATACGGAAGACTTGTCCGCCTAAATCACCGAAATATAAATGGTCTACCAAACCATCAGCGTCTCGATCTAATGTACTAATACGACTAACAATACTGTGCTTCATATTAGAGTTATCTATATTAGAGCCTGTATCACTAGTCCACCATAAGCGCTCCCCAGTTTTAGCATCAATAATATAAACAGCATTCCCTTTTGCTTTTCCATTCGTAAAGCAAGAGTTGCTCAAGGTAATATTCGGGTTTTCATAACATTGGTCGTAGCCACCACCAACAATCATAACCCGTTTAATAAACCCGTTATAACGTATATTTGCCAGTACAGGTTTAGACCAACTCTGCCCCATACGACTATAATCAGTTTGGTCTGCTCCTACTCTAAAGAGAAGCTTAGGTGAAGCAGGATTTAAGACATTTAAGCCATAATAGCTGCTGCCCCCCATTCGCATGCCACCATAAATATTCATTTGCTTTGCAGTTACTTTTGATACTGCTGAGCTACCGCTTCCCGTTGTAGTAATACTATATGCAGGGTCAGATACCCAAGCCCCATCCATACCGTGAGCAGGAGCTGAGGCATCACTTTGGCCAACAACTAAAGCTTTTGATGCAATGGGATCATTTAATATATCAGCGGGAACGAAAGCCATTTGTTCTACACCAGTTGAGGCATCCACAATATGCAGACCACCCTCCATCGTTCCATAGAGAATGGATTGTTCACGCGCAGATGTTAAATTCCCATTTTCATCTAATGTTCCATTATAGGTAAGCTGTACTGGTAAAGAGTGGATACTACCGCCCATCGATAAATACGGTTCATTCGACGTAACTAATGACGAAGGTAAAGTCGTAGCGCTAATATCAGTTGAGTAACCTAGATAATTTAATATTTTTAATTTCAAGCTAACTGGGAAAGCTTTTAAAATATCTTGTCCAGTTGATGCATCAAATTTCCCTAATACATAGTTTGCTGTATTACTTGCGCTATCAAAAGGATTTGTTCCATTAGCAGGAGCCGCTGGAATCTTTAATAAATTAGTGCCAGTAGTCGATATTTTTGTGAGGCGACCATCTGTTGCCACAGCAGAAACATCGGTAAATAAGTTGCGAATTTTATTTTGTGCTGCATAGTAATATCTAATGATATTTCCACCATCCAACACTTCTGATTGCCCCGCAACGGGTAAAGGCACATTTGAATATGAACCACCTAAAAAGACTTTACCCCCATCGTTATAATTAGAACTATTCCAGTAATCCTTCGTACCCGTTCTAAATGCTCCACTTGCGTTGTAGACTAATCCCCCCGTATTAGCCTCAAAAGCTCCAGCATTTGTTCCCGATAAAACAACATGATATTTCTTTAGATTTCCTCTCCATGTTAAATACGTATTGGCGGGGTTAGGCTCAAAAGCACGTAAATAACCATATTCCTGTAAATTTTTTGGATTTAACGCATCATACGGAACAGAGATTGTACCTGTTGTTAAAGGCTCTAAAGGGACTTTATCTAAATTACTAATAAATGTAATAACACTACTCGTTACCCCTTGCGCACTTTGGGTAGGGAAAAAACCACCATTTCCATATCCTGGAGTAGCAACTGCATTGTTTGGTTGATTTGGTGAACAATTATCATCACTTTTACGCTCAGCCTGAGTTCTCGAACTTAGACGGCAGGCATTTTTAACATCCGAAGAACTCAAGCTAGAAAAATCACTACCAAAACCAACAAATGCTGTTTGGATAGAAACTCCGGCAGGGTTTTTTGTTTTATCAAATAGTCGTTTCGCAAACTCCCCCATACAAGCCCAACCAGAATCTGATGAAGTATTAGAAAGCCCTCCAGAGCAATTAAAATCTGCTCCCAAAGTACTACCTAAGGCCGTCGACATTACAGTTGCCGAACGTGTATTTGTTGTATTGTTCGGCTCACCATCTGATAAAAAGTAAATACCCTGTCCATCACAACTTTGACGATTAGCCACTGCAGGCAAAGGAGATTGATAAATGGCGTTTAAGTTAGAGGCATTTCGATCTATAACAATATTCGGATTACTTGTCGTATCATTTGTTTTTGATTTTGGAATACCGCTATCTGCGTTTGCTATAGCGTAATTAAAAGTGGTGTAGTAATAAGTATAAGAATAGCTTGAATCAGACGAAGTATCATACGCCGTGGCCGTGGCTACACCTGGATTAGAGGTTGACCAGTTACTCCAATAACTACTAGAGCGACAAGGTTGCCATAAACTTGCCGTATCAATTTGTGAATCACGATAATTCGTACAATATGAGTATTCCGTTCTATTATCTGATTTTCGCACACGCTTTATATAACTATCTTTCCGAATAGCATAATTCGCCTCTGAATAGGTCGATGTACCCATCAAATAAGCAGCAGCTTCTGCATAAGCATGTGCTGAAGGTGTTGACCCACCAGCAGATAAATTTGCAACTGCCTGTTTTAATTTATAGCGCTGAGACCCCACCGTATTTAAAGTACTTGCATCTCCTAAAGGAGCAGCAGCCACCAAAATTTGCCCACTTCGACTATCACCATTTGCAGAGAAATTACCTAAGCCCACACGAGTATCATTTAAAATAGGATTATTGCTGGCTAAAAAAGCATTCATACCATTTTTAAGCATAGCCAAGCGATTTTCGTTATAACTATTAGATGTCATACTCCCGGAGGTATCTAACATCATCACAATCGTTTTTTTACCTGCTGTAGGCGATGCATAAATTTGTAAATCACTCGCCTGCACCACGGAGCTTGCCACCATCCATGTAAAAGCAACTGAACTCGAACAGATGGCATACCATAAATTATTTGGCTTAAAATTCTTCAATTTTACTTTCATGATATTCCCCGTTATGAATCTGGTGCCGTAATTTGAGTGAGCTTATTGGTGTAGTTAAATTCTTGAACTTGAGTACTAAAAGGCACGTTATGATTTGCCAAACACTCTGCTAATGTTTGTTTAGCCGTTAATGCAGTATCAAAATTGTCACTAATTTTCGCTGAACTCGTGCTTAAGCAATCAGTTTGTAGAGTTTCTATAGAGGTAGATGCGTAGGTTGGTAAAAAAGCAGTGGTAATAACTCGAATACGTTGTGTAGACAGCATACTTTTAGGTAGTTGTGTGCCTTCGGAGGTATTTGTTCCTCGTGGTAAATTTGAACCAGGAATATCACTTGCAGCATCTGTTGGAATACTTACGGCAACTTGTGTAACCACCGCTTGGCGATTACTTCCATAGTCACTTGTTAAATCACAAAAACCCGCCACCCCGCCATCTTCGACGACTGCATTATTAGCGCTTCCTGCTCGAAGTAAACTTGCGCCTCTGGTCTGAGCAAAATTTGTTGCTGCAGAAACAGGCTTATAACAAAAGTTGTATTCTGCCCCAGGGTTACTTTCGTGCTCTTTAAGCGCGGCACCAATCACATTTGTAATATTAGTTAAGGTAGTAGGATTCATCTGCACAATGAGTTCTAAAGGCGTGTCAGATGACTGAAAATTTAATTGGCTAACTTGGCTATTTGTAGCAACTTTTAAAGAAACAATAGCCACTCTTATTGCTAAAACACCTACAGAAATAACAACCAATAAAATAATAAGCACAACAATAAGGGTTGCCCCTTTTTCCTTAGATTTACTTTTATGAATTAAATGGGTCATAGACTTTCCCCCATCGCGTTGCGCAGAGCAATTGTTACGTTATAAACGCGACGTAAGAATCGAGTTGTATTATCAGAAGCATGCACGGTTTGATCTAACATAAGAAAAGATTGCGCGGGATCTATTGCCTTGTTTTGAGCATTGTTAGTAGAACGAGCTAAAACTGATATTTGTATTGAAAGAATTCTGGGTGCCATCATAGATGGTGTGGCATCTCGAGCAGCCTGTGCAGCAGCCCGATATTGGGGAATCGTATAATAAGCAAAATTGCCAGCCGCATTTTTTGCACCAAATACCACATGAAAATGATCAATACGTGGTAATACGATTTGACCTGCATCGCCAAATCCAGAAATGGTGGCAGGTTGTGCCGTAGCCACACTAGAGGGAGTATTTGCGTCACATGCAAGTGCATAATCTTGCTGGGAACTACCATTCGTATCGAGACGTAAAAAATAACGCTCTACAATTAAATCCCCTGCAAGTACGTTCACACCTTCACAATTGGTCATATTAGTAGGAGCAATAAATTGAATAGTCAGCTGATCGCTTTGCACAGCAGCGTTTGAACTATTCTGTATATTTGAAATGCCTTTCCAGTGATTATTAACTGTACTTATCGTATCTCCAGCACCACGACTTAATAATGTGTCAGCAATATAAGTATTTGTTCCAACATTAGGGACAAAATTAACACTGTTATTGTTGGTTGCTGTTGAACCAGTTAAAACAACACCACCCCAAGGTGTGGTATCCGTTAATATCGGGTTTATTACATTTCCATAATTTAGAAGGCGTATATCACGTGCGATATACTCCAAGCCAAAAATACCGCTATCTTGTATTTCAGCATTTGCTTTTTGTAGATGACTTGATAGAAGTCCACCAATAAATAATTGAGTCGCCGCGGCTACCAAAATTAGACCTAAAGCCAATGCAACCATAAGCTCAATTAATGTAAAACCTCGATGCTTCCATAATACAAATGAGTGAGCCATTAATATGCCTCCATCATTAAACAATTCGAATTATTGACATAAACGCCATTTGTACTCATACAGCTCGACACATCCGCGCTAGTGACTCCTTCATTCGTTGTAATTACTGGAGAGGTTTTTCCCCAAAAAACAAACAGACATTGCCTCTGCTGGGTCATTGTGCTTATAACCCCAGGGCAATTTGTCATTGTGATTTTCATGCCAAGTTGATCAGCATTTCTCGCTGCTTGATACGCATCAAATTGAGCAAGTTGAGAAGGTGTACAAGCGGCATTGAAACACAACGTAGGAGCTGCGGTAGTAGATGAATAATTACTATAACTACGGACAAATAAAGGATATTGACTAGCTTGAGAACTATTCACACGAATATTTTCTGCTAATCCTCTCATAATCATAATAGCTTGAGATTTACTTAATGCTTCTGAAGAAGCATCCATAGCCCGAACTTGCAAGGCAACATATCCTAAAACTCCTATTGCAAGTAAAATTAAAGCGACCAACACTTCTAATAAACCAACCCCAACTTGGGCTTCTTGCTTAGAGCTCCGCATTAACATGTCTCCTCAGCTTTAAAAATTAATGTGCCAAGCTTTGTTAAAATAAGAATTTTCTTTTTATTTATTTTTGAATTACAAATAGATAAAAGTGTATCTTGGGTAATATTACTTACCACTCCATTCGCATTAAAAGTTAAAGTCGTCGCTGTTAATGAACTTTGCGTACCATCAGCAGCTATATTTTTGAGCTCAAGAGTGTTATTGGAAGTAATTTTCCAATTCAAAGAAGTTGGTGAATTTGAGGCTGTTGAATTCAAATTAATAGAAACGTCTTGTCGACCAAGTATGGCTTGACTCTTTGCTTCCGACAAAGTATTGATTAGATCTCGTTGATTTTCATCTAGTCGTTTGCTTTCTAATAAATTCGACATAGACGGCGCAGCCGTCATCGTAATAATAGCCATTACCGCAATCGTTACCATGAGCTCAACCAAGGTGAACCCGTCTTGCGGAATAATTCCCCTCATCCCCAGAAACCCCAAATAAACTTAAAAATTTTTATTTATTATTTAAATTTTACTTTTTATATTTACAAAACAAATACAAAGCAGATGAAGGGTATAAAAAAACAGATAACTGTCATGTCAACAATTATCTGTTTTACTATTTTAAAATCAGTATGTTAAATAAGTCACACTTTATGCTTGAGTCACGTGAATGCGTAATTCTTTAGGAAGGCTAAAGGTTATGTTCTCTTCACGTCCATCTAATTCTTTAGGTGCTTGCGCGCCCCAGTCTTGTAAACGTTGAATCACTTGCTTAATCAGAATTTCCGGCGCTGAAGCACCCGCTGTCACACCAATTTTGCAAGTATCATTGAACCATGACTGTTCTAACTGATCAGCATTATCTACAAGGTAAGCTGCTTTGCCCATACGCTCTGCAAGCTCGCGTAAACGATTTGAATTTGATGAATTAGGTGAACCAACAACCAATACCACATCACACTGTTCAGCCAAATCACGTACAGCATCTTGTCTGTTTTGAGTTGCGTAGCAAATATCGTCTTTACGTGGCCCTTGAATATGAGGAAATTTTGCACGCAAAGCATCAATAACTTTAGCCGTATCATCAATTGATAAAGTTGTTTGAGTTACAAATGCAAGTTTTTCAGGGTGTCTTACTGCAAGTGCAGCAACATCCGCTTCATCTTCAACCAGATAAATATCCCCACCTTTCAATTTGTCATATTGACCCATTGTTCCCTCAACTTCAGGGTGCCCTTCATGACCAATTAAAATTGCTTCAGTACCTTCACGTGCATATTTAGTCACTTCAATATGAACTTTGGTAACCAAAGGGCAAGTCGCATCAAACACTTTTAAGCCTCGGCGCTCCGCTTCTTGCTGAACAGCTTTTGAAACACCGTGCGCACTAAAAATTACAATTGAGTCATCCGGAACCTGATCTAGTTCATCAACAAAAACTGCCCCTCTTTGACGTAAGTCATCTACCACAAATTTATTGTGTACAACTTCATGACGTACATAAATAGGAGGATTAAAACATTCTAAAGCCCGATTGACGATTGCTATGGCTCGATCAACACCGGCACAAAAACCACGCGGATTAGCTAACACAATTTCCATAACAGCCTCAAAATTAATAAAACAGGGGAATTTCTCTTGAATATTTGCAATTAAAACTATTCAGTTTAAACGCACGGTACACTACAATAGCGAAGATATTTTATCATATCAGGAAAAATATCATGTCGGGTCTATTGTTTGTCGTTTCTGCTGCATCAGGAACAGGCAAAACATCTTTGGTGAAAGCCCTGCTTGATCGTGTAAGCAATTTACATGTTTCAGTCTCGCATACTACCCGAGGTCAACGTCCTGGTGAGTTAGATGGTGTTCACTATCACTTCACTACAAAAGATGACTTTCTAGACCAAGTAAACCATGAAGGCTTTATCGAATACGCTGAAGTATTTGGTAATTACTATGGCACTTCTCAAGCAACTGTAAAACAACAGTTAGCTCAAGGGCACGATGTTCTACTTGAAATTGATTGGCAAGGTGCAGAGCAAGTACGCAAACTTTTTCCTGAATCCAAGCAAATATTTATTTTACCGCCAACACAGTTTGACCTACGTCAGCGTTTATCTAATCGCGGTACTGACTCAGTTGACGTCATTGAACATCGTTTAAGCTGTGCAGTTGAAGATATGCAGCATTACACGAACTTTGATTACATCATTATTAATGATGATTTTAATAAAGCCTTACATGAGCTTGAAGCTGTGATTACAGCAAACCGTTTAGTGTTATCCCAGCAAGCAAAACGTCATCAAACATTAATTCAAGACTTGATTACTCCTCAACCAAAACAGGAATAACTTGAGTCTGGATCGAAAGCCTTTTATACTGTTTAGTCTGTTCAAATTCACCATTCCAAAACGAGAACTTTTATGGCACGCGTCACCGTTGAAGATTGTTTAGATCATGTAGACAACCGTTTTGAGCTTGTGCTCGTTGCAAGTAAACGTGCTCGTCAATTGGCACGTCAAGGCATGGAGCCAACTGTAGAATGGGATAACGACAAACCGACTGTAGTTTCTTTGCGCGAAATCGCGGCAGGACACGTTACGAAAGAAATTCTTAAACAACGTGAACAAGATTATCAAACTTCTAGTCTTGATCTTGCTCTTTCTACAAACAGCTTGAATTTAGAAGGTTTTTCTTTCTAATTAATTCTGTTTCATAAAAAAACCATCGTTTTTCTGCGGTGGTTTTTTATTTGGCTTTATCTTGAATTTAAATATATTGAAAAAAGCAATTATTTTCATTGAAAAAAAAATACACTTTTTCAAATGAAAAAATTGACAAGTTCCGCAATATGCTTTTCATTAAGAAGTAGATAGATTTAGTTTCTCAGCATTAGGAAAAAGGGTGATTTATGCCAGGCGAAGAGGTCAGCCAAGCCAAGCAACAGCTTAAATTGATTATCGACCCTTACTTATCGGTAAGTGAGGTCGAGAAAGTGCTTGCTGCCTGTGATTTTGCCGATCTAGCGCATACTGGCATTACACGTAAAAGTGGTGAACCCTACATTCTGCATCCAATCGCTGTCAGCTGCATTCTTGCGAACATGCGTTTAGATGCTGAAACTTTAATGGCAGCACTTTTGCATGATGTTATTGAAGACACTCAATATACAAAAGAAGATATTACTGAAAAGTTCGGTCTGACAGTTGCTGAGCTGGTTGACGGTGTAACCAAACTTAGCCAGTCAAGTGATAAAGAATATAACAAGGCCGCCTCATTCCGAAAAATCTTGCAAGCGACCCTACAGGACCCACGTGTCATTATTATTAAATTAGCCGATCGCTATCATAATATGACAACTCTAGGTGCTTTACGTCCAGATAAACGCGCCCGCATTGCTCAAGAAACTCTTGATATCTTTGTGCCAATGGCAAGATTAGTCGGTATGAACGAAATGGGCGATAATCTAGAAAATCTTTGTTATCAAAATCTTGATCTTGATATGTTTGATAACGTGCAAAATGCACTACGTCAAACCAAACCAGAGCGATGTAAGTATCAAAGTATCTGGGAACAAAACCTCGCTGAACTTCTCCACAACTATCATATTCAAGGTCGCATTAAAAAGAAAAATAACAATATCGAATTATTACGCCATTTCGTTAAAAATGAGATGGATTTACAAGAGCTTACTCATAGTCATGCTTTTGAAATCGTTTTGCAAACAATTGCTGACTGTGATCGCTTAGTTGATGCTTTAAGAGAAAATTTTCAAGTCATCCAATACCAAGACCATATCCGTCGTCCCTTACCTGGTGGCAACCAATCTTTACTGATTAAACTTAAAGGCGAAAAAACCACACTCTCTCTTACTATTCAAACTGAGCTTATGCGTAAAGCTGCCCGTTTTGGGGTAGTGCTCGGTGAAAATGCACCACAAACTTGTCGCTCAGCCATTCAGGCCTCTATGCAAAACCTGAATACGCTTATCGATGGAGAATGTGCAAAAACAACCTTCAATGATTTATTAGATTACTTACATCAAGAAAAAATTTGGGTTTACACACCACATGGCCAACTCCATGAGTTACCACAAGGTGCTACCGTAGTTGATTTTGCTTATTCAGCAAGTTTATTTTTAGGTAACCATGCAGTTGGTGCAAAAGTGGATGGTGAGATTAAACCATTATCTACACCATTAATTAGCGGTCAGGTTATCGAAGTTATTACGGATGTTTTAGCAACACCAAATCCAGACTGGTTAAGCTTTATTAATACGCAAAAAGCGCGTCGTGCTTTACAACATGTTCTTAAAGATCAGGAAATTGAAGAACAGCGTCTTGTGGGTGAGCAAGCACTTTCTCGCGCATTAAAACTCTTCAATCGTTCGATCAGCGATCTCTCTGATGCTGACTGGTTAGATTTACTGCAGTGGCGTCATATCGATAACAAGAATACATTGTTTGAACAAATTGCGGTTGGTGACTTACTTCCTCAACTTGTGGCTAATCACCTATTTGCTCATGACAAACACCCTCAAGTAGAAAACTCAGATCGACTTATTCAGAGTACCGAAGGTATCGACGTTAAATATGCGCATTGCTGCAATCCAGTTTTAGGTGACCCAATTCAAGGGCACTTAACACGTCGTGGGTTAATTGTGCATCGCATCCGTTGTCATAACTTGCTACATGAACAACATCTACATCCTGAAAATATTATGCCGCTTCAATGGAAAGCAGATGATGTAGATGATGTACGTTTTACCGCCTACCTCGCTATAGATATGGCAATGAATGATGAACAGGTATCAGACCTGATCTATCAATGTCGTAAAAATAATGCTGGGGTAGAGATGGTTCATTCAAATGAGCAAAGAACTTTTGTCAATATTGTGGTGAACAACCGTAAACATATTGCAAAAGTCATCCGTGACTTACGTATGCATTATGGTTTCCCACGTATTGAACGTTTGGATGCTGCTAATCCCCAAATGGAAGTTTCAAAAGTAAGCTAATCTTTACAAGAGCTATTGGTCAGGTTTATGTTTCTTTAACAAAATCAAACTTTCCAAATTCACTTAATCAATTAAATCGATGATACTTTTGTCCAAACCTATCATCGATTATGATGGAAAGAGATTTAATCAAGGAGAACCGAATGTCCCGCCAAGTGATTCATACTGAAAATGCCCCTGCTGCTATCGGCACATACTCTCAAGCTATTTTAGTAGACAATACGCTATATCTCTCAGGGCAGATTGGTTTAGACCCATACAGTATGGAACTTGTAGAAGGTATCGAAGCTCAAATTCGCCGTGTATTTGATAATTTAAAAGCGGTTTGTGAAGCTGCTGGTGGTTCACTTGCAGACATTGCCAAACTTAATATTTTCCTAACCGATTTATCAAATTTCCAACTTGTAAACCAAATTATGGGTGAATATTTTGCTCAACCGTATCCTGCCCGTGCAGCATTAGGTGTAGCTAGTCTACCTAAAGGTGCATTAGTAGAGATGGATGGTATTGTTATTATCAATCAATAAGATACAAAATATTAAACACCCGAAATTAAAAAATATTTAGCTCTAAATTAGGTACCACCCTTGCGTAAAATCTGAACACCACTCAGATTTCCGCTTAGGTGGTATTTTTTTATCCAAAATCCCAATAATAATAAAATGATATTTTAAATGAATTTCATTGACAAACGATAATAATTATCAATAATATCAATTATCGCATTTATATTTGGGGATCACTCCCATGTACGTTTGCTTGTGTCGTGGCATTACCGATCAAGATATTAAAGACGCTGTTGAAAATGGCGCTGAAAGCTATCGTGAAATTCGCGACTTGCTTGATCTCGGTACTTGCTGTGGACGCTGTGCACCAGAAGCACGTGCTATTATTAGTGAAGAATTATCAGAAATCGCTGCTCGTATTTCCGTAGCTGCTTAAAAGAATTATAACCATTTAACCGTATTTATTAGCTCCTCCACCGCTTTTTGCGGAACGTTAATAGTTCCTCATTCAAGCGGTTTTTTTTGGCAGCAAACTCTCCTGTACTAATATTATGTTGTTTTTGATTGCGATTTTCATTTGCTGTTCCATAAACTACTCGCCATATCCATGATTGTTCACTAAAATGGTTTTATAGATTGCCTTAATTGGATTAAGGCAGAAATTGTTTTGGAGTAGCTACAATGAAAGGCAATCGTGATGTCATTAATCAGCTTAACCAAG
Source organism: Acinetobacter sp. yr461 (assembly GCF_900110445.1). NCBI lineage: Bacteria > Pseudomonadati > Pseudomonadota > Gammaproteobacteria > Moraxellales > Moraxellaceae > Acinetobacter > Acinetobacter sp. yr461. The sequence goes on from NZ_FODU01000014.1 coordinate 44,551, forward strand.
TGCTGTATCATCATTTAACTGCAATTAATCAATACTTTTTACATTCACGCATGTTTAATGATTGGGGAATTGAACAGCTAGGTTCTGCCGAATATAAAGAATCAATTCGTCAAATGAAGCATGCAGACAAAATTATTGAACGTATTTTGTTTTTAGAAGGCCTACCTAATCTTCAGCATTTAGGTAAACTTTACATTGGTCAACACACAGAAGAAGTTCTACACTGTGACATTCGTAAAGTGAAAGAAAATATAGAAGCGATTCAGCAAGCAGTAGCTTTAGCTGAAACTGAGCAAGACTATGTGACTCGTGATCTCGTTCAAGAAATTTTAGAAAAAGAAGAAGAATATTGGGACTGGTTAGATACTCAGATTGACCTTATCGGCAACGTTGGCATTGAAAATTACATCCAGAGTCAGATGTAATTTCTCATAAAAAAATCCCCTTGAGTACAAGGGGATTTTTTTATTACTTTTCTTTTAATAAATCTGGTAGCGTTATTTTTTGCTTATAGAGATGCTTTAAAATTAATATTTGGCGCTGCGCCTGCTCTATTTTTCCATTATAAGCCAGCAATTTTGCATATTTACGTAAATTATAGGGAGTCGCTTTATTCTTTACTGAATTTCCCCACTCAACTAAATCAGCTTCAGGTAATTTAGTTTCTGGATTAAGTTCAATCCATTTTAAACGCTCTTCAAACTGCGTTAAAACAAAAATTTTACTGCTTCCCATGAACTCTGCATTTGGCTTTTTATTCTTATAAAGTAAATTACTATTCAGAACATAGACATTGTAATCACGTAAAATCGCAATAATAAGCAGTAAACTAACTATCCATATTAAGCGAAAAAGTTGCTTATTAAGTACAACTCCTTTGAGTACTGGAGTCTGTGCCTGAACAATACCAAGTAAAAAACCACAGGTAAGCAAGAAATAAGCATAGCGTTGTGGGAACTCGAACATGGCATGAATAAACACCGCACACACCATCATAATCGCTATAATTGAGATGGTTTCTTTAGCCTGTTGATTTAACCAAAGGAACCAACACGCAAAGTAAGCAATGATTACAGCAGCTAATGGAATACCATTCCAGATAATTAAATCAAGCAATAAATTATGGGCGCTATTAAACCATACATGTACAGTTCCATATTGAATACTATCGACTACAGCAACACTAGTTTGGCTCCACCCATACCCAGCCCATGGTTGCTGAGCTATAGCATGCAATATTTGTATCCACATACCTACACGCTCATGCCCTGAACCTGCCCGAGCAACAAACGTACTCGTTTCAGTAATCTCTGTATTTGTAGAGAATTCGATGAATTGAGTGATATAGGGTAAGATTAAGCCAGCAATTAAAAAAAATGTTAAGCACCACAAAAAGCCTTGAGCAAGTCCAAATCTTTTTTGCTTTTTAAACTGCTTAATCACCCAATAGATGAGTAAAAATGGAAAAACTATCCATGAAGTTCTTGACTGACTCAATGCGACCGTAAATAAAATAATGAGTGCTGAAGGCAATAACAACCAGATAGTTACTTTGTTCTTTTCATATAAATACAAACACCCTAATAATCCAATAATTAAAAAGGTTGCCATATTATTGGGTTGACCAAAATTACCGTAAGGACGATTACCCAGCAACTTAAGCACATACGGAATATGAGACTCGATATTCAACCATTGGCAAATTGCAATGAAACTAGTAGCAAGGGATACAATAATTACGAGTAAGCTAAAACCCGAAAAGATTTGATCTCGCTTTTGTTGATCTAAAGACAGGTTGTAACCAGCTAAGACCATAAACCAAAAACCTAGCAAGTAAAATGAACTCAATAAAGCTGTGCTCAAATCAAAAACTAAACCACCCCCCCACTGCACTATTGGAATTAAAGTAAATGGTAGCAACAATAGTTGTGCTCTAGGAATTTTAATATTTTGCTGAATTAGAGCGGCTAATACACATAATCCAGCCCCAAAAGTACTCACTTCACTTGAAAACATAACCCAAGGGCTATAGTGAAATGGAGACAACCATGCAAAACCTAACAGAATTGCAGCGAGGAATAGGAAGAATACTTGCATAGTAAAAGGTTAGAGGCTAAAACTTGAAAGAATTATACATGGAAGAGAGTAGGAAGAATTCGCTTCCATGTATATCTTTCCGTTCCGTTTAGAAACTTGTTCATATGACAATAAACTTAAATAATTTTTATCATTGGATTTAATTTTTACTATTGTATTTATTTTATAAAACTTCAATACATACAATTTGGATTAGCGCCTATGTTCTAAAAGATACAAAAGAAAATATCTAATAATCAATAAAAATGCACTCAATTGAGTACATTTTTTCTTGAAAAGCAACTTATGACGTAGCCCTTAATGCTGTAACAACACTACATGACTTCCCAGCATATTTTCCATCAACAGTTGTTTCGCAAGTCCATGTACCATCTTCTGCATGGTGTAATTGAACTTTTTTACCTTTGATACCTGAGTTACCAGTATTAAAAATAATAACAATATTACCTGTACCTTTCGTTGTTGATTTCTGTTCAAGTGTAATTGCATCAAAAGAAAGCTGAACAATCCCTAAACCCTCTTTCATACGTTGATCAGGTAAATATGCTTTCAAGCTCTAGTTTTTGTATGGATAAGTTACAACCTAGTACAAAACTTAACCAAAAGCCGAGGACAAATAGCATACTGAGCAATGCTTTATCAAAGAAAAATAATTCACCCCAGACGTATTGTAACATCGGTACAATCGCCAAGATTACTAACGGTAAACGGATAACAGGTAGTTTAATTTTTCTTTTAAATAGAGCACAGCCAGTGCTAAGAGTGATAAAAAGGCAAATAACTCACCTGTATATGTTACCCAAGGACGGTAATGAATAGGCAAAAGCCATGCTAGTGCAATAAATACACTCGCTAAAAGCAGGAGAAAGAATTTCATATTTCAAGCGACAAAAGGAACTGGCTCTATGATAGATAAAATTTTTCTTTCTTAAATACTCCAATGACGTTCAACTAAGATTAATTTAGGAAAGAAGCAAGATATCAAATTTATGCTTTTTAAGTGAAAGCCTTCCCAGTATCGCATTGCAGTAAGCCTTAAATGCTCTCCATCCGAATTTTCCAGAGAACTTTAAAATACAAAAAATCAGTTTTCACATAAGAATATAATTTTAGATTGGTTATGGTTAACCAATCTAAAATTTAAAAGAATTAACTAAAATTTAATTATTACCTAGAGTCATTTCTAAAATTTTAAATCTACTATCGCCATAATCTGAGCCTTATCAATATTCATTAATACAACCATATTCTGTGTTGTAGCCCGTAAAGGAAGCCACCCTTGAGCGTTGGGGTATTTTAAAAGTAAATCATCAATTTTTTTCTTTTGGTTTTTTTTATATAATTCATTAATGTTATGAATATTTTTTTTAATATTTACATATTCATCTTTAAGTAAAATATATTTTTCAGGTTGTTGAATAAATGAAATAGCTTTAGCCTTTTCTTTATTTACATTCATTTCATTAAGATTCATTGTTTTGACCGCAGCAATTTCAGGTCCAAACATAGGTATTTTTTGAAACTTAAGTAGAGCCTTCCCCATATCGTCCTTAATAATTTCAACTCTTTGAACCAAATCAATATTACCTTGATTATATACAAGCCAAACAGGTCTACCTTGTGATAAGTTATAAAACCCAAATAAAAATGCGACAATTTGGAAAAAAATTATCACTGACAAATCAAATCTCAATGTTTTTTTTTCAACCTTATAAATAATAAAACATAAGATTGGCCCAATAATTAAATCTATTATCACTATCATTATTACAATATTAGTAACACCTAAAGCCTGAGCTAATGGATATGGATACCATACCTTAAAAACCCAAAAAAGTAATAATAGAGCACTAAACAAAGAACAAGAAAAATGAACCAAAAAAAATTTTAATCGACTAGACATATAAACCTTAAATATTTCATAATTTAAAATTGACGCTATAAAAACAAAACCAGCTTAATAGCTGGTTTTGTTTATTTCTAGTTCCAAATTATGGACAAGATGCTGGACGATATTTTGATAAAACAGTCGTAGAACAAGACCATGTACCATCAACCGCACGCGTCCAAGTTAAAGTATTTTGGCTTCCTGTCTGTAAATCACCCGCTGCACCGTTACCAAATGTAGCAACAATTGTGTTAGCTGCAGCAGTAACTAATGGTGAAGTAACCTGCGCTACACCTGTACCTGTAGCAACTGCTGTAGAACCATCCTGTTTAGCACCGGTCTGAAGGTTAGAACCAGTTGCATCTAATTGGCACTCATTACCAGCCTGACCAAGTGTTAACTTGCCATTCAACAAACAGTTATCAACTGCTGTTTTCATGTTACCTGCTTCACCCATAACACGTGTTACTTGTGAACGTGCAATATAATTTTGATAAGAAGGAATCGCAATTGCCGCCAAAATACCGATAATCGCAACCACGATCATGAGCTCAATTAATGTAAAACCTTTTTGTGCATTCATAGCCTTTTTCCCCAAAGATTGTATGTATGTTTTTATTTAAGCTTTTTCAGCTATTAACTATATTGCAGCATCCATGCCAACTTTTATTTTACTTATAAAACAAAAACTTATACTAATTTTTCAATTTACTAAATACAAAATCACTGTAAATAACTGACAAAAATTGTCATATATCTTTTCACTACAACTTATCACAGATCATAAAAAGTAAACCAAACTCATCAAATTTTATATTAGTTTTGTGAACAAATTCTCTTTAAAAATAAATAAATAGGTGACATTTTTTGTCAATCACCTTTAAAAAATAAAAACTATGAGATATAGAAATTTTAGACAATAATTTAATTAATAATAATCGGGGCATTTCCCAATTCATTCGATTGATCTGGCATGTTTTCATCATAAAAACGTGACATCACCTCTCCAATTTGATGAACACCAATCACTACAGCTTGCTGATATTGTTTTTGTTTAAGTTGTTGCACGATAGAATCACAAATCTGTTGCCAGACTTGATCATTAGTGGCATTTCTAATACCGCGGTCAAATATAATTTCTACTGTACGTTCACATAAGTTTAAATAAAGTAGTACTCCACTATTTAACGCGGTGTCCCAGACCCCTAACTCTGCAAACAATTGTTGCGCTCTCAATCGGGTATTTTGTCTATAGGCCTGTGAACATGGAATATGGCCTTCAATTACAACCTGTATTTCGCCAACATGTCCATGTTCTGCTTGTTGTACCGCATCAGCAATCGTCTGCTTATCTTGTTTTGAAAAATAACGGCTACTGGCTGGCAAGTAACAGAAATGTTTAAACCAGCGTTTTAGACTTGGCTCTACAGATTCCTCAATTTTTGGCTGAGTAATAATTTGTGTTGTTTCTGATGTTGTTACCATGAGCCTGAAGCACCTCCACCGCCAAAACGACCTCCCCCGCCTCCATAGCCTCCGCCACCGAAGCCTCCTCCACGTCCACCACCACCGGAGCCACTCAGAATGGCCTGTAAAATAAGTTGAGCAATTGAGGTAATGAGTAAAAAGAAGATTCCAAAACCAAGTAATAAGCTAGTCACTAGACCTGCACCATTTACAAAACCTGCTACCGCAGCAGCAACGCCCGCAGTAGATGCACTAAGAGGTCGTCCTACAATAAATGACCCTACAATTCCGGCAACAAGAATAAATAGAGCCATTGTGAGGGTTGTTTGTTTGGCTTGTTGCTCTTCTGCGGCTTGGTGTTGCCGTTCTTTTAAATCTTGAGCAGCTTGCTGAGCGACTTCTGGATCAAGATTAAGAATTCTTCCGATTTCATCAATGCCTGCATTTAAACCTTGAGCATATTGGGCTTGTTTAAAATAGGGTGTGATTTGGTTTCTAATAATTCGACTCGAGACAATATCTGGTAATACGCCCTCTAAGCCATATCCGGTTAAAATTTGTATACGGCGGTCATTTACCGCAACCGCAATGAGCAATCCATTATCGCGCTTCGCTGAACCAAGTTGCCATTTTTCACCTACACGTAGTGCATAATCAAAGATATCTTCTTGCCCTGTTGTAGGAACAATAACAATACCGATTTGTGCTTTGCCTTGTTGATATAAACTTAGAATTTTTTGGTCGAGCTGCTGCTTCTCTGCCTCGCTTAATATATTTGCTTGATCAATAACAGGCTGATTTAAGGTTGGCAAACCACGAATCGATTCACCATCTGCCATATCGTTGGCGACTTGAGCTTGGGGAGCTACGCCAGAAGCAGACTGTTCACTTTTAGAAGTGGAAGCTTGAGCCTGCTGCTTCTGAATAATTTTGCCCGCTACAATGGTGCCAGTTTCATCAGTAGCAGTTGCAATATTAGTCTCACTCCATGCTGCACTCTGAAAAAGAACAACGCAACAGAGCAAAATTAAGGTAATAACAAATACCTTAATTTGCTTAAGCTGAAGCAATATATTATTTCTCATGCAGCACTCCTTTGATTCTTAAAATTAATCAAAAGAAACTTTTGGTGCCTGCTGTGCAGATGCTTCGGCAGAGAAATTGGCTTTTGGATGCATACCAATTACTTTTGCAGTCACTGCTTGCGGGAACTGGCGTACATATCCGTTGTAGTCTTGCACTGTTGTAATATAACGATTACGAGCCACAGCAATACGGTTTTCTGTTCCTTCTAGTTGAACTTGTAGCTCTTGGAATTGGGTATTGGCTTTTAAATCTGGATAATTTTCAGAAACAGCAATCAGACGAGATAAAGCCCCTGTTAATTGACTTTGAGCCTGTTGGTATTTTTCAAGTAAAGCTGGGTCTTCTAGAACTTCTTTATCAACCTTCAAACCAGCAACATTCGAACGTGCCTGTGTAACCTCGGTTAATACTTGTTCTTCATGCTTAGCATAACCTTTTACAACATTCACAAGGTTTGGTACTAAATCTGATCGACGTTGATATTGGTTTTGAACTTCAGACCAAGCTGCCGTTACTGCTTCATCTTTTACTTGTAAAGTGTTATAGCCACACCCTGAAAACAATAAGGTACTGGCAAGTGTCGTCGCGATCGCGAGTTGTTTCAATGTTTTCATCGTCACATTATCCTCAAGTTTTTCTTTATATTTTTAACCTCTTTCCTCGATTGTATGATGATTTTGGCATTATTGTGTTGCTTTTATTTTATTGATTTAAAAACCGGATCTTTCAATCCGGTTATTCATTAACTTAATAATTGATCTTTTTCTTGTTGAAAACTTGCCATTCGATATTCATCTGCCAAAGAACTTTTCCAGTAATCAACCATACGGCCATAATCCTTTTGACTTGGATGGAAATCTTTTTTGTAATATGCGAAATATTCCGGCATGAGCTGGACAAGCATTTTAACCAGCAAATATAAACCAAATAAATTACCTCCAATTTTAGGTAAGCTATTCCATTTATCCTGCCAAAATAAGCGGGTTGTTCCATAAAAAGCAATACTGGCAAATCCTGTAGTAACACTACGCATGAGTAAGCGGCGAATACGATCATCCCCATACACATGCTGATAGACATCGAACGCCACTGAACGGTGCTCAATTTCTTCAATCGCATGCCATACCCAAAGTTTTAGTGCATCTTGATCTAACGTTTTTAATAACTCTGGGTGCTGTAAAACATATCCTCCAAGTAGAGCAGTAAAATGCTCAAAAGCACAGGTAAGGGCCAATTGCAGTTTAGGAGGAATCGTTCTTAAATATTTATCACGCTGATTTAGCCAGTTTTGGAAACTGTCCAGATTATAATCATCACGCCGCCAAGCTTCATTAAACTCATCATGCGCTTTAGAATGCATTGCTTCTTGCCCAATAAAAGCGGCAATTTGAGCCTGTAATTGTGGATCGGAAACCTTATCACGTACATTGCGCACGCTATTTACGAAAAACTGCTCTCCTACAGGAAACGTTGAAGATAGTGCAGTTAAAAAGTGAGACATAAGAGGAGAATTCGCGAAATAGTGCCGCTTGATCGCCTTAGGATTAAATTCAAGGCGACGCACAGTAATACCCAACGCTTTTCGACGATTTAAATATGATTTTTCTGCCGTCATACCTGCGATGTTCATATTCAACACCTATTGTATTGAAGAAGGAAGCTTTGAGTATGTCGCGAGCTTGGAAGGCTAAAAAGGGCAAAAAAGCTTATTGTATTTGCCAAAAACGTCAAAGTGACTAGCGGTAAAAATAAAGCCTGCATCAAGCAGGCTTTATTAAAAACTTTAAAAATAGTTTTTTAGCTTAAACACCGAGGTAGTCTAAAATTCCTTCAGCAGCTTGGCGGCCTTCCCAAATCGCAGTCACGACAAGGTCTGAACCACGCACCATATCGCCACCAGCAAAGATTTTCGGGTTCGATGTCTGGAATTTGAACTCTTGCTTTTCAGCTGCCACAACACGGCCTGAACCATCAAGATTAATATTCACGTTACCAAACCAGTCAGCTGGACTTGGGCGGAAACCGAATGCAAGTAAAACAGCATCAGCCGGTAAAATTTCTTCAGAACCTGGAACTGGTTCAGGGCTACGACGGCCACGACTATCTGGTGCACCCATTTGAGTCGTTACGACTTTAACGCCTGTCACTTTGCCATTTTCGCCTACGATTTCGATCGGTTGACGATTGAACAAGAATTTCACACCTTCTTCATAGGCATTTTTTACTTCACGTGCAGAGCCTGGCATGTTGCTTTCATCACGACGGTATGCACACGTTACATCATGAGCGCCTTGACGTAATGAAGTACGGTTACAGTCCATCGCAGTGTCGCCACCACCAAGTACAATCACTTTTTTACCATCTAAGCTAATGTATTCACTTGGATCTTTTTCCCAACCTTGGCAACGATTTACGTTAGAGATCAAGAAATCAAGTGCATCATAAACACCTGCAAGATCTTCACCTGGGAAACCGCCCTTCATGTAGGTATAAGTTCCCATACCCATGAATACAGCATCATATTCCGCAAGTAATTCATCAATGGTGACATCTGTACCAATTTCAGTATTTAAGCGGAATTCGATTCCCATACCTGTGAAAATTTCACGACGGCGCTTCATTACATCTTTTTCCATTTTAAATTCTGGAATACCGAATGTAAGTAAGCCACCAATTTCAGGACGCTTATCGAATACAACTGGCTTGACACCACCACGAGCTAAAATATCCGCGCAACCTAGACCTGCTGGGCCAGCACCAATGATTGCAACTTTTTTGTCAGTCCATTTCACGCCTGACATATCTGGACGCCAACCTAAAGCAAAGGCTGTGTCGTTAATATATTTTTCAGCATTACCAATAGTCACGGCACCAAAACCATCATTTAAGGTACAAGCACCTTCACATAAACGGTCTTGTGGACATACACGACCACATACCTCAGGTAATGTGTTGGTTTGATGGCAAAGCTCAGCAGCTTGGAAAATTTGGCCTTCAGCGATGAGTTTTAACCAGTTTGGAATGTAGTTATGTACAGGACATTTCCATTCGCAATATGGGTTACCACAACCTAAACAACGGTGAGTCTGATTAGCGACAGTTTCCGATGTAAAAGGTTTATAAATTTCCACAAATTCTGCTTTGCGGACAGTAATATCTTTTTTCTCTGGATCTTGGCGTGCTACATCCAGAAATTGAAAGTCATTATTTAGGCGTTCTGCCATGTCTCTCTCCGTGGGTAGGCGCGGATTTCACTGTTGCCCGCACCTGCCTATGTCGTTGCAGTCGTGGAATTATTGTGGATCAGCTTGTGTTGTTTTCAAAAGCGTTTGCAAATTAGCAGCCTTTGGTTTCACAAGCCAGAATTTACGGCTGTAGAAATCGAACTCATTGCGGATTTTATAAGCCCAAGCACTACCTGTTTCTTTGATATGCTCATCAATAATACGCAACAAGAACTCTTTATGATCTTCCATAGATTCTGTTGAAATACGATTTAAATCAATCAATTCGTGGTTGTAGTAATCTACAAAATCATTGTCAAGGTCAAGTACATAAGCAAAACCACCAGTCATGCCCGCACCAAAGTTATGGCCTACTTTACCAAGTACAGTCACAACACCACCTGTCATATATTCACAGCAGTGATCACCAGCGCCTTCAATTACAGCAAATGCACCAGAGTTACGAACTGCAAAACGCTCACCCGCTGTACCCGCTGCAAAAAGCTTACCGCCAGTTGCACCATACAAACAGGTATTACCAATAATTGCTGTGTTTTGTGTTTGGAAAGGCGAACCTTGTGGTGGGAAGATTGAGATACGACCACCTGCCATACCTTTACCCACATAGTCGTTTGCATCACCTTCAAGACGGATGTGTAAACCACCAGCGTTCCATACACCAAGCGACTGACCAGCAGTACCAGTTAAGTTCATTACAACAGGATGCACTTCCATGCCTAAGTTGCCGTAGCGACGAGCAATTTCACCTGATACACGAGCACCGATCGAACGGTCACAGTTCACAACTTTAAAGTTGAACTGACCGCCAGCACTTGATTCAATTGCAGGAAGCATTTCTGCAACCATTTTCTCAGCCAATACACCTTTATCAAATGGTGCATTACCTTGTACTTCACAGTACTGTGCTTTACCGTCAGCAGATGGATGCGAGGTTAACAATGCACTTAAATCAAGATGAGCATGCTTTTCAGTTTCACCCGGTAATACTTCAAGTAAATCAACACGACCAATTAAGTCTTTCAATGAAGAAACACCTAAAGCTGCCAACCATTCACGCGTTTCTTCCGCAATAAAGTGGAAGAAATTGATGAGCATTTCTGGCTCGCCAATATAGTGCTCTTGACGTAAGTGATCTTGTTGAGTTGCAACACCGGTTGCACAGTTGTTCAAGTGACAAATACGTAGATATTTACAACCTAAAGCAATCATTGGTGTTGAACCGAAACCAAAGCTCTCAGCGCCCAAAATTGCTGCCTTGATCACATCAAGACCTGTTTTTAAACCACCATCAGTTTGTACCCGTACCTTTCCACGTAAGTCATTAACACGGAGTGCTTGGTGCGCTTCACTCAGACCTAACTCCCATGGAGAACCCGCATGGTGAATTGATGAAAGTGGAGATGCTGCTGTACCACCGTCATAACCAGAAATGGTAATGAAGTCTGCATATGCCTTAGCAACACCTGCGGCAATTGTACCCACACCCGGTTCAGATACCAGTTTTACTGACACCATTGCTTTCGGGTTAACTTGTTTCAAGTCAAAAATTAACTGAGACAAATCTTCAATTGAGTAAATATCGTGATGTGGTGGAGGTGAAATCAGCGTTACACCCGGTACAGAGTAACGTAAACGTGCAATTAAGCCATTTACTTTACCACCTGGTAACTGACCGCCTTCACCTGGTTTTGCACCTTGAGCAACTTTAATTTGCAATACTTCAGCAGAAGTTAGGTAAGCAGGTGTTACACCAAAACGACCAGATGCGATCTGTTTGATTTTCGAGTTACGAATTGTGCCGTAGCGAACAGGATCTTCACCACCCTCACCAGAGTTTGAACGACCACCAATCGTATTCATCGCGATTGCAATTGCTTCATGTGCTTCTGGAGAAAGAGCACCTAAAGACATACCTGCCGAGTCAAAACGAGGCAAGATATCTGCAACTGATTCAACTTGCTCAACCGGAATCGAATTCGTTGTTTTTAACTTAAATAAGTCACGAATGGTTGCAACCGGACGGTTGTTAACCAACTCAGCATATACTTTAAAGTCTTCATACTTACCAGAGCGAACAGCCGTATGTAATGAGTTAATCACGTCTGGGTTGAACGCATGGTATTCTTTATCAAATACGAATTTAAGCAAACCACCCTGATCAATCGGTTTACGATTTGACCATGCTGTAGCTGCTAATTTTTTCTGGTCTTTTTCAAGGTCAGCAAATGTTGCACCCTGAATACGGCTTGGAACACCCAAGAAGCACTGGTCTACGACTTCAGATGACAAACCTACTGCTTCAAAAAGCTGACCGCCACGATACGAAGCAACTGTAGAGATACCCATTTTTGAAAGAACTTTTAATAAGCCTTTCTCAATCCCTTTACGGAAGTTCGCTTGCGCATGGATTGGATCACCTAAAAGCTCACCTTTAGCAATCAAATCATTAATCACGTCATATGCAAGGTATGGGTAAACTGCGGTTGCACCGAAACCAAGTAATACCGCAAATTGGTGCGGATCACGTGCAAAACCAGTTTCAACCATAATGTTTGCATCAGTACGCAAACCAGTTTTAATGAGGTAATGGTGTACCGCACCTGTTGCAAGTGCTGCATTTGCAGGCAAGAAACCTTGGCGAATATTTTTATCAGTTAAAACAATTAAAGTTTTACCATCACGAACGGCTTGTGCTGCTTCTTCACAAATACGTGTAATCGCCGCTTGCAAACCCTCTTCTTCAGCATAGTTCAAATTGATGTCAACAGACTCATAGCCTGCACGATCAATACTACGGATTTGCTGTATTTTTGAGTTAGACAGAACAGGGCTCGAAATAATGATTCGATCTGCGTGCTCTGGACCTTGCTCAAATACATTCTGCTCACGACCTAAACACGTCTCAAGGGACATTACAATCGATTCACGTAATGGATCGATTGGAGGGTTAGTCACCTGTGCAAATTGTTGACGGAAATAATCAGTCACATGACGTACTTGACGAGACAATACAGCCATTGGCGTATCATCACCCATAGAACCTACAGCTTCCTGACCACTTTCAGCAATGGGACGCAATAACTGGTCACGCTCTTCAAATGTCACCATAAACATTTTTTGAGCTGCTTTTAAAGCATCGCCAGTTAAACCTTGATCAACTAATTGTTCTTCAAGTTCAGGATTAGCCTTTAAGCGAATTGCATGATCACGCAACCATTCACGGTACGGACGCATGTTTTTAAGATGAGTGTTTACATCTTTAGTATCAAGCACTTTGCCTGTTAAGGTATCAACTACCAAAATTTGGCCTGGACCTACACGGCCTTTAGAAACCACATCTTCAGGTTCATAGCCCCAAACACCAATTTCAGATGCTAAGGTAATGTAATCATTTTTGGTAATTACCCAACGTGCAGGACGTAAACCATTACGGTCAAGCATACAGATTGCATGACGACCATCTTGAATTACCAAGCCTGCAGGACCATCCCAAGCTTCCATGTGCTTAGAGTTGAACTCATAGAATGCGCGTAAGTCCGCATCTAAAGTTTCTACGTTTTGCCAAGCTGGTGGTACGAGCATACGTAACGCACGGAATAAATCCATACCGCCGCCGACCAAGATCTCAAGCATATTATCTAAGCTTGATGAGTCTGAACCAGTACGGTTCACCATCGGGTTAAGTTCAGTTAAGCCCGGCAACAATGGATTTTCAAATTTAGGAGTACGTGCTAATGACCAGTTACGGTTTGCTGTAATGGTGTTAATTTCACCATTATGAGCAAGATAACGGAAAGGCTGAGCCAACGGCCAACGTGGTAAAGTGTTGGTCGAGAAACGTTGATGGAACACGACGATATGTGATTTTAAACGTTCGTCTGCCAAGTCTGTATAGAACTCAGCAATCGCAGCAGGCATCATTAAGCCTTTATAAGTGATCACTGTAGAGCAAAGCGTAGTCACATAAAATAACGGATCTTTTTGTAATTGTTGTTCCGCACGGCGACGCGCCAAAAATAGCTTACGGTTGAACTCAACTTCGGTTACACCCATTGGACAGTTCACAATGACCTGTTCAAAAGCAGGTAAAGATTGAAGTGCAATTTCACCTAGTGCATCGTTATTTGTAGGCACAACACGCCAAGCCAGTACGCGTAAGCCTTCTGCTTCAATTTCTTTATTTAAAATATTTTTAGAATGTTGCGCTAATGCCGGATCAATATTTAGAAATACCGTACCCACAGCAAAAACTTCGCTCAGTGTAATATCACTCAGTTTTTTTGCTTCATCACGAAAAAATTGCTTTGGCATCGCCAATAATAAGCCGCACCCATCTCCCGTCTTGCCATCTGCGGCAATACCACCACGGTGCGTCATGCAACTTAAACTGTGAATCGCGGTTTCTACAAGATGATGACTTGATTCACCCCTCATATGGGCAATCAGTCCAAAACCACAGTTATCCTTAAACTCATCAGGCTGATATAAACCTTGAGCGGGAGCTACAGTATTAGGCGATGGCATGTGCATAGCGTACCCTTCTTTCAATAAGGCTCTTTCGAGCGTCAAACAAACAACTTATTTCTGCGATATTGCCTACGGACGATAGTTAGCTCAATGTTTCGCAAAAAAAAATTTTGGGCTGATAAGCCAATATACGCTGTTCCATAAATGCGTACACTGGTTTTTGCTAGAAAAATGTTTTGACTTATTTCGCACTCTTTTAAAGCAGTTCGACCCCACGACTCTGCATAGACTTCACTCTTTAGAGCGCCAAAATAGTTAGCAGTACATTAATAAGCACAAGAATAAAGCAAAAACTATGCCAATATGTTTTTTTCAACCTAAGTGTTTATATTTATTAAAAATAGATCAGTTTTATTCAGGCTATCATTTTAATAAATGACCAAATATGCACCACACTTGATCAAAGAGTATATGTATTTCTTATTATTGCACTATATTTGTGCAAATTATTCTTACCTTTAGTTTCCTCTTGTGCCCTCATTTGTTGCATTTTTTGGAGGAGCTTCAGTTGCACGATTTTGTTGAGCCTTTTTAGCAGTATCAACAGCAGAATTAGACTGGTGTACATCTACAACATTCCCCTCGGCATCTCGACGAATAATGGTTGTCCGAGTTGTAGAATTTGTTGCCGGAGCAGCCACTTTAGGTTGCGTACTTATAGCCCCATTTACACCTGCGCCCATAAGCAAAGACTCATCAATTTTAGGTAAGGCAGCTGGGCGTAACCGCACTTCATAAGTTTGGCTAATCCCACCTTTCATTTCATCCGCACCTAAGTCATTGACGAGTGGCACATAAGTCGAAAATTGTTGAGGTTGCGGCTTAATTGATTCAGGCAAATTAAGATTCAGTTGTGTTAACTGCTGAATTGTATCTTCAGAACGTTTAAATACGCCATATGTCAAAACATATTGTTCAGATTGCTTTTCTCCACTTAATCGGAAGTAGATAAATTTATTTCGGTCTGAACGATTCTTTAAAAAGTTTTTAATAATATCTTCGTCAGATGCACGGAACAGCTCAAGCGTCCATTGTTTCTTGTTTTCGTTAATAAACTTTGTACCGCGGAACTCTGCCTCATGTTGACCAGATACAACCGTCCGAGTCGTTAAATCAAGAGGCCTAACTTCATCAGCTAAAGCCCCCAAGTTAGCCGTTGTTGCCACTTTTTCTGGCTGAATTTGCACTGGTGTGTCTGAATCGGCTGCTTTTTCAACTTCGACAAGCTTCTTACTATCAGTCATTACCCAGAAAATAAAAGCCAGAAACAAGCAGACGATACCACCCACCAACCAGATATATTGTTGAACATTCTGCCAAAGTGTACGTGATACAGTCATGTGTTACCTTAATTTATTATCCGTGTTGATTTGCCAAAATAGCTTGTTTCATGAGTTCAACATCAAAGTCTTTAGTAATTACCGCTTGTCCAAGTTGCTTTAACAACACTAAACGTAATTGACCATTGAGGACTTTTTTATCATGTGCCATATATCCAAGGAATTCATCCAATGGAATTTTTGGACATGATATCGGCAAATTAGCGCGTTGAATAATTTTTTTTGTACGCTCCACATCATCGCTTGAAATCCAGCCTAAACGCTGCGATAAATCAGCTGCCATGACCATGCCGGTAGCAACTGCTTCACCATGCAACCAAGTGCCATAACCAAGGTAAGATTCTATAGCATGACCAAACGTATGACCTAAGTTGAGTAAAGCTCTTTCGCCTTGCTCTTTTTCATCGTTTGCAACAATACGGGCTTTATGAGCACATGAACGATAGACTGCTTCTGCTAAAAGATTGGCATCTCGACCAACCAACCCATCCATATTTTGTTCTAACCAAACTAGAAAATCTGCATCACCTAACAAGGCATACTTAATGACTTCAGACAATCCAGCAGACAACTCACGATCTGGTAAAGTGTTGAGTTGAGCCATATCAGCCAAGACAACTTGAGGTTGCTGAAATGCGCCAAGCATATTCTTACCCAGTGGATGGTTAATTCCAGTTTTACCACCCACACTTGAATCTACCTGTGAAAGAAGTGTGGTAGGAACCTGAACAAAATATACACCACGCTGGAAACATGCTGAGGCGAAGCCAGCCATATCACCTATAACACCACCGCCTAAAGCTAAAACCGTACAGTCTCGGTTAAAACCAGCTTCAAGTAATGCATCAAAAATTAAATTTAAATGTTGAATATCTTTATATTGTTCACCATCAGGCAAAATACAAGTAGCTATAGTTTTACCCAAACTTTTTAACGCTTCTTGATAATGAGACAAATATAAAGGAGCGACCGTTTCGTTACTCACGATCATGACCTGTTGACCATGAATATAAGGCTCAAGCAACTGCTTAGGATCAAGTTGACTGCCAATAAAAATAGGGTAACGGCGTTCGCCTAATTCAACATGTAAAGTTTGCATGAATTTATAAAACCACGAGTAAGTTTGGCTATATTAGCGTGTTAGACAAAATAAGTTGCAAAATCTTTTGAGCAAGATCACGAGCAGCGCCCTGATTGGTTTCAATCGTATAATGAGCAACTTCACGATATAAAGGATCACGTGTTTTTAACAAATCACGCAATTTTTGTTCAGGGTTTTCAACTTGTAATAGAGGTCTGTTTTTATCGCGATACGTTCGTTGTAATTGAAGTTCCACAGGAGTGTAGAGGTAAACAACAATACCGCGCTGCTTTAGAAACTCACGATTTGGCGCTTGAGTGATGGCACCACCGCCAGTTGCCAATACCAAGGCATTACGAGAAGTCAACTCATTCAAAACGATGGTTTCACGAGTACGAAATCCAATTTCCCCTTCTTTTTCGAAAATCCAAGGAATAGTAGCACCCGTTTTGCGCTCAATTTCATGATCACTATCTAAAAATTCACGCCCCAATAGTTCGGCTAAATGACGTCCAACGGTTGTTTTTCCTGCCCCCATGGGCCCTACCAAATAAATATTTGGCAGGGTTTCAAACGCTTTGCTTGGCAAGGCGCCACCTATTTCAATTGCTTTCATTGAAAAATATATTAATGATTTCTCACCAAAGTGTCATTAACAATTCGTGGCGTAACGAAAATCAGTAACTCTTGTTTATCATCAGATTTCACATCTTTTCTAAATAAACGGCCAACTACAGGGAGGTCTCCCAAGAAAGGAACTTTGGTTTGTGAATTAGAAGTTGCCTGTTCAAATACTCCACCCAAAATAACGGTTTCCCCATTATTCACCAATACATTGGTATTAATCTGATTTTTATTCAAAATTAACTCGCCATTAGGAGCACTATCGGCAACCGAGTCTTTTGAAATATCCAATTTCATTTGAATTTTACCGTCAGGTGTAATACTTGGCGTAACATCCAAACTTAAAAGTGCATCTTTAAAAGAAGTTGTGGCAGTTGAACCAGAAGCAGAATTAGTTGTAGTTTGATATGGAACTTGCTGACCTGTTGCCACTCTAGCTCGTTGTTTATCAGCAGTCATGACTTTTGGGGTTGAAATCACTTCACCATAACCATCTGCCTGCAATGCTGACAACTCTAAATCCAACATAAAATCAGACATACTGATTAAACTAAAAGCTATGCTACTGGCTCCGGCTGAGGTAACACCCAAATCAACGTTTAAATTATCTGGCCGTTCAATCGTGTATTTACCTTTGTCATCTGGTTCTCTTAAATTCCAAAGCGTCGTATCACTACCCCCCACCAACAAATTGTTATTATTGGTAATCCCTTGCGATAATATTCCCCACTTAACGCCAAGCTCTTTGGTGAATGAAGTAGAGGCTCTTACAATTCGCGCCTCAACCATGACCTGTTTGACTTGCACATCCAACAAATCAATCATTTTACGAATTTGATCAATCGACTGTGCTGTATCATTAATAATTAAGGTGTTGGTTCGATCATCTTGAGTAATTGTTCCACGTGGACTCAACAAACTCCCAACATTATTGCCTAAACTATCAACACCCGTATTTAAGTTAGTAGAAGTTGATGTTCCGCCAGCAGAAGTCCGTTGTAAACCATTACTATTATTTGAGCCTTGAGTAATTAAACCCATAATATCCTGAGCTTGCGCATATTTAAGTTGAATATACTCAGTTTGTAAGGGTGCAAGTTTGACACTTTGAGCAACAGCCTTAGCTTCTTCCTCTTCAGCCTTAATCAACTCTGCAACAGGCGCAATCCAAATAACGTTACCATTTCTGCGTTTATCCAGATTTTTAGTTTTTAAAATAATATCAAGTGCCTGATCCCACGGAACATCTTTCAAGCGCAAAGTAATATTACCCTGAACACTATCGGCGGCCACCATATTAATGCCCGTAAAATCGGCAAGTAACTGTAGAACCCTACGAACTTCAATATCCTGGAAATCGAGAGAAAGCTTATTACCAGAGTAATTAGGCGTCTTATATAAAGAAGTTACGTTTTTGTCTTGTGGACGCTTTAAGCTAATGGTGAGTTTATTTTCCGCTTGATAGGCCATATATTCATAGCTACCAGTAGATTGGATCGTAATAACGCCATTGCCTTTTTCATTATAAGATTCGATGGTAGAAACAGGGGTCGCAAAATCGTTCACATTTAAGCGTTTAGCTAAATGAGTGGGAATTTTAGAGCCTAGTGTTCTCACTACAACTTTGCTGCCTTGTTGTTGAACATCAACAGGGGTATTACTTCCCAATAAATCAATAACAATTAACCCTTCACCTTGACCACCACGCTGAAAGCCAATATTTGAAACACCTTGGGGTTGCATCGTACTTGTTGGTAAAGGTTTAATAGCTGCTTGAGCTGAATTAATCTTTAAAATAAAAGTATTGCCTTCTATGCGTGTTGTAAACGCACCCGCCTCTTTTAAATTTACAGTTAAACGTGAGCGCTGATCGTCAGAACTGACATCGACCGAACTCGCTTCATTTGTACCAATTGCCACTTTTGACTGTGTTAAAGTCTGCTGAGCTTTATTAAAATCCAAAATCAAACGTGAAGGATTTTCAAGTTGATATGCCTGTGGTTGTGGCGGCAAACCATTAAACATAACTCTAATTTCTGTACCCTGACCTGCAATTTGTGTCGGTACAATATTGGTCATGCTGACCTGTGCAGATGCAACCTGCATAACTGCAATGGCTACAGCCCCCATAGAAAACTGACGGAATACGTGATTCATTGTCTGACCATCCCCAATTAAATAATCTTTAAAAATACTTTTTCTTTGTTATTCCCTAAATTTTAGGGTGCGGGTCCAATTAACACTAAGGTTCTTGGTCTCTCCACATAGCCTTCGCGCCCATCGGGGACAATTTCCACCAGATCAATCTGGGTTGGACCAATATGGGTAATACGCCCTTGATTCATCCCGATATAGTTCCCCACCTGCACTCGCTCAATTTGCTGATCAGGTGATTGGATAAGAGCCAGTACTTGCCCACGGTTATTACGTATGCTTCCTTTCATATTTAAGGATTCTAATGCATAACTTTCTAAAGGCTGAGGTGCACGTGAGAAATTCGGATATACCCGTTTTCCTGCCATAATTTTGAGCTCAGCAGCAAGTGAGCTTGGTAAAAATGGACTCTTTAGCTGATGAGCCGCATAATTAAACTGTGGCACAGGTGTGAAAACCGGTGCTGGATCTATCTGCTGTGGTGGCTGGTTACGTATATCAGCCATTTGCTGATTTACAGCGTCAATTCTCGAGTCACATCCGACTAAAACTAAACATGTCAAAATAGAAAAAGAAATTTGCTTAAGTTTCATTGTAATGCTCCTATTTCGACTGTGTATTAGCAGTAGAGGAAACAGGTGCTACTGAAGCCGAAGCGTTGTTTTCCGGATGTTCAGCATTTTCTGCGGCGCCCATATAGCGATAAGTTTTTGCTTTAATAGAATAATTAAGTACAGGAATATCTGACTTACTATCTTTAACAGATGCAGCCTCTACAACAAAGTCATGCATTGTCACAATACGTGGTAATGCCGCAATACTACTGACAAAAGCACCAAAAGCGTGATAATCGCCGGTTGCTTCCATCGTAATAGGCTGTTCAATAAAAATTTCCTGCTTCACTTCATCTTCTAAACGGATATTTTTAAACTTCAGGCCAGAATTCACCCCAGTTAAATTAATATCTTCAACCAAACTTGGAATTTCGGTTTCTTTTGGCAGTTGCTCTAACTGCTGATTAAAGTTTGCTTGCATCTCTTGAAGTTGAAGCTGATATTGCTGCAAGTTACGCAATTTTGAATCTTTTTCTCGAAATTCATTCAACAAATTACTTTCTTGTGCCTGTGCATTATCAATTGCTTGTAGCTTTGGCTGAATAACAACAAAATATCCCAAAGCCAACACAGCAAAGAAAATAAAAATCCAGCAAGTAATTTTCACAGATAATGGCCAGCTACCATAGCTGTTCATATCTAGTGTGTTAAATTGCTGAAGAAATTTTTCTAAAGTGATCTTTTTTTTCTTAGATGGAGCTTGCTCTAACGACAACTCATGAAGTTCATCCGGACTCATTTAACCGCCCCCTTATCCGTACTTACAGACGTATTGGCGGTATCATCTGTTGTAGTCACCCCCATTTCGCCCAAATCAACAGTCACAACAAAACTGCCATAGCTATCTTCCACTCGAGGAAGCAGCGAACTCGCAGTCTTATCTTTTTTCTCTTCAGTCGCTAAGAAAGAGTTCATAAAAGCGTTGCGATACCATGATGATCCTTCGAGATTACGTAATAACTCCGCAACCGTATTTGGACTTTCCGCTTTACCTTCAATGGTAAATTTATCTCCAGTTCGACTAAATTTAGTCAAATACATTGTAGCAGGAGTAACACGTACCAATTCATCTACCAAACGAACGACAACAGGGCGCTGACTTTGTAATCCCTGAATAAGTTTCATACGCTCGATAATAGCGTCACGCTGTTCTTGCAGACCATTTAAGGTTTTAAGTTTTTGATCTAGACTCTGGTTTGTACTGGTGATGAGTTGATTAGCTTGTTCTTGATCATTTAATTTTTGATTCAAATAAAACCACCCAGAAAATACAGTGGTGATCCCCAGAACAACTACCCCAAAACAGAAAATAATAAATTGCTTTTTGCGCTGTTCCCTAAGCCCATCACGCCAAGGGAGTAAATTAATTGTTGCCATTAATCAAAACTCCTTAAAGCCAAGCCACATGCCACCATTAACGAAGAAGCATCATTTTCAATTTTTTGAACATCGACTTGAGGAGAAAAACCCATTTGTAAAAACGGATTGGCAATGGTCACACGGTAACCAAGTTTTTGCTGCAACAATTTAGCAAGCCCAGGAATATTGGCATTCCCACCAGCGAGTAAAATATGGTCAATTTCATTGAATTGTGATGAAGAGAAGAAAAATTGTAGAGATCTAGCTGCTTGCTGCACTACAGCATCAAGAAATGGCTCTAAGATTTCGATGTCATAATCATCTGGTAAAGAGCGCTCTTTTTTAGCCCGTCCCGCTTCCTCTAAAGACAAACCATAACGGCTTTGAATTTCCAAAGTCAGCTGTTTGCCACCAAAGACTTGTTCACGGGTATAAATGATTTTGCCACTTTGCATAACCGATAATGTAGTCATGGTATGGCCGATATCTAAAATACCAATGGTATTTGCACCCATTGGCAAGCTATCAGCAAATACACTAAAAGCACGCTCGACAGCATAACTTTCTACATCAGCAAGCTTAGGAGTTAAGTCCACCAGTTCCAGCACTTCTACTCGCGTTTCAACATTTTCTGTTCTTGTTGCAACTAAAAGTACATTCACGCGGTTTGGATTAGGCAGTCGATCTGGTAAAACCTCAAAATCAAGGCTCACTTCATCCAAAGGGAACGGTATATACTGTTCCGCATCTAATCGAATCTGAACTTCTCGCTCATCATCATTCATATCTGCATCCATTTCGATGGTTTTATGAATAACCGTCGATGTTGGAACAGCAATTGCAGCGTTACTGGTTTGGGGATTTGCTAAATTCATCGCCCGTTCCAAAGCTTCCGCAACTGCCTCTGGATTCAAGATATTTTTTTCAACTACACTGTTCTCGGGTAAAGGCATCAAAGCATAGCTTTCTACCCAATATTTACCGTTCTTAACAGAGAGCTCTAACAACTTAACAGAAGTCGAACTAATATCGACACCCATTAACCCCTTATTCGGTTTACGATATAACCTGAGCACACTATTGTCCTATTATTTTTTTATCCCCAAAAAAAATTACAAACCAATAATCTAGGTCTTTATTTTTACACGGATACAATATCTCATCTAACAATCCGCATGTCTAAAGGCTATACTGACCACAATTAGTTTGTATTCGATCTTATTAAAGCTTACTTATCATGAAAAAGCTATCCAGTTTGGGCTTCGTGCGTCCAATTTTTTTGATCATTATTATTATCTTAGTCTCACTTCCGATGGGCTTTTATGGCATGTATCTCTATATCGCCCCATCGCTCCCAGAAATGAGTTCACTAAAAAAAGCTCCGCTTTTAAAACCACTACAGGTCTACACATCAGATAATCAACTGATTGCCGAGTATGGTGGTAAGCTGTCTATTCCAGTTGAATACAAACAAATTCCTCCTGCTTTTATTCATGCCTTTTTAGCAGCAGAAGACTCTTCTTTCTTTGAACATAGCGGGATCAGTTTTAAGGGTTTAGGGCGTGCTTTAAGTGAAAGTGTGACTGGTTCTGATGTGCAAACTGGTGGTTCAACCATCACTATGCAGGTTGCAAAGAACTATTATTTGAGTCCAGAAAGAACATTAAAACGCAAAATAACCGAGATCTTTTTAGCTCGAAAAATTGAGCAAAATTTATCCAAAGAAGAAATTCTCAGTCTCTATGTGAATAAAATCTTCTTAGGAAAAAATGCTTACGGTATCGCAGCAGCAGCCAAAATTTATTACAACAAAAGTATTAATGAGCTAAGCATTGCTCAAATGGCAATGATCGCAGGTTTGCCAAAAGCGCCTTCTAAATACAACCCTGTGGTTAATCCAGAGCGTGCACTTGAACGTCGTAACTGGATTTTAGGTCGTATGTTACAGCTGGGTTATATCTCTCAAGCAGAATACCAAAAAGCTGTGGCTGAACCGATCAACCTCAATATGCCCAATCGGGATCTAAATAATATTCACCCTTATGCAGGTGAAATGGTTCGTTCAGAACTGGTAAAACATTTTGGCGAACAAGCAATTGATTCTGGCTATAAAGTCTATACAACCATCAATGCTAAACGCCAAGCGATTGCTGAAAAATCTGTGCAAGATGGTCTTGAAGCTTATGACCGTCGTCATGGCTGGCGCGGTGCTGAAGCACATGACAAACCATTAAGTGAATTTAGAGCATATGCCAACACCTACCCTGCACAAGTTACCAAGGTAAATAGCAGCTCTTTTGAAGCATTAATGCAAGATGGCACAACAGTTACTGTACAGTGGTCAGGTATGTCATGGGCCCGTCCCTATCGCAATGCGAATAGTGTAGGTGGTGCTCCTTCCCGTGCATCTCAAATTGTTCAAGTTAAAGATATTGTTCGCTTACGTCCAAATGAAGCAAAAACAGCATGGTCTTTAGTTCAGGTTCCAAAAGTTCAAGGTCAACTCATTGCAATCAATCCTAATGACGGCTCAATTGAAGCAATTGTAGGTGGTTATAACTTCTATCAATCGAAATTTAACCGTGCTTTACAAGGCTGGCGCCAACCGGGTTCAACGATTAAACCTTTTGTCTATGCATTGGCACTAGAGCGCGGTATGACACCGTACAGTATGGTTAATGATAGTCCTATTACGATTGGTAAGTGGACACCGAGAAACTCAGACGGTCGTTATTTAGGAATGATTCCATTACGCCGTGCGTTGTATTTATCTCGTAACACCGTATCTGTACGTCTTTTACAGACAGTCGGAATTGAACGTACTCGCCAGTTATTTATGGATTTTGGTTTACAAGAAGATCAAATTCCACGTAACTACACCATTGCCTTAGGTACTCCTCAAGTCTTACCAATTCAAATGGCAACGGGATATTCGACTTTTGCCAATGGCGGCTATCGCATTCAACCGCACTTTATTCAACGTATTGAAGATGCATACGGTAAAGTGATTTATGAAGCTAAGCCAGAATATGCATGTATTCCATGTATTAACGCGCCTGACACAACTGATGACGAGCAAAAAACGACAACAACAGATGATGAAGTGATTGAAGTTACTAATAAAGATGTAGAGCAGAAAGAAAAGGCAGCTAAGCAACTTAATCTTAAACAGACTGATAAAGCGAACAGTGAATATCGTCAGGCGCAGCGTATTTTAAAATCAAGTTCTGCCTATGACATGGCTAATATTTTACGAGACGTTATTGAACATGGTACAGGCCGTGCTGCGCTTAAAATTGGTCGTAATGACTTAGGCGGTAAAACAGGTACAACCAACGATGCAAAAGACGCATGGTTTGCTGGCTTCAATGGCAAGTTAGTTACTGTGACGTGGGTTGGATTTGACCAACCGACGACACTAGGTCGTCGTGAGTACGGTGGTATTGCTGCATTACCGATCTGGATCAACTTTATGGGTCAAGCATTGGAAGGTACACCATCAGCTTGGGTTCGCCTCGACAAAGATGCTCAAGCACCTATTTCACGTGACAAAACTCAAGCGGTAGTAGAAGTTAGCGACAAGAAAACTTATCGTGCGGCTCCACCATTGGCTCGTCCACTATATCGTCCAGCACCACCGCAACCGAAGCTCAACAATAACAATGACTTTGCCGATTTACCTGGCGAAGAAATTGTTATTCCATCAAAAGCTGCACCTCCGGCCATGAGACCTTCACAGGAACCTGCGCCTAAGCGAGAAAAAGATGAACTAGAAAATCTGATTAATCAGATTGAATAAATAATAAAAAAGCCATCGTTAGATGGCTTTTTTTACGCTTTAAAAATAGTCTATTAGCTAGCTTCTTTATTACGCTTCTGAAAGACATAAATTTGAAAAGAGGCCGTTACTTCTAATTGCGACTGCTGCTCTAACTGCAAACGACGTTCGGGAGAAGCTTTATAAGCATAAGGCGTCATAGCAATTAGATTTTTTAAGGCCTGCTGATCAAGCACAAAAGGGGCATCAATAATTTGCTCTTGCTTGAGCTCAAACAAATCTTGCAACTGCTCCACAAACTTTTCTGGCGTGTGAGGATTAACTTGTTCAAATAAAGCTTCACGCATTGCATATAAATGTTCAGAGGCAGGCGTGACAACAATTAAATAGCCATCATCTTTTAAAACACGTGCAATTTCTGCTTGTGGAATTGGGCTAAACAAACTGGTACATGCATCCATGCTTTGATCAAGCACAGGTAAAGTCGCACCAGTTCCCACAACCCAAGTCACTTCAGCATTGAGCTTTGCTGCACGCTGTACCGCATTTTTTGCAATATCAACGCCAACACATTGCTCAACCACTTGCTGCATGGCACTTGTGTAATAGCCTTCACCACACCCAATATCAAGTACAGTTTTTACATCGAGTTGTTTCAACAAAGCGACTACAGCATGTTGTAAGGGTTGGTAATAACCGCCTTGTAAAAAAGCTCGTCTCGCATCGACTGACTCTGGCGTATCTCCGGGGTTTTTACTGTGTTTATGTTGCACAACATGTAAATTGACATAACCTTGTTTAGCGACATCATAACTATGCCCTTGTCCACATCGCCAAGTTTTTTCATTTAAATCCAGAGATTGACGGCACACAGGACACATTAAAATTTGCTTAGTCACTTTTAATTATTCTCTTGTTCTTTTTGCTGTAAATAAGTCTTTGCCTGCATTCCCACAAATGTACGCCCTGCATTTGTTCCATTAATCCATTCATCTACTTGAAATAAATCAAACAGACCAACCTTGACTAAAGTTGGAATTGCGATCTTTAATTCCTCTTCAATCTGTCCTCTTTGCCCTGCATTATATAATTCAATATTATGCAACATTGTAGCGACAGTTCCTGTTTGTACCTGGCTTCCATCTTTAAGTAAGACCTGAGGTAACACCTCACCCTCACCAACCACTTTTTGATTAATTACAGATAATTGGTCTAGACCAGCAACTTTTGTCATTCATCTCTCCAATAAAAAAAGCCAGTAGAACTGGCTTTATATTGACACTAAAATAAGATCTATCGCAATTTTAAAGTCATTAGACCTAAAACTACTAATATAATTGTAATAATCCAAAAACGAATCACAACTTGGGTTTCTTTCCAGCCCTGCTTTTCATAGTGATGATGCAACGGCGCCATTAAGAATACGCGTTTATTACGCATTCGCAGCGATCCAATTTGCAAGAAGACAGATACTGCCTCCATTACAAATACACCACCCATAATCGCAAATACGATTTCTTGGCGCACCATGACAGCAATTGTTCCAAGCATCGCGCCTAAAGCTAAAGCGCCAACATCACCCATAAAGATTTGGGCAGGGTGCGCGTTATACCAAAGAAATGCCAAACCTGCGCCAATCATGGCAGAACAGACCACAACAAGCTCAGAGGTATATTTTACATATGGAATATGTAAATAGTTAGCGAAACGGATGTCACCAGACAAGTAAGCAAATACACCTAAGCCTGTAGCTACCATTACAACAGGCATGATCGCCAAGCCATCTAAACCATCGGTTAAGTTAACCGCGTTAGAGGCACCATTAATCACCAGATAGGTAAATACAATAAATGCCAAGCCTAAAGGAACAATTGAGAGTGGAATTGAAAGATTCTTAAAGAAAGGAATCAATAAATCCAGCATATTTGCAGTATGTTCTGCATTGGACTGTTGAGTTGCAATTAAATATAACGCAATACCAGCACCAAGGGATGCAACAGAAGTCCAGAAAAACTTCTTACGTGCAGGTAAACCTGCATTGTCTTTATAGCGAATTTTAATCCAGTCGTCTGCCCAACCTACAGCACCGAACACAACCATTACACCAAGCACAATCCAGACATAAGGGTTAGATAAATCAGCCCAGAGTAAAGTACTAATCCCAATTGAAAGCAGAATTAAAATCCCGCCCATCGTTGGTGTACCCATCTTTTTAGCATGATTTTCAGGAGCAAATGAACTTACTGCCTGACCGTATTTTAACGCTTGTAATTTACGAATCATGATCGGTCCGAGGACCAAACCAATGGTCAGGGACGTTAATACACTGAGTAAAGAACGT
This sequence comes from Acinetobacter sp. yr461, assembly GCF_900110445.1. Taxonomy (NCBI): domain Bacteria; kingdom Pseudomonadati; phylum Pseudomonadota; class Gammaproteobacteria; order Moraxellales; family Moraxellaceae; genus Acinetobacter; species Acinetobacter sp. yr461. The sequence continues at coordinate 72,152 of NZ_FODU01000014.1, forward strand.
AATGTTAAATAACGAACGACCTGAAACGAGCTGTGATAGCCCGCAAGTTGTTCAAACAACCATAACAGCATTTAAAGTTTCTCCATCAAATCAGCCATCAACGTTTCCATATGAGTAAAGCGAGAACCTTTAAACAGGAAACTCATGGACTGGGGTTGATGTGTTTGGATTAGATTGATTAGAAATGGAAGCGCCTCAGCTTGTGTCTGAAATGCTTTCACTTTATTGGAATGAGAGTCTGCACCCTCGAGAGCGGCTGAAGCAAACTGCCCAACTGCAATAATATGATCTAAAGGAAGCTGAGCGAGATCATGGCCTAAATCCTGATGCTCTTGCCAACTGCTATCTCCCAACTCACCAATATCACCCATTACCATCACTTTTATGCCTTGTTGCTGTAACAACACTTGTGCAGCAGCGCGCATAGAAGTCGGATTGGCGTTGTAAGTATCATCAATAAATAAGTAAGGAGATTTTTGAATAAAGTTTAGACGACCTTTAGCACCCTGAGCTTGCTCTAAGCCTTGGACAATATCTTCAAGTCCAATACCAAGCGCCAAAGCAAAGGCTACAGCCGCAGTGGCATTTTGCACATTATGCTCACCTGCAAAGGGGAGTTTAACGGTACTCGTCCCTTGCGGCGTATGTAGAGTAAAATTTGTTGATTGAGGCAATAATTCAATATCTGTTGCATAAATATCACCCCCTACACCAAATGTAGAAATGCGATGTGCTTGCGCAGCTTTATGAATTTCAGTAGTAAAGTCATCTTGTTGTGGAACGATTGCAACGCCATTTGGTAAAATATGACGATAAATTTCTGATTTAGCGCGGCAAATACCTTCACGTCCACCAAATTCACCCAAATGAGCTGTCCCAATATTTAAAATGCCCGCAACATGCGGCTGAACCAACTTAGAAGTATAATCAATTTCACCCTGATGACTTGCACCCAGCTCCATAACAGCAAACTGATGTTCTTTTCTCAGTTCAAGCAACATCATGGGTACACCGAGGTCATTATTTAAATTGCCTCGAGTGATTAGTGTCGGTGCTAAGCGCGATAAAATACTACCCAGCATTTCTTTGGTTGTAGTTTTGCCACTACTTCCTGTTAAGGCAATCACTTTTAGTTGTGTATTTTGCTCACGACGATAAGCGCCAAGTAGCCCGAGAGCCAAGCGAGTGTCGGCAACAACCAACTGTGCAATAGCTACATCCAAAGGGCGTTCAACAATTGCGATTTGACAACCATTCGCTGCAACCTGAGCTACAAAGTCGTGCGCATCAAAACGTTCACCCTTAAGTGCTAAAAAAACATCCCCAGCTTCCGCATGACGTGAGTCCGTCAAAATACGTTTAATTTCAGTTTGAGGGATCTGGTCTTTATGCCAGTAGCCCTGTGTTGCCTGTTGTAATTGCTGAGCTGTCCACGGTTCCAAAGGCACGGTACTGGTGGTTGAAGTATGCATAATTTGTCCTATTGTGCAGGGTAAGCAGCGTCTACAGTATGGTGTTGCGCAGCAATGGCTGATTGAACTTCAACAACATCATCAAACCAGTGACGCACACCATTAATTTCTTGATAGTTTTCATGACCTTTACCAGCAATAACAACAATATCACCAGCCTGAGCCTGCTGTGCAACAAATTTAATTGCTTCACGGCGGTCATGAATTTCATGCATACGGTGCCCTGAAAAATCGATTCCTTGCTTCATATCAGCAAAAATTTGTTCAGGGTCTTCAGTTCTTGGGTTATCCGAAGTCAAAATAATCGGATTTGCACCATCTAAAGCGGCTTGAGTCATTAGTGGACGTTTACCACGGTCACGATCTCCACCACATCCGAATACAGCCCAAAGTTGATTAGATACATGACGTTTTAGAGTTTTAAGTACCTGAATCAAAGCATCTGGCGTATGCGCATAATCCACAACAAATAAACGCTCACCATCACGAATGACCTGCATTCGTCCTGGTGCACCAATCAATTGAGGGACAAAAGCGACTAATGCTTCTAAATCAAAACCTGCTTGCTCAGCAGCAATAAGTGCTGCAATCAAGTTTTCGACATTGAAATGTCCCAATAATGGACTTTGAACAGCAAAAGAACCTTGCTGGCTGACTAAATTAAAAGTCGCCCCTACCAAACTGTAACTTAGGTCACTAATATAATAATCTGCTGTATTTTGAGTAAGCGAGTACGTCAGAATCTTTGGCTGAGCAGGATTTTGTTTTGCTGCATTTACCATTAGAGCAGCATACTCATCATCCAGATTAATAACAGCCACTTTTAAAGAGCTGAAGCGGAATAAAAGAGCCTTAGCTTCAGCATAAGCCTCTAAAGTGCCATGATAATCCAGATGATCACGGCTCAAATTGCTATAAACGGCAATTTCAATAGCACAACCATTTAAACGGCCCTGCTCTAAACCATGTGAGCTTGCTTCCAAAGACGCAAAAGTTGCACCTTGTTTAGCATAGTCATGTAACGCATTTTGTAATTGTAAAGCATCAAGTGTGGTATGCGTTGATGGTGTTAAGTCTGGCAAAATACCATTACCCGTAGTTCCCATCACTGCACATTGCTGTTGTTGCGAACTAATTAACTCGGCAATTAGACGTGAAATTGTCGTTTTACCGTTTGTGCCTGTCACTGCAACAATACGTGCTGGTGCAACTGGATCTATCTGCTGCAAATAACGCTGTTGCCACTCACCCATGCGCTGACGTACATCAGGACATACCCACTCATTTTCCAAACCCAACTCAGTCTCGCTAATGATAGCAAGTGCACCATTGGCTAAAGCTGACTCAGCAAATATACGCGTTTTTTCAGGTTGGCTATAACTGGTCAAGGCGATAAAGATTTGGCCTAAATCAACTTTACGGCTGTCTAAACTAAAGCCATGAAAAGGCTGCTTAGACCACTGTGCATCAATCTCGACTGGATTAATTTCTTGAAAAGAAACAGACATAGCTTACCTGCGAATAGGGTTTTCTGGAGTATCAAGGGGTTTATCAAGCGGTACGTTCATTAAGCGCAATGATTCTTGCATAATGCGTGCAAAAACAGGGGCAGCAACCAAACCACCGTAATAACGGCCTTGCGGGTTTTCAACCACAACAATAACAGCTAAACGCGGGTCACTAATTGGAGCTACACCAGCAAATAAAGCACGGTATTCATTATTTGAATAACCTTTACGGTCTGCACGAAGTTTATGCGCCGTACCAGTTTTACCACCAACACGATAACCCGGAATATTAGCTTGTTTTGCAGTACCACCAGGCATAGTTACCTGCTCTAGCATGAGCAAAACCTGATCGGCAATTTTTGGAGCTAGAACTTGTTCACCTTTAGGTGCCTGATCTAACTTATGCAGACTTAAAGGCATTTTCTCGCCATGATTTGCAAGCATTGCATAGCCTTGCGCCAACTGGAGAATAGTCGCATTTAGACCATAACCATAAGCCATGGTACCAATTTGGGAAGAATTTAATTTACTTACCGGTAGCACCAAACCTGAGCTTTCACCCGGGAACTTCACAGCCGAACGTTTACCAAAGCCAGCGCGATTAAAGAAGCTCGGCAATGTTTGCTTTGGAAGCGACAATGCAATTTTTGCAGAACCCACGTTTGAAGACTTGATAATCACGCCACTTACAGTTAATGCACCATAATTATGAGTATCACGAATCGTATGCCAACCTAAACGCATTGAACCAGGAGAAGTGTTTACAATGGTATTTGGCGTATATTGTCCAGTTTCCAGTGCCGCAGAAACAGTAAATGGCTTCATGGTTGAACCCGGTTCGAACATATCAATCGCACCGCGGTTACGCATGGCATCTTTATTAGATAAACCGTTTTTGTCATTTGGGTTATATGACGGCCAACTTGTCATTGCCAAAATTTCGCCAGTTTTAACATCTACAGCAATAGCTGTTGCCGAGCGAGCGTTATTTGCAACACCAGCAGCCGTTAATTCACGGTACATAATGTACTGCAAACGGGAGTCAATACTTAAAGTGATGTTTTCGCCCGGTTCACCCTCACGAATAACCTCTGAAACTTTTAGACGGTTTCCGCGCTTATCACGAATAATTTTTTGCTCACCATCCACACCCGACAGCTGTTTATTGAGCTGCATTTCCAAGCCTTCAATCCCTTGGCCTTCACTGTTGGTTAAACCAATAATCTGGGCATTTGGCTGTGGTTGAGGATAATAACGCTTATACGTTTTCTCGGCATATACCCCTTGAAAGTTACCCTTCGTAATGAGGTCTGCCTGTTGCGGTGGTATTTCTTTTTTCAAAACCAGATAACGAGAACGCGGTCGTGCATTCATCTGTTTTTTAAGATCGGCACGGTCTAAACCAACAACATCCGCCAACTCATCAAGATTCAAGTTTTTATCGGGTAATTGTCTTTTTAATTTACGATTATTCGGATCTTTCTTTAATTCTTCTGTAATTTGGTCATATAAGTGCTTCGTATCGAAATAATCACGTGGATCCATTACGATTTTCATGATCGGTGTACTAATTGCCAAAGGTACCCCGTGGCGATCACTAATCACGCCACGCATGGCTTCCACACGCTCAGTACGCAAAATATTGGCATTGGCCTTGTTTTGTAAAAAATCCTTATTAATTACTTGTACATAAAATGCACGTGCAATTAAAACAACAAAACAGAGCAGCACTACTGCCCAGAGCAGATAAAACCGCCACATATCAAATGCAAGAGTTGGTTTTTCCGAAATAGACTGCTGTTTTTTCCGTGTTTGTTTTGTTCGCTTATCTACCATACAGCAAGGCCTTACTTATTTTGCTCTGAGGTCATTGGTAAAGAAATTACCACCGTTTCTGCAGCCGGTGGAGAAAACATCCGTAGCTGAGTTACAGCACGCGTACCAATCTGTGCTGTTGCACCAAAGGTTTGTTGCTCAATGAGCAAACGCCCCCATTCAGCATTGAGATCATCACGTTCACGCATATAAGAGCTAAGCTCTCTATAATCATGACGATATTCAAATACTTGAAATACCACCATCATGGCACTTATAAAAACAAGCGCCACCAATACTGTATACACAACAACTTTTTTCACCACTTTGTTTTCTGTGGTTGCGATTTCATCACTGCTTTTCATTACGCGCCTTTTTCTTCCAAGCGTTCAGCAACCCGAAGCCATGCACTACGTGAACGAGGGTTCGCTTTTACTTCTTCTTCACTCGCACGAACCCGCGAAATTTTCTTTAATCTTCTTGTATCTACCCGCTGCTCAGGCATTCCCCAACCGAAATCTTCTGCTAACGTAGATTCTTTTTGAATAAACTGCTTAATCAGTCGATCTTCAAGAGAATGGAAACTAATAACAGACAAACGTCCTTCCGGTTTTAGTAAGTCTACAGCTTGCGGCAAAAACAGTTCAATATCTTCTAGCTCTTTATTAATAGCAATTCGAATAGCCTGAAATGCACGTGTCGCTGGATGTTTATGTTTTTCCCATTTTGGATGAGCAGTTTTAACAACTTCCGCCAATTGAGCGGTCGTTTCTAGTTTTCCAGCTAGTTTAATGGCTTTAGCAATACGTCGACTATAACGCTCTTCACCATATTGATAAATAATATTTGCTAATTGTTCTTCTTCAATTTTAAGTAACCACTCGGCAGCAGTTAAGCCCTTAGAATTATCCATTCGCATGTCCAACGGACCATCTTGCATAAAACTAAAACCACGCTCTGCCTGATCAAGTTGAGGAGATGAAACCCCTAGATCAGCCATAATTCCATCAACACTCATCACACCAATTTCCTGCATCTTCTCTTTGATATCAGCAAAACTGGCATGAATGATGGTAAATCTTGAATCTTCTTGTGCCAAAGTAGCAGCAACTTCCAATGCTTGAGGGTCTTTATCAAATGCATACACTCGCGCATTTTCATCAAGTTTAGAAAGCAATAAACGGGTATGCCCACCTCTTCCAAAGGTTGCATCGATATACACCCCAGTTGTGCGATCTGCCAATAAGCTCTCAATGGTCTCGGAAAGTAAGACAGAAATATGCGACATAGGTGTTAAATCATAGCGTGAAAATGTAACTGCACATTATCACCTTGTTTATGACCAACGCCAAACTGCTTTTTGTAGGAAAATATTAATTTTTCATAGATAAAACCGTTTTGTTAGCATTTTTTAAGCAAAATAAAAAGGCAAACGTACCTTTAGGGCACGCTTGCCGACTTATAAATAAATTGAATGCAGTTTTAATCTAAAAAACGATAATCTATTTCAATAGTTTTCTTATTGTTTACCATCATAAATCTGATCAAAAATCGCACCATTAGCAAAGTGAGTTTTTTGAGCTTTCGCCCAACCACCAAAAACATCATTAATGGTAAATAATTTAATTTTTGGGAATTGGGCTGCATATTTAGCAGCCACTTGAGCATTACGCGGTCGGAAATAATGTTTAGCAGCAAGCTCTTGCCCTAACGGTGAATATAAAAAGTTCAAATAGCCTTTTGCTAAAGTTCGATTCCCATCTTTATCAACGGTTTTATCTACAATTGCGACTGATGGCTCTGCCAAAATTGAAATTGATGGGTAAACAATTTCATATTTATCTTTATCAGGTCCTTTCGTTGCCAATAAAGCTTCGTTTTCCCATGATAATAAAACATCACCAATTCCACGTTCAGCAAATGTTGTTAATGAACCACGTGCGCCCGAATCAAGTACTTTTACATTATGATAAAGTTTTTTAACTAACTCACGAGCTTTAGCATCATTACCACCTGGTTGCTTTAAGGCATAGCCCCATGCAGACAAATAGATCCAACGAGGTGCGCCACCTGTTTTAGGGTTAGGAGTGATAATTTCAACGCCTGGTTTTGTTAAGTCATTCCAGTCACGTATATTTTTCGGATTCCCTTTTCGTACTAGAAATACCACTGTAGAAGTATAAGGTGCAGAATTATTCGGAAATTCTTTTTGCCAATTCGGCTGGATAAAGCCTGCTTTCACAATCTCATCAATATCATTAGCTAACGCTAACGTTACAACATCAGCTTCTAAACCAGTAGCCACCGCCCGAGCTTGTTTACCAGATCCACCATGCGACTGTTTAAATTCAACATCCTGCCCTGTGCGTTGTTTCCAGAACTTACCAAAGGCCTGATTATATTCTTGATAAAATTCTCGAGTCGGATCATAAGAAACGTTTAAAAAAGAAGTAGCTGCCTGAGCTGCTGTTGCCATTCCCAAGTACACCGCTACAGCCATTATTGATATTTTTTTCATTTACAAAATCCATCATTGGTTTTAGTTTTACTATATTTTTAATTTTATAATTTACAATCAATTACTTATATTAATATATTTTTTATTAATCTCTTTAAAATATATAGATTAAGATGTCTAAGTTATTTCATTTTTGAAAAGTTTTGTAATTATTCTTACAACTTAATGAGGGCCTTCACTTTATCTACACATTAATTTGTTAAATAATGAAGCGCAAAGGATACATATGGCCTACATTTGGGCCGACCAGATTAAAATATAGATAATTTTTGTAAAAAGTGTGACACAGTTCCACTTTTTTATTAAGATTTATGTTTAAATCGTAGCATTACCGTAATTTTACATTTCGTTAAACTCAAAAAATAGATGAAATGTAATGAACAGAGGGGATGATTAATAATGAAAATTCATTATGGAAAAGCGTTAAGCTTAAGTTTGGTGCTGGGTTTGGCATCACAGTTTTCTGCAGCTGCAGTACTTAAAGATACTCCAAACAAAACTGGGTCAGATAAGCAGACTTCGCTTATTGAAAAAGCTTTAGATCAGCAGAAACGTAATCCTATTGTATTACCTTCTACAAATGATGAACTTAAAGTACTCAATTCAATTCGCGTTACCCCCACTCAAAACTTTCTTGCTGCTCAGCACGAACGTTTTTCACGTTTTGTTCAGGCGATCTTCCAGCCACATGCATCTTAAATTCTGAAACTCCCCCTCACCGTTTCAGTTTTAGCCCAGTCTGATGTTAAATAAAACGTCAGAATACTGGGCTTTTTCGTTATAATAGTTTCAATTTTTATTTTGACCCATTACCTATGAAAGTTCGTACTCGTATTGCACCTTCCCCTACTGGTTTTCCTCATGTCGGCACCGCCTACATCGCCTTATTTAACATGTGTTTTGCGAAACAACATGGCGGAGAATTTATTTTAAGGATTGAAGATACAGACCAACTTCGCTCTACACCAGAGTCTGAAAAAATGATTTTGGATTCATTGCGTTGGTTAGGCCTAAATTGGTCTGAAGGTCCAGATGTGGGGGGGCCACATGCACCGTATCGCCAATCTGAACGTATGGGAATTTATAAGCAATACGCGTTAGAACTTGTTGAAAAAGGTCATGCTTTTTATTGTTTTGCTACAGCCGAAGAACTAGACCAGATGCGTGCAGAACAACAAGCACGTGGTGAAACACCAAAATATGACGGTCGTGGGTTAAAACTTTCTCAAGAAGAAGTGACACGTCGCTTGGAAGCGGGCGAACCACATGTTATCCGTATGAAAGTACCTGAAGAAGGTATTTGTAAATTTAATGACTTATTACGCGGGGAAGTTGAAATTCCTTGGGCGCAAGTCGATATGCAAGTTCTTCTTAAAAATGATGGATTACCAACTTATCATTTAGCCAATGTCGTTGATGACCATTTAATGGAAATCACTCATGTATTGCGCGGTGAAGAATGGCTTCCATCTGCACCAAAGCATCAGTTGCTTTACCAATATTTTGGTTGGGAAATGCCGACACTTTGCCACATGCCGTTGTTACGTAACCCAGATAAATCAAAATTATCTAAACGTAAAAACCCGACATCAATTAACTACTACCGTGATATCGGTGTATTACCAGAAGCCTTGTTAAATTATTTAGGCCGTATGGGTTGGTCAATGCCGGACGAAAAAGAAGTATTTACGCTACAAGACATGATGGATAACTTTGATATTCAACGTGTATCACTTGGCGGTCCGATTTTTGATGTTGAAAAATTAAACTGGCTTAACGGTCAATGGATTAAAGGTTTAACTCCCGGCCAACTATTAGACCGTTTATTAACATGGAAGAGTGATCGCAGCACTTTAGAAGATATTGCTGCTGCCATTCAACCGCGTATTAATTTGCTTTCAGAAGCAGTAAATTGGGCTGGTTTCTATTTTAACCATATGCCACAAATCACAGCAGAAATGTTTGAAAGTAAAAAATTGACTTCTGAACAGGTTCGTCAAAGTCTTCAATTTGCAATATGGCGTCTTGAAGGCCAATTTACATGGAACAATGACACTGTTAGCCAAACTCTGATGGATCTTGCGAACCAGATGGAGATTAAATTACGCGATTTCATGCCTGCGTTCTTTATCGCAATTGCAGGTTCAACCAGCTCAACACCTGTAATGCAGTCAATGGTCACCCTTGGACCTGATTTAACTTTCGCTCGTTTACGTCGCGCTTTAGAAATTGTGGGTGGACCAAGCAAGAAAGAAGTTAAAAATTGGGAAAAACTCAATGAGAGCTTAAAATTGCCGAAAAATGAAGCAACTAGCGAAGTTTAATTCATTTTTTAGTTGACGTGTGAGCGCATTCAACCTAATATTGCGCTCACACAAACTGGGGTCATAGCTCAGTTGGTAGAGCGCTACAATGGCATTGTAGAGGTCAGCGGTTCGATCCCGCTTGACTCCACCACGCTCCTTTGTGTTTGCCTCATCAAGTCCCTATCGTCTAGAGGCCTAGGACATCGCCCTTTCACGGCGGTAACCGGGGTTCGAATCCCCGTAGGGACGCCATATTCTGCTTTAAAAATTATAAAAAGACTCTATCGTCACCTTACTGTTTATTCTTTATCTCTTTCTAGATTGCACATTTGTCTATTTTATCTAAAATAGCGTCTTTCTTAATTCTCTCAATGTGTAATATGCAGCCATCTGACAATCAACTAGATGCTCATCAGCATCAGAACAGTACTGCACCTTTAAAAAGAGCCATGAGTACTCGCCATCTTGTTATGCTATCACTAGGCGGGGCAATCGGAACTGGTTTATTTTTAGGTTCAGGGGAAGTCATTTCACAAACTGGAGCTATTGGCGCAATTATTGCCTATATTCTTGGTGGCGCGATCGCTTATATGGTCATGCTCTGCCTAGGAGAACTTGCTGTACATATGCCTGTTTCAGGCTCTTTTGGTGCCTATGCCAAAAAATATATCAGCCCCAGTACAGGCTATATGATTTCTTGGATGTACTGGTTGACCTGGACTGCAACGCTTGGAACTGAATTCACAGCCGCAGCATTACTCATGCAGGAATGGTTCCCACATATTTCAATGTGGATCTGGACAATTGTTTTTGCAATCACTATTTTTGGTTTAAATATTAGTTCAACTCGCATTTTTGCTGAGTCTGAGTTTTGGCTAGCTCTTATTAAAGTAATTACCGTTATTGCTTTTATTGTACTGGGCCTATTAGCAATTTTTGGTTTAATTCCTTTTCATGGTAGCCAAACTGCACCACTATTTAGCAATCTTACAGCTCAAGGCTGGTTCCCGCATGGTTTAATTCCTATTTTCACCACCATGCTGATTGTTAACTTTGCTTTCTCAGGAACCGAATTAATTGGCGTAGCAGCAGGTGAAACCAAAGATCCGGCTCAAAATGTACCCAAAGCAATTAATGCAGCGATTTGGCGTCTTCTTATTTTCTTTGTAGGGACTATTATTGTTATTAGTGCTTTACTTCCTTTCCAGCTTGCAGGTTTAGGCGGTGAAAGCGTAAGTAGTAGCCCTTTCGTTACCGTATTTAATTATATTGGCATTCCATATGCGGATGATATTATTAGATTTGTAATTATTACAGCCCTACTTTCGGCAGCAAACTCAGGCCTTTATGCCGCTTCACGTATGATGTGGTCACTGTCAGAACAAAAATTATTACCTAGCGTATTTGCTACGCTCTCAAAAAGTGGAACACCTATTGTTGCCTTAGTTGTAACAATGTTTGGAGCAATTCCAGGCTTGTTATCAGAGCAATTTGCCCCAGAGACTATTTTTAAAAATCTGCTTGGCGTTGCAGCATTTACTATGGTTATTGTCTGGATGAGCATTTGTTTAAGTCAATTTAATTTCCGTCGCCAATGGTACAAATCTGGCCATACAGTTAAAGACTTACAATATGCTGCCCCATTATTTCCTATCGTCCCGATTTTAGGTTTTATTTTCTGCTTTATTACCTGTTTAAGTATGGCAGCAGACCCTGAAATGCGTGCTGGTTTTGTAGGCTGCCTTATTTTTACAGCTTTATGTTATATCAGCTATTTTATTTTTTACCGCAATAAAGTCTAAACCATCCTTATTCAATGAAAGTGTAGCAAAAAGCTACACTTTTTTTTGTCTACATACTGGTTTTATATAACATACCGTTGTAAATTAAAATTTATATTAAAAACAATTCCTTGCATAGAATGAAAATTATATTTATCCACGGGATGAATCAACAGAATTACACAGCACATCGATTGAAAGAGCATTGGTTAAAAGTATTTAAGCTCGGTCTAAAGCAAATGCCTTGCAAAGTTAACGTACGCGATCTTCATATTCATATGCCATTTTATGGCGATTTGATGAATAAATATCAATTAAGTAATCAATTAGATCTTACAACCTTGTTACCTAAAACTTTTTTAAATAATTATTTACCTATTCATTTACATGAGAATAATCCCCCAACGAAAGAACACACCCCATTTATTCCTTTATTGTCGCCATCAACGGATCAAGCTGAAAAAAGCTTTTCAGAACGACTCTATCTGACCTCTCAACTCGTAAAGGATCGAGTACTCAAAGAATTGGTTGTTCTTTTAAACAACTTTCCAAAATTGCATGAGAGTTTGATACAGCAGTTTCTGATTGAAACTTATATGTACTTATCTAATCCTGAATTTATGCAAGAAGTGAATGAGCGAATTTTAAAGAAAATGCGAGAAGATGATGATTATATTGTCGTTGCGCACTCTCTCGGCTCAGTCATTGCCTATCGGCTATTTTCAGACCCATCTTATCAATTTTCAGTTAAACGATTTATAACTTTAGCGTCCCCTTTATCTTTTCGCGTCATTCAAAGTAAGCTCCCGAGCCCAATTGCCAGACCACCCTGTATTCACGGTGAATGGTTTAATTTTTATTCCCAAGATGATTTTCTGACTGCATTTCCATTATCTGAGGCTCCTTTTAACTTTGATCCACCTATTATTAATCAGAAAATTTTTACCTTCGCTAACCAGCCACATGAGATTTTAGGATATTTACAACATCCCTCCGTGATAAAGGCAATTATTGAACCTTTTCAGAAAAAAGAGGGCTAAATGTATATATTTTCTACAATTTGAGTTATTTTTAAGCGCTTGATAGCTTTTTTTAATATTTATTCAGAAAACTATTTGACACTTTTATTAAATCGACCTAATATACGCCCACCTCTGAAACGTCCCTATCGTCTAGAGGCCTAGGACATCGCCCTTTCACGGCGGTAACCGGGGTTCGAATCCCCGTAGGGACGCCAGTAATTTTTTCAGATGTAT